>JBFMEX010000053.1:0-170000 GCA_040752215.1 Pseudomonadota bacterium | reverse complement strand
TTCGCGTCAGGCCCGACGTGAGCACCGTCGGCAGCCGGCGCGGCGCCATGAACGCCGGGACGAACGCTGTCGTTGTCGACCGTCGGCAGCATCTGGCCAAGATCGAGAGGCGCTGCCCCTCGAGCACCCCGGCAGGGACTCGTCTCTGGACCCGAAAATTGCGATCTGCAAAGGCCTCGGGCCTTTGGCGGGGTCAGGGGCGGTGGCCCGAGAGGCCAATTGCGATTCCCCCCGCGGTCGTCTGCTGGATGAATTTGGCGTCGGCGCCCTTCTCAATCGGCGCCCTCGGGTCCATTCTGGCGGAGCATAATCTCTTCGCGGCGTCCCCGGGAGTCGGCCTAGGGTCCGGCGGAATGGGCGCCGGCAACAACGGTACGGGCAGCGATGAGCATCGACGAGCCACGGCAGGACGACGGCGACGAGACGGCCTCGGTGGCGGTCGATCCGAGGCTGCTCGAGATCCTGGTCTGCCCGGTGACCAAGGGCCGGCTTCACTACGACGCCGCGCGCCAGGAGCTCATCAGCGAGAGCGCCCGCCTCGCCTACCCCATACGCGACGGCGTGCCGCTGATGTGCGTCGAGTCGGCGCGATCGCTGGACGAGGGGAAGTAGGGGCGGGAGAGGCGGGCCGAGTTTCCCCTGCCCTCGTGCCCTGCGAGTGCACGGGGAGAGGGAAAGGGTGAGGGGCGGCCGCGGGCACGAAGCCTCGCTTTCAAGAGTCCGGAGGTCGCCGATCCTCGGCCATCGCGAGGCGAAACTGGCGCGGTCGAGATGGGCCACAACCTGGACAACGAGGCCTCTCAAGTAACGCGGCAGCTCTCACCGGTAGCCGAGGTCGTCCGTCTTGCGGTCGCAGCGCCCGCGCTGCATGATCAATCTGTTTCGATCATGGGACTGCCGGAGGGCTACCTCATGGCTCGGCTCGCGAGGCTCTTGGCAGGGGCGGTGCTGACCTGCGGGCTCGTGGCTTCTCGGCCCGCCATGCCGCAAGAGCCAGACGTAGTTGCCAAACTTCGCGGACTGGTCGAACCATCGCAGAACCCAGCGCGACTCGCCGAGGTCATTCCATACGTTGAGCAGTATGTCTCGCTCGTTCGTCAGCAAAACGGCGAGGAGCATAAGAACTACGCGACCGCCATTTCGCTGCTCGGCACGTTATATTCAGGTATTGGCCGCGACACCGAGGCTGAGCCGCTTTGCAGGCGCGCCATGGCGATCATGGCGAAGACGCAGGGTCCCAACCACATCGACGTGGTTCCTACGATCAACTGCTTGGCGGGAATCTATTACGGAACGGGTAGGTACCTCGAGGCCGAGCCACACTACACGCGCGCTTTGGCGATTACAGAAAGCGCGCTGGACCCCGAGCACGCAGATGTGGCAGCGGCACTCAACAAGCTGGCACTGCTCTATGACGCCCAGGGACGTTTTGCAGAAGCCGAGCCACTCAGCACGCGCGCGCTTGCGATCCAAGAAAAGGCGCTGGGGCGCGAACACCAATCCGTCGGGACGTCGCTCACCAACCTGGCACTGCACTATCGAGCGATGGGCCGCTATGCCGAGGCTGAAGCGCTTTACAAACGCGCCCTGGCGATCATGGAGAAATCGCTGGGTTCCGGACACTTCATAGTAGGTGCATTACTCAACAGCGTGGCGGAGCTGAATACTTTCCAGGGTCGCTACGCGGAGGCCGAGCCACTATTCGGACGCGCATTGTCGATACTGGAGACGACTCTGGGCCCAGATCACACGAATTTGGCCTCGTCGCTCAGTAGCTATGCTTGGGTTCTATCCATCCAGGGCCGCTATGCCGAGGCGGAGCCGCTCTATCGTCGCGGGCTCGCGATCTTCGAGAAGACGTGGGGTCCAGAGCACCGCAATGTCGGGACAACGCTCGGCAATTTAGCGTTGACCTATGCCGCGCAAGGCCGATATGCCGAGGCTGAGCCAATGCTCAGGCGTGCGCTTGCGATTTCTGAGAAGGCCCTCGGACCCAACCACCCAGATGTTGGCAGTGTGCTGGGGAATCTCGCTTGGCTGCAGTTCGCACAAGAGAATTGGGCAGCCGCCGAGGAGTATTGGTGGCGAGCATCGCACGTTGCCATTATGCGCATCAAGCGCGGCACGCGAGCCGCCAATCAAACCCTCACCGGAAAGGCGACGATTGGAGCGGATCGAGAGGGCACCTATTTTACAGGACTCATCAAAGCGAGCCATCGACTTACGACGAATCAGCGGGATGCGGACTCGATTTTCCAGATTGCCCAATGGGCACAAAGTTCCGAAGCTGCCGCAGCGCTAACGCAGATGGCTGCACGTAGCGCCTCGGGCGATCCCAAACGTGCAGAAATCGTCCGGATTCAGCAGGATTTGGTGGCCGAATGGGAAAAGCGGGATGCGGCGCGCATTGCTGCTGTGTCGAAGCCGCCGGCCACGCGGAACAGAGAGGCCGAGGCGACCAATCTGGCGCGGCTGGCCGAGATCGAGACGCGTTTCGCCGAGATCGACGGCCAGCTGACGAAGGAATTCCCCGACTACGCCGACTTGGCTAGTCCAAAGCCGCTGAGCCTGACCGATATTCGATCGCAGCTTGGTGACGCCGAGGCGCTGGTCATGATCCTTGGCACGCCAGAAATGAAGCCAGTGCCTGAGGAAACCTTTATCTGGGTCGTGACCCGGAGCGCATTGCGCTGGGTGCGCTCGGACGTGGGCACGCTTGCGCTGAAGCGCGAAGTCGCCGCGCTTCGCTGCGGGCTCGACGCGGCCGCGTGGGCCGGCTCGTCGTGCTTCGATCTGACGGGCAGCACCTATACGGAGGCCGACCGGAACCGCGGCAAACCGCTCCCATTCGATGCGGGGCGCGCGCATAAGCTCTACGTCTCGCTCTTCGGTGAGGTGGCAGAACTCATCAGGGGCAAGCACCTTCTCATAGTGCCCTCGGGGTCGCTCGCGCAGCTCCCGTTCCAGGTGCTCGTGACGAAGCCGCCCGAGGGCAGCGACCCGCGCGGTGTTGCATGGCTCGCGCGCGACCATGCCATCACCGTGCTGCCGGCGGTGTCCTCTTTGAAGGCGTTGCGCCGGGTCGGAAAGCCAAGCGCGGCAAGGAAGCCCATTCTCGGCTTCGGCAATCCTCTGCTCGACGGTCCGGACAACCGCTACGCAGAGTTGGCCGAGAATGCGCGTGCTAACCAGCAATGCAGCGAGACGGCGTTCCAGCGCCTCGCCGCACTCCTTGGGCTCAGAAGTCCCGTTGCGCCGGTTGAGACACGCGGTGGGCTCGCAGCTGTCGCTCATTTGAAAGCGCAGGTTCCGCTTCCCGAAACGGCGGACGAACTCTGCGCTGTGGCACGCGACGTCGGCGCCGACCCGAGTGAGGTGCGTCTCGGCGCACGCGCCAGCGAGAGCGAGGTCAAGCGCTTGAGCGCTGCCGGGGCTCTTGCTGATTACAAAATCATCCACTTTGCGACGCACGGCGCACTCGCTGGCGAACTCGACGGAACCCACGAGCCGGGCTTGCTACTGACGCCACCCGATAGACCGAGCGAAGAGGACGACGGATATCTCTCGGCGTCGGAAATCGCGGCCCTGAAGCTCGACGCCGACTGGGTGATCCTCTCAGCCTGCAATACCGCCGCCGGCGGCGCCGAGGGAGCCGAGGCACTCTCCGGCCTTGCGCGCGCGTTCTTCTACGCGCAGGCGCGTGCGTTGCTCGTTTCGCATTGGGCGGTTAATTCCGAGGCGACCGTGACGCTTGTCACCACCGCCATGCGGGCGATGGCGAAGGATCCGCGTGTCGGCCGGGCCGAGGCGCTGCGGCGCGCCATGCTGGCGATGGTCGATGACGGCGATCCGGACGAAGCGCATCCTTCGATCTGGGCCCCGTTCGTGGTGGTGGGCGAGGGGGCGTCTGGGAGGTAAGTGGCATCAGCTGTTGTTGGCGTGAGCCGACCTGTCGGTCGAGAACCGGCAGTCAGGACTGGGTCAGACTCGTCGGAGACACAGGACCGTCGTGCTGCCCGGGCGTGTAATGCGCGCGCAGCGTCGGCGCGAGTGGCGGCCCCTCGCCCTCTCACCGTCGCAAGAGCAGGGCGACGGGGAGAGGGGATTCCCGCAGCGCCAGCACCGCCGCCGCCTCACCCCATCGCGCCCACCGAATCCTCACCCCCCGCACGTCCCCGTAGCGATCAGCGCGGCGATCTCCGCTGGCGAGAATCCGTGGTCCGCCAGCACCGCGCGCGTGTCGGCGCCGGCGGCGACGGGTGGGGTGCCCGGCGCGGCCGGGGTCGCCGAGAAACGCGGGTGTGGGGCCGGCTGCGGCACACCGTCGGGCGCAATGAAGACGCCGCGTTGGGCAAGGTGGGGGTGATGCGGCGCCTCGCCGATCGACAGCACGGGTGTTACGCAAGCCTCGCGCTCGGCAAAATGTGCGGCCCAGTCCGCGCGCGTGCGCTTCTTGAACGCCGTGGCGAAAATCCGAGTCAGCTCCGGCCAGCGGGTGCGGTCGTGCTGGTCGGGCAGCGTCGCTGGATCGAGGCCGAGGCCGGCGACGAGCGCCTCGTAGAAGCGCCGCTCGATCGCGCTGACGGCGACGTAACGCTTATCGCGCGTCGCGTAGGTGCGATACCAGGGCGCGGCGCCGTCGAGGATGTTGGCCCCGCGCGCATCCTGCCAGTGCCCGGCGGCGAGCAGACCGTAGTAGGGCGCCATCAGGTAGCTCGCGCCCTCCGTCATCGCTGCGTCGACGACCTGGCCCTTGCCGGTCTCGCGGGCGACGCGCAGCGCGGCGAGAATGCCGACGGCGAGCAGCATCGCGCCGCCGCCGAAGTCGCCGACCAGCGTCAGCGGCGGCACGGGCGGTCCATCCGCGGAGCCGATCGCATGCAAGGCGCCGGTGAGCGAGATGTAATTGAGGTCGTGCCCGGCGGCGTCGCGCATCGGTCCGCTCTGCCCGTAGCCGGTCATGCGGGCGTAGACGAGCCGCGGATTGTTGGCGAGGCAGGGCTCCGGGCCGAGCCCGAGCCGCTCCATGACGCCCGGGCGGAAGCCCTCCATCAGCACGTCGGCATCATGCACGAGCCGCTGCACCACGCGCCGCCCGGGCTCGTCTTTGAGGTCGACGGCGATTCTGCGCCGGCCGCGCGCCATCACGTCGAACCGGGGCGGGATGCGGTCCGGCAGGCCGACGTCCGCCGCCTGCAGGCGATCGACCCTGACGATGCTTGCACCGAGGTCGGCGAGCAGCATGCCGGCGAACGGCACCGGGCCGATGCCGGCCATCTCGACGATTTTCAGGCCCGCGAGCGGCCCCGACATTGCACCGACTCCTGTTCGATCGGCTCGGCTGTGCCAAAGCGGAGCAGTGGCAGCGCCAACTTTTACCAGAATCTTGCGACGTCTCTGAAAATTGCGCGCACTGGCGCCAATGTCGATTGCGGGTATCGTCGCTCCTCTTGCTTGGGTCTCGCGTGTCAACAGACATCGAAAAGCCGGATCGGATCGCCGCCTCGTCGAGGGACCTCGGGCGTCCTGGACGGCCGGGACCGTTCGCGGCGCTGTCGCGGTTGACGGCGCGCTGGCCGCTGTTGCGGGCCCGGCTCGCGCGCGAGGCTGCTGGCCAGTCGCGCCTCGCCCAGGTGCTGGCGGTCGTTGCGCTTGCGCTGATGCTGGCTTCGCTGGCGGCTCTGCCGGACAGCCTGGAGCTCGTTCATGCGCCGACGCTGATCGGCAGCCTGATCGCGATCCTCGCCGTTCACCTCGCACTGTCGAGCGACGCCCGGCGCGTCGCGGGGCGCGGGCTCGGCCGATTCGAGGAGCTTGGGCGAAGGCTCGAGCGCCGGCTGGAGCAGCTGCAGGACATCCGCTGGGAGATCAACGAGAACGAGGCGCGCTACCGCGACCTGCTCGATGCGCAGCAGGAGCTGATCTTCCGCCGCGATTGCGAGGGACGCCTCACCTACGTCAATCGCGCGTTCTGCCGGGCATTCTCGGTCGAGCCCACGGAGGTCATCGGCAAGGTGCTCGACCGCCGCCCGCTCGAGCGCGGCGGGGCGGAGCCGCTCGCGGCGGGCTCCGGCGAGCGCACGCGCCGGTTCTCGGAGCTGATTGCGACCCGGCTCGGTGCGCGCTGGATCGAGTGGGAGGAGCAGCTCGTCTCGAGCGTCGACGGCGGCGCGAAGGAGGTGCAGGGCGTCGGCCGAGACATGACGGAGGCGCGCCGCATCGAGCAGCAACTCGCCGAGGCGCGCGACGAGGCCGAGGCGGCGAGCCGCGCCAAGTCGCGCTTCCTCGCCTCGATGAGCCACGAGATCCGCACGCCCATGAACGGCATTCTCGGCATGGCGAGCCTGCTGATCGCGAGCCCGCTTTCGGCCGAGCAGGCGGGCTATGCCGCGGCCATCGACCAATCGGCGCGCAAGCTGACGAGCCTGATCGACGAGATCCTGGATTTTTCCAAGATCGAGGCGGGCCGCTTGACGCTGGAGGCGAGCCCGTTCGAAATCGCCCGCACCGTCTCCGATGCGGTCGCCCTGTTTCGGCCGCAGGCCGAGGCGAAGGGTCTGGCGCTGACGGCGACCGTCGCCGGGGACGTGCCGGCGACGCTGGTCGGCGACGAGAGCCGCCTGCGGCAAGTGCTGCTGAACCTGCTTTCCAATGCACTGAAGTTCACCGACCGAGGCCGCATCATCCTGACCGTGTCACGCAATGGCGGTGCCGACACCGCGGCAGGCCCGGTGGCGCTTGAGATCGCGGTTGCGGACACCGGCGTCGGTCTCGGCCCGGCGGAGTTAGACCGGCTGTTCATCGAGTTCGAGCAGGCCGAGGCCGCCATCCGCCGTGGCCAGGGCGGCACCGGTCTCGGCCTCGCCATCTCGCGCCGCATCGTGCGCGCGATGGGCGGCGACATGACGGTCGAGAGCACGCCGGGCCAGGGCTCGACGTTCATTGCCACACTCCGCCTCGAGCAGCCGCCCCATGCGGCAACGCAGGAGAGCGCCGCCGATCCGATGCCGCCGCATCTGCCGTCGGCGCACCCGCTCGGCGGTCGTGTGCTCCTTGCCGAGGACAATGCCATCAACGCCCTGCTGGCGACGCGCGTGCTCGAGCTCGCGGGCTGCACGGTCGTGGTCGCCGCAAACGGGCGCGAGGCGGTATCGGCGGTCGAGCGGTCGCTCACCGGCGCGACGGCGCCGTTCGACCTCGTGCTGATGGACATCTTCATGCCCGAGCTCGACGGTGTCGAGGCGGCGCGTCAGATCCGCGCCGCGCACGCGCTTATCGCCGTCACCGGCTCGCTGCCGCCGATCGTCGCGCTCACCGCGAACGCATTCGCCGAGGACCGCGAGCGCTATCTGGCCTCTGGCTTCGACGACTACCTCGCCAAGCCGTTCGACAAATCGGCGCTCGAGGCGCTGATCTCCCGCTGGCTCGGCAGGCGCAGGGCGGCGCCGGCCGCGGCGCCCGCGGCCTGAGCGCAACCGTCGCCAAACCGACACAGAATCGTGCTAGCCGCTCTTGTGTATCGGGGCTCTGCAGGTCACCTTCATGGTGGCCGAATAGGGAGCGCCGCGGAGATGCTGCGAGGGAAGCTTGCGATGACAACGAGAGCGCGCCAGATGCTCGGCCGGCTCGCGCCGCGCGGCCTCCTGGCGCTCGAGGCGCTGAAGGCCGCCGACCGTTTCGGCTACGTGCCGAAGATCGCCCGGCCGGCGAAAGTGTATGGCCGGCTCGGCAGCCTCGAGGTGCGCCTCGCGCGCTCGCGTGCCGACGTGAGGCGGGCACAGCGGCTGCGCTACGAGGTCTTCTACGAGGAGATGTCGGCGCGGCCGAGCTTTCTCGCCGAGGTGCGCCGGCGCGACGGCGATCCCTACGACGCCATCTGCGACCATCTGCTGGTGGTCGACCATGCGACTCAGATCATCGATTGGCGCGGCGAGCGGCAGCCCAAGGTGGTCGGCACCTATCGCGTGCTGCGGCAGGAGATGGCGCAGCGCCGGGCCGGCTTCTACACCCAGAGCGAGTACGACATTGCGCCGCTGATCGCGCGCAAGTCGCCGCGCTATCGTTTCATGGAGCTCGGCCGCTCGTGCGTGCTGAAACCCTACCGAAACAAGCGCACCGTCGAGCTGCTGTGGCACGGGTTGTGGACCTACGTGCGCGAGCACAAGGTCGACGTGATGATCGGCTGCGCCAGCTTCGAGGGCACCGACTCCGAGGCTCACGCCGAGGCGCTGAGTTTTCTTCACCACCACGCACTGGCTCCCGAGGAATGGCGCTGCCGCGCCCAACCCCACCTTTATGTCCCGATGAACCGGCGGCCCAAGGAAGGGCTCGACGCCAAGGCGGCGTTGAAGGCCATGCCGCCGCTCATCAAGGGCTATCTGCGACTGGGCGCCTACGTCGGCGATGGCGCAGTGATCGACCGCCAGTTCGGCACCACGGATGTGCTGATCGTGCTCCCGGTCGAAAAGATCGACCCACGCTACTTCGAGCACTTCGGCGCGCCCGACGAGGTCAAGAGCCGCATCGCCGCGGAGTAGGTAGTCTTAGCGGGGCCGCCGCTGCCGGCCTCACCGCCCGAGATCGTAGGCGGCGAGTGCGGCCATATTCATGATGTCGACGTCCTTGGCGCCGAGCGTGCAGATCTGGACCGATTTCGACAGTCCGACCAGCACCGGCCCGATCAGCGTCGCTCCGCCGAGCTCCTTCAGCATCTTGGTCGAGATCGAGGCGGCGTGGAAGGCGACCATGATCAGCACGTTCGCGGTGTCGGAGAGCCGGCAGAAGGGATAGAGGCGCATCAGGTCCTTGTTGAGCGCCACGTCGGCGGCGATGTCGCCGTCGTACTCGAAGTCGACACCCATCTCGTCCAGCAGCGCCACTGCGCGCCGGACCTGGTCGGAGCGCTCGTTCTGCGGTTGGCCGAAGTTCGAATAGGCGAGCAGGGCGACGCGCGGCTCGATGCCGAAGTTGCGCGCTGCCCGCGCCGCCTCGATCGAGATCTGCGCGAGCTGCTCGGCGGTCGGCATCTCGTGCACGCTGGTGTCGGCGATCAGCACCGCCCGCCCGCGCGCCAGTGCCAGCGACACGCCGATCACCGTGCGCCCCTCCTCGGCGTCGATCACCTTGCGCACGTCCTTGTAGACACTGGTCCAGTTGCGGGTGACGCCGGCGACCATCGCGTCGGCATAGCCGTGGGCGACCATCAGCGCCGCGAACACGTTGCGCTCGTTGACGACGAGGCGCTGGCAATCGCGCCTCAGGTAGCCGCGCCGCTGCAGCCGCTTGTAGAGGAATTCCGTGAACTCCTCGATGTGCGGTGAGGCCTTCATGTCGAGCAGCTCGTACTCGGGGCGCAGCGCGATGCCGTTCTCGCGGAAGCTCGCCTTCACATTCTCGTTGATGCCGATCAGGATCGGCTGGCCGAAGCCCTGCGCGAAATAGTTGCCCGCCGCGCGGATGACGCCGGCGTCCTCGCCCTCGGCGAACACGACGCGCTTGGGATCGCTCCTGACCTGATCGAAGGTCGCCTGCAGCCAGCCGGCGACAGGGTCGAGCCGGCCCGACAGGCGCGCGATGTAGGCTGCCATGTCGACGATCGGCCTTCGGGCCACGTCGCTGTCCATCGCCGCCTGCGCCACGGCCGGCGGAATGTGTGTGATGAGGCGGGGATCGAACGGCGCCGGGATGATGTACTCGGGCCCGAACGTCGGACGGCGGCCGTGGAATGCGGCGGCGACCTGATCGGGCACCTCGGCGCGGGCGATGTCGGCGAGGGCGCGCGCGGCCGCCACCTTCATCGCCTCGTTGATGGTCGTCGCCTGCACGTCGAGCGCGCCGCGGAAGATGAACGGGAAGCACAGGACGTTGTTGACCTGGTTCGGATAGTCCGAGCGGCCAGTGGCGATGATCGCATCGTCGCGGGCGGCCTGCACCTCCTCCGGCGCGATCTCCGGCTCCGGGTTGGCCATTGCGAAAATGATCGGGCTTCGCGCCATGCTGGCCACCATGTCGCGGCTGACGATGCCGCCGGCCGAGAGGCCGAGGAAGATGTCGGCTCCGGCCATGATCTCAGCGAGCGTGCGCGCCTTGGTGTCGTGGGCGAACGGCTCCTTGTAGGGGTCCATCAGCTCCTTGCGGCCCTTGTAGACGACGCCCTTGATGTCGGAGACGGCGATGTGCTCGCGCCTCATGCCGAGCGCGACCAGCAGATTGAGGCAGGCGAGTGCGGCCGCTCCGGCGCCCGAGCAGGCGAGCCGCACGTCCTCGATCCGCTTGCCGGCGACCTCGAGCCCGTTGAGGATCGCTGCCGCAACGACGATCGCGGTGCCGTGCTGGTCGTCGTGGAATACCGGAATGTCGAGCAGCTTCTTCAGCCGCTCTTCGATCACGAAGCAGTCCGGCGACTTGATGTCCTCGAGATTGATGCCGCCGAACGACGGCCCGAGATAGCGCACCGAATTGACGAACGCGTCGATGTCGGCCGTCGAGACCAGCAGGTCGATGGCGTCGATGTCGGCGAACCGCTTGAACAGCGCCGCCTTACCTTCCATCACCGGCTTGGCGGCCAACGCGCCGAGATTGCCGAGGCCGAGGATCGCGGTACCGTTGGACACGACGGCGACCAGGTTGCCCTTGCTCGTGTAGTCGTAGGCGGTGGCCGGATCGGCGGCGATCGCCTCCACCGGCGCAGCGACGCCCGGAGAGTAGGCGAGCGAAAGGTCGCGCTGGGTGGTCAGCGGCTTGGTCGGCGTGATCTCGAGCTTGCCGGGCTTGCCCTGGGCGTGGAACTGCAACGCCTCTTGCGAGCTGACGCGGGCGTGGGTGAATCGGGTTGCCATGAGCGGCGGAGCACCTTCGAATGGAGGGGATTTTGCGCCCGGCAGAAGGGCCTGACGCAAGGTCGCGGCACGATAGGTCCGTCGCGCTCAAACCACAACGCCCGCCACCTCCGTCTAAGGTTGAGCCGTAGCGGCATCCGGCCACGCCTCACGCCCGCCATTCCCATGCCCCTCGCGCCGGGCTATGCCTCTGCGTGGAAACGGCCAGCGGGCTTGCGAAGGGGAACCGGGCGCGATGACGGCGCGACGCAGCGAGACGCGAGATTCGACGGAGCGGGCGGCGCCGTCGCAGCCTGTGGCGTCCGCCGAGACCGCCGACGCGCGGGTCGCGCCGCTCGAGGCGACGCCGTCGATGGCGCAATACCTCGAGATCAAGGCCGCCAACCCGGACAGTCTCCTGTGGTACCGGATGGGCGATTTCTACGAGCTGTTCTTCGAGGACGCCGTGGCCGCCTCGGCCGCGCTCGGCATCGTGCTCACCAAGCGCGGCCGGCACCAGGGCCAGGACATCCCGATGTGCGGGGTGCCGATCCATCGCGCCGACGAGTATCTGCAACGGCTCATTCGCCAGGGCTACCGGGTGGCGGTGTGCGAGCAGCTGGAAGACCCGGCCGAGGCGCGAAAGCGCGGCTCCAAGGCGGTCGTGCGCCGCGACGTCGTGCGTCTCGTCACTCCGGGAACGCTGACCGAGGATACGCTGCTCGAGCCGGCGGTGCGCAACTATCTGACTGCGGTGTTCCGCGCACCGGGCGGCGAGCAGCAATCGAGTCTTTCCGCGGGCGTATCGCTGGCGCTCGCCTCGCTCGATATCTCGACCGGCGAGTTCGAGGTCGGCGAGGTCGCCGGCGTCGACCTGCCTGGCGAGCTGGTGCGCCTCTCTCCCGGCGAGCTGATTGCGGCGGAGACGTTGGCCGGCGAGGCGGAGGTCCGCCAGTGGGCCGGCATATCCGGCGCCGCGCTGACGCCGGTGCCGGCGGCTTATTTCGACAGCCTCGGCGGAGACAAGGGCCTCAAGGAGCGCCTGGGTGTCGCCGAGCTCGACGCCTTCGGCGGCTTCACGCGGGCCGAGCTGGCAGCGGTCGGCGCGCTGCTCAAGTACGTCGATCTGACCCAGATCGGCAAGCGGCCGGTGCTTCGTCCGCCGCGGCGCACGGGAATGGGTGCCGGACTGATGATCGATGCCGCGAGCCGCGCGAGCCTCGAGCTGGTGCGCTCGGCCTCGGGCGACAAGCGCGGCAGCCTGCTCGCGGCGATCGACCGCACCGTGACGGGGCCCGGCGCGCGCGAGCTGGCCGCGCGCCTCTCCTCGCCGCTCAGAGACGCGGCGGCCATCGACGCGCGGCTCGATGCTGTGGGCTTCCTGATCGATGGCGAGGCGCTGCGCGATGGTGTTCGCGCAGCGCTCAAAGGCGTCCCCGACGTGGCCCGCGCCGTGTCGCGACTTGCCTTGGCGCGGGGCGGCCCGCGCGATCTCGCCGCTGTACGCGACGGCCTCGCGCAGGCGGCGGCGATTGCCGCGCTGCTCGACAAGGCGGCCTGCGAAGGCCTGCTGCCGCCGGAGCTGGCGTCGGTCAGAAGCCGCCTCGCCGCCGCCGATGGCTCGCTCGCCATGGCTCTTTCCGCCGCCCTCGTCGACGAGCCGCCGCACCTGAGGCGCGACGGCGGATTCGTGCGGCCCGGCTACCGCGCCGACCTCGACGCGGCGCGCCGCCTTCGCGAGGACGGCCGCGGCGTGATGGCGGCGCTCGAGGCGCGCTATGTCGAGGAGAGCGGCGTCAAGTCGCTCAAGGTGCGCCACAACAACATCCTCGGCTTCTTCATCGAGGTGACGCAGGCCAACGCCAAGCCGCTGCTGTCGGCGCCGCTCTCCGACACCTTCCGCCATCGCCAGACGATGGCCAATGCGGTGCGCTTCTCGACCGCCGAGCTCAACGAGACCGAGGGCCGCATCGCCGCCGCCGCCGAGCGCTCACTCGCCCTCGAGCAGGAGATCTTCGCCGAGCTCGCCGGAGAGATCGCTGCCGCCGAGCAGACCCTCGGCCGGATCGCCGCCGCACTGGCCGAGGTCGACGTGCTCGCCGCGCTGGCCGAGCTGGCGACGAGGGAAGGCTACGTTCGTCCGCTGGTCGACGGCAGCGACGCATTCGAGATCGTCGGCGGTCGCCATCCGGTGGTCGAGCAGGCGCTCGCTGCGGCCAAGTCGGGCCCGTTCATCGAGAACGACTGTGTGCTGGTGCGCGGCGCTCCGCCCCAGGCGACGCCCGGCTTCGACGAGGCGACACCAGCGCGCATCTGGCTCGTCACCGGGCCGAACATGGCCGGCAAGTCGACCTTCCTGCGCCAGAACGCGCTCATCGCCATCCTGGCTCAGATCGGCTCCTATGTGCCGGCGCGGAAGGCCCACATCGGCATCGTCGACCGCCTGTTCAGCCGCGTCGGCGCCGCCGACGACATCGCCCGCGGGCGATCGACATTCATGGTCGAGATGGTGGAGACGGCCGGCATCCTCGTCCAGGCCACCGACCGCTCACTCGTCATCCTCGACGAGATCGGCCGCGGCACGGCAACCTTCGACGGACTTTCGATCGCCTGGGCTACGGTCGAGCACTTGGCCGAGGTGACGCGCTGCCGGACCCTGTTCGCCACCCACTACCATGAGCTGACCGCGCTCGCCGGGCGCCTTGCCAGCGTCGCCAACGTGACCGTCGACGTGAAGGAGTGGCACGACGACATCGTCTTCCTGCACAAGGTGAAGGCAGGGGCCGCGGACCGCTCCTACGGCATCCAGGTGGCGAAGCTCGCCGGCTTGCCGGCACCGGTCGTGGCCCGTGCCGGGGAGGTGCTGGCGCTTCTCGAGAAATCCGACCGCGGCAGCAGCGCCGGTAAGGGGCTCGAGGAGCTGCCGCTGTTCGCCGCTGCGCGACCCAAGGGCGGATTGCCGGCCAGCACCGGCCCCGGCGAGGTCGAGAAGGCACTCGAAGCCATCCATCCGGACGAGCTGACCCCCAAGATGGCACTTGATGCCCTCTACCGCTTGAAGGAGCTGGCCCGCTCTGCCAAGAACGGCCGGTGACGATCGAGGCGGGCGAGAGCGGCAGGCGACCGGCAGGTACGATGGACAGACCGATTGCGACCGAGGCGCCTTATTTCGATCCGCAGGCGGTGCGCGTCGAGCTGACCGCGATCCAGTCCGCGGTTGGCGACGTCGCCCGAGCCCGCGGTGCCGTCGTCGAGCGGCTGAAGGAGCTGGTGCGAACGGGACGTGAGGCGGCCCGCCTCGGGCTCGAGGCCGACGGCAACGGCCGCCGATGCGCCAAAGGTCTCGCCCGGTTTCAGGACGAGCTGATCCGCCTCGTCTACGACTACACGGTGGTGCACGTCTACCGTGCGACCAATCCCTCCGACGCCGAGCGCATGGCGGTTGTGGCGACCGGCGGCTACGGCCGCGAGATGCTGGCGCCCGGCTCCGACATCGATCTCCTGTTCCTGCTCCCCTACAAGCAGACGCCGTGGGGTGAGAGCGTCGCCGAGTACATGCTCTATATCCTGTGGGATCTCGGCTTCAAGGTCGGCCATGCGACACGCACGGTCGACCAGTGCATCAAGCTCTCCAACGCGGACCTGACGATCCGCACCGCGTTGCTCGACATGTGGCTGATCCATGGCGACGCGCAACTGTTCGCCGAGCTCGAGCAGCGTTTCCGCGCCGAGGTCGTCGCCGGCTCCGCGCGCGATTTCATCGACGCCAAGATGGCAGAGCGCGACGAGCGCCACCGCCGCGCCGGCGAGAGCCGATATCGCGTCGAGCCGAACATCAAGGACGGCAAGGGCGGCCTGCGCGATCTGCACACGCTGCACTGGCTCTCCATGTACCTGTTCGGTCAGCCGGTCGGCCAGGCGACCATCGACGCCGGCATCTTCACCTCGGCCGAGGTCGCCACCTTCCACAAGTGCGAGGAGTTCCTGTGGACGGTGCGCTGCAACCTTCACTTCATGACCGGTCGCGCCGAGGAGCGCCTGTCGTTCGACGTGCAGCAGGCGATGGCGGAGCGGCTGGGCTACCGCAGCCACGGCGGCCTGCGCGCCGTCGAGCGCTTCATGAAGCACTACTTCCTGATCGCCAAGGATGTCGGCGACCTCACTACCATCCTGTGCTCGGCGCTGGAGATGCAGCAGCTGAAGACCGCGCCGAGCATCGCACGCCTGCTGAAGCCGCTCACCTGGCGGACGCGCCGCGAGGTGCGCTCCAAGACCGATTTCCGCATCGACAACGACCGCCTGAACGTCGCCGACCCGCAGGTTTTCGCGCGCGATCCGGTCAACATCATCCGATTCTTTGCCCAGGCGGCGAGCGCCGATCTGTTCCTGCACCCCGAGGCGCTGCGGTCGATCCGTCGCTCGCTCAGGCTGATCGACGACAATCTGCGTGCCGATCCCGAGGCCAACCGCATCTTCATCGACATGCTGACGAGCTCGCCCAATCCCGAGGCGGCTCTGCGGCGCATGAACGAGGCCGGCGTGCTCGGCCGCTTCGTGCCGGATTTCCAGCGCGTCGTCGGCATGATGCAGTTCAACATGTACCATCACTTCACGGTGGACGAGCACCTGATCCGCACCGTCGGACAATTGACCGAGATCGAGGGCGGCAAGAGTGCCGGCGAGCTCCCGTTGACGACCAGGCTCGTCAAGACCATCGCCAACCGGCGCGTGCTCTACGTCGCGGCCTTCCTCCATGACATCGCCAAGGGCCGCATCGAGAACCATTCGATCGCCGGCGCCCGCATCGCGCGCGAGCTCGGCCCCCGGTTCGGCCTCACCGCGGCCGAGACCGAGACGGTGTCCTGGCTCGTCGAGCGTCACTTGACGATGAGCAACATGGCGCAGAGCCGCGATCTCTCCGACCCGCGCACGATCCGCGACTTCGCAGCAATCGTGCAGAGTCCGGAGCGGCTCAATCTGCTCGTCATCCTGACGGTGGCCGATATCCGCGCCGTCGGCCCCGGTACCTGGAACGGCTGGAAGGGCCAGCTCCTGCGCGCGCTCTACAACGAGACCGAGCCGCTGCTGTCCGGCGGCCATACCCAGGCCAGCCGCAATCAGCGCGTCGAGGCGGCCAAGGCGGCGCTCAGAATGTCGCTCACAGACTGGAAGCCCGAGGAGATCGACGTCCATGTCGAGCGCTTCTACCCCGACTATTGGCTGCGCTACGAAACCCGCCAGCACCTCGACCACGCCACGCTGATGCGGCGCGCGGCCGATTCCGGCGACAAGCTCGCCTCCGACTTCAAGACCGATGCCTTCGCCGCCATCACCGAGTTGACCGTGCTGGCGCCGAACCACGCCCGACTGCTGTCGCTGTTCGCCGGCGCCTGTGCGGCCTCCGGTGCCAACATCGTCGGTGCCAGCATCACGACGACGCGCGACGGGCTGGCGCTCGATACCTTCCTGCTCCAGCGCGAGCTGGAGGCGGACGACGACGAGGCGCGCCGTGCGCGACGCATCTCCGATACCATCCATCGCCTGCTCAGGGGCGAGGTGCGGCTCAGGGCGCTGCTCGAGAAGCGCCGCCCGCCTGAGCGGCGCATCGAGGCGTTCGCCGTCGAGCCGCAGGTGCTGATCAACAACTCGCTCTCGGACGCGTTCACGGTGATCGAGGTGGCAGGCCGCGACCGGCCGGGGCTGCTCTACGATCTGACCAGCACGCTCTCCGATCTCAACCTCGACATCTCCTCGGCCCACATCACGACCTTCGGCGAGAAGGCCGTCGACGTGTTCTACGTCACCGACCTGACCGGCAAGAAGATCGATTCGGAAGCTCGCCAGAAGACGATCCGGTCGCGCCTCGAGGCGGTGCTGAGGGACGCCCCGCCGACGGCGCCGGAGGGTGCCAAGGCACCCGCCTGAGCCGGCGCACTTGCCGGCGCTCGCGAACACGGCTACCGCTTCCGCCCGATGAAGCTCTATCGCGCATTCGCGACCGTCGGCGGCCTCACCATGGTGAGCCGGGTGCTCGGCTTCGTGCGCGACATCCTGGTCGCCGCTGCGCTCGGCTCCGGCTGGGTCGCGGATGCATTCTTCGTCGCCTTCCGCTTTCCCAATCTGTTCCGGCGGCTGTTTGCCGAAGGCGCGTTCAATGCCGCGTTCGTGCCGCTGTTCGCAAAGCGGCTCGAAGGCGAGGGCGAGGCGGCCGCCAAGGGCTTCGCCGAGGAGGCGCTTGCCGGTCTGCTCGCCGTGCTGATCCCGCTGTCGCTCGTCGCGATTCTCGCCATGCCGTGGCTGATGGCGCTGCTGGCGCCGGGCTTTCTCGAGGATCGGGCGAAATACGAGCTCGCCGTCGAGCTGACGCAAGTCGCGTTTCCCTACCTCGCCTGCATGTCGCTGGTCGCCCTATTGTCCGGGATGCTGAACTCCATGCGCCGGTTCTGGGCGGCCGCGGCAGCGCCGATCCTCTTGAACGTCGTGTTGATCGCCGCCATCGGCTTCGCCATCCAGCTCGGCTATGCGCGCCGGCCCGAGGCGGGCCGCGTGCTGGCGATCGGCGTTTTTGTCGCCGGCTTCGCCCAGCTGGCGATGCTGTGGATCGCCGTGCGCCGGGCCGGCATGACCGTTGGCCTTGTCCGCCCGCGCGCCGGCGAGGACATGCGGCGGCTGGTTCGGCTCGGCATTCCGGGTCTCGTCGCCGGCGGGATCACCCAGATCAACATCGTCGTCGGCACGATCATCGCCTCGCTGCAGGCCGGTGCCGTCTCCTACCTCTACTACGCCGACCGGCTCTACCAGCTTCCGCTCGGCATTGTCGGCGTCGCCGTTGGCGTCGTGCTGCTGCCCGATCTCTCGCGCCATTTGCGCAACAACGATCATGCTGCGGCGAAAGACAGCCAGAACCGCAGCCTCGAGTTCGCGCTGCTGCTGACGCTCCCGGCCTCGATCGCGCTTGCCGTCGCGGCCGGACCGATCGTCTCGGTCCTGTTCGAGCGCGGCGCTTTCACTCCTGCCGACACGCCGGCCACCGCGTATGCGCTTGCCGCATTTGCAATCGGGCTGCCGGCATTCGTGCTGATCAAGGTATTCCAGCCCGGCTTCTTCGCCCGCGAGGACACCAGGACGCCGATGCGCTACGCCGCGGTCAACATGGCGGTCAACGTCGCCGGCTCGCTTGTGCTGTTCTTCGCACTGCAGGCGATGGGGCTGATGCCCCATGTCGGCATCGCGCTGGCGACGTCGCTCGCCGGATGGGTCAACGCGCTGCTGCTGTGGCGCCGGCTGGTCACGCTCGATCAGTTCGAGGTCGACGCGCGCTTGCGCCGCAACGTGCCACTGATAGCGCTCGCGAGCCTCGCCATGGGGCTGATGGTGGCCGCACTGACGCTGCCGCTCGGACCCTACATGGCGTCAGGCGCCTCGCTTGCCACGCGGGTGATGGCGCTCGGCCTGCTGGTCGGCGCCGGTGCCGGGGTATTCGCGGTGCTCATTCTCGCCGCCGGAGTGCTGAGCCTCGACCAGCTCGGCCGCTTCCTCCGCCGGCGCCGGCCATGAGCCGCGCCTGCCGGACCGGTCTCGCCGCTTGCACAGCGGCGCGCCGCGCGCGATAACCCGCGCCGGCAACGAGGATCGAACCATGAAATTCCAGGAGCGCGTCTTCTCCGGCATGCAGCCGACGGGCAGCCTGCACCTCGGCAACTACTTGGGCGCGATGCTGCAGTGGATCGAGCTGCAGCGGACGCACGAGTGCATCTATTGCGTCGTCGACCTGCACGCGATCACGGTGTGGCAGAACCCGGCCGAGCTCAGGCAGTCGATCCGCCAGGTCACCGCGGCCTACATCGCCTCCGGCCTCGATCCCGAGCGCTCGATCCTGTTCAACCAGTCGCAGGTCGCCGCCCACGCTGAGCTCGCCTGGATCTTCAACTGCGTGGCGCGCCTCGGCTGGCTCAATCGCATGACGCAGTTCAAGGAGAAGGCCGGCAAGGACCGCGAGAACGCCTCCGTCGGCCTCTACGCCTATCCCAACCTGATGGCCGCCGACATTCTCGCCTACCGGGCGACCCACGTGCCGGTCGGCGACGACCAGAAGCAGCATTTGGAGCTCGCCCGCGACATTGCGCAGAAGTTCAACAACGACTTCAAGAGCGAGATCGTGGCGGCGGGCCATGCCGACGGCCAGTTCTTTCCGCAGCCTGAGCCGGTGATCACCGGCCCGGCGACGCGCGTGATGAGTCTGCGCGACGGTACCAGGAAGATGTCGAAGTCGGACCCCTCCGACCTCTCGCGCATCAATCTCACCGATGATGCCGACACGATCGCCAGGAAGGTGCAGAAGGCCAAGACCGATCCCGAGCCGCTGCCATCGGAGGAGGCGGGCCTTGCGAGTCGCCCCGAGGCCGATAATCTCATCGGCATCTACGCGGCGCTGGCCGGCACGACCAAGGCGGCAGCCCTTGCCGAGAACGGCGGATCGCCGTTCTCCCGCTTCAAGAAGATGCTGGCCGAGGTGTGCGTGGCGCGCCTGTCGCCGATTGCCGAGGAAAGCCGGCGGCTGATGGCCGATCCGGCGACCATCGATCGTATTCTCGCCGACGGCGCGGCGCGGGCCCGCGCCATTGCCGCACCCATCATGCGCGAGGTGAAGGATGTCGTGGGCTTTGTGCAGGCGTGAGGCGATCGTGGGCGGTGCTTATGCCGCAGTTGCGGCCAGCGACCGTGTGCGAGACAATTGCGTGTCGACAATCGAGCAGGGCGATACAACGGAATCATGAAGCAGCGCCGCAGTTTCGAGGCCGGTCACTCGCGCAAGTTCCTGCTGATCGTCGACGACAGCCAGGAGGTTGAGGCCGCGCTCTACTATGCCGCGAGCCGCATCGGCCACTCGTCCGGCGGAATCGCGATGCTTTACGTGATCGAGCCGCAGGAGTTCCAGCACTGGATGGGCGTCGGCCAGGTTCATACCGAGGAGCAGACCAACAAGGCCAAGGCGCTGTTCCGCCTATTCCGTCGCAAGTTGTCGCTCGCCGGCTTTGACTCCGTCGGGGTCGAGGAGATGATCCGCTCCGGGAACAAGGCGGAGGAGATCCTGAAGCTGATCGACGAGGACGAGGATATCGCCATCCTCGTGCTCGGCGCCGCGGCCACCTCGCAGGGGCCGGGGCCGCTCGTCGCATCTCTGGCCTCGGGCAGCGCCGCCGGCACCTTCCCGGTGCCGATCACCGTGGTTCCAGGCACGCTGACCCTCGACGAGATCAAGGCGCTGGCGTGAGGGCTGCCGGGCTCGTGCGATGATCGAGACATTCGTATCCTCCCGCAGCGCGCTCAAGAACGAATCTCTCGACCTGAATCACGCCAGCAAGGTTATGATTCTAGTGCCCCTTCTTGTTTCCAAGGGTCGCGCCCCCGGGTCCGACTCGGTGGCGGTGAGCTGCCGAACTGGGGCACCAGGGCGTTGCGACGGGCGAAACCAGAGTCTACGACTCGACATTTTGCCGGCACTTCCCTATCTGTTAGAAGAATTCTAAATCTTGGCGCGGCCCGCCTGCCGATTTCGGCCGCGAGCCAGCGTCCAACACCTTGCGAACCCACACGACGGAGGCTGAGAGGCATGTTCATTCAGACGGAAGCGACGCCCAATCCGGCAACGCTGAAGTTCATTCCCGGCCGCCAGGTGCTGAGGAGCGGTACAGCCGACTTCCGCGCGAAGGCCGACGCCGGCTCCTCTTCGCTCGCCACCCGTCTGTTCGACATCGACGGAGTGGCCGGGGTGTTCCTCGGCTCCGATTTCATCTCCGTCACCAAGGGCGACGGCGAGTGGCAGCACCTGAAGCCGATGATCCTCGGCGCCATCATGGAGCATTACCTGTCGGGCCACGAGGCCGCCGACAGCGGCGCCAACGATGCCGAGGCCGGCAACTACGATCCGGCCGACGCGGAGGTCGTGGCGACGATCAAGGACCTGCTCGAGACGCGGGTGCGCCCGGCGGTCGCACAAGACGGCGGCGACATCACATTCTCCGGCTTCCGCGATGGCGTCGTCTATCTGCACATGCGCGGCGCTTGCTCGGGCTGCCCGAGCTCGACGGCCACTCTGCGCCATGGCATCGAGAACCTGCTGAAGCACTTCTGCCCCGAGGTGCACGAGGTCCAGGCCGTCTGAGCGCGGCTCATGCCGATCCGAGAGCCCCGCACGCCCGCGGGGCTTTCTTTTGCCGCGCGGCCTCCCGTGGCGCACGCCGCGCCCACCCCGAACGGAGATCACGATGACCGCGCCGCTCTCAGACGAGGCCCTCTCCCAGCTGTTCCTCGACGCCAGGAGCCATAACGCATGGCTCGACAAGGACGTGCCGGACGCCTTGCTCGAGCGCATCGTCGACACTCTGAAGATGGGCCCGACCAGTGCCAACTGCTCGCCGGCACGGATCGTGCTCGTGAAATCGGCGGCCGCCAAGGCGATGCTGAAGCCGCACCTCGACCCGGCCAACGTCGAGAAGACGATGACCGCGCCGGTGTGCGCGATCATCGGTCACGATCTGGCGTTCTACGAGCATCTGCCGCGGCTGTTCCCCCACGCGGACGCGCGGAGCTGGTTCGCGGGCCAGGAGCAGAAGATCCGCGACACCGCATTCCGCAACGCGACCCTGCAGGGAGCCTACCTGATGCTCGCCGCCCGTGCGCTCGGCCTCGACGTGGGGCCGATGTCGGGTTTCGATCATGCCGGCGTCGACGCCGCATTCTTTCCGGGCACGACGGTCAGGTCCAATTTCCTCTGCAACCTCGGCTATGGCGATCCGAAAGGTCTGTTCCCGCGCAGCCCGCGCTTCACATTCGCGGAAATGGCCCGTATCGCGTGAGCATGAGCCACGAACGCACTGGAAAGTCCGCGGCCGCCGGCCTATAGGCTCGTTGCCATGAATGTCCTCGCCTTCGATACCTGTCTTGGTGCCTGCTCGGCCGCAGTCGGCGTCGGGCTCGGAGCGCCGGGGGAGCGTATCGAAACCGCCTTCGAGCTGCGCGAGACAGGCCACGCCGAAGCGCTGATGCCGATGATCGATACCGTGATGCGCCGTGCCGGTCTGGCCTTCGCCGACCTCGACCGCGTCGCTGTCACCCACGGCCCCGGCACGTTCACCGGCACCCGGATCGGTATCGCTGCCGCCCGCGCGCTGGCGTTCGCCACGCGCGCCGACGTCGTAACTGCCACGAGCCTGTGGGTAATGGCCCGCAGCGCGGCCGACCGGCTCGGGTCCGGTGGCGACGCGTCAGCGATCGCCGTCGCCGTCGACGCGCGCCGCGACAGCGTCTATTTCCAGGTCTTCGATCACGGGTCCTCGGCGCCGGTCGGCGAGCCGCGGCTCGCGACCATCGCCGCAGCTGCCGCTTCGCGTCCCGATGCGGTCCGCCTCGTTGGCTCCGGCGCCGAGCTGGTGGCGACCGCGCTTCACGCCTCGCGGCGCGCGGCGACCGTCGGGCTCGTCGACCTGAAGCCCGAAGCCGCCACGCTGCTCCGCATGGCGCCGGATCTCGTGCCGGGCGCGCGGCCGTCGCCACTTTACTTGCGGCCGCCGGATGCCAAGCCGCAACTCGAGAAGGTGATTGTGCGCGCGACATGACCGGAGAGGCTCTGAAAATCGATCCCGCGCGCGTCAGTCTGCTGTGGGCTTCCCCGGAGCGGGCCCCCGCGATCGCCGAGCTGCACGCGCTGCTGTTCGAGGAGGCCTGGAGCATCGACTGCATCGCCCGCATGCTGGAGCATCCCGGCGCGACCGCGCTCGTCGCCCAGGGCGGTACGCCGCCGCGCGCGCTCGGCTTCGTCATCGGCCGCATCGCCGCCGACGAGGCCGAGATTCTGACGCTCGCCGTTGCCCCCTGGGCGCAGCGCAGGGGCATCGGCCGGCGGATGGTCGAAGGGCTGGTCAGGGCGGTCAAGCGCGCCGAGGCGCGCCGCCTGCACCTCGAGGTCGCCGCCGACAACGCCGCCGCGCGGGCGCTGTATCACAAGCTCGGGTTCGCCGAGGTCGGCCGGCGCAAGGGCTATTACCTGCGCAAGGGCCGCTCGCCCGCTGACGCGCTGGTGCTCGCGCTCGATTTGTAGGGGACGCGAGCAATGGCAAGGATGCGGCCGCCGCCGGGCATCAGTCAGAACATGCTCGCCCGCAATCTCGACGTGCCCGTTGCCCGCATCAACGACATCGTTCACGCCCGGAGCGGGATTGCGGCGGACACGGCCTTGCGGCTCGCCGCCTGCCTCAGCACCACGGCCGAGATGTGGCTGAGCCTGCGGGCACGATATGACGTAAAGGTTATAGCCAGACCGGTCGGCGCGGAGATCAAGCGCTCGGCTGGCTCGCTTCGTGATCGGGCCGCGTGATCAGGCCGACGGCGTCACCGAGGTGGACGGGGCGATGCGGCTTTCTTATAACGCGGCAAGTCGAAACCTTCTCCGAGGGACCGGATGCCCGGTGTCGAGCCTCGACGCGAGGAGCAGGAGAGCCGCATCGAGGAGCTCTGCCACCGGCAGGGCCTCAGGATGACCGGCCAGCGCCGCACGATCGCCCGCGTGCTGTCGGATGCGCACGACCACCCGAGCGTCGAGGAGGTGTTCCGCCGCGCCTCTGCCGTCGATCCCCGCATCTCGCTCTCGACCGTATACCGCACGCTGAAGCTGCTCGAGAGCAAGGGCATCCTGGAGCGTCACGACTTCGGCCACGGCCGCGGACGCTACGAGGAGATGCCGAGCCGCCACCATGATCACCTGATCGACGTCGAGACCGGGCGCGTCACCGAGTTCTACAGCGAGGAGATCGAGAAGCTGCAGGAGCGCATTGCGCGCGAGCTCGGCTACGACCTTGTCGGCCATCGCCTGGAGCTCTACGGCATCAAGCGGCAGCCGAAGCGCAAGGATCGATGACCAACGGGGGAACCGATCCGGCATGAGCAGCTTGCGAGCGGGCGCGATCCTCGGCGGCTTTCTCGGCCTCACTGTTCCGCTGATGCCGGTTCAGGCGCTGCTCGTCCGCACCTCGCCCCGTCTCGCGCGGCGCTTCCCGCACTGGTACCACCGCCAGGTCTGCCGCCTCGTCGGAGTCAGGCTCCACGTCGAGGGCGAGGTCGTGCGCGATCGGCCGGTGCTGCTCGTCGCCAACCACACCTCTTGGCTCGACATCCCCGTGCTCTCCGCACTGGCGCCGGTCTCCTTCGTCGCTAAGCGCGAGGTCGGCGGCTGGCCGTTCGTCGCCTCGCTGGCGCGGCTCCAGCGGACCGTTTTCGTCGACCGCGAGCGGCGCGCGAGTGCCGGCGAGACCGCCGAGGAGATCCTCGCCCGGCTCGCCGCCGGGGATGCGATCGTGTTGTTCGCCGAAGGAACCTCGACCGACGGCAACCGCGTTCTGCCGTTCAAGACCGCGTTGTTCGCCGCGGTGAAGCCGTCCGGCTGTGAGGCGGAGGCCCCGCCGGGTGCCGTCGTGCAGACGGTCTCGCTTGTCTACACGCGGCTACACGGCGTTCCGCTCGGTCGCGCGGACCGACCAATGGTTGGCTGGTACGGCGACATGGAGATGCAGGGCCATGCCTGGCAACTCTTGAAGGCCGGCCCGCTCGACGTGCGCCTGCGCGTTGGGATGCCGATCCCGCTGGCGGACTATGCCGACCGCAAGCAACTCGCGCGCTCGAGCGAGGATGCGGTGCGCGAGGGGGTGGTCGGGATCCTGAGGGCCCGGCCGGCCGACGAGCGCGTGCAGGCGACCCGACCGCCCCTTTCGGTCCACGCCCCTGGCCGTGCCCCGCCCTCGCGTTCCACAAAGGGGCGCTTCCGGTGACGAAGTGGCGAGTTGCGCCGCCTCTCGGGGCATGTAAGATCGGCTCGATGCTGCAATGCAGCGTGCGGGTTTCCGGCGCCTTCATTTCAGCGACCGGCTAACGAAGACGGAGTGCGCCTTGGATCGGATCGCGCCCCTGGGCTCAATCGTCGAGGACGAGGCGGAGATGCCGGGCGCCCGCAAGGTGTTCATCAAGACGTTCGGTTGCCAGATGAACGTCTATGACAGCGAGCGAATGTCCGAGGCGCTCGGCCCCTATGGCTATTCGGAGACCACCGACATCGAGGCCGCGGACGTCGTCATCCTGAATACCTGCCACATCCGCGAGAAGGCGGCAGAGAAGGTCTACTCCGAGCTCGGCCGTATCCGCCAGCTCAAGGAGCAGCGCCGCGCCGCGGGCAAGGACATGCTCGTCACCATCGCCGGCTGCGTCGCTCAGGCCGAGGGCGCCGAGATCCTGCACCGCGCGCCGGTCGTGGATCTCGTCGTCGGATCGCAGAGCTACCACCGCCTGCCGGAGCTGCTGTTTCGTGCCCGCTCGGAGTCGTGCCGCATCGTCGAGACGGCGTTCCCGGAGGAGGACAAGTTCGCGCAGCTGCCCGCGCGGCCGGCCACCACGCCCTCGGCAGCACCGCGCGCCGTCAGCGCATTCCTCACCGTCCAGGAAGGTTGCGACAAGTTCTGCACATTCTGCGTCGTGCCCTACACGCGCGGCAGCGAGTACTCGCGCTCCGTCGCCGAGATCGCGTCCGAGGCGCGACGCCTCGTCGACCAGGGCGTGCGCGAGATCACGCTGCTGGGCCAGAACGTCAACGCCTACCACGGCGAGGGGCTGGACGGCCGGCCGTGGCGGCTATCGGAGCTGCTCGCCCATCTCGCCGGCATCGATCGTCTCGAACGGCTGCGCTATACGACGAGCCATCCGCGCGACATGAGCGACGATCTGATCGCCGCCCACCGCGATCATGCCAAGCTGATGCCGTATCTGCACCTACCGTTCCAGGCCGGATCGGATCGCATCCTCGCCGCCATGAACCGCAAGCACACCGCTGCCGAGTATCGCGCGCTGGTCGCCCGCATCCGCGCTGCACGCCCCGATATCGCGCTCTCGACCGACATCATCGTCGGCTTCCCCGGCGAGACCGAGGGCGAGTTCAGGGCGACGCTCGGCCTCGTCGAGGAGGTCGGCTTCGCCCAGGCCTACTCGTTCAAGTATTCCATGCGCCCCGGCACGCCGGCCGCCAACATCGACGAGCAGGTGCCCGACGCGGTCAAGGTCGAGCGCCTCGCCCGGCTCCAGGACCTTCTCGATGCCCAGCAGCAGCGGTTCAACCAATCGTGCGTCGGCAAGGTGATGCCGGTGCTGTTCGAGCGCAGCGGCAGGCATGCCGGTCAGCTGGTCGGCCGCTCGCCCTATCTGCAGCCCGTGCACGCAGCGCTGCCGACCGATGCGCTGGGGCGGATCGTTGCCGTCGAGATCGAGGCCGCCGGGCCGAACAGCCTCGCTGGTGTCGTGCATGCGGCATGAACGGGCGTTAGATTGATAGAGGTCTGGACTTTTCGCCCGCCGGACGGGATGATCGATTGCGGTCCGGTCTCGACCGCGCCACAGGTGGAGAGGGTTTTTTGACAGGTATTCGCGGGCCATCCCTCAGCGGACAGGGCCGGACGTCGAAGGCAGCGGCAGCAAACAAGCGGGTCGTGCTGCCGTTCGAGGACAACCGCCTGCTCACAAAGCTGCTCGGGGAGTACGACTCGCACCTGCCGCTGATCGAGGATCGGCTCGGCATCGAGGCCCATGCCCATGGCAATGTCGTCATCCTGACCGGCCCGGAGCAGGCCTGCGAGATCGCCCGCGAGGTGCTGGAGACGCTCTATGCGCGGGCCGCCAAGGGCGATCAAGTCAGCGCCGGCGACATCGACGGCATGATCCGCCACGCACGCCAGGAGAGCGGGACCGGCGACGGGCAGGCGCAGATCGCCACCAGGAAGCGCGTGGTCAAGGCGCGCACGCCGGTGCAGAGCCTCTACATCCGCGCCATGCAGAAGGTCGATCTCGTGTTCGGCATTGGCCCGGCCGGAACCGGCAAGACCTATCTCGCCGTCGCCCACGCTGCCCACTGCCTGGAGCGGGGCATCGTCGAGCGCATCATTCTCTCGCGCCCGGCAGTCGAGGCCGGCGAGCGGTTGGGATTCCTGCCCGGCGACATGCGCGAGAAAGTGGATCCGTATCTCAGGCCGCTCTACGACGCACTCTACGACGTGTTGCCGCCGGAGAAGGTCGAGCGCGACCTCGAGACCGGCGTGATCGAGATCGCGCCACTCGCGTTCATGCGCGGCCGCACGCTGGCCAACGCCTTCGTCATCCTCGACGAGGCGCAGAACACCACCAGCATGCAGATGAAGATGTTCCTGACCCGCCTCGGCGACAACGCCAAGATGGTGGTGACCGGCGACCCGAGCCAGATCGACCTGCCGAACGGCATGCGTTCCGGCCTCGAGGAGGCTTCGGCGCTGCTCCGCGGCATCGAGGGCATCGAGGAGGTGCGATTCACGGGCGCCGACGTGGTGCGCCGCGACCTCGTCGCCCGCATCGTCGAAGCCTACGATCGGGTCAGGTAGGACGCAGCCGGCAATGATCGCGCGCACCGAGACGCAAGGGCAGCTGGACGAGGACGGCGAGCGCGCCGAAGAGCCTCCGTTACCGCTCACGGTCGATGTCGTGCACGAGCACGGCGACTGGACCGTCTGTGAGCCGATCTGCGAGGCAGTCTCGGCGGTCGCGGCCGAGATCGCGCAGCGGATCGATCTCGGGCGGGCCGCATGCTCGGCTTGCCTCGCGCTGTCGAGCGACGCCGACGTCGCCCGGTTGAACGGGCTCTATCGCGGCATGCCGAAGCCGACCAACGTGCTCTCGTTTCCTGCTCCCGCCGAACGTTCGGCGGCCGCCGAGGGAGGCTTTCTCGGTGACATCGTGCTCGCGCGCGAGACGGTCCTTGCCGAGGCGGCTGCGGCCGGCATTCCGCCGCGCCATCATCTGATGCACCTCGTCGCCCACGGCCTGCTGCACCTCATCGGCTACGATCACGAGACCAGCGAGGACGCCGCGGAGATGGAGGCGCTGGAGGTCGAGATCCTGGCGGCGCTCGGCGTCGCCGATCCGTACGCAGCCGGCGAGCCGGAAATCGAAGGCACGTCATGACGACCGACAACCCAGGCTCCCGATTCGATCCCTCGCCAACTGCCGACGACGGCCGCGGCGCGACGGTCACCTCGTGGCTGCAGATGCTGCGCCAGCGGCTCGGCCTGCAGGGCACCCCGACGCTGCGCGACACGCTCGAGGTGGCACTCGAGCAGGAATCGACGACCGCCGAGGCGTTCTCGGCCGAGGAGCGCCAGATGCTCCTGCGCCTGCTCCGGTTCGGCGATCGCCGCGTCGAGGACGTCATGGTGCCGCGCGCCGATATCATTGCAGTCGAGGAGACCGAGCCGGTGCACGAGCTGCTGCGCCGCTTCGAGGAGGCGGGCGTTTCGCGCATTCCGCTCTATCACGAGACGCTCGACGACCCGCGCGGGATGGTCCACATCAAGGACCTGTTTCGCTGGCTGATGGCCGAGGTTGCCAAGCAGGGCGGGCCGTCGGGGGGCGAGGCAGCCGGCGCATTGAACCTCGCGGCGATCGACCTCTCGCGCTCGATCACCACCACAAAGCTGCGACGGCCGGTGCTCTACGTGCCGCCGTCCATGCCGGCGATGAACCTGCTGATCCGGATGCAGACGACGCGCATCCACATGGCCATAGTCGTCGACGAGTACGGCGGCAGCGATGGCCTCGTCACGATCGAGGACCTGGTCGAGCAGATCGTCGGCGACATCGAGGACGAGCACGACGAGGACGAGGCCCAGCATATCGTCCGCGATCCCAAGCTCGGCCTCGTCGCGTCGGCGCGCACGCCCGTCAAGGAGCTCGAGACGCTGCTCGGTCTGAAGCTTCTGGATCTCGACGAGGAGGCGGAGATCGATACGCTCGGCGGGCTCGTGTTCCAGATCGTCGGCCGGGTGCCGGCGCGCGGCGAGCTGGTACGCCATGCGAGTGGCGTCGAGTTCGAGGTGCTCGACGCGGATCCGCGACGGGTAAAGAAGCTGAAGGTGCACCCGCCGCGACCCGGCGAGGCTGTGCCGGCCGAGCCCGGCAAGGCCTGAGAGGTGGACGCGCGCGAGACCAGCGCCGGGGCGTCGCCGCTCGTGGACGAGGATTGCGCCGCGGTCCGCAACGATCCTGTGCGCAGGCTGTGCGCTGTCGTCAGGGGCGAGTCCGGCTGGCGGCGCAATGCGATCGCGCTGGTCGCCGGCGCACTCTCGGTTCTGGCGATGGCGCCGTTCTTCGCCACCGCCGTGCTGGCGCTCACGCTGCCCGTCCTGGTGTGGCTGATCGACGGATCGGGCATGGCCACAAGCCCGCGCGTCGCGGCGCGCTCGGCGGCCATCGCTGGCTGGTGGTTCGGCTTCGGCTATTTCATTCTCGGCCTGTTCTGGGTCGGCGAGGCGTTTCTCGTCGAGGCCGACAAGTTCGCCTGGGCGCTCCCGTTCGCGGTCACTTTGCTGCCGGGCGGCCTCGCGCTGTTCTTCGCCCTTGCCGCGGGTGCCGCACGGCTCTACTGGCCGGGCGGTATCGCCCGCGTGCTGGTGCTCGCGGTCACGCTCAGCGCATGCGAATGGCTGCGCGGCCACGTGCTGACCGGCTTTCCCTGGAACGTGCTCGGCTATGCGCTGACCGATCCGCTGGAGCTGATGCAGGCGGCCGGGCTCGTCGGCATCTATGGTCTGACCCTGTGGACGGTGCTGCTGCTCGCTGCCCCGCTCGTGCTCGCAGCCGAGCCACGGGCTGCGACGGCACACCGCCTGTCACGCTGGCGCGGGTTCGCGCTTGCCGCCGTCGGTCTCGCTGCGCTCAGCGGATATGGACGCCTCGTCCTCTCGCAGGGACCGACAGAACTCGCCGACGGCGTGCGCCTGCGCATCGTTCAGCCGAGCGTGCCGCAGCGCGAGAAGTGGCTGCCTGAGATGCAGGGACGGATCTTCTCCGACCACCTCGACCTGTCGCGGCGCGACGGCGCCGGCCGTGTCGACGGCCTCGCCGGCATCACACACGTCGTCTGGCCGGAGGCGGCGATGCCGTTCCTGCCGCTGTCGCGGCCCGAGGCGTTGGCGGCGATCGGCGAGCTGCTGCCGGATGGCGTGCACCTTCTGACCGGCGCCTTACGGCTTGCGACCGATTCCGAGGCGGCCGCCCATCCGCCGCCCAATGGCCGGCGCGCGGTCTACAACAGCCTGCTCGTTTTCGGCCCCTCCGGCGAGCTCGCTGCCCGCTACGACAAGACCCATCTGGTTCCGTTCGGCGAGTACCTGCCGGTGCAGGACGTGCTCGAGGGCGTTGGCCTCAGACAGCTGACGCAAATGCGCGGCGGATTCGCCATCGGCGAGGTGCCGCGGCCCTTGGTCGAGGTTCCCGGGCTGCCGCTGGTCGGCGGGCTCATCTGCTACGAGGCGATCTTCCCGGCTGCGGTGGTGCAGGCCGATCGCCGCCCTGGCGTGCTCGTCAACGTCACCAACGACGGCTGGTTCGGCAATACCACCGGACCGCACCAGCATTTCCATCAGGCGCGTGTGCGGGCGGTTGAGGAGGGCGTCGCGTTGGTCCGAGCGGCCAACAATGGTATCTCGGCAGTCGTCGATCCCTTTGGCCGCGTGCTCGCCACGATCGGCCTGAACGCCCGCGGCGTGATCGACACCGGCCTGCCGCTGCCACGCCCGCCGCCTCCCTATGCGCGCTTGGGCGACGTTCTGTTCGCCCTCAATCTGGTTGCGTTCCTTGCTGCAATGCTCTGGCTGAGGCCGGTTTTCGACGGCTCGGACGGGTCCGGCGGATGGCCGTCGAGGGGGGCCAGGGACGCGGCACCCGACCGCCGCGTTGCCGGCCCGGTCGGACCCCAGGTTGACGATTGTCGTGCGCGCACCTAGGAATTGAGACGCGGAGCGGCATAATTCATTCTTGTTTGGCGGCCGGACGAAGTAAAAAATGTCCAAGAACCAGGACGATATGATCGACGACGTCGACGCCAGCGAGCGCAGTGCGCGCCGGCCGAACCCGATCGACACGCACGTCGGCAGTCGCGTGCGCATGCGCCGCATGCTGCTCGGCATGAGCCAGGAGAAGCTCGGCGAGCATCTCGGCCTCACCTTCCAGCAGGTCCAGAAGTACGAGAAAGGCGTCAACCGCATCGGCGCCAGCCGCCTGTTCGACATCGCCCAGGTGCTGGGGGTGCCGGTTCAGTTCTTCTATGACGATGCGCCTGCGGCCCCAGGCGCCGCCGCGGTCGGCTTCGCAGAGCAGCCGACCGAGAGCTACGTCGTTGATTTTCTGGCCAGCCGCGAGGGTCTCGAGCTCAACAAGGCGTTCGTGAAGGTCGGCGATCCGGCGACGCGGCGCGCGATCGTCGAGCTCGTGCGCGCGCTGGCCGGCGAGGGCCGCGACGGCTGACGGGCCGCGCCGGCCTTCGGTTGGATTGGCCGGCGTGCCGGCTTGACCCCGCCATGAAAGGCTGCAACAACCCCCGCGTTTTCCGAACCGCTTCGGCCATAACCCAGGGGGTGAGCGTGTCCCGCCAATCCTACCTCTTCACGAGCGAGTCCGTCTCGGAAGGGCATCCCGACAAGGTCTGCGATCGCATCTCCGACGAGATCGTCGATCTGTTCTACCGCGAGGGTCCCGCGGCCGGCATCGACCCGTGGCAAATCCGCGCCGCGTGCGAGACTCTCGCTACCACCAATCGCGTGGTGATCGCCGGCGAGACGCGCGGCCCCAGGATCGTGACCAGGGACTGGATCGCGCACGTCGCGCGAATGGCGATCCGCGACATCGGCTACGAGCAGGACGGCTTCCACTGGGAGACGGCCAATATCGAGGTTCTGCTGCATCCGCAGTCGGCCGACATCGCCCAGGGCGTCGATGCCAAGCAGCCGACCAACCAGGAGGAAGGCGCCGGCGACCAGGGCATCATGTTCGGCTATGCCTGTCGCGAGACGCCGGAGCTGATGCCGGCGCCGATCTACTACAGCCACAAGATCCTCGAGACGCTCGCCGCCGCCCGCAAGGCGAAGGAAGGCGCGGCGGCCACGCTCGGCCCCGACGCCAAGAGCCAGGTGACGGTGCGCTACGAGGGTGGCAAGCCAGTCGCGGTGACGCAGATCGTGCTCTCGACGCAGCACCTCGACGAGAAACTCTCCTCCGCCGACGTGCGCTCGATCGTCGAGCCTTACATCCGAAAGGTGCTGCCGGCCGAATGGGTGTCGAAGGACACCATCTGGCACGTCAATCCGACAGGCAAGTTCGTCATCGGCGGCCCCGACGGCGATTGCGGTCTCACCGGGCGCAAGATCATTGTCGATACCTACGGCGGCGCGGCCCCGCACGGCGGCGGCGCGTTCTCCGGCAAGGATCCGACCAAGGTCGACCGCTCGGCGGCGTATGCGGCGCGCTATCTGGCCAAGAACGTGGTGGCGGCGGGCCTCGCCGATCGCTGCACCATCCAGCTGTCCTACGCGATCGGCGTCGCCGAGCCACTGTCGATCTACGTCGACACGCACGGCACCGGCAAGGCCGACGAAGCGAAGCTGGAGAAGGTGCTGCGCGAGGTGATGAAGCTGACGCCACGCGGCATCCGCACGCAGCTCGATCTCAACAAGCCGATCTATGCGCGCACCTCCGCCTACGGCCACTTCGGCCGCGCCGCGGACGCCGATGGCGGTTTCTCGTGGGAGCGCACCGACCTCGCCGACGCGATCCGATCCATGGTCGCCTGAGGCAGGCCAGGTCGACTTCCGCTGCGGGCGGTCGCGGCACCTCCGCGGCCGCTCGCGTTTGGAGGCCGGGACTTGCCATGAGCCTGGGCGAGAAGCGAGACCGGGAAGCCGTTGCACTCCGCTCGTTCGGCCGCCGTCGTGGCCGCAAGCCGAGTCCGCGGCAGGCGCGGCTACTCGCCGAGCTGTTGCCGCGCGTGGCGATCGATCTCGCCGCGCCGCCGCCGTCCGCCGCAACCGAGCTATTCCCGCTGCCCGTGCGTGAGGTCTGGCTGGAGATCGGCTTCGGCGGCGGCGAACATCTCGTGTGGCAGGCAGCCCGCCAGCCCGACGTCGGCCTGATCGGCGCCGAGCCGTTCGAGGACGGCGTCGTCAAGGTGCTGACCCGAATCGAGGAGCAGGCGCTGCGCAACGTCCGCCTGGTGAGCGACGACGCCCGCCCGTTACTCGCCTGGCTGCCGCCGGCTTCGATCGCGCGCGCGTTCGTGCTGTTTCCCGATCCCTGGCCCAAGGCGCGCCACCGGAAGCGGCGGCTCGTCGGCCGCGAGCTGCTCGACCAATTGGCGCGGGTAATGCGGCCGGGCGGCACGCTGCGGCTGGCGACCGATATCGGCGATTATGCCGGCGGCATGCTCGAGGCTGCCGTCGCAAATGGCGCATTCACGTGGCAGGTCGAGAGCCCGGCCGACTGGCGCCAGCGGGCCGCGGACTGGCCCGAGACGCGCTACGAGGCAAAGGCGCGTGCCGCCGGGCGCAAGTGCTACTTCCTCACATTTCTACACCATCGGGCTGAGCCGAGCCCCGCGTGCCTGTCCGAGGGCGGTGCCAGCCGCGGTTAGGCAACTGCGGCGATAGGGATTGACCGCACCCGCGGCAATCGCGGAGCCTCGCCCGTCGTGAATGTTCGCCGACTCGGCTTCGGGCGAGCTGCCATGGAACGCCTGTCCTGCCTGGCGCACCGCGCTTTCGACGGTGCCTTCGATCTGCGCTACGGGGGCTCGACCTGGGGAACGGCAGACGACGAGTTCCACCCGACCTCGTCCCGGCTGCTGCATCGCATGTTTCAGCGACTGGGCGTCACCCGCGACGACGTCCTGATCGACCTCGGCTGTGGCTTCCGTCGCGCGGTGTGCATCGGCGCTCAATATCCGTTCCGGCGCATCCGCGCTGTCGAGCCGGATCCGGCCACCGTCGAACAGGAGCAGCGCAACGTCGCTCGCCTGCGCGCCCGCCAAGTCGCCGATCTTCGCGTCGATCGAACCGAAGCAGCCGAGTACGACTGCGCCGATGCCACGTTTACCTGAACCCGGTCGAGCGCCACCAGATCGAGAGCTGCGGATGGCTGGAGCTGGTCGATGTGCTCTATTGCAGCCGCGCCGGGATACCCTCGATCCTGCTCTACCGCAGCCGTTGAGGCTGCCGGCGATCCGGCGGCGCGATTCAAGAAAAAAACCTGCTTGCAAGCGAGGCAATGCTTGCGTATTATTTGGTTGCTCATGATCATCTCAACTCTGAGAGTGGATCCTCCGGATCCGCTCTTTTTGTTTTGGGGCGAAGACTGAGCGCACATCAGCAAGGATTTCATGATCTTATGGGTGGGCGCGCCAGCGGAAGCGCGAGCGACCGCTTCTTTCGCGAGAGTGGACTTGCTGCCGCGCTGGCCGATCTGGTCGAGCCGGCGCTCAGCGACCTCGGCTTTCGTCTGGTGCGTGTCGAGGTCTCGGGTCGCGACGGCAAGACGGTGCAGATCATGGCCGAGCGCACCGACGGTACGATGACGGTGGACGACTGCGAGATCGTCTCGCGCCAGCTGTCGCCGATGCTCGACGCGCACGACGTGGTCGAGGGCAGCTACCGGCTCGAGGTGTCCTCGCCCGGCATCGATCGTCCGCTCGTGCGGCCAGAGGATTTCGAGACCTGGGCCGGCCACGAGGCCAAGATCGAGCTCGCGCAGCCGGTCGACGGGCGCAAGCGCTTTCGCGGCCGGCTCGAGGGGCTCGAGGACGACGAGGTCAGGATCGAGGTCGAGCTGGAGCCCGGCGCTCCAGTCGTGCTCGGTCTTCCGTTGGCGCTCGTCGCCAGCGCCCGGCTGGTGTTGACGGACGCATTGATCCGCGCGGCACTTTCCCGCGCCAAGTCGAAGGCCAAATCCGGCGCCGCGCCCAGCGACGGGGCGGAGATCGGGGATCTGGAGGACTAGCGAGCATGGCCATTGCAGGCATCAGCGCCAACCGCCTTGAGCTGTTGCAGATCGCGGACGCGGTCGCGCGCGAAAAATCGATCGACCGCAAGATCGTCATCCAGGCCATGGAGTTCGCGATCCAGAAGGCAGCGAAAAGCCGCTACGGCGCGGAGAACGACATCCGCTGCGAGATCGACCCGAGGACCGGCGAGACACGCCTGACACGGGTGACCGAGGTGGTCGAGACGGTCGAGAACGACTCGACGCAGATCAGCCTGGCCGAGGCGCAGAAGCGCAATAAGGAGGCCAAGATCGGCGACCTCATCGCCGAGCAGCTGCCGCCCTTGGATTTCGGCCGCGTCGCCGCCCAGAACGCCAAGCAGGTGATCGTGCAGATGGTGCGTGACGCCGAGCGCGACCGCCAGTTCGCCGAGTACAAGGATCGCACCGGCGAGATCGTCAACGGAACGGTGAAGCGGGTCGAGTACGGTAACGTGATCGTCGATCTCGGCCGCGCCGAAGGCATCATCCGGCGCGACGAGATGATCCCGCGCGAGAACGTGCGTCTCGGCGACCGAATCCGCGCCTACATCTACGACGTGCGCCGTGAGCAGCGGGGCCCGCAGATCTTCCTCTCTCGTGCGCGGCCCGAGTTCATGAGCAAGCTGTTCGCGCAGGAGGTGCCGGAAATCTACGACGGCGTCGTCGAGATCAAGTCGGTCGCCCGCGATCCGGGCAGCAGAGCCAAGATCGCAGTCATCTCCAAGGATTCCTCGATCGATCCGGTCGGCGCCTGCGTCGGCATGCGCGGCGCACGTGTGCAGGCGGTGGTCAACGAGCTGCAGGGCGAGAAGGTCGACATCATCCAGTGGAACCCGGACGCGGCGAGCTTCATCGTCAACGCACTCGCCCCCGCCGAGGTGACCAAGGTCGTGCTCGACGAGGACTCGAGCCGGATCGAGGTCGTCGTGCCGGAGAGCCAGCTCTCGCTCGCCATCGGGCGGCGAGGCCAGAACGTCCGCCTCGCCTCGCAGCTGACCGGCTGGGACATCGACATCCTCACCGAGCAGGAGGAGAGCGAGCGCCGCCAGAAGGAGTTCGCCGAGCGCTCGCAGATGTTCATGGATGCGCTCGATGTCGACGAGGTGATCGCCCAGCTGCTGGTCACCGAGGGTTTCGCCTCTATCGAGGAGGTGGCGTTCGTCGATCCAGGCGAGATCGCCCACATCGAGGGCTTCGACGAGAACACAGCGAGCGAGATTCAGAGCCGGGCGCGCGAGTACCTGGAGCGGATCGAGGCCGAGCGTGATGCGAGGCGGCGCGAGCTCGGCGTCGCTGACGAGCTGGCCGGCGTCGAGGGCATGACGAGCGCGATGCTGGTCGCGCTGGGCGAGAACGGCGTCAAGACGCTCGAGGACTTCGCCGACTGCGCCACCGATGATCTCGTCGGCTGGACCGAGAGGAAGCGCGAGAAGGACGCCGAGCCGGTGCGCCACAAGGGTTTCCTCGAGGGTTTCGAGATCGGCCGCAAGGAGGCGGAGGACATGATCATGTCGGCGCGCGTGCTGGCCGGCTGGATCAAGCCGGAGGACCTCGTTCCGGCCGCCGCCGAGGAAGCAGGCGAGCCGGCCACGGCCGACGCCGAGACCGAGTGAGCGAGATGGGCCGGGAGCGACGAGTCGCGTGGTGCCACGAGGCGGTTCGAGGACAGACGACAGGCCGCGGCGCGCCGAGGCGACGACCCGGCTGTGCGCGGCGAGCCGCACCGAGCGCCCGGTCCACGAGCTGATCCGCTTCGTCGTCTCGCCCGACGGGGCGATCGTCGCCGACCTCGCCCACCGTCTGCCCGGCCGCGGCGTGTGGGTGGCAGCGGAGCGCAAGTCGATCGCCCAGGCGGTGAAGGCCAAGGCGTTCCAGCGCAGCCTGCGCCGTCAGGTCGCGGTGCCGGCCGATCTCGACGCGATCGTCGAGCGTCAGCTCGAGCGCCGCGCCCTGGATGCATTGTCGCTCGCCAACAAGGCCGGGCTGGTGATCGCCGGGTTCGAGAAGGTCGATTCCGCACTTGCCAAGGGCGAGGCGGTGGCCCTGCTGCATGCCGCCGAGGCGGCCGAGGACGGACGCGGGAAGCTCGACCGCAAGTTCCGGGCGATCCGCCAGGCGGCAGGCCGGGATGCCCCTGTCGTCGGTCTTTTCACAGTCGAACAAATGAGTTTGGCCATAGGCCGGGCAAGTGTGGTACATGCTGCCCTCAAATCGGGTGGCGCGGCGGACCGTTTCCTGTTCGAGGCTCGCCGCTTGGACACCTATCGGGCGGGTCTGCCGGCGGCAGTGCCGGCAGAGCCCGCATGACGCGTTGCAGGGATCGAACGGACACGGCATGAGTGAGACGAAAGACACGACCGACAAGACCATCCGCGGGGGAGCTCGCAAGCCGCTCTCTTTGCAGCGGACGGTCGAGTCTGGCCACGTACGGCAGAACTTCAGCCATGGCCGTTCGAAGTCGGTGGTCGTCGAGAAGCGCAAGACGCGCAAGCTGGCCACGCCGGGAGGGGCGGAGGCCGAGCGCGGTGCAGCTCCGGTCGCCGAGGAGCGCGCGCCCGCGAGCGAGGCCCGAGCGCCTACTCCGGCGGCAGTGCCGGCGCCGCCCATCCGCAACCTCTCCGAGGAGGAGCGCGACGCCCGCGCCCGCGCGCTCGTCGCCGCGCGCGAGCGCCATGCGATTGAGTCCGAGCAGCGTGCCGCCGAGGAACAGCGCCTCGCCGAGGAGCGACGCGCCAAGGCGGCGGCGCCGCGGCCAGAGCCGGCTCCGGCGCCGCCGGCTCCGGTGGCTGTCGCACCGATGCCTGCGGCTGAGATTGCCGCCCCGGCGGAAAGACCAGCGCCCACCTCGGCACGTGTTGCCGAGCCGCGCCCGCAATCGGGCCGTCCGCGCCAGCCCGCGTCGTTCGACCCGGCCCTGATGCCGCGCGAGGGTGGCCGGCCCAAGGAGATCGATCTGCCGACCGCGCGCCGACCTGCGGCCACGCCGGCGACGGAGGCGCCGAAGCGCGTCGCTCGTACCCAGACCGAGGGTCCCGATGAGGAGGAAATCCGCGGCGGAGTGAAGCGCGGCGGAAAGCCGGTGCGCACGCCGACCAAGACCACCGAGGACCGCCAGCGCGGCCGCCTCACCGTCGACCAGCTGTTGAACCGCGAGCAGCGCGAGCGCTCGCTGGCGAGCCTGAAGCGCAAGCGCGAGCGCGAGAAGCTCAAGGCGATGGGCATTCCCCAGTCGCGGGAGAAGATCGTGCGCGAGGTGATCATTCCCGAGGTGATCACCATCCAGGACCTCGCCAACCGCATGACTGAGCGCGCCGTCGACGTCATCAAGCTGCTGATGAAACAGGGCGCGATGCACAAGATCAACGACGTGATCGATGCCGATACGGCAGAGCTTATCGTCACCGAGTTCGGCCATACGCCGAAGCGCGTCTCGGAGGCCGACGTCGAGGAAGGCTTCATCGGCGCAGTCGACAGCGACGAGGTGCTCGAGCCGCGCGCGCCGGTCGTCACCATCATGGGGCACGTCGACCACGGCAAGACGTCACTGCTCGACGCCATCCGCGAGACCAACGTGGTGTCCGGAGAGGCGGGTGGCATCACCCAGCACATCGGCGCCTATCAGGTGACGACTCCGAGCGGCCAGAAGGTGACCTTCATCGACACGCCCGGCCACGAGGCGTTCACCGCCATGCGTGCGCGCGGCGCCAAGGTCACCGACATCGTCGTACTGGTGGTCGCCGCCGACGACGGCGTGATGCCGCAGACCGTCGAGGCCATCAACCATGCCAGGGCCGCTGGCGTGCCGATGATCGTTGCCATCAACAAGATCGACAAGCCGCAGTCGGACCCGAACCGCGTGCGCACCGAGCTGCTGCAGCACGAGGTGGTGGTCGAGAGCATGTCGGGCGAGACCCTCGAGGTACCGGTCTCGGCGCTGAAGCGTACCAATCTCGACAAGCTGCTCGAGGCGATCAGCCTGCAGGCGGAACTTCTGGATATCAAGGCGAACCCCAACCGCTCGGCCGAGGGCATCGTGATCGAGGCGAAGCTCGAGCGCGGTCGCGGCTCGGTTGGCACGGTGCTCGTGCAGCGCGGCACGCTGCGCGTCGGCGACATCGTCGTCGCCGGTGCGGCCTGGGGCCGCGTCAGGGCGCTGATCGACGATCGCGGCGAGAACGTCGCCGCAGCCGGCCCATCGGTTCCGGTCGAGATCCTCGGCTTCGATTCGGCTCCGGAGGCGGGCGACCAGTTCGCCGTCGTCGAGAACGAGGCGCGCGCCCGCGAGATCACCGACTATCGCGTCAGGAAGCGGCGCGAGGCGCTCGGCTCGGCGTCTACGCCGCGCACCCTCGAGCAGATGATGCAGTCGCTCAAGGAGGACGGCCGCAAGGAGTTCCCGCTGCTGGTCAAGGGCGACGTGCAGGGATCGGTCGAGGCCATCTCCGGCGCCCTGAAGAAGCTCGGCACCGACGAGGTCGAGGCGCGCATCGTGCATTCCGGGGTCGGCGGGATCACCGAATCGGACATTGCGCTCGCCAACGCGGCAAAGGCGGTGGTGGTCGGCTTCAACGTGCGCGCCAACGTGCAGGCCAAGCAGGCCGCCGACCGCGACGGCGTCGAGATCCGCTACTACAACATCATCTACGATCTCGTCGACGACGTGAAAAAGGCGATGTCCGGCCTCTTGGCGCCGACGGTGCGCGAGATCTTCCTCGGCAATGCCCAGATCCTGCAGGTGTTCAACATCTCCAAGGTCGGCAAGGTTGCCGGCTGCCGCGTCACCGACGGCCGCGTGGAGCGCGGCGCCAAGGTGCGCCTCATTCGCGACAACGTCGTCATCCACGAGGGCACGCTGTCGATTCTGAAGCGCTTCAAGGACGACGTGAAGGAGGTTCAGGCCGGGCAGGAGTGCGGCATGAGCTTTTCCAACTACCAGGACCTGCGCGAGGGCGACGTGATCGAGTGCTTTAACGTCGAGACGGTCGCGCGGACGCTGTAGGCTCGGGCTCGAGCACGTTTGCCGGGGTCGGATCGGAAGGGTCCGGCCCCGTTCCATTGCAGAAGGCGCGGCTCGGTTCGATCCCGGCCACGAACTGACGATGAGCAGGAAATCACGCCCCTCCGAGACGGCTCGCGGCTCCTCGCAGCGCCAGCTGCGGGTCGCCGAGATGATCCGCCACAAGCTCGCCGAGATGCTCGGGCGCGGCGAGATCCACGACGACGTGATCACCAGCCACGTCATCACAATCTCCGAGGTCCGCATCTCGCCCGACCTGAAGCTCGCCACCGCCTACGTGATGCCGTTGGGCGGCAAGGACATCGCGCCGGTGTTGGCGGCGCTCGAGCGCAACCGGCGCTTCATTCGCGGCGAGCTCGCTCATGCCGTCAACCTGAAGTTCGCTCCTGATATCCGCTTCCGCGAGGACGAGACTTTCGAGGAGGCGAGCCGGATCGAGGCGCTGTTGCATTCCCCGCGCGTCCGTTCCGACATCGAGAAGAAGTAAGAACGCACGAGTGACCCTTCGGTGCGTGCGAGGTGGGCGGGAGATCATATGTCAAGACGCAGGAAGGGCTCGCCGGTGCACGGCTGGCTGGTGCTCGACAAGCCGCTGGGCCAGACGTCGACGCAGGCGCTCGGCATCGTCAAGCGGCTCTACGATGCGCAGAAGGCGGGCCACGCCGGAACGCTCGATCCGCTGGCGACAGGCATCTTGCCGATCGCCTTCGGCGAGGCGACAAAGACGGTCTCGTTCGCCGTCGATGGCGAGAAGGCCTATCGTTTCACCGTCCGCTGGGGCGAGGAGCGCGATACCGATGACGCCGAGGGCGAGGTGGTCCAGGCGAGCCCGCAGCGGCCGCTGCTGTCCGAGATCGAGGCGCTGCTTCCGCGCTTCGTCGGCGAGATATCCCAGGTGCCGCCGCGCTTCTCGGCAATCAAGGTCGAGGGCAACCGTGCCTACGACCTCGCCCGCGACGGCGAGGAGGTGGTGCTCGAGCCGCGCACGGTGGTGATCGAGGCGCTACGGCTCGTCGACATGCCGGACGCGGCGACCTCGGTATTCGAGGCCGAATGCGGCAAGGGAACTTATGTTCGCGCAATCGCCCGCGACATGGGCCGGGCGCTCGGCTGCTTCGGTCACGTCGTCGCGCTGCGCCGGACCCGGGTCGGCCCGTTCGGCGAGGAGGACGCGGTGAAGCTCGACGAGTTGCGCGAGGTTTCCGAGGCCGAGGGGCCGGCCGGGCTCGCCCGATACCTGCTGCCCGTGGAGGCGGCGCTCGAAGACGTCCCGGCGCTCGTCGTCTCGCCCTCGGATGCCGCCAACCTGGCGCAGGGCCGCGCGGTGCTGATCCGCGGCCGCGACGCCCCGATCCTCTCCGGCCCCATGTACGCCACCTGCAAGGGCCGTGTGGTAGCCCTGGGCGAGGTCGAGCAGGGTGCCCTGCATCCGACACGGGTGTTCAATTTGGGCTGATCCCAGCTGGCGTGGCTGCAACCCGATCCCCCACCGCCCGGCAGACCCGATGCCGGCAAATTGCCGCTCGCCTTGGCTGGCGCTTGGTGTATAAGACCGCCATCCCGCGCGGGCCTCGGCGTCCGTGTGCGGCTCCCTGCGACCCTGCTGGACGACATCCCGGCTGTGGCCGCGCCAGGGGCTCAATGCCCCGTCCCATCCAACCAGCAAGGAGCACCCGATGTCGCTTGTGAACCCCGCCCGCAAGGCGGCGAAGTCGGCTGTCATCAAGGCCAACGCGACCAAGGCCAACGATACCGGCTCGCCGGAGGTCCAGATCGCGATCCTGACCGAGCGCATCAATTATCTGACCGAGCATTTCAAGACCCACAAGAAGGATAACCATTCCCGCCGCGGGCTCTTGAAGATGGTCGGCCTACGCCGCCAGCTGCTCGACTACGTGAAGCGCAAGGACGCGGCGCGCTACCAGACCATCATCGACAAGCTCGGCATCCGCCGCTGAGCCCTTGCGGGGCCGGTCCGACCGGCCCCGCTCGCGTCTCGGTGCCCGGCCTCGCCTGCAGGTGATCTGGGGGATGCCCGCGTGAAGCACGCAACGAGGCGGCACCTCGTGCGGCTTGGCACCGCCAGCCGCAATTCGTGCTACAGACCGAGCCGCAACGATAGAACCGAAGTGAACATAGAAACGAAAGACCGAACATGTTCGACATCCATCGCGTGGAAATCGAGTGGGGCGGGCGCAAGCTCAAGCTGGAGACCGGCCGCATGGCGCGCCAGGCCGACGCAGCCGTCTACGCCCAGTATGGTGAGACCAGCGTGCTCGCCACCGTCGTCGCCGAACGCAGTGTGCGCCCCGGCATCGACTTCTTTCCGCTGACCGTGAACTACCAGGAGAAGACCTACGCCGCCGGCAAGATCCCGGGCGGGTTCTTCAAGCGCGAGGGCCGTCCGACCGAGAAGGAGACGCTGACGTCGCGTCTCATCGACCGCCCGATCCGCCCGCTGTTCGTCGAGGGCTTCAAGAACGAGACCCAGGTCGTCGTCACCGTGCTCTCCCACGACATGGAGAACGACCCCGACATCCTCGGCATGGTCGCGGCCTCGGCCGCGCTGACGCTTTCCGGCGTGCCGTTCCTCGGCCCCATCGGCGCGGCCCGCGTCGGCGTGATCGGCGGCGAGCTGGTGCTCAATCCGATGATCGACGAGATGCAGGAGAGCACGCTCGATCTCGTGATTGCCGGCACCCACGACGCGGTGATGATGGTCGAGTCGGAGGCCAAGGAGCTGCCCGAGCAACTGATGCTCGAAGCGGTGATGTTCGGCCACAAGCACTTCCAGCCGGTCATCCAGGCGATCATCAAGCTCGCCGAGACGGCGGCCAAGGAGCCGTGGGACGTCAAGCTTCCCGAACTCGACAAGTACAAGGCGCGCGTCAAGGAGATCGCCGAGGCCGGCCTCAAGGAGGCGTTCTCCACGGCCGAGAAGCAGAAGCGCAACGAGATGGTGGACGCGATCAAGAGCAAGGTGTTCGCCGAGATCACAACCGACGAGGGCGATCCCAACGACGCCGTGCTGCTCTCCGACACGTTCAAGAAGCTGGAGATGGACATCATGCGCGGCACGGTCGTGAAGACCGGACAGCGCATCGACGGTCGCGATCTCAAGACCGTGCGTCCGATCGTCTCCGAGGTCCACGTGCTGCCGCGCGCGCACGGCTCGGCCTTGTTCACCCGCGGCGAGACGCAGGCGCTGGTGGTGGCCACCCTCGGCACCGGAGACGACGAGCAGTGGGTCGACGCGCTCGAGGGCACCCGCAAGGAGCGCTTCATGCTCCACTACAACTTCCCGCCGTTCTCGGTCGGCGAGACCGGCCGCATGGGCTCGCCGGGCCGGCGCGAGATCGGCCACGGCAAGCTCGCCTGGCGCGCGGTACATCCGCTGATGCCGAGCCATGAGGAGTTCCCCTACACGGTGCGCGTCGTCTCGGAGATCACCGAGTCGAACGGCTCGTCCTCGATGGCCTCCGTCTGCGGTGCCTCGCTGGCGCTGATGGACGCCGGCGTGCCGATGAAGGCACCGGTTGCCGGCATCGCCATGGGCCTGATCAAGGAGGGCGCCGACTTCGCCGTGCTGTCCGACATCATCGGCGACGAGGACCACCTCGGCGACATGGACTTCAAGGTGGCCGGCACGGAGAAGGGCGTCACCTCGCTGCAGATGGACATCAAGATCACCGGCATCACCGAGGAGATCATGCGCGTCGCGCTCGACCAGGCGTATGCCGGGCGCATGCACATCCTCGGCGAGATGGCGAAGGCGCTCTCGGGCGCCCGCGCCGAGGTCGGCGAGTTCGCGCCGCGGATCGAGACCATCACCATCCCGACCGACAAGATCCGCGAAGTGATCGGCTCCGGCGGCTCGGTGATCCGCTCGATCGTCGAGGAATCTGGGGCCAAGATCGACATCAACGACGACGGCACGGTGAAGATCGCCGCCGCCAAGCGCGAGTCGATCGAGGCGGCGATCAACCGCATCAAGGCGATCACCTCCGAGCCCGAGGTCGGCCAAGTCTACAAGGGCAAGGTCGTCAAGATCATGGACTTCGGCGCGTTCGTGAACTTCTTCGGCGCCAAGGACGGCCTCGTCCACATCTCGCAGCTGACCCAGGGCCGGCCGGAGACCGTGGGCGAGGTGGTGAAGGAGGGTCAGGAGGTCTACGTCAAGCTGTTGGGCTTCGACGATCGCGGCAAGGTGCGCCTCTCGATGAAGATCGTCGACCAGACGACGGGGCAGGAGATTCCTCGCGAGCCGGGCGCGCCGGAGGAGGAGTTCCACAGCCGTCCGCCGCGCCGCGACCGTGGTGACCGCGGCGGTGGCCGCGAGCGCCGCCGCGAGCGCGACGCCGGCTGATCGAGCGCCGAGCTCGAGTGTTGCACGACGCGGCCGCCGGGGGCTCCTCGGCGGCCGCGGTCGTCAGATCCGCCAGCCGGTGTGGATCGCGGCGATGCCACCCATCAGGTTGCGGAACGTGACCCGCTCGAAGCCTGCGGCGCGGATCATGTCGGCGAACGCCTCCTGCGGCGGGAACTTGCGGATGCTCTCGGCGAGATACTGGTAGGACGCGCGATCGCCGGCGACGAGTTGGCCGAGCCGGGGGATCACCTCGAACGAATGGAAGTCGTAGAGTCGGTCGAGGATCGGCACCTCGACGCGCGAGAACTCGAGGCACAGGAAGCGTCCGCCGTGCTTCAAGACGCGGAATGCCTCGGCCAGCGCCTTGTCGATGTGCGTGACGTTGCGGATGCCGAACGCGATCGTATAGGCGTCGAACGAGCGGTCCTCGAAGGGCAGCGCCTCGGCGTTGCCCTCGACGCAGGTGATGCGCGACTGGAGCCCGGCCGCGCGCACCCGGCGCGCGCCGACCGCCAGCATCTCCGGGCTGATGTCGAAAATGACCGCGCTGGTGCCGGCTCCCGCCGACCGGATCGCGCGGATCGCGATGTCGCCGGTGCCGCCGGCAACGTCCAGCAGACGGAACGGCGTTGCGCTCCTCGGCGGGCCAAGCTCGGCGACGAAATCGCGCTTCCACAGCCGGTGCATGCCGCCCGACATGATGTCGTTCATCAGGTCGTAGCGCTCGGCGACGCTGCGGAACACCTCGTTGACGAGGCCTTGCCGCTCGGCCTCCGGCACCTCGCGGAAGCCGAAGGTCTTCGAGGTATCGTGGGGTGGGGTCTGGGTCATGGTCCCAACTTACCCGAGGCCCGGGGCACCGGAAAGCGATAGGTGCAGGACGCGGCACGCTGTGCCAAATAGCGTCAACGGACGCACCAGGGAGGCCGGCATGAAGCTCGAGACCGCGCGGACGATCGTCGAGGCGGCGCAGCGGCTCGCTCGCGCCGAGAATATGAAGCCGCTGGCCATCGCCGTGCTCGATGCGCGCGGGGCGTTGAAGGCGTTGATCGCCGAGGACGGCACCAGCCTGCATCGCGCCGACGTGGCGATCGGCAAGGCCTATGGCGGCATCGCGCTCGGCCAGGGCAGCCGGCGCATCATGGAGCGCGCCCTGAAGGACCCGCATTTCATCGCCGCGGTCAGTCACGTCGTCGGCGGCAAGCTGGTGCCGGTGCCGGGCGGGGTGCTGATCCGCGACGCGGCCGGCGAGCTGGTCGGCGCGGTCGGCATCTCGGGCGATACCTCGGAGAACGATGAGAGGGCCGCCTGCGCCGGCATCGCCGCTGCCGGCCTCCTCGCCGAAACGGGAGCGTAGAGGCCAAGGCCGATGCCCGAGCTGCCAGAGGTCGAGACGGTCAGGTGCGGCCTCGAGCCGGTGCTGGTCGGCGCGCGCATCGCCCGTGTCGAGCAGCGCCGGCCAGACTTGCGCTTTCCCTTGCCCGACGACTTCGCCGCGCGCCTCGAAGGCCGCACCATCCGCGCGCTCGGCCGCCGCGCCAAGTATCTGCTCGCTCATCTCGACAGCGGCGAAGCGCTCATCATGCACCTCGGCATGAGCGGCCGCTTCACGATCTCGCCCGGCTCCCCTCCCTCTCACGGGGAGGGGTTGGGGGTGGGGGGAATCCCGACGGCAGAGGGGTCAGACCCTGCGGGTCTGACCCCGGATACCGCCTTGGCGAGCATGGCGCATGAGGTCAGACCCGCGGGGTCTGCCCCCGTGGCCCAGCCTGGCGATCGTGGCCGCCCGGGGTCAGACCCGCAGGGTCTAACCCCGCAGCCCGGCGGGAAAATCGGCGCCTTCGTACACGCGACCGGCGGCAATGCTGCGCACGATCACGTCGTCCTCCACATGGCCTCGGGCGCGAGCGTCACCTACAACGACCCGCGCCGGTTCGGCTTCATGCTGCTGGTGGCGTCGGACGAGCTCGAGACCCACCCGCTGATCCGCGGCCTCGGCGTCGAGCCGCTCGGCAATGAGCTGTCCGCCCACTACCTCGCCGCGCGCGCCGAGGGCCGCCGCGCCGACTTGAAGGCGTTCCTGCTCGACCAGCGAATCATCGCCGGGCTCGGCAACATCTACGTCGCCGAGGCGCTGTTCCGCGCCCGCCTGTCGCCCAACCGTGCCGCCGCCTGCCTCGCCCGCAAGGGTGGCAAGCCCACGAATCGCGCCGAGCGGCTCGTGCCGGCCATCCGCGCGGTGCTGGAGGCGGCAATCCGCGCCGGAGGCTCGACGCTCAAGGACTATCGCCGCGCCGACGGCGACCTCGGCTATTTCCAGCATCAGCATATGGTCTATGGCCGCGCCGGAGAGCCTTGCGCGACGCCCGGCTGCCGGGGCATTGTGCGCCGCACCATCCAGGGCGGGCGCGCGACGTTTCATTGTCCCGTCTGCCAGCGCTGACCGCTCCGCGCTCGCGTGCCCGTCGCGCGCCATTCTCACAAGGACTACGCCATGACCACCGAGACCATCATCGTCGCCACCAAGGGCCGCGTCGGGATCATCACGCTCAATCGCCCGCAGGCGCTGAACGCGCTGAACAGCACGCTCATCAAGGAGCTGAATGCGGCGCTCGATGCGTTCGAAGCCGACGCCGGGATCGGCGCCATCGTGATTACCGGCTCGGAGAAGGCGTTCGCCGCCGGCGCCGACATCAAGGAGATGCAGGCCAAGACCTTCCAGGAGGTCTACGGCGAGGACTTCATCTCGAGCTGGGAGCGCATCACCCGCTGCAGGAAGCCGGTCGTCGCCGCGGTCGCCGGCTTCGCGCTCGGCGGCGGTTGCGAGCTCGCCATGATGTGCGACTTCATCATCGCCGCCGATACCGCCAAGTTCGGCCAGCCGGAGATCACACTCGGAATCATGCCCGGCGCCGGCGGCACGCAGCGCCTGACCCGCTTCGTCGGCAAGTCGAAGGCGATGGAGATGTGCCTGACCGGGCGCATGATGGACGCCGCCGAGGCCGAGCGCGCGGGCCTCGTCTCGCGCGTGGTGCCGGCGGCGGATCTGCTCGCGGAGGCCGAGAAGGCGGCGTCGAAGATCGCGTCGATGTCGCTGCCGGCGGTGATGATGACCAAGGAGACCGTCAACCGCGCCTACGAGACGACGCTCGCGGAAGGCATCCGCTTCGAGCGCCGGCTGTTTCATGCCATGTTCGCGACCGAGGACCAGAAGGAGGGCATGGCCGCCTTCGCCGAGAAGCGCAAGCCGGCGTTCAAGCACCGCTGACCGGCGGAGCGCCGACGCGGGCGCGCGCGACGATCCGTCGGTGGGTCAGGAAAGCGATGGCCGAGAGGATGGCGATCGTCATGCCGCCAGCCAGGAAGATGTGGTTGGCGACCCAGTCGGTGTTGTTGAACCACGGCTTGCCGGAGCGGATCAGCCAGCCGACACCGAGCGCCGCGCCGATGCCCTGAGCCGCCGTCGCCCAGGCGAGCCGGTCGAGCACCGCAGGAGTGCGCAAGTCGCTCTCGGGGTCGCCGACCTGGTGCACGTAGGCGAGGAGCGCGGCGGCGATCAGCGCCATCAGGCTGCCGTACTGCCAGCTGTGCCACCACCACAGCCCCGACAGGAAGTGGACCGCCAGCATCGCGATCCCGCCCCACGCATAGGTCAGCGCCATCAGCCGCGCGTTGCGCCGCGAGGCGTGGATCGCCGCATCGGCATCGAGCGCCGCCTTGCCGGCGATCAGTGGCAGATTGATCCTGAGCGAGGCCGCGACGACGGCGAGGCCGAATAGGCCCGCGGCCAGCGCCGAGTTGGTCGTATTGATGCTCGCCGCCGCTGCCACCATCGCCGTGACCGACGCGGCCAGCGTCACGATCAGGTAGGGAATGAGCGGCTGCAGCGACATGCCGGCGGTCCCGGATCGAGTGCGCCTCGAGCGCGCTCAGCGCTTCGCCACCTCGTCGCGGGCGCGCAACGCATTGAAGCTGATCGCGGCCAGCGCCAGCGCTCCGAAGAAGAAGATATTATTGGCGGCCCAGTCGGTGAAGCGCGGCGTCTGGTAGCGCACCATCTTGCCGTCGATCAGCAGGCCGGCGACGGTCACCATCATGCCGACCAGCTGTGCCACCGTCAGGTAGCGGCCGACGGTCAGGATGGTCTTGTCCTCCTTGCCGGCATTCTCGTCACGGCCGATCGAGTTGGCGAGGAAGATGCACAGCACGGAGAGCACGGCGAAGGCCATGAAGAAGTGCCACCACTCCTTCCACTGCAGGATGAAGTTATAGGTCACGAACAGCGCCACCGCGCCCCATGCCCAAACCAGCCCCATGTAGCGCGCCGTCGAGGCGGCGATCTCGTTCTTGCTGGCGCCCGATTCGACCAGTTGGCGATTCTCGCGGATTGCGATGAGCGCGATGACCAGGCTGATGAGGCCGGTCATGGTCATGTGCATCACCGGCATCTGCGCAGCCGCGCTGAGGATGGTGGCGCACACGCCCACGGTGATGATGAGCATCCAGACAACGAGCGACGACATCCCGGCCCCCCTGCGAATCGTCAAACACCACCATTCTAATAGAATATGAGCGTTTGCACCGCGGTTAAGAAGATCGCTCGAATTTTATACTGTTTGCAAATGGTTGGCTGGCGTGGAGCGACGCCGGGCCAGCTCAGAACTGTCAGAACTGGAAGTATATGAACGACTGCGGCTGGCCCTTGCCGACCTCGAGCACGACGATCGCCGCGACCAACGCCGCCGCCGCTGCGAGGGCCGGATGCGGCGGCAGCCGGCGCGAGACCACCTCGTAGCTCGTCGGCCCGAAGATCGAGACGACGGCGGCCACGGCGATCAGTGCGGCGCCGGAAAGCTTGCCGCCGAGCCCATCGAGTCCGGCCATGGCGTGCAGCATGACCGCGGCTGTCGCGAAGCTGTCGGCGCGGAACAGCACCCAGCCGGCGACGACGAGCCCCATCGTGATCGTCCACGCGGCGGGCAATGGCAGCGGCATGTCGAGGCCTTGCCACGCGCGGCAGACGATCAGCCCGGCGCCGTGCAACAGGCCCCACACGACGAACGTCCACCCGGCGCCGTGCCAAAGCCCGCACAGCCCCATGGTGACGATCGTCGCGAGGAGGTACGTCGCCGCGCCCGAGCGGCTGCCACCGAGCGGGATGTAGACGTAGTCGCGCAGATAGCGCGACAGGCTCATGTGCCAGCGACGCCAGAAATCGCGCAGATCGGCCGCGGCGTAGGGAGCGTTGAAGTTCTGCGGCAGCTGCAGGCCGAGCATCAGCGCGATGCCGATCGCCATCTCCGAGTAGGCAGAGAAATCGAGGAACAGCTGGAACGTGAAGGCGAGCGCGCCCGACCAGGCGGCGGCGAACGTCGTCGCTCCGCCGGCGGCGTCGGCGAATGCGGCATCCGCGACCGGCGCCAGCTTGTCGGCGAGCAGCACCTTCTTGGCGAGCCCGATGACGAGCAGCGTGGCCCCCTTGCCGAGCCGCTCGGCCAGCCCCTCGCGGAGGGGATCGAGGTCGAACTGCGGCAGGATCTCGTGATGGCGCACGATCGGCCCGGCGATCAGGCGCGGGAAGAAGGCGACGAACAGCAGGAAGCGGCGCAGCGGATAACGCGGCGCGCCGTGCCAGCCGAGGTCGACCAGGTAGGAGATGATCTCGAACGTGAAGAAGCTTATGCCGATCGGCAGCAGGATCGACCACTCGGGCAGATGGAACCCGGCGAGCGAGGCGAGGTTGCCGGCCAGGAATGCCCAGTACTTGAAGAAGCCGAGCACCATCAGGTTGGCGACCATGCCGGCGACCAGCAGCCAGCGGTGGCGGCGTCCGGTTCCAAGGTAGGTCACCGCGATCAGCCACGACACGCCCGCCTGGCCGAGGAGCAGCGGCAGGAAGCGAGGGTCCCACCAGCCGTAGAAGCAGAGCGAAAGCGCCACCAGCACCCATTCGCGAGCCGCCGCATACCGCCCCAGCAGGTACCAGCCGGCCAGCGTGAGCGGCAGGAACGCAAGCAGGAACACCTGGCTCTGGAACAGCATGCGCGTCTCCCCCCAGCGGCGGCCAGCGTTAGTAGAGGAGCGGCGCAAGGTCAATCGGCGACGGGTCAGGATGGCACCGGCCGGTCGGCGCCGCCTCCTGCGCGGCCGGACGTTGACCCCGGGGAAGCCGGGGGCTATACGACCGGCACGACAACACCGCTCGCCGCCTCGCGCGCCGGGCGGCTCTCGTATTTCCCCTCACGCCAGCCGGGTCGGCCGCGTCACGCGGCCGGGGCGGTGCGAGGGCGAGCAGCGACAGTGCCCAATAGAGGAACCGAGCAACGATGGCGAATACCAAGTCGGCGAAGAAGGCCACCCGCCAGATGCAGCGCCGTACTGAGATCAACAAGTCGCGCCGCACGAACATGCGGACCGAGGTGCGCAAGGTCGAGGAGGCGATCCAGGCCGGCAAGAAGGACGAGGCGGTCTCCGCGCTCGCCGCCGCTGCTCCGGTCCTGGCGCGTACGGCCCAGAAGGGAGTTATCCACAAGCGCACCGCGAGCCGGAAAATCTCCAGACTTTCCGCGCAGATCAAGGCGATGAAGGCGTAATCCGACACCGTCGCTAGTAGATGCGCCCAATTTGTGACATTTGCGCAACGGGCGGATGGCAGGGCCGGTGCGCCGCGACCGGTAAGACGATCGACTAAGCATCGGATTCGACGATCGTTCGTCGTTCACCGCTGGTGCGCACGCCGCCGCCAAGTTGATCGATGTGACGGCCCTAGGAGAAAAATTGATCGACAGCGGCGCCCTTCACGAGGCGCCGCTCGCGTTTTCTGGACCGGATTCATCAGCGCCGTTTTTTCATCCGCCTCAACGGGATTCTCCACAGTGGTGTGGATTCGCATGAGACTTTTGCACAGCCAGGGCCCAGTCCGTGGGGATGCCCGCTCCGCTCGTGGCGGGGGTTGCGGTCCGAGCCATTAAGGTCTAGTTAACTTGGCCAGCGGGAAGGGGTCCTCGGAAGCGTAGCTGAGTATCCGAGTGCTCGAGGTTCAGTAGTTCTAGGCTGGGTCGTGTATATCGCCCCTGGATCCTGGGCCATTTCTCGACAAGTCTTCTTTTCTTGCTGGATCGACCCAGCGGCCCGTCTGTATCGCGTCGGAAGACTGGATGAATATCCAGGTCGCGTCGGTTCGGCTCCCTGAGCCGACTCGAGGTCGGCCCGGCTCTTGGAGGGGTTGGAGTGGGCTCGCGTGAGGGTGTCAGGGTCGAGGATGTGAGCGTCCTCGACGTCTGGTCCCGTCTCGAGACCGACCCGGGCTCCGTTCTGATCGACGTGCGGACGCGAGCGGAATGGGCCTATGTCGGGCTTCCGGACATCTCGAGCCTCGGCAAGCAGGTGGTGCTGTTGGAGTGGCAGAACTTCCCGGACCGCAGGATCGACCCCGATTTCGCGGCCAGGCTGCAGACGATACTGGACAGCGCAGGCGTCGAGAGGAGTGCGGAGCTTTTCTTCATCTGCCGGTCGGGTGGCCGAAGCCGCATGGCGGCGGAGGTGATGGTGGCAGCGGGCTATGCGCGCTGCCGCAACGTGACGGAGGGTTTCGAGGGACCGCTCGATGCCCATCGTCACAGAGGGCGGGTGTCCGGCTGGAAGGTGGCCGGGCTCCCTTGGGTGCAGGGTTAGGCACCCGTTTCGTGAAGCCGGGTCGAAAGGAGCGCCAAATCGCCGTAGCGGACGGTGGCGCGTTCCCGATGGCTCGGTTGGGTGAGGGCCCGGTCTTTATCTTGTTCTGGTGCGGGGGCACAACATGCAGACGATCGAGAAGGTGGGGGCAGCGGCTCCCTTAGGCACTGGTGCGGACGCTCGCACGGCGACGCCGCGTCTCAAGGACGGCCAGGGGCAGAAGGCGCGCGCCCTGCTGAGAACGCGTCTCGGCGAGGATGTGTTCACGAGCTGGTTCAACGCGATGGAGTTCGACGCCTTCGATGGCACCACGGTTCGCGTGTCGGTGCCGGTGAAGTTCCTCTGCAACTGGATCCAGTCCCACTACGCCGACGACCTCCTGCTCTGCTGTCAGGCCGAGTTCAAGGGCGCCGAGCGCGTCGAGGTGGTGCTGCGCCAGCCGGGCAACGCGGTACAGCGCGCGCCGATCCAACCGAGCGACACGCAGCCGCCGCGCGATCAGTCCCATCTCGCCGGGCCGCGAACAGGCGAGAACTCGTCCGAGCGTCCGGCCCCGATCCGCGTCCAGGCGCCGACGATGGCTCGCACGCAGGCCGGCGGTCTCGAGGGCTCGCCGCTCGATCCGCGCTATACGTTCGACAGCTTCGTCGTCGGTGCGCCGAACCGCATGGCGCACGCCGGCGCGACCCAGGTCGCCGAGACCGTGATGAGCGGCAAGCCGGGCTTCAATCCGCTCTACATCCACTCCTCGGTCGGGCTCGGCAAGACCCATCTGCTGCAGGCCATCGCCTGGGAGGTGAAGCGTCGCGCCGAGGACGCGCAGGTGCTCTATCTCACCGCCGAGCGCTTCCGCTATCAGTTCGTCGAGGCGATCCGCAGCCAGGATCCGACGTCGTTCAAGGAGCGCTTCCGCTCCATCGACATGCTGCTGATCGACGATCTCGAGTTCATGCACGGCGAGCGCACCGAGCAGGAGTTCGACCACATCATCAACGCTCTGCTCGACGGCGGGCGTCAGGTCGTCGTCGCTTCGGCCCGGCCGCCGAACCATATCGACCGGTTGAACGAGCGCATGCGCTCGCGCCTCCAGCGCGGCCTCGTCACCGAGCTCGGCGGGCTCGACCACGAGCTCAGGGTGCGCGTGCTGGAGCAGCGTATTGCCGAGCGGCGCGCCGGCGATCCCTCGTTCGATCTGGCCCCCGAGATCGTCACCCTGCTCGCCGAGCGGCTGACCGAGAACGGCCGCGAGCTCGAAGGTGCGGTGACGCACCTCTACGCCAAGTGGCACCACATGCGCATGCCGATCACGCTCGACGTCGCCGAGACGGTGGTTCGCGATCTCTCCCATGGCATCGAGCCGAGGCGGATCAAGATCGAGGACATCCTGCGCATTGTCTCGCGTCACTTCGGCGTGTCGAAGGGCGACCTCCTCTCGCAACGCCGCCACCGTTCGGTCGTGTGGCCGCGCCAGATCGGCATGTACCTGGCGAAGCAGCTGACCGCGCGCTCGCTGCCGGAGATCGGCCGGCGCTTCGGTAATCGCGATCACACGACCGTATTGCACGCGATTCGCAAGATCGAAGGCGAGCTGGCCGACAATCCGCGCCTGCGCGATGAGCTCGACGAGCTGAAAAAGCTGCTGACGCACTGAGGCTGCGGTGGGCATCGGGCCTGCCACGAGACAACGGGCCCACTGTCATCCAAAGGCGGGATTGGCAGTGGGCTCGCAGCGGGGGGGAGCGGCGCCCGAAACGGCGCCGCTCCTGTTTTTGTCCAGGCCCGCTCGTGGGGTGGGCGGGCGCGTTCACCCCTTGAAAAACCGCGCTGCATAGGGTCAATTGACGGCCCCTTTCCGATTCCTTCCCTGCAAGGCGTTGAGTTCGCCCTCTGTCCCGGACCGGGATCGAGGGATGACGGGATCGGGTCGAGGGGCGGTGGGCCGTGGGCGCGCCGGTGACGGTCGAGGAACGGATGCCATGCGGCTGGTAATCGAGCGAAGCGAGCTTCTGAGGGCACTGGGGCATGTGACCAGCGTGGTCGAGCGACGCACCACGATCCCGATCCTGTCCAACGTGCTGCTCCGCGCCACCGCGGACGGGCTCAGCTTCAAGGCCACCGACCTCGAGCGCGAGGTGATCGAGAGCGTCGCCGCCGACGTCCAGACGCCGGGCGCGGTGACAGTGCCGGCCCACATCCTCCACGACATCGTCCGCAAGCTACCCGATGGCCTCGAGGTCGAGCTGAAGCTCGACCCCGCCAAGGAGCGCCTGACGCTGACTGCCGGCCAGGCACGGTTCGCCCTGCAGACGCTGCCGGCCGAGGACTTTCCCGATCTCGCCGCCGGCGACCTCGGCCACGCCTTCGAGATCGGCGCCGGGGACTTGAAGCGGCTGATCGAGAAGACCCGCTTCGCGATCTCCACCGAGGAAACGCGCTATTACCTGAACGGTATTTATCTCCACACCGCCGAAAAGGCGAGGCAGCCGACACTACGCGCGGTCGCCACCGACGGTCACCGCCTGGCGCAGGTCGAGCTGGAGCAGCCGAAAGGCGCCGCCGGCATGCCGGGCGTCATCATCCCGCGCAAGACGGTGCACGAGCTGCACCGGCTGATCGAGGGCAGCTCGGATGCGATCCGGGTCGGCGTCAGCCCCTCGCGCATCCGCTTCGAGATCGGCACCGTGACTCTGACCTCCAAATTGATCGACGGCACGTTCCCCGACTATGGCCGCGTCATCCCGCAGTCGAACGACAAGGAGCTGAAGGTACCGAACGCCGAGTTCATGAGCGCCGTCGACCGCGTGTCGACGATCGCCAGCGAGCGTGGCCGCGCGGTCAAGCTCAATATCGGCCCCGACAAGCTGGTACTCTCGGTCAACAATCCCGAGGGCGGCAGCGCTACCGAGGAGATCGGCGTCAGCTACGGCGCGGCGCCGCTGGAGATCGGCTTCAACGCCCGCTACCTGCTCGACATCGCCGGACAGCTCGAGGGCGAGGAGGCGCGCTTCATGCTCGCCGATCCCGGCTCGCCGACGATGGTAACCGACACCGCCGACAACGCCGCGCTCTACGTGCTGATGCCGATGCGGGTTTGAGGTGGGCGCGCGCTACTCCGATGTGGAAGCGCGCCCTTGTCGGGCCAATCGCAGGCGAGCGCGTTTGAGGCTGCGCGTGCCGCCCGGAGGCGACACGCTGATCGGAGTCCGCCACGAATTTGCCTGAAGCTGCACCGCTGCCGCGCGCCGCCACCTCGTCTCGCCTGTGGGTCGAGCGCCTGACGCTCGAGCGATTCCGCAATTACGAGCGCGTGACCCTCGAAGCCGGGCCGGAGCCGGTGGTCCTCGTCGGGCCCAATGGCGCCGGCAAGACCAACCTGCTCGAGGCGCTGTCGCTTATCGCTCCCGGCCAGGGGCTGCGCCGCGCGCCGTTCGGAGATCTTGCAGCGGCCGGTGGCGGCGGCGGCTGGGCGGTGGCGGCCCGAGTGCACACCCCCTTCGGCGCGGTCGAGATCGGCACCGGTCTCAAGGCCGGCGGCGCGAGCGATCGGAAGGCGCGCATCGTGCGCATCGACGGCGAGCCGCAGTCGGGCTCGGGCGCGCTCGCCGACTACGTCGAGATGGTGTGGGTGATCCCGGCCATGGACGGCCTCTTCACCGGACCCGCCACCGAGCGCCGCCGCTTTCTCGATCGGCTGATCCTCTGCTTCGATCCGAGCTACCGCACCCGTGCCGGCCGTTTCGAGCGCGCCATGCAGAGCCGCAACCGCCTGCTCGCCGACGGCGTTGCCGAGAACGCGCGCCTCGAAGGCTTCGAGATCATCATCGCCGAAACCGGTGTGGCGATCGCGGCGGCACGTGCCGAGGCGGTCGGCGCGCTGGCCGGCATCATCGCCGCGCGCCGCGCCCGCGACGGCGAGGGACCGTTTCCGTGGGCAACAATCGCGCTCGAGGGAACGCTCGAGGCGGAGCTCGCACTACACCCGGCGGTGGACGTCGAGGATGCATACCTCGCCCGGCTGCGGCGCACGCGCGAGCGCGACCGGGCGGCCGGACGCACGCTCGAGGGGCCGCACCGCTCGGATCTCGTGGTCGGCCACGGCCCGAAGGGCATGCCGGCGCGACTCGCCTCGACCGGCGAGCAGAAGGCGCTGCTGATCGGTCTCGTGCTGGCGCATGCCGAGCTGGTGACGGCGCGCCAGGATGGCACCGCGCCGATCCTGCTGCTCGACGAGGTCAGCGCCCACCTCGACGTCGAGCGCCGCGCCGGGCTCTATGCCGAGCTGATCCGGCTCGGCGCGCAGGCATGGATGACGGGCACCGACACTGTCGCCTTCGAGCCGCTCGTCGGCCGCGCGCGGTTCTGGCGCGTTGAGGAAGGCCGCGTCACGCCGGAGCGGTGACGGGTGGGCCTCTAAGCTGATGCACTGCAAGTGATTTTTTGCGCTGGACGAGGTCCGGATCGGAGCTGTTTTTCGGCTTCTACGGGCAGTTTCGTGGTATACTAAAAATCAATCGAGACAACAACGAAGGACCGTCCCCGGATGAGCGCGAGCCCAGCCAAGAAGCACGCCGGCGCCGAGAGCTACGGCGCCGAGAAGATCAAGGTGCTGAAGGGGCTCGACGCGGTGCGCAAGCGCCCCGGCATGTACATCGGCGATACCGACGATGGTTCGGGCCTGCACCACATGGTCTACGAGGTTGTCGACAACGCCATCGACGAGGCGCTGGCCGGATTCGCCAGCGAGGTACGCGTCGTCCTCAACCCCGACGGCTCGTGCACCGTCTCCGACAACGGCCGCGGCATCCCGGTCGACATCCACCCGGAGGAAGGCGTCTCGGCGGCCGAAGTCGTGATGACGCAGCTGCACGCCGGCGGCAAGTTCGGCGAAGGCGACGACGACAATCCCTACAAGGTGTCGGGCGGCCTGCATGGCGTCGGCGTCTCGGTCGTCAACGCGCTCTCGACCGTGCTCGATCTCAAGATCTGGCGGGAGGGCCATGAGCACTTCGTGCGCTTCCGCCACGGCGTCGCCGAGGCGCCGCTCAAGGTCATTGGGCCGGCGGCCGAGGGCAAACGCGGCACCGAGGTCACCTTCACGCCGAGCCTCGAGACGTTCCACAACGTAACCGAGTTCAACTACGAGACGTTGGAGCACCGCCTACGCGAGCTGGCGTTCCTGAACTCGGGCGTCAGGGTGGTGCTGGAGGATGCGCGCCATGCCGACCGACGCGTCGAGGAGATGGTGTATGAGGGCGGCCTTGGCGCATTCGTGCGCTATCTCGACCGCTCCAAGCATCCCCTCGTCACCGATCCGATCATGCTCGGCGGCGAGCGCGACGGCATCGGCATCGAGGTCGCGCTATGGTGGAACGACAGCTACCACGAGAACGTGCTGTGCTTCACCAACAACATTCCGCAGCGCGACGGCGGCACCCATCTCGCCGGCTTCCGAGGAGCGCTGACGCGCATCATCAACAAGTATGCCGAGGAGAGCGGCATCGCCAAGAAGGAGAAGGTCTCGCTGACCGGCGATGACGCACGCGAGGGATTGACCTGCGTGCTCTCGGTCAAGGTGCCGGATCCCAAGTTCTCCAGTCAGACGAAGGACAAGCTCGTCTCCTCCGAGGTCAAGCCGGTGGTCGAGACGGTGGTTGGCGACCAGCTTTCGGCGTGGTTCGAGGAGCACCCGAAGGATGCCAAGGTCATCGTCGGCAAGATCGTCGAAGCGGCGCTGGCGCGCGAGGCGGCGAGGAAGGCACGCGAGCTGACGCGGCGCGAGGGCGCACTCGATATGGCCAACCTGCCGGGCAAGCTCGCCGAGTGCCAGGACCGCAACCCGGCCAACACCGAGATGTTCATCGTCGAGGGCGATTCGGCCGGCGGCTCGGCCAAGCAGGCACGCAACCGCGAGTTCCAGGCGGTGCTGCCGATCCGCGGCAAAATCCTCAACGTCGAGCGCGCGCGCAAGGACAAGATGCTGTCCAGCCAGGAGATCGGCACCCTCATCACCGCGCTCGGCACCGGCATCGGCCGCGGCGAGGAGGGTGGCTTCAACATCGACAAGCTGCGCTACCACAAGATCATCATCATGACCGACGCCGACGTCGACGGCGCCCACATCCGCACGCTGCTGCTGACGTTCTTCTACCGGCAGATGCCCGAGCTGGTGGAGAAGGGGCACCTCTATATCGCCCAGCCGCCGCTCTACAAAGTGATGCGCGGAAAATCGGAGGCCTACCTCAAGGACCAGCGCGCGCTCGAGGACTACTTGATCGATTCCGGCCTCGAGGATGCGGTGCTGGAGACCGGTCATGGTGCCGGCCGCGCCGGCAAGGATCTGCGCGACGTCGTCGATCAGGCGCGCGCGATCGTCAAGGTGATCGACGAGCTGCACACCCGCTACTCGCGTGCCATCGTCGAGCAGGCGGCGATCGTCGGGGCGTTCGACCAGGCGCTGCTCGCCTCGACCACGAAGGCGACCGAGGTGGCGGGCAAGGTCGCCGCCCGACTCGATCGCATCGCCGAGGAGACCGAGCAGGGCTGGCAGGGGCGCTACGGCAACGACGGCTACCTTTTCAAGCGCGAGGTGCGCGGCGTGACCGAGGCGCACGCCCTCGATCGCGCGTTGCTGACCTCGCTCGAGGCCCGCCGGCTTGGGGAGCGCCATGCCGCGCTCGAGGAGATCTATGGCGCGCCGGCACGGCTGAGGCGCAAGGACCATACGATCCCCGTCAACGGTCCGCGCGACCTCCTGAACGCGGTGTTCGAGGCCGGCCGCAAGGGCCTGACCCTGCAGCGCTACAAGGGTCTCGGCGAGATGAACCCGGATCAGCTCTGGGAGACGACGCTCGACAAGGAAAGTCGGACACTGCTGCAGGTGAAGATCGGTGATCTCGGCGAGGCCGACGAGATCTTCTCCAAGCTGATGGGCGACGTCGTCGAGCCGCGCCGCGAGTTCATCCAGGACAACGCGTTGAACGTCGTCAACCTCGATGTGTGACCCGCGCGCAGGCGGCCGCCAATCCGGATTTGCCGTGTCGACGTATCGGCCGGCAACAGCGAGGAGGCGGGTGGTGCCGCGACACTGGCTGCAGATCAAGCGCGATCGGGCGGCTCGCGCTCCAATGTCATTGTGGTCACGCTAACCAGACCTACGGGCAAGGGGCTCGCCGGGTCACTCCACCCGCTCCCAATTGCCGTCCACCACCGCGCCACCGACCCGCGCGCCGGACCGCTCCAGGTGGTGCTGCAGGAGACGCAGGTTCTTCATGTTCGCCTTGTAGGCGACGTCGAACAGGTCGCCGGCGAGTGGCACGGCGCCAACCACGGTATCGATCGCCGAGTTTGCGACCATGCGCACGATGGTGAGCCGCGGCACGCCAAGCCGGCGCGCCTCCCAAATGATGTAGCTGGCGATCGCCTGGGAAATGAGATCGCCGATCACCGGTACGAGGCCGAGCGCCGCGTCGAGCCCCATGCGCACATTGGTTCCGGGTATGGTGACCGCCTGATCCATGACGTGCGCAAGCGCGGTCACGCGCGCCAGCGTAGCGTCGAGATCGGCCCGGTCCATGCGTCCGGCCGGCCCTGGCATGGCAGCCTGTCTGATCAACGCGTCCTCCTCCGTTCGCCGGCCGGCCGAGGCGAAACCGCTGCTCGTGGACGGCGACCCTCATATGGTGACCGCGAGGCGAAATTGAATGCCCATGCAGATTGACCGGGCGCCGATGGCTGGTAGTGTCGGGGCACGCGGCGGCCCGGGGGGGGCAGGCGCGACCGAGGGAGACAATCCGTGCTTCGTATTCTACTCGCGACCGGCAACATCTTCATCTCGCTGGTGCTCGGGGCGATCGCGTTCGGGTTCGTGTTCATCAAGTACCCGGACACGATGGCTCAGATCCTCGACGCCGCCGCCGGGCTCAAGGGCTGGCTTATCAGCCGCGGCATCACCACCGAGTACAACAACTGGATCCGCGTGCTGCTCGAGGAGCGCCAGCTCGTGTTCATGGGCTTCACGATCCTGATGCGCATACTGCTGTCGCTGGTGACGCTGCCGATCAGCGCGCTCGCCAACCGCGAGTAGGAAGAAGATTCGCTTCGCTGGGCTCGGATCGTCAGGGTCTGGCCCGAGAGCTGCCGCGCGCGGTTAACCGCGCCTTAGCCACCGTCCGATTACTGTTCGAATGGGGAGTTGCGGCCTTGGATGGGGCCGCGCGGATATTTTTTGCGTCCGGGAGACGACAAGGAAATGGGGCTCTTCCGTTCGAGCCGTCCGCCTTCGGCCGGGTCGGTGAGCGGGCCGAGGCCCTTGGCCGGGCTCGGCCAAGTCGTGCCGCAGGGCTTGGCGCCCAGCGGCCGGCCGGCAAGACGCTGGCTCTCCCGCCGCAGGCTGCTGCTCGCTGCGCTCTCCGGCGCCGGCGCGGTGGGGCTCGTCCTCGCCGGCCTGTTCGTCCATTACACGATCGTGTTCCCCGACCCGCTCTCCGTGCGCGGCAAGGAGCGCGCGCCGGTGGTGCGCATCCTGGCCCGTGACGGCGCGGTGCTTGCCGAGCGCGGCGCGGCGCACGAGTACATGCCGATCGATCTCCTACCGGCCCACGTCACGAACGCGGTGGTGGCGATCGAGGATCGCCGCTTCCTCGACCACTGGGGGCTCGATCCGATCGGCCTCGTCCGCGCCGCTTTCGTCAATTTGCGTGCCGGCCGGTTTGCGCAGGGCGGCTCGACGCTGACCCAGCAGCTCGCCAAGAACCTGTTCCTGACGCCCGAGCGCACGCTGGCCCGCAAGCTCGAGGAGCTGGCACTCGCGCTGTGGCTGGAGCTGCGCCTCTCCAAGCAGGACATCCTCGAGCTCTATCTCAATCGGGTCTACTTCGGCGCCGGTGCGTATGGCATCGAGGCCGCCGCACAACGCTATTTCGACAAGTCGGCGCGGGAGCTGACGCTGGCCGAGAGCGCGCTGATCGCCGGCCTGCTGAAGGCGCCGTCCAAGTACTCCCCTTCTGCCAATCCCGGCGAGGCCCGGGCCCGCGCCAGCGTCGTGCTCGGGGCGATGCGCGCGGCCGGGCTCATCGGTCCCCGCGAGCTCGCGACTGCGCGCCAACAGCCGATCCGCTTCGCCACCAACAAGGCCGATCGCGAGGCGGGCGGGGTCGAGTACGCAGTCGACTACGTTCTCGAGCGCCTGCCGCCGCTGGTCGGCACCGGCCATGCCGAGGTGGTCGTCGAGACGACCATTGATGCCGATCTGCAGCGGCGTGCGCACGAGGCGGTGGTCCGTCATCTCAAGGCGCGCGGTGCGGCGCTGGACGCCAGCCAGGCGGCGATGGTCGTGCTCGACACCGACGGCGGCATCCGGGCGCTGGTCGGCGGGCGGGACTATGCGGAAAGCCAGTTCAACCGCGCCACCAAGGCGCGCCGCCAGCCGGGCTCCACCTTCAAGCCGTTCGTATACCTCGCCGCGCTGGAGCAGGGTCTGACACCGGAGAGCACCGTCTACGACCTGCCGCTCGACATCGCCGGCTGGGCGCCGAGGAACGACAACGGGCAGCATCTCGGTGCGCTCACGCTGCGTCAGGCGCTGGCACAGTCGGTCAACACGGTGGCCGTGCGCCTCGCCGTCGACGCCGGCCCCGATCGGGTGGCGCGCATCGCCGAGCGTCTCGGCGTCACCGCGTCGCTGCGCGCCGAGGCATCTCTGGCGCTCGGCACCTCCGAGGTGCCGCTGATCGAGCTCGCCGGCGCCTATGGCACGTTCGCCAATGGCGGCTCGGCGATCGAGGTGCACTCGATCCGCCGTGTCAGGCTGAGCTCGGGCCGCGTGCTCTTCGCGCGTCAGGCGCCGCGCATGCGCCAGGTGGTGGCCCCGCGCGACGTCGCCAGCATGAACGACATGCTGAACGCCGCGCTGGTCGCCGGCACCGGCCGCCGCGCCGGCCTGCCGCGCCATCCCGCCGCGGGCAAGACGGGTACCTCGCAGGACTTCCGCGACGCCTGGTTCGTCGGCTACACGGCGCACCTCGTCGCCGGCGTGTGGCTCGGCAACGACGACGGCCGGCCGATGAGGAAGGTGGTCGGCGGCAGCCTGCCGGCCGACATCTGGCGCGAGGTCATGCTGGCCGCGCACGCCGGCAAGGCGCCGCTCGCGTTGCCCGGCACCAATGGCCCCGCCAGCCCGACAAACGGCGATTCGAGCCCACCGATCGCCCGCACCGACGAGCCTGAGACGCTGCCCTGGCAGGTTCCGCGCGAGTCGCCCTCCCCGCTGGCGACCGCAACAGCGAGAGCCGCCAAGCCGCAGCCACGCATCCATCCGAACGAGCGCATCAGCGAGGACTTCATCGCCCGCGCGCTGGCCGGAGACGGTGCCGCGAGCCCGACCGCCACCACAGGAACGACCCGGTTCGATGCCGAGGACATCGCGCGCCGCCTCTCGACGGCGCCGACCCCTCCGCCGCGCGACGGCCTCATGTCGCTCGGCGGGAGGTAGCCCGATCCACTCTGACCTAGAACTCGTACCAGGGTCTGTTGTGGCTGAGGTTGAAGATGACGACGCCGCCGACGAAACCCTCGGCGAAGGCGAGGGCGAGGAGAGGGAGGATGCCGCCGCTGACGGCGTTGGTCTCGTCCTCTTTCAACTCCAGGATGTCGGGGGCGGGCTCTGATGGCCTGGATGGACTCATGTGATGCTCCTTCGGCTGGTCGTGACGCACTATTGCGACGACGGGGAACCATCCTGCATCTGGCGTTGGGCGCGAGCTGTTCCCCGCAGAACTGCACGCGGACCCGATCGATGGGCTCCGCGAACGGACTGGCGTGGCTGGCGTCGGCGGTGACATCCGCGTCGGGCGATCGACCCGGGGGGAGGCGAGTTGCTGCTATCCCTCGACCCCGTAGCGGTGCAGGTCCATGCCGTAGACCTGCAGCCAGCGCTTGGCTTCGTCCATGTCGGGCATGGTGCGCGCGACCAGCGCCCAGAAGCGGGGCCCGTGGTTCATCTCGGCGAGATGTGCGACCTCGTGTGCGGCGACGTAGTCGAGGATCCGCGCCGGCGCCAACACGAGCCGCCACGAGAATGACAGCACGCCGGTCGTGGAGCACGAGCCCCAGCGGCTGGTCTGGTCACGCACGACGATGCGCTTGGGGCGGAGTCCCAGCCGCTGCGCGTGGCGGCCGACGCACGCATCGAGATCGCGGCGCGCCCGATCCTGCAGCCACTCTCTGAGCCGTCGCGGCGCATGCTCGCGGTCACCGGCGACTTGCAGCTCGGGAAATGCGCTCTCGGAGCGAGCCCCGTGCACCGCGACCGGCGCCACCCGTCGGCCGATGCCGGTGAAGCGGATTGAATGCGGCTCACCGCGCAGCGGAATCGTCGCACCGTCGATGAACGGCACCGCGTCCGGGATCGAGCCGAGGCGCTCGCGGACCCAGTCGATGTGGCGATGCAGGAAGCTGCCGGCCTCGCCGATGTCGCACTGCTCCGGCAGCGTGACGATCACTGCGCGTCGCGTGCGGCTGACGCGCAGCGTGAGGCGGCGGGCGCGCGGATGGCGGCGCACCTCGACCGCGGCGTCGAGACCAGCGATGCCGGCCCCGCTGTCGCGCGCGGTCGATCGTGACTTGCCTTGCCGCATCCCTGCTCCTCGGCCGACGCTGTTGAGTTCCATTCGAAGGCGACGATCCTGCCGCGCGCAATGTGCGAGTCGACGACCCTAGCGCATCGGGACGTGGACTGCACGTGCGTCGGTGTCGATGCGAGTCCTATCAAGTTCGCGTGCACCTGCTCCATATAGAAAACGCCCGCGGCGGAACGCGGGCGTCGGTGTGTGGCGCGGCGGCCCCATTGCGCATGCTGCCGGATCGCAGCATTGCGTCGCATCATGCGCGCAAACTCGCGGCGTCTCAGCCCACTCGCTCGCGTTGGCGCGGCTGCCGGGTCGCGAACCGCGACGACGTGTGCATGTGGAAAAGCCCGTCGATCAGCAGGTTTCCGGCGAGCGCCCACAGCCGATACGGTGCCGATTGCGGCGAGATCGTCTCGTTGGCGCTCGTCGCCTCACGCTTTGACGCTGCAGGCTCGGGCGTGGTGTCGTTCGCCGGCCGGAACGTGAACGCGACGTTGGCGACGTCGTGGGTCGCCTCGCCGATGCGCATGCTCTGCAGCCGCCAGTCGATCGCCTCGGTTGCGGAGACGGAGACCACCCGCGGGTCACGGCTCTTGACGAACTGGGCGATGCGCGGGGCGACGTCGGCGCGAAACCGCGAGCCGTTGAACACGCCATAATGGCCGACGCCCGGACACTCGTAGTGCAGCTTCAGTCCATCGTCGAGATTGCTTGCGAGATCGAGCGCGGCACGGCACTGGCCGAGGCCGGTTATGTCATCCTTCTCTCCCTCGATGGTCATAATCGCGACGCGGCGGATCTGGGCGAGATCGACCGGGCGGCCGCGGTGGCGCATCGTGCCCATCGGCAGCGCGTGGCGCATGAACACGGTCTCGATCGTCTGCAGATAGAACTCGGCGGTCAGGTCCATCACGGCGAGATACTCGTCGTAGAACTCGCGGTGCTTCTCCGCCGAATCGCCGTCGCCATGGACGAGGTGGCGGAACAGGTCCTTGTGCGCCCTGACGTGGCGGTTGAGGTTCATGGTCATGAACCCCGTGAGCTGCAGGAAGCCAGGGTAGACGGCTCGGCCGAAGCCGAGATTGGGCCACGGCACATTGGTGACGACGTTGTTGCGGAACCAGTCGATACTGCGCCGCTCGGCGAGCTTGTTGACCGCGGTCGGGCTGACGCGGGTGTCGACCGGGCCGCCGGCGAGGATCAGCGAGTGCGGCACGTCCGCCTCGCCGTCGGCCTCCATCAGCGAGATCGCAGCCAGGGCCGGGACCGACGGCTGGCACACGGCGAACACGTGCACGTCGCCGCCGAAGTGGCGGATCATCTGCATCAGGTAGTCGATGTAGTCGTCGAGGTCGAAGCGTCCCGCTCCGATCGGCACGTCGCGGGCGTCCTGCCAGTCGGTGATGAACACCTCGTGGCCGGGCAGCAGCGTCTCGACCGTGCCGCGCAGCAGGGTGGCGAAATGGCCCGACATCGGCGCCAGCAGCAGGATGCGCGGATCCTGCTCGGAGCGCGCCTGCGGCAGGTCACGCGCGAAGTGCAGCAGGCGACAGAAAGGGCGCTGCCACACCACCTCCTCGCGCACCGCGACTTTTGCTCCGTCGACGCGCGTCTCGGCGATGCCGAACTCCGGCTTGTCGTAGCGCCGCGTCGTGCGCTCGAACACCTCGCACGCCGCCGCCGCATGCCGGCCGACGTGCGTGTGCGCGAATGGATTGAACGGATTGGTGAGCATCAGCCGACATGAATCGACCGCCACCCGAGCCGGCCGCACTGCAGCATGGCCCAGCTCGTACCAATGGTAGAGCACGCGCTGATCCCCCCGGATCGTTGAAACCCCGGCTCGTCACTCGTACCCAACTATTTTGTGTCCCCGCCCGATGCGACCCGACGACAGTCGAATTGCCGGCGCGATTTTGTGTGCCCGATGGTGCACTGATTCGCCGCGATGCAAAAGTTTTGTGCGCCATCAACGGTGCTGCGCCAGACGCTCGGCGAGCGTGTCCGGGGCGGTCGGCATCGGTACGTGAAACTGGAACTGGCCGCTCTCGTCCATCACGTACAGCAGCCGCGCGGGGTCGGGCACGATTTTCTCTCCGCTCCCGGGCAACGGCCGCGTCGGCACGTGATAGGCCCGCGCCAGCTCGGCCAGCGTCTCCGGCGTCCCGGTCAGGGCGACAATCCGGGGATCGATCGCGGAGAGCGTGCGTTGCAGATGCTCCCCGGTGTCGAGATCGGGCGTCAGCGTGATGAAGATCGGTACCACTGCGGCGGCCGTGTCTCCGAGCTGGCGGAGTGCCTCGACAATCACCTGCAAGGCGGGCCGGGCGAGGCCCTCGCCGGCGAGTGAGCCGAACAGTACCAGCATCCTGCGGCCGCGGAAGTCGCGGTCGGTGACCGGCCGGCCGGCGGCGTCGATCAGCGCGAAAGGCGCGCCGACGCGAGCTGCCCCGCCGGTCTCGGGCCGATCCACCGGCGCGAGAATGGCCGGCAGTCCGAGCACCAGCAGGCTGACGATGGCCGCGATCGCGAGGCCCACCGCCGCCGTTGCGAGCGCGCGGCGCAGGGGGAGGGTCATCGGCGTCGGGCTCCGGCTGCAACTCTGTGGCGCCGGCTTGCTTGCGGTCCGCCTGCGCCCGGACGCATTGTCGCGGTCGCGGCGGCCTCCGGCAAGGTGCGCGAGGCCGCCGGCGGTTGCCGTCGTGGCGCGGTCGTGCCAAGGGTCGGCACGGCAGGGTGCGCCGGGGGCCACAGCAGGCGGCAGACCTTGTCGGCGCAGGCGAGGTGCAGTGTGGAAGCGACGAGACACCTGATCGAGGCCGCCGCGCCGCGTGGCGGCGAAGGCACCATCAGAATGCAGACCATCGTCCGGCTGAGGTGGCTCGCCGTGCTCGGCCAGCTGCTCGCCGTCTCGATCGTGTGGCTGCTGCTCGGCTTTCCGCTGCCGATCGGCTCGTGCCTGATGATCATTGCGCTCTCGGCCTGGATCAACGTGTTCCTCGCCATCCGCTATCCCGCCCGCCATCGCATGGAGGCGAACTCGGCGACCGCGCTGCTGGCCTACGACATGTTGCAGCTGTCGGCGCTACTCTACCTGACCGGCGGCATCGTCAACCCGTTCACGATGCTGATGCTGGTGCCGGTCACGGTGTCCGCGGCCACGCTGCCGGTCCGCAACACCCTGATGCTCGGCGCCCTGGCTGCGCTGGCGGCGGTGGTGCTGGTGTACGAGTACCACCCGCTGCCGTGGTATCCCGGCCTCCGGCTCGAGATCCCGCTGTTCTACAAGATCGGCATCCTGACCGCGATCGTCGCCTCGATGATCTTTCTCGCCATCTATGCGTGGCGGCTGGCCAAGGAGTCGCGGCAGATGTCGGCAGCGCTGGCGGCGACCGAGCTGGTGCTGGCGCGGGAGCAGAAGCTGCACGCATTGGACGGCCTTGCCGCCGCCGCGGCGCACGAGCTCGGCACGCCGCTCGCGACCATCGTCGTTGTCGCCAGGGAGCTCGAGCGCGGCTGCCCGCGCGAGAGTCCGATCGCCGAGGACATTGCCCTTCTGCAATCACAGGCCACCCGCTGCCGGGAGATCCTCCAGAAACTGACCCGCCACCCGAGCGAGCACGACCCGCTGCATGCGAGCCTCTCGGTGCGGGAGCTGCTGGCCGAGGCGGCTCGGCCCTACATGGCCTACTCGGTCGGCTTGGCGATCCGCGCCGCGCCGGCCGAGGGGCTGGAGCCCGAATGGGCCGCCGAGCCCGTCGGCGAGCGCCGGCCCGGGGTGATCTATGGTATCGGCAACATCATCGAGAATGCGACCGAGTTCGCCTCGAGCCGGGTCGAGGTGACGGCGGAATGGAGCGAGCGCACTGTCGAGGTGACGATCGCCGACGACGGTCCAGGCTTCAAGCCCGAGGTCATGGACAGCATCGGCGAGCCTTACGTCACGACCCGGCCTGCCGACGCCCATGGCAGCGATACCAAGGCCAAGGGGCTCGGGCTCGGCTTCTTCATCGCCAAGACACTGCTCGAGCGATCGGGCGCCAGCGTTAACCTCGAGAACAGGCCGCCACCGGCGACCGGTGCCGTTGTCCGGATCCGCTGGCCAAGGTCCGATTTCGAGGCCAAAATCAGTCATTGGCCGCCGCCACGGGTGAGCCCGGTGGCCGCCGCCGCGAACGCTCCGACCGCCAGCGGGTAGCCATATCTCATTGATCCCTCACCGGAAGGGCTTGGCGCGCACGGGGTAGAAGGTATATTCGTGCTCCTGAATTAAGGAGGACGCCGTGTCCGAGGATCTCTCATTTCGTCAGGACGAGCTGCCCGCCGATGCTTCCCTCGTCATCGTCGACGACGACCGCGCCTTCCTGCAGCGCCTTGCTCGAGCGATGGAGACCCGAGGGTTCGAGGTGAGAAGCGCGCACTCGGTCGCCGAGGGCATCGAGCTGATCCGTCAGCGTGCGCCGGCGTTCGCCGTTGTCGACATGCGGCTCGAGGACGGCAATGGGCTCGACGTGATCGCCGAGCTGGCGAAGGCGCGTCCCGATGCGCGAACCGTCGTGCTGACGGGCTACGGGAACATCGCGACGGCGGTGTCCGCGGTGAAGCTCGGCGCGGTCGACTATCTCGCCAAGCCGGCCGATGCCGACGAGGTGACGGACGCGCTGCTGGCGCCTTCCGACGCCAAGGCGCCGCCGCCGGAGAACCCGATGTCGGCCGACCGCGTGCGCTGGGAGCACATCCAGCGTGTCTACGAGCTGTGCAATCGCAATGTCTCCGAGACCGCGCGCCGGCTCAACATGCACCGCCGCACCCTGCAGCGCATCCTCGCCAAGCGCGCGCCGAAATAGTGCGGGCTTTGGTCGCGAGCTTGCAGGCAGCCGCATGCCGCGACGGTGATGAGCCGCGTGTCGCACTCGCCGCGACGCGCTTCCATGTGGCGTGTAGAACTTCCAGCACAGCATCCTCGCTCGATGCCGAGATCAGCACGCATCCTATGAACGCCGTCGCGGCCACTGGCACCAGGTAGGTCCGCATCACGTGCATGAGGCGCATCATCCTGCGTGATCTCGACGGCCTCTCGTTCACTTCGAAGATCAACAGCGCGATCATCACCGAGATGGTGGCGTAGGCGACGACGAAGATCTTGACGGACGGCGTGGCGTCGTCGGCGGAAGGCTGGTTGAGCGCGAGGGACGCCGGGGCGAGAAGAGCGGCAAGCGAGAGAAGGAAGGCGACGGCGAGCGACGCGACCCACTTCGATTCACAGACTCGGACCGCATGCGGCAGAATTACCGTCACTCTGGAGCCCCCGCTGACGTCTGTCCATGCGGTCGAGCTTGCCAACTCCATGCCGGCTTCGCCATGGCCCGCCGGCCAGGCTCGCAGCGAACGATTCCAATTCTCCGCCACAATCGCCGTGCTATGAGCGCGCTGCCCGCGCCTGCCGGCCATCATCCGGCGGCTGCCATTCACGCTGCCCTTGGAGCCCGCATGGCACTCTCGTACACGCAGAACCTCGAGGACTATCATCTGTGGATCGGCCTCGGTGAGAAGACGCAAGGCTTCTACATCGACATCGGCGCCGGACACCCGGTGGCCGACAACGTATCGATGTGGTTCTACGAGCGCGGCTGGAGCGGCATTGTCGTCGAGCCGCAGCCGGCACTCGCCGCGCTCTACGCCTCCATCCGCCCGCGCGACATATGCTTCGAGGGGCTCGTCGGCCGCCGGGCGGGCACAGTGGACTTCCACGTGTTCCCGCGCCTGCATGGTCTCTCCACCACCGTCGCCCACCATGCCGAGAGATCGAAGGTGCACGGTGACGACTACGAGACCAAAGCGATGGCGATGTGCACGCTGGCCGAGCTGTGCGAGCGCAATCTGGTCGGCGCGATAGACTTTCTCAAGATCGATGTCGAGGGCGCGGAGGCCGACGTGCTGGCCGGCAACGACTGGCGCCGCTTCCGCCCGAAGGTCGTCGTTGCCGAGGCGATCGAGCCGGGTACCGGCGCGCCCGCGTTCGCCGCCTGGGAGCCGATCCTGCTCGAGGCCGGCTACGAGCACGTGCTCGACGACACGCTCAACCGCTTCTACGTCGCCGGGGAGGCGCAGGACGTTCTGGCCCGATTTCCCCGTGCACGCGCGCCGTGGGAATCGGCGACCCACATGTACGAGATCGGTCGTGCGCCCGAGAGCGACAAGCATCCCGATCATGCCCTGGCGCGCGAGCTGGCGAAGGGCTTCTGGGCCAGCCTGCCGCAGCTCGATCCCGCGCTCGTCGCGCAGCTGCTGGCCCGAGGCCGGCGCGAGGAGAGCGAGCCCGACGTCGCGCGTCTCGCGGCGGAGCTCGAGACGGACGCGATGCGCGCCGCGCTCGGCCGCATCGCCTGCGGCTACGACGGCGGCCAGATCGTCAATGAGGAATAGCGCATAATCTCGAGACGTGGGCGGTCGCGGCTCAGCGCACCAGGAACAGCGGGCATTCGAGCAGGCCCACCAATGGGCCGAGGTCGCCTTCGGCGGGCACCACGAGCCCGCCGAATGGGGCGATGACGAACCCGCCAGCGAGGCGCCTGAGACTCTCGGCGATCGCCGTTGTGTCGCCCGGCATGGCGACGACCGACTGCACCACGACGCCTGGCTGGCCGCCGAGCAGCAGCCGCGCCTGATCCTCCATCCAGTGGGCCGACTCGGCCTCGGACGCGACCAGGAGCAGCCGAATCTCGCCGCCATTGATACCGGCGATCCGCTCCGCGGTGCGAAGCATGCCGCTGAGCCGATCCAGCTCCTCGACCGCGACCACCACCGGCCCCTGCGGGCGGCGCGCCTTTGGCGGGGCGACGACGACGCCGGTGGTGTCGAGCACGCGTGCGAAGAGATCGCGCAATGCGCGCGCCTGGCGCGCGGTGAAGGGCTCGCCGAGCGCGACCACGTTCCATGGGCCCGAGGCCGCGCAGGCATGAGCGAGCGCGGCGATCGGCTCGTCACGCACCACCCGCCAGCGCATCGGCACCTCGGCCCGCTGTGCGATCTCCTCGACGTGCTTCAACAGCCTGCGCGAGGCGAGCCGCATGTCGCGCTCGATGTCCGCAACCGAGATCGCCCGTGACGAGCGGCCCGAAAGCGAGATCTCGCGGGCGAACGGGAAGCTCGCCAGCTCGAGCAGCTGCCGGTCCTCGACGAACAGGCTCTCGATCTCGGACTGGAACGCCTGCGCGATCCTGACCGCGGCTTCGATCGCCGCCTCGCTCGGCTGCCCGGTGGCGCCGAGCTTGACGACGACGCGGCCGCGATCCTCGCCCTTGGCGGCGACGTGGGTGATCATGAGATCGCATCCTTGTCGTTGCTGCCGGCGCCGCGGAAGCCTTTCGCCTGCTCGGCGTATCGCTTCAGGCAGTCGTCGACGCGGCGGTTGATGGTGCCGGCCGGGAACAGTCCGTCGGCCGCCCGCGCCCCGGCGCCGATCCCGGTCAGCAGCTCGATGCCCTCGTCGATGGTGGCGACCGGATACACTGCGAACTTGCCTGCGGCGGCCGCCTCGACGACGTCCTCGCGCAGCATCAGGTGCTGCACGTTGGCCTTCGGGATCAGCACGCCTTGCGTGCCCGTCAGCCCGCGCGCCTTGCACACGTCGAAGAAGCCCTCGATCTTCTCGTTGACGCCGCCAATCGCCTGCACCTCGCCCCACTGGTTGACGGAACCGGTGACGGCGAGGTCCTGGCGGATGGGCGCATCCGCGAGTGCCGACAGGAGCGCGTAGAGCTCGGCCGAGGACGCGCTGTCGCCCTCGACGCCGCCGTAGGACTGCTCGAACACCAGCGTGGCGGCGAGCGCGAGCGGAATGTCGAGCGCGAACCGTCCGGCGAGGAAGCCCCATAGGATCATCACGCCCTTGGTGTGCAGCGGACCGCCGAGCTTGGCCTCGCGCTCGATGTCGGTGACCCGACCCTGGCCGAGGCGCGTACGAGCGGTGATGCGGCTCGGCCGCCCGAACGCGAAGTCGCCGAGCTGGATCACGGAGAGCCCGTTGATCTGGCCGACCTTGGCGCCCTCGGTGTCGACCAGCACGATCTCGCGCGCGATGATCTCCTGCGAGCGATCGCGCAGCCGGTCGGCACGCTGCACGTGCTCGGCGACGGCACGTGAGACGTCGGCGGCGGTCGTCGTGGCGCGGCCCGCCTCGCCGGCCCAGTAGTCGGCCTCGCGCATGATGTCGGCGATGCGGCCGATCTCGATCGAGAGCTTCTCGCGATCCTCGGCCAGCCGCGCACCTTCCTCGATGATGCGCGCCACGCCGCCGGCATCGACCGGCCTCAGGCCGTGGCGGGCGACGATCGCCGCGATCAGGCCGGCGTAGGCGCGATCGTTCTCGGTCGAGCGGGCGATCGTCTCGTCGAAGTCGGCCTGCACTTTGAACAGCCGGCCGAAGTCCTCGTCGTAGGCATTGAGCAGGTAGTAGAGCTCGCGGTCGCCGAACAAGACGACCTTGACGTCGAGCGGGATCGGCTCGGGATCGAGCGTCTGCGTCGAGGCGAAGCCGAGCGTTTCAATCGGCTGCTCGACGCGGATCTCGCGGCTCTTGATGGCGCGCTTCAGTGCCTCCCAGGCGAACGGAGAGAACAGGATCTTGCGCGCGTCGACCAGCAGGTAGCCGCCGTTGGAACGATGCAGCGCGCCCGGCTTGATCAGCAGGAAGTCGGTGACGAGGGTGCCCATCTGGGCAATGTGCTCGATGCGGCCGATCAGGTTGCCGTAGGTGGGATTGGCCTCGCTGTGGATCGGCGCGCCCTTGCCGTCTCCGTTGCTGTCCTGTGCCACGACGACGTTGACCATGTAGCGGCGGAATCGCGGATCGCGCGAGGTGTCGACCGGCTGCCGGACGATCTGCGGCTCCTCGCCCGAGGGGGTGAGGAACAGGGCGACATTGCGGACGAGATCGCGCTCGGTGTCGGTGAGGTGGCTGGCGACGGCCGGCAGCTCTGGCATCAGCGCGCGAACGTCGTCGAGTGCCGCCTTGATCGCAATCTCGGCCACCTCCTCGTTGAGCTCGCTCACCTCGAGCCGGCGCCGCTTGTCGGACCGCGGTGCCGATTCGAGGATGTCGACGAGCTCCTTCTGCAGCTCCTCGATGCGCCGCTGCACGTCGGCCCGCCAGTCCTCCGGCAGTTGGTTGAAGTCCTCCGGCTTGACCACCTTGCCGTCGACCACCGGCGCCATCGCGAAACCCATCGGCGTGCGCAGAACGGCGATGTTCTGCTCCTCCGCCTTGCGATCGAGCGCCGCAAACCGCTCCTCCTGGCCGGAGCGGAACTGCTCATCGATGGCGCGTCGGCGGACCTGATAGTCCTCGCTCTCGAAGGCGGCCGGCAGCGTCGCTCGCAGCTCGTCGATCGCCTCCAGCATGGCGCGCGCGAAGATCTTTGCCCGGCCGGCCGGCAAGCGCAGCGCCTTGGGCTTGTTGTGATCCTCGAAATTGTTGACGTAGACCCAGTCGTCGGGTGCCCGCGCCGCGGCGGCCTTGCGCTCGAGAAAGCTGCGCACGGCCGTGCTCTTGCCAGATGCTGGCGGCCCGAGCACGAACAGGTTGAAGTCGAACGCCCTGATGCTGGTGCCGAACTCGATCGCCTTGAGCGCGCGGTCCTGACCGATCAGGCTCGTCGCGGGCATCAGGTCGCTGGTCGAGCCGAAGCCGAGGCTGGCCGGATCGACGCGGCGGCGCAGCTTGTCGACCTCGAGTGGAGCCTGTGTCGATGCCGCGACGGCGGCAGGAGTGCTCGCGATCGCGGGACTTGGTGCCGGAGTGTCACGGCTCTCCTTGGCGGCAGGGGTCGATCGCTTGAAGAACATGGGTCGCTCGGCATCCCTTTACGGACAGACGCGGGCCCTGTCCGGCGGACTGGAACGCGACGGCCGGGACAGCTAATCTCTTACATACGAGACGGCGGGTAGCTCGTGAACCGGTCCCCTGCCGGTACGCCTCCCGCAATTGGCACCACGACATGGCGTTTCAATGACCATGACGAGACAAACCATCGCCGCGGAGCCCGACCCAACGTCGTCGGACGGTCGGCAATCGGCGGCGGCGCTGGAGATCCAGCGCGGCGTCGGTCGCCTGCTCGGCGCCTACGGCCTCGCCTCGGTCGTCGAGATGCCGCTCGCCAACGGCCGGCGCGCGGACGTAGTCGGACTGTCCGCCAACGGTGACGTGTGGATCATCGAGATCAAGTCCTCGGTCGAGGATTTCCGCTCCGATCACAAGTGGCAGGAGTATATAGATTTCTCCGACCGCCTCTATTTCGCCGTCGCGCCCGGCTTTCCGCTTCAGCTCATTCCGGAGACGGCCGGCCTCATCCTGGCCGACCGCTATGGCGGCGAGCTCGTGCGCCATCCGGTCGAGGTGCGTCTTGCGGCGGCGCGCCGCAAGGCGATGACGCTCGCCTTCGCCCGTCTCGCCGCCGCTCGCCTGTCGCGCACGCTCGACCCCAGGCTCCCCGATTTGATCTGAAAAATTACCCGTAGACGGGGTTGGCGCGGCGGACGGGTCGCGAGTCGATTCCGACAATTTGCGTCGCGCGTGACCCGATGACCTCGACACGATGTTGGGTTACGCGTGGTGGCGGCGTCTCGGTCGCAGGTGAGCCTCGAACGCACGCTAACCCAACCTGCGTGGCGTCCGAGTCAGCCGTAGAAAAACGCATCGTCGGAGCCGACGATCTTGGGGTCGGGCTTGCCCACGATGTCTACGTCCTTGTCTGGGTAGTCGATCGCGGACAGCACGACGCGGATCGCCTCGAGCCGTGCCCGGCGCTGGTCGTTGGCTCTGACGACGGTCCACGGCGCGACCGCGGTGTGGGTGAAGCGGAACATCTCGTCCTTGGCCTTGGTGTACTCGTCCCACTTGGCAATGGCGGCCAGGTCGATGTCGGTCAGCTTCCAGCGCTTCAGCGGATCGTGGCGGCGCTCGTGGAAGCGCTCGAGCTGCGTCTCGCGGCCGATCGTCAGGTAGATCTTGAACAGGCGGATGCCGTCGCGCACCAGCAGGCCTTCGAGCTCCGGCGCCTCGCGCAGGAAGTCGGCGAGTTGGTCCGGCGTGCAGAAGCCCATCACCCGCTCGACGCCAGCGCGGTTGTACCAGGAGCGGTCGAACAGGACGATGTCGCCGGCTGTCGGCATGTGCGCCATGTAGCGCTGGAAATAGAGCTGGCCGCGCTCGGTCTCGGTCGGCTTCGAGAGCGCGACGGCGCGCGCGTGGCGCGGATTGAGGTGTTGCATGAAGCGGGCAATGCAGCCGCCCTTGCCTGCGGCGTCGCGGCCTTCGAACACGACGACAATGCGCCCACCGGTCGCCTGGATGTGGGCCTGCAGCTTCAACAGCTCGATCTGCAGGAGGGCGAGCTCCTTCTCGTAAGTCTTGAGCTTCAGCTTCTTGTCGTATGGGTAGCCGCCGGCAGTCAGCGCCGCCGCGGCGATTGCCTTCGGGAGCTCTGGCGCGTCGATATCGAACGCGGGTGTCGCCACGGCGGTCTTGCGAGGTTTGGCGGCACCGGTGGACTTGGTCATTGCGAGGCTCCGGGGGCTGATCTCGTGCCCTCACAATCGGCGCCTCGGCCGCCCTGTGCAAGCTTTCCCCCGCGCCAGGGGACCGTTGCAGGGCCATTCAATTCTCGGTCGCCTGCGCACGCCCCTGTCCCCACGGGAGAAGGAAGGCGGTGCGGCGCAGAATGAACTGAATCGCCCAGGGGACCGCTGGCCGCGCATGCCGGCCGGCTCGCGGAACGCGTGTCGGCAAGCGCCAAGCAAAAAAGAAGGCCGGACGCATGCCCCCGCATGTCCGGCCTTCCCCCCGCTGCCGTCGGCATTGCCGCGGCATAACTGTTGATCGACGTCAGGCGTCGAGCGGCTCCGTCTTGGCGCGTGGCGCGGCGACGGCGGGCAGCGCCGGCTCGAGACCGTCGCGCTCGCGGCGGCGCGGCTGCGGCGGCTGGAAGGCGCGTCGGGCGTGAAATTCGCAATACGGAAGGCCGGCGACCTTGGGCTTGCCGCAGAAGTGGAAGTCGGCCATCTGCGGGTCGCCGATCGGCCAGCGGCAGCTGCACTCGGTCAGCGTCTGGATCGTCTTGCGCTCGGCGAGCGGGATATCGAGTTCCTCGGCCGCCGGCTGGAACGGCTCAGCGTCCGGCTGGTAGAGCGCGCGCAGCGCCGGGTTGCCAATGGTTGCGAAACGGGATTTGGGCGCGCGCTTGGCAGCCGCCTGCACTGCGGCGCGGACGCGCGGCCGATGGCTCTTCATGCGCGAGGTGGTGGCGCGGCCAGAGAGGCCGAGGCGGTGCACCTTGCCGATCACCGCGTTGCGGCTTACGCTTCCGAGGCGGCCTGCGATCTGGCTTGCAGAGAGGCCCTCGCCCCACAGCTTCTTGAGAAGCTCGACGCGCTCGTCGGTCCAGCCCATACTTGTCGCTCCTTCGAGAATCACGCCAGAGTGACCCGGTAAGACGGGCACACTCCGTTTCTGTCGGACAGCGCCGGGCTCGATGCTGGCAGCGAATGGACGCGCCAACGCGAGACCTGAGACTGGCCGGGTTATGGACGCTGAACTTGAAGAGGACGCAGAGACGATCGACGCGCACAGACGAGGGGGGCTGAACTCGACCCCTTACGCGGACCGGCCCCTCCATGGGAGGGCGATACACTCGAGACGACACGGATCGCGCAACGGCGCGACATCTCGTAGCCGGACAACAAAAACCTACAACACATAGAATTCGGCCTACAAGCCTTGTCGGCTTGGGGGCGGGCATTGACAGGGAGACGTGGCGGACCGGCCACAGATCGATTCGGCGCTACGGCAACTCCCGGCCGCGAGCGCGTTGACAGGCGGCGAGACGCAAAGTATCACCCGAAGGTGCGAGGGCCGCCGGCAGAGGCGGCTTTTTTTCGTTTCCGTGATCAGGGATGGGCGCCATGCCGGCACCCCATCCGGCCGACAAGCCGGGCGAGACCCACCCCATCGCTGCCGCGACGGTCAGCCCGCCGTCGCAGGCCGTGATGGCCACATACAACCGTCTCGACATCGTCTTCGAGCGCGGCGAGGGGGCTTGGCTGGTCAGTAAGTCGGGCGAGCGCTATCTCGATTTCGGCTCCGGTGTCGCCGTCAACGCGCTCGGCCATGCCCACCCCCATCTGGTCGCCGCGCTCGGCGAGCAGGCCGGCAAGCTGTGGCACACGTCGAACCTCTATCGAGTCGAGGGCCAGGAGCGCTTGGCGGAGCGGCTGTGCGCGGCCTCGTTCGCCGAGCGGGCGTTCTTCTGCAACTCGGGCGCGGAAGCCTGCGAGGGCGTCATCAAGGCCGCGCGGCGCTATCACCATGTCTCCGGCGCCCCCGAGCGCACCCGCATCGTCACCTTCGAGGGCGCCTTCCACGGCCGCACGCTGACCGCACTCTCGGCCGCCGGCAACCCCAAGTACCTGGAGGGCTTCGGCCCCGAGGCGCCGGGGTTCGACCATGTGCCGTTCGGCGATATCGCCGCGGTCGAGGCGGTCATCGGGCCCGAGACGGCGGCGATCATGATCGAGCCGGTGCAGGGAGAGGGCGGCGTGCGCATGCTCCCGGTTGAACAGCTCGCCGCGCTGCGCGCGCTCGCCGACCGCCATGGGCTGCTGCTCGCGCTCGACGAGGTGCAAACCGGCATCGGCCGCACCGGCAAGCTGTTCGCCTACGAGTGGGCCGGCATCGAGCCCGATCTGATGGCGGTCGCCAAGGGCATCGGCGGCGGCTTTCCGCTCGGCGCCGTGCTCGCCACGGCCGAAGCGGCGAAGGGACTCGTCGCCGGCACCCACGGCTCGACATTCGGCGGCAACCCGCTCGCCATGGCGGTCGGCAATGCGGTGCTCGACGTCGTGCTGGCGCCGGGCTTCCTCGATGGCGTGCGCCAGCGCGGGCTGAGGCTCGCACAGGCGCTCGCCGGTCTCCGGGACGCCTACCCGCAGCTCGTGCTCGAGGTACGCGGCAAGGGCTTGCTGACAGGGCTCAAGTTGGCGCCGCCTGCGCCGGATTTCGTCAAGGCCGCCGCAGCCGAGCGTCTGCTGGTGGTCGGCGCGGCGGAGAACGTGGTGCGCCTGCTACCCCCGCTCATCGTGACCGACGCGGAGATCGGCGAGGCCGTCGAACGGCTGTCCCGCGCGCTCGATCGCATCGAGCGGTCCACCGTCTAGTCATTCCATCCATGAACCATTGGCACGCCGACATGGCTACGAACTCCGCACCCCGTCATTTCCTCGATCTCGATTCTCTCGATGCCAAGACGCTGCGCCGCATCGTCGACAACGCGCACTCGATGAAGAAGGCGGGCAAGCGCACGCCGGCGAAGCTGAAGCCAAAGGGAATCGAGGACGCCGTGCTGGTGATGGTGTTCGAGAAGCCTTCGACGCGCACCCGCGTCTCCTTCGACGTCGCCATGCGCCAACTTGGCGGGCAGACGATCGCGCTCAATCACACCGATCTGCAGCTCGGCCGCGGCGAGAGCATCGCCGACACCGCGCGCGTTCTGTCGCGCTATGCCGACGCGATCATGATCCGCGCCAACGCGCATGCGACGCTGCTCGACCTCGCCGAGCACGCGACCATACCGGTCATCAACGGCCTCACCGACAAGAGCCACCCGTGCCAGGTGATGGCGGACATCATGACGTTCGAGGAGCACCGGGGACCGATCGGCGGTCGCGTGGTCGCGTGGGTCGGCGACGGCAACAACGTCGCGGTATCGTGGATGCAGGCCGCGGTGCGGTTCGGCTTCGAGCTGCGTGTCGCCTCACCGGACGAGCTCGAGCCCGAGAAGGCGGTGATCGACTGGGTGCGGCGGGAGAAGGGGCAGGTCGTGCTGACCAGCGACGCCGCCATGGCGGTGCGCGGCGCCGATTGCGTCGTCACCGACACCTGGGTGTCGATGGGCCAGAACGACGGCGCCCGGCGCAAGCGGCTGTTGAAGCCCTACGGCGTCGACGACGAGCTGATGCGCCTCGCCGCCAAGGGCGCGATCTTCATGCACTGCCTGCCGGCCTACCGTGGCCACGAAGTGACGGCGGAGGTGATCGACGGGCCGCAGTCGGTCGTGTTCGACGAAGCCGAGAACCGCCTGCACGCGCAAAAGGCGATCCTCGCTTGGTGCCTCGGAGGCAAGTAGATGTCCGGGCGCGACGAGCCTGCCGCGCGGCGCGCCTCCTCCGCCCAGGGCGATGACATCGTGCTCCCCTTCCAGACCGAGCGCTCCGGCGTCGCGGGGCGCATCGTCCGCCTCGGCACCGCCGCAGACACGATCCTTGCCCGCCACGACTATCCCGATGTCGTCTGCGGCGCGCTCGGCGAGGCATTGGCGCTGACGGCGCTGCTCGGCTCCGCGCTGAAGTTCGAAGGCAAGCTGATCCTGCAGACCAAGACCGACGGAATCCTCGGCTTCCTGGTCGCAGACTTCGAGGTGCCGGGTCGGCTCAGAGGCTATGCGAGCTTCGATGCGGAGCGTCTCGCGGCGGTTGCGGGCGCGGGTGCCATTGCGCCGGCCGTGCTCTGGGGTCACGGCCATCTCGCGATGACCATCGATCCGGGCGGCGACATGGACCGCACGCAGGGCGTCGTCGCACTCGAGGGAGTGAGCCTCAGCGATGCGGCGTTGAGCTATTTCCGCCAGTCCGAGCAACTGCCGACACTCATTCGCCTCGCTGTCGCGCGCCATTATTCGGCCGGTGTCTGGCAGTGGCGTGCTGGCGGACTGCTGCTCCAGCACGTCGGCCGCGAGGGCGGCACGGCCCGCTCACCGGGTGAGATCGCCGAGGCCGAGGAACTGGGGCTGGTGATCGGCGAGACCGACGACGACTGGACGCGCGTCGCGCTGCTGGCGGCGACTGTCGAGGACCACGAGTTGCTGGATCCCACGCTCGCTCCCGAGCGGCTGCTCTATCGCCTTTTCCACGAGGAGGGCGTTCGCGTGTTCCAGCCGCGTAGCGTCGCCGAGCACTGCCGCTGCTCGCGCGAGCGGGTCGCCTCCATGCTGGGAAGCTTCGGCGCCGAGGAGCTCGCCGACATGCGGGAAGCCGATGGCGCGATCACCGTCAAATGCGAGTTCTGCAACACCAGTTATCGCTTCGTGCCCGGCGGCAGCAGCTGAGCTCGTCGGGAGAAATCAGCTCCGCGCTGTCCCGCCGTCTGTTCTCACGATCTCGCGACGCGAGAGCTCGCCGAGGATGCGCTCGACCAGCGCGTCGACCGCCTCCGCGCCCGCCGCGAGGTGGATGTCGGCGTTCTCCGGCGGCTCGTATGGTGAGGAGATGCCGGTGAAATTGGCGATCTGGCCGGCGCGCGCCTTCTTGTAGAGGCCTTTGACGTCGCGCTGCTCGCAGATGTCGATCGGCGTGTCGACGAACACCTCGATGAACTCGCCGACGTCGAAGCGCTCACGCGCGAAGCGGCGCTCGGCGCGGAATGGCGAGATGAACGAGACCAGCGTGATCAGACCGGCATCGACCATCAGACGCGCCACCTCGGCGACGCGGCGGATGTTCTCGACACGGTCGGCCTCGGTGAAACCGAGGTCGCGGTTGAGGCCGTGACGCACGTTGTCGCCGTCGAGAATATAGGTATGGCGGCCGAGTGCGTGCAGCCGCTTCTCCAGCATGTTGGCGACCGTCGACTTGCCCGAGCCGGAGAGGCCCGTGAACCACAGGCAGCAGGCGGACTGGCCCTTGAGGCCGGCGCGTTGCAGCTTGCTGACGTCGACCGCCTGCCAGTGGATGTTGTGCGCGCGTCTGAGCGCGAAGCGGATCATGCCGACGCCGACGATCGCGCGCGAGATTCGGTCGTAGAGGAAGAAGCGTCCCGTGTCGCGGTTCTCGCTCGCCGGATCGAGCACGAGCGGCCTGGAGAGCGAGAAATTGCACAGGCCCGTGGTGCCGATCTCGATCTGCCGTGTGGCGACGTGCTCGAGCGTGTCGACGTTGGTCTTGTGCTTGAGCTCACTCACTTGCGCGGTGGCCGTCTGGGTGCCCATGCGTATGGTGTAGGAGCGGCCCTTGAGCAGCGGTCGCTCGCCCATCCAGACGAGGTCGGCGGCGAACTGGTCGGCCACTTCGGCGCGCGCGTCGCCCGCGCACACGACGTCGCCCTCGCGGATCTCGGCTCCGTCCGAGAGCACGAGCGCGACGGTGTCGCCACTGGCCGTGGTCTCGGCGTCGCCGCCGCGCGCGATGATGCGCTCGATGCGCAACGCGCGTGCCCCCGGCAGCACCACCACCGCGTCGCCGGGGCGCGCCGAGCCGCTGCGCAGCGTGCCGGCAAAGCCGCGCTGGTCAGGGCCGATATCGATCACCCGCGCGATCGGCATCCTGAGCGGACGCGTGTAGGCAGGCCGACCGAACGAGCCGTCGAGAAGCACGTCGACCAGCGGCGAGCCGCGATACCAGCTTTCGCGCGCCGATTTGCTCCGGACGTTGTCGCCGCCGGTGCCGGACACGGGAACAGCAGCCAGCAGCTCGATGCCGAGCCGGGTGGCGAATGCCGCGTACTCCGCGCGGATCGATTCGAACGCTTCCTGGTCCCATCCGACCGCATCGAGGCCGTCGACGGCAAGCACGACGTGGCGGATGCCGAGCAGGCCCGCGACCAAGGTGTGGCGGTGGACCTCGCGCGGCACGCCGCTCGCCGCGGTGACGACGACGATCGCCACGTCGGCACGCGATGTGTTGGCGACCAGCTCGCGCGTGCGCCGCTCGTCTGCGGGCGCCACCGTCAGCACCAGATCACGGCGCCCGATCGCCACGTGGTAGGCGATGCCGCCGGTCTCGGCATGGAGATGCTCGGATTCGAGATGGTCCAGCAGATCGTCGACATCGCTCGCGGGGCCGGTCTGGCTGCTCTCCTCGACCTCATCACGGCCGAGGTCGCCGGCCGGCTCACCGGCCTCGATCAGGCGCGCCAGCAGCGCGCTCTTGCTGTCCTCGTCGCGACCCAGGATGACGACCCGCAGCGTCACCGGAGCTGCGGGCGCGCTCGGCGCCGGCGGCTGGACCTCGTTGGCGATCGTGGAGCGGGCTGCAGCGGCATTGGCCATGTCGGTCATCTCCAGGTCGTGGGCCACATGCGCGGCCAGCCAGCGACTGCGATCCTATGGCATTGGTCGCGGCGCCGTTTCAACTCCTGCGACCGAACGGATAGGGGGCAAGCGCGCTCGCAGCATATCGCGAGAATGGCATATTTCCTGGATTTCCTCGGTTTGCAGCACGACGTGCTCCGGATTGCGGCCGGCCCGCGATCCACTGCCTGCTGCCGCGCAGCGCCGAATTGACGGCGGTCGGCAACAACGCCTATTCAAGGAGCGCTCCTGGCCACGCTGGGCGAGGAGCAGTGCGGCGTGTCGGGGCGCTGGTCGGGGAGATCGCAATCACGTGGGGGATGCTCGCGAGGTCGCGCCGATCGTGTTCGTCACGCTGTCGCTGGAGCGCGGCGGCACTGAGCGCCATCTCGCCGAGATCATGCCGCGGCTGGCAGCACGGGGCTGGCCGGTTGCGCTCTACTGCCTCGCCGCGCGCGGCGCCATGGCGGACGAGGTCGAAGCGACCGGCGTCGAGGTGATCGCGCCACCGATCGGCGGCAGCGCCTGGTTCCGGGGCATCGGCGCTCCAGTGCGGCTCGCAGCGACCGCCACCAAGCTCGGCTGGTTGCTGGCCGCGCGACGGCCGCGCATCGTCCACATGTTCCTGCCGCTGCCTTATCTCGTCGGCGGTCCGCTGTCGGTGCTGACGGCGCGGCCGATCCGCATCATGAGCCGGCGCAATCTCGCCGACTATCAGGCCAAGCGACCGCTCGCGCGCCGGCTCGAGATCGCGCTCCATGGCTGGATGACGGCGGTGCTCGCCAACTCGCACCGGATCGGCGACGAGCTGCTTGCCGAGGGCGTCGCCAAGGATCGGCTCGGCGTGATCCACAACGGCGTCGACACCGCGCGCTTCGGTGCGCCGGCCGACAAGGCCGCCTTGCGCGCCGCGCTCGGCATCGAGGCCGATGCGCTGGTCGGCGTCATCGTCGCAAACCTCAACCCCTACAAGGGCCATGCCGACCTGGTCCGCGCGCTCGCCAGCGTGCGCGAGCGGCTGCCCGCGCGCTGGGTGCTGCTCGCGGCCGGGCGCGACGACGGTCATGGCCACGAGCTCGCCGCGCTCGCGCAATCGCTCGGCATCGCCGCAAGTATGCGCTTTCTCGGCTCGCGCACCGACGTACCCGATCTGGTGCGTGCCGCCGATTTTGCGCTCAACGTCTCGCACGAGGAAGGCTTCTCGAACGCCGTGATCGAGGGCATGGCGGCCGGCCTGCCGATGATCGTGACCGGCGTCGGCGGCAATCCCGAGGCGGTCGTCGACGGCGAGACCGGTCTCGTCGTGCCGCCGCACGATCCCGCCGCACTCGGGGCGGCGATCGCCTGGCTCGCAGCCAACCGCGAGCGGGCGGCGGAGATGGGCAATGCCGGCGAGAACCGCGTGCGCCGCCACTTTACCATCGAAGCCTGCGTCGACCGCTACGATGCACTCTACCGCGGCCTGCTGGCCGGCGAGCCCGCGGGCATGCTGGTGCCCCATCGTTCGGGCCGAGAGCGCACGTCGTAGACGTCACCCCTACTGCGCCGCGACCCGCGGCCGGTTGATGCGATGGTACGCCGCCATGTCGCTCTCGACCATCAGCCGCACGAGATCGGCGAACTTGGTGCGCGCCTCCCAGCCCAGCACCTCCCTGGCCTTGGTCGGATCGCCGAGCAACAGGTCGACCTCGGTCGGGCGGTAGTAGCGCGGATCGACGCGCACGACGGTCTTGCCGCTCTTCCTGTCGATGCCGGTCTCCTTCACTCCCTTGCCCTTCCAGTCGATCTCGATTCCCGCAACATCGAACGCTCGCTCGACGAACTCGCGCACCGAGTGCGTCTCGCCGGTCGCCAGCACGAAATCGTCGGGCTCACTGTGCTGGAGGATGCGCCACATGCCCTCGACGTAGTCGGGCGCGTAGCCCCAGTCGCGCTTGGCATCGAGATTGCCGAGGTAGAGCGTCTCGAGCTCGTTGTTGGCGATCGCCGCCACCGCGCGCGTGATTTTGCGGGTGACGAACGTCTCGCCGCGGGTCTCTCCCTCGTGGTTGAACAGGATGCCGTTGCTCGCGAACATGCCGTAGGCCTCGCGATAGTTGACGGTCACCCAGTAGGCGTAGAGCTTGGCGGCGGCATAGGGCGAGCGCGGGTAGAACGGCGTCGTCTCCTTCTGCGGCGTCTCCCGCACCTTGCCGTAAAGCTCCGAGGTCGAGGCCTGGTAGAAACGGCAGGTCTTCTCCATCCTGAGGATGCGGATCGCCTCGAGCAGGCGCAGCGTGCCGATGGCGTCGGAGTTGGCGGTGTACTCCGGTGTCTCGAAGCTCACCTGCACATGGCTCTGCGCGGCCAGATTGTAGATCTCGGTCGGCACGATGTCCTGCATCAGGCGGATGAGGTTCGAAGAGTCGGTCATGTCGCCGTAGTGGACGACGAAGCGGCCGTCGGTCTCGTGCGGATCCTGGTAGAGGTGGTCGATGCGCTCGGTGTTGATCAGCGAGGAGCGGCGCTTGACGCCATGCACCGCGTAGCCCTTTTTGAGCAGCAGCTCGGCCAGGAACGCGCCGTCCTGTCCCGTGACACCGGTGATGAATGCGACGCGCCTCTGGGCCATGTGCTCTGCTCTCCCAAGCTCCGCTCCACCGGCCGGGCCGGCTGCGCCTTCTTACCGGCCCTCGTCCCCCAAAGGAAGCTGGTCGGCCGGTCACGTGATCGCCTGTGCGTAGGCCTTGCTGATCTGCTCGCCGGTGGCCTCCTCGTAGGCCCTCAGCGCCTCCGCGGCAACGTCGTATTTTTGATACAGCTCGTGCGCAATGACCGCCAGCTTCACAAGCGACGCATTTTCCAGTTTTTCCAATGAATCCAGTTGCCTCACATAGATGCAGTCGGCAAACAGCAGGCGTCCGCCGTTGAGATAGCGGGTCGGCGAGGGCGCGATCGCCTTGTAGCGCAGCCGGCCGAACGGGATCAAATCGAGGAGTTGGAAGCCGCAGCCACGCATGAAGGAATCGATCTCTGCGAACAGAGCCTCGCCCTTGTAGAGCTCGACGAACTCGGCCTCGAGATGGCACACGAGCGTTCGCTCGAGCGTCTCGCGGCCCCCTTCCAGGACTTCCAGCGATCCACCTTGAACGTCGATCTTCAGGAAATCGACCGACTCCGCGAGCTCTGGCACCAGGCCGACGGCGGTATCGAGCGTGGTCGTCTCGACCTCCCGCGTCTCGACGCATTCGAGGTACTTGTCGAGATAAAAGCGCTCGGCAAGAGGCATGTTCGCCTCGAGCAAGGAGGACGTCGCGCGATCCTTGTTGACGTGAAACGTGGCCTGACGGCCAGAGCCGATGAATTTCGGAAGAATGGTCACCTTGCGCTCACCTGCAGTCGACACGGTCGGCGGCTCGTGTTGCGCCGGCTCCTCGCAGAACGGATCGAAGCCGAGCGTCACGGTCGGCCAGGAGCGTACCAGCGGGGCGTAGACGTGATCCTCGTAGGACAGAACCTCGGCGCCGACGTCGACGATGCGGATGGGGCCGGCGATCCGGCGCAGGTGATCGCCGAATGGCAGCGGGTTGGCGTGGACAAGCAGCGAGCGGCGGGCCGCGAACGCCGGTCGCCCGTGCAGCGGCGGATTGCGGGCGGCCAGGTCGCGTGCGATGGCCTTCAGATCGGCGCCGCCATCGAGCATCGCTGCCACATGCGCCTTGGTCGCCTCATCTGCGTCCTGGTCGAACAGCAGCTGCATGAGGTGGTCAGCGACCCTGCCGGCCACAGAGGGCGACCCTCGCGTCGTCGGCTCGGGCGCTCGTGCTCCGGCCGCGAGCCGGGCTGGCGACACCGTCGGGTGCGGCGGCTCCTCGCTGGCGAGCAGGGTTCGGTACAGGTCGCGCTCCTCGCGTGCCGCGAGCAGGCCATTGTACAGCGGCGCGCGCACGATGCGCACGGGTCCCCGCTGCTCGAGGCGCGCGAGCGCGGAGCGGGCGAGCCGGCGCAGAAGGCCCCTCTTGCCGGGTTCGCCCTGCGACTTGATCGCGCTTCCCCCCTTGCGGCCCTGCGGCGTCTGCGTGGTCGCGCCGCCTGGTCCGCTCGCTATGGACCTCTTACTCGGGCGGCCGCCGTTCGTCATTGCATCGACCATTTCCAGTGCCTCGTCATGCTCGAGCAGGATGTTGTTGACCTGATGCAGGTGAAGCGCTTCCGAGGTGGTCTTCTGATCCGGCTGCGCCCGGCTGCAGCCGATCGCCACCGGGATGTTGACCACGGTCGCGCCGGCCATCGCCATGCGCAGCCACAGCTCCCAGTCCATGGCCCAGTACAGGTGCCGTTTCAGGTGCCCGCCGGATCGGCGCCAGATATCGGCGGTGAACAGCACCTCGGGCTGGAAGAAGTGGTCGCGTTTCTCCCACGACCGATGCCAGGCGTACTGGTGGGCAAAGCCGAGCGGCAGACGCTCGAGCAATGGCAGAGCCGCAAAGCGTCGGTAGATGTGCTCGCTCTCGGTGCCGATCCTCTCGCAGCCCCCGGCGATCAAGTCGGTGTCGTAAAGGGCGAACGCCGCTGCTGCGCGCCGCAGGCTGCCCGGCACAAGCTCGTCGTCGCTGTTGACCCAGGTCAGGATCTCGCCCGTGGCGTGAGCAAAGCCTTTGTTGAGGCCGTCGGACTGGCCCTCGTCCGGCTCGATCACCAGCTTGTCGAGGCGCGGCTCGTAGCGGCGCAAAATCTCCTGGCTACCGTCGTTCGAGACCGCGTCGATGACGATGTACTCGAGGTTCGGATACGACTGGTCGAGCACCGACCGCAGGCAGCGTTCCAGGAACTGGCCCTGGTTGTAACTGACGGTCACGACCGTGATCCGCGGCCATGCGGACGGGTCGACAAGAGCGTCGGTCAGCTCGGCCGGGTCGATGAACGAGCGGCCCGGTCGCGTGAAGATCAGCGTCGGGCCCGCCTGGCGAACCTCCCCGGACCACAGCGTCAGCAGAGCTTTCGCGGCGGCCGAATCGCGGGGAGCGAGCACCGACTGCTTGCCGGTAACGACGAATCGCAGCAGCGCGACGTCATGGTCGGTGGCATCCGCGCCGAGGACGTAGGCGCCGATCGTGCGCGGCTCGCCGATGTCGGCGGTGGTCAGCCAAGCGGCCAGAGAGCCGGGTCCCGGCCGCTCCCGCTTCGGTAGCCTGGACCGGGAAGGTGTGGGCACGCCACTGCCGTAGCGCAGCGAGAAGCTGGCGATATCCGGATCGCCCGCGAGCGCAGCGACGCTGGCGTCGGCGGCGGGACCGACGAAGGCGATGCGAGCCTGCGCCCCGAGCTGCGCGGCGAGCCAAGCCCCGGCCGTCGTCCGGAGCGGTTGAATGGTGGCTTCTTGTCCGGTCGGCGCCAACGCCGACGCGAGGCGGGCTGCCGGGCGCGGCCGTCGCGGCGGTGGCACCTCGATCACCCCGAGCTCGAACGAGGGGCGCTGCTTGGATCTCTGCACATTGGCATAGCCGCGCGAGGTCGGCTCCAGCCGCTGGTCGAGATCGCGCAGCCGAGGTGCCAGCATGCGCAGCTCGTCGGCGATAATGCCGCGCGCGAAGTCGAGCAGCAGCCGGCTGGGTATGCGCACCAGCGAGGGGTGAGCTCCTTTCCAGCCCCCGATCTCGTACCAGCGTGCGATGGACGGCTCTTGGCCGGGGTGGGCTGTCATATCTTACGCGACTCGGCAGGCTCGCTGGCGGAACAACCCATGACGCTCATTTCCGGGCGGACATGGAAAGCAACGCACCATCAGATCATGGATTGACGCGGACCAGCAAGCAGCCCCGCCGCCGGCGCCCGCCGTGCCGCTGGCGTGCCCTGCCTCGGCAGGCTATCAAGGCCCACGACATGTGGGCAAGCTCTCATGCGGGACGGAAATGATCAGCTACACCGAGAACCGCGAGGATGTTCTTCTTGAGAGATGTTTCAAGGACGTGGCGGCAGGGTTCTATATCGACATCGGCGCCCACCACCCGACCTTCGCATCGGTAACCCGCCTGTTCTACGACAGAGGCTGGTCCGGCATCAACGTCGAGCCGGGCGAGGGCATCGCCGCGCTCCGGGCCGACCGGCCCCGGGACATCAACCTCGAGGTGGCCGTCGCGGACCAGGAGGGCGAGACCACGTTCTGGGTCCACACCGCCAATACCGGCACTTCCTCCCTGTCGCAGTCGGTGCCCGATCTGGTGGCCGAGAAGGCCGGCGAGATGCGCCCCGTCAAGGTGGCCGTGACCACGCTGCCGGCGATCATCGATCAGCACGCCGCCGGTCGCCACATCCACTTCCTGAAGATCGATGCCGAGGGGGCGGAGGACGCCATCGTCCGCGCCGCGGATTGGTCACGTCATCGCCCGGAGGTGGTCGTGATCGAAAGCACGGAGCCCTACACCACCATCCGCCGCACAGAGGAGTGGCAGAAGCGGCTCGCGGAGAGTAGCTATACGCTCGCCTACTTCGACGGCATCAACGATTTCTGGGTCCGCAACGAGAGCGCCCACCTGCTCGAGCATTTCAAGCTGCCGGTCAACGTGCTCGACGGGTACACACCCTACAACCACGAGGTGATCCAGCTGCGCCGCCAGGTCGGCGAGTTGATCAGCGCGCTCACGGCCGCCCGCGCGGGTGGGAGCGTTGGAGCGCTGAAGTCGCTGGTCCGCCCGCTGGTGCACAGGGCCCGGGCGGTCGTCCGCCGGGTGCAGTCCGGCTCCCGCCGGGGCCGATGAGACAGGGGCGTCAAAACAGGAGCGTCAACCCGGCCAGCAGGCCAGCGCGACGCCGAGCCTGCGGCCGTCGGCGTGGAACTGGAAGCCCGGACTTTCGAGCCGGATGACGAGGACGGATGCCCCGTCGAGCCCAGACAGGGGCTGCTCGCACAGGATCGGCTTGCCGTTCACGTACTCGATCGGATAGAGGCCGATGCATTCGACGCCGCGCGGTTCGTCGACTGCGACCTCGAGCTCGTGAGCCGGCGGTCTCTGCAATCCGCCGAGCCGGCTGCGTCAGGTTGTCAATGCCGCGCTCGCTCCCGCGACGCCCACCGAATAGCCGGGCCGGCGCGGAGAATCGGGAACGTCGAGCAGCCAGTCGATGGCCGAGGCGAGGCCGCGCGAGGGTGCTCTGCGGGCCGGCGATCGGCATGCCGCGACGATCAGCTCGTCCCAGGCGCTCTCGCTCCGCGCGAGGAACGCCGCGTGCTCCCGTGCCAGTCGGGCGCTGAGGTCCACGAGCAGCGCGGGGTTGGTCATCAGCCGCTTGGCCGTCTCGGCGGCCGCGCGCGGGTCATCGAGTCTCAGCAGCGGGACCACGCCTTCGAACGGCAACCCGGATAGCGCCGCCGCGCTCGCCAGCACGGGCGTGGCGTGCGAGAGGCACTGCAAGACCTTCATCTTGGAGCCGAATGCGTTCTCGATCGGCGCGATGAACAGCGTGCTGGTCGCGAACAGGGTCTTGACCGTCTCGGCATCCGATGTGCCGAGGAACTCGATGTTGGACTTGCGCCACGCCTCGGCGACGTCCGCCGCGGCGGCTCCGACGATGCGGATGCGCCCCCCTGGCATCACCTCGGCGAGTGCCGGCGCGAACTCCTCGGCGAGCCACTTGATCGCCAGGAAATTCGGATAGTGCGCGACGTTGCCGACGAAGAACAGGCTCGCCTCGCGCGAGGGCGACCAGCGCATCGGCGAGGCGTCGAGTGCGGGTGGAATGATCCGGGTGCTGCTGGCGTGAGCGATGTCGGATGGAAGGTCGTTGATTGACAGCGCCACCACCCTATCGCTCTTTACGCAGACGGCGCGCTCGAAACGCGCGAGCCGCAACCGGGCGATGGCCGAGCGGGAGGTGCCGGCGTTATTTCGAGAAAGTCGGCACTGATCAGCGAAAAAATCCGATTCGTTGTTGAGCGAGACGAGTATGCGTCTGACGGGGAGATCGAATACGCCAGGAATGAACAATGCGCTGAACAAGTAGTCGATTACGACTACGTCCGGTGCGACGGCCTTGGCATGCTCCAGGAACGCGCGCTCCACGTAGGTGTGGTACTGGGCGATGGCCTCGAAGGTGAATGGCCATCGCAGGCGCGGAACCAGCCACGGCAAGGCAACATTCCGCGTCGCGTGTGGGTGCAAAGTGATGTGATGGAATTCGGCACCTTGGGCGCGTGCGAACACGGCGTTTGCCGAGGCGCATGCCGCGTCACCTGCGGTGCAAACGTACAGCTCTATATGGGGACTGGCTGCCAGCCGCTGCACATGCTCGCGACAGACCAGCTGACCGCCATTCGACTCGTCGCCGATAGGGACGACCGAGAAATACAGTACGCGATGGCGGCGTTCGGTGCTCGACATTGTCGTTGCGCGACCTGCGCATTCCTCTGTTGCGATCGGGCGGCCTGCTCGCGGTCTCACTCGACAGCACGCGCGTAGCGCTCCCCCCATTCGGGATCGATGGCGCCGAGCGCTGCACTCGCCACATCGTATTTTTGCAGCGTCTCGTGGGCAACAACGGCGAGCCGCGTGCGCTCGTCCACACTCAGCCGGTCGAGCTGGTCCAGGCATCGCACATAAATGCATTCCGCCGCGACGAGCCGGCCGGCATGATAACTATAGCCCCTCGAGTGGTCGAAGGCGGTATTCCGGCGCTTGTCGAGGTGGGCGAGGTCGAGCAGGGCGAATCCTTCGGCGCGCATCAGGGCGTCGATGTCCGCAAACGGGGGCGGCGCTCCCGCTACGGTCGCGAAGCCGGCCTCGATCCGGCAGACGATCGTTCTGCGGAGCGTGTTGCCGGCGCCGTGCAGCATCTCGATCGTGGCCGGGCCGGCACGCACGATCAGCAGGTCGATCGTCGCTCCGGCATGCTCGCCGAGTGCGAGCGCCGCGTCGAGCGAGCCGAGTGCAGGGTTGTGCGCGATCGTCACTGTCGACCAATTGGGCTCGAGGGTCGCACTGGCATAGTTGCAGTTCCCCGCGCCGGCGTTTCCGATGGTGACGACGCGGAGCCGGCCGATGGTTTGGGCAAACCGGTCGCGGTCCGGCAGCTCGGCTGGCTTGACCAACAGGTGTCGGGCTGCCGCGAACGCGCGCGACGATTGCTGCGAGGCGTTGTCGCGGGCGATGGCGCGGGCAATGTCCTGCATGTCGTGGGTGGCGAGCATCGCTTGCACGCGCTCGGCAGTGCGGGCTTCGGCCGGGGCGTCGAAGAGCAGGCGCGACCAGTAATCGGCAATGCGCCGTGAGGCGGTGGCGACGAGCTCGGTCAGATCCCGGACGCGACCGCTCCTGTCCGCGAGCGCCTGCTTCAGATCCGCGTGCTCGAGCCGCGCCTGGCGCGTCTCGGCCTCGTAGCTCTGGAGCAGCCGCTGCATGCGGCTGATCGCGGCAGGGCCGGAGCCGGAAATCAAGCGAAAGCCGCCCATGCCGTAGCGCGCCTTGTAGCGCAGTCGCTGCACACGATCGACGAAGCCGGGTCCGAGCCGGTTTGCAATCACGCCCTTGGCATAGGTCGGATGGCGCAGCTTCCACACCCTGGCGGCGAGCTGCTCGATTTTCGTACGCGTGACGCGCTCCGGCCGGAACGAGACCGGAGTGCCGGTCGGGATGTCGCTCGCGGCAGCCGCGACGGCTGCCAGGGCATCGGCGTGCTCCATCAGGATGTTTTTCAGCTGGTAGAGATAGAGCTCGTCGGTGGTTGTCTTCTGGTTAGGGTGCAGGCGGCTTATCCCCAGCGTCACGGGAATTTGAGTGATGGTGGCGCTGGCCAGTGCCATTCTGATCCACAGCTCCCAGTCCATCGCCCAGTGCAGATGCAGCTTCAGGCTGCCGCCGGACCGGCGCCAGATGTCGGCGGTGAACAGCACTTCCGGCTGATAGAAATAATCTCCCTGCGCCCACGAGCTCTCCCACACGTATTGGTGTGCGAAGCCGAGGGGCAGCGGCTCGACGAACGGCAGCGCGGCATAGTGGCGGTCGAGCATCTCGTCGCGGCTGCCGATGCGCTCGCAGCCGCCGGCGACGAGATCGCTGCCGTGGTGAGCGAACGCCACCGCCGCGCGCTTCAGGGCGCCGGGCGCCAGCGCGTCGTCGCTGTTGATCCAGGTCAGGATCTCGCCGGTCGCGAGGTCGAAGCCCTTGTTCAGCCCGTCCGATTGGCCGCGATCGGGCTCGATCACCAGCTTCGAGAGCCGCGACTCGTAACGCCGCAGGATGTCCTGGCTGCCGTCATTCGAGACCGCGTCGACGACGATGTACTCGAGGTTTGGATAGTCCTGGTCGAGCACCGATTTGAGGCAGCGCTCGAGGAATTGCGCCTGATTGTAACTGACGGTGACCACCGAAATCCTGGGCCACAGCTTGGCATCTGCGGGGGAGACGGGGAGCGTCGCCGGATCGACGAACGAGGGGCCGGGATGGGTCAGGATCAGCTGGTCGCCGGACGAATAGGCATTGCCGCCCCACGACTGGAGGAGAGATGCGGTGGCTGGGCACGCGTGCGCTGCAACCACGACCTGCTCCGGTTGGACGCGGAAGCGCAGCAGGTCCACGTCCTTCTGCGTCGCGCCTTCACCCAGAACGAATGCGGCGATCGAGTGTGCATCCTCCTGCGAATGTGTCGCCAGCCAGCCGGCGAGCGAGTTGGCATTCGCGCGATGGCGGCTGGCCATGCGCGAGCGCGAGGGGGACACATTTCCCTCGCCGGCGGCGACGCGAACGATCTCGAACCGGGAGGTCGGCTGGCCGCCGAGCGGCGACGGCGCGCTGTCGGCCCCGACCATCACGATACGCCCACCGCGCGGGAACCGGTCGGCGAGCCATTGTCCGGCCGATTGTTCCAGGGGGGTCGGCGCCAGCGTCGTCGCCGGCGGGGTGATGAGCGCACGCAGGCGCTCCGCCGGCCGGGCCGGCAGGGCATTCCTCGCCGGGCGAACGACGAGATCGAATTGCGGGCGCTGCTTGGATTTCTGGACGGCGGCGAATTGCACCGAATCCGGCTTCAGCCGCCGCTCCAAATCGTGAAGTCGGCGGTCGAGCTGACGGGTCTCATGGGCGACGATGCGCCGGGCGAGGGCCAGCTCGGCGGCCGTCTCGAGCCGCACGGCACACGGCTGCGGAATGTCCCAGCCGTCGATCTCCAGCCACGTCGGCGCCAGCTGGTCGGAGCCACTGTCTGTCATCGCCAGAGCACTCGCTGAGCCGCATTGCTCGTCTCCCGGCGCGCGGCCGCTCCGGTGGCGGCGGGCAGGGCGGGCCTTGGTAGCAGCCCGACCCCGGCTGGTAAAGGTGGATCGATCGGCTTGGAGGCCGGTTGGCGCTGGACACGGCACGTTGCGCTGTGGCATGCGACCTCGGGGTCCTGCCGCGCTTGCGGGGCTCGGCCGAGCCTCCATTGCCCCGGAAAAAAAAGCATGCTCAGCCGCATCCGCCAAGTGTTCGCCGCCGGTTTCGATCAGCTGCAAAGCTCGCAGAGAAGAGCATTCGCCGCGATGGGCCGGAACTTCGAGCGCCAGCTGCTGCTGTCCGGCCAGATCGCCGCGCGCCAGGTGCGCCAGATGGAACGGATCGATACGCTCGCCGACGTCGAGTTCCGCGTCTCCTCGCAGTGGGGCGAGGACGGCATCATCGAATGGCTGTGCCACAAGTTGCCGGGCATCCCGCGCTCGTTCGTCGAGTTCGGGGTCGAGAACTTCACCGAGGCCAATACGCGTTTCCTGCTGCAGAGCCGGGGCTGGCGCGGGCTCGTGATCGACGGCAGCTCCGACCACATGGCCCACTTGCGCAACGAGCAGCTCTACTGGATGCACGATCTCGTCGCCGTCAGCGCGTTCGTCACCGCAGAGAACATCGACGCGCTCATTCGCGACAACGGGTTCGCCGGCGAACTCGGCATTTTGAGCGTCGATATCGACGGCAACGACTACTGGGTGCTGAAGGCGATCCAGTCGGTGCGCCCCGCGATCCTGATTTGCGAGATCAACGGCGTGCTCGGCGACCGGCACGCAATCACCGTGCCTTACGACCCGGCGTTCGAGCGGCTGAAAGCGCATCATTCGGGCCAGTATTTCGGCGCCTCGCTCGCCGCGATCATGCGCCTCGCGGCGGAGAAGAGCTACACTTTCGTCGGCACCAACTCCAACGGGGTCAATGCCTTCTTCGTCAGGAACGATCTTTCTGGTCCCGTCCTCGAGTCGATCGCGCGCATCAAGTCGTGGCCGGCGCGGCATCGCGATTCCCGCTCGGCTGAGGGGACGCTCACCTTCACGCGCGGCACCGCCAAGGCGGAGCTCATTCGCAAGCTGCCGGTCGTCGATGTCGCCACCGGCCGCACGCACGCGATCGAGGAGCTGATGCCGCTCTACAGCCCGGAATGGGAGCGAGAGATTTGATGGCGGCGACGGAGCCACGCTATTTCGCGCTGCTCTGCCCTTCGTTCCATGGCGCTACGATGTTCTCGGCGCTGATGTCGAACCATTCGCAGATCTGCTCGGCTGGGGACGGAAACCCGCGCCCCAAGGGCGACTACCGCTTTCCGTGCACCTGCCGCCGCAAGATCGACGAGTGCGATTTCTGGATCGGGTTGAAGCAGCTGAGCGAGCGCACGGGCGGTATGTGGAACGGCGCTTGGTTCCCGACCACGCCTCGGCTCGTGCCGGCGAGCCCGCGCGCCAGCCTGCTCGTCGCCAAGGCCTTGACGGGGGTCGCCTTCGCCACCGGCCGCAACGTCATGTCCGCGGCCGCGCCGGGGGCGGCGCGGGATTTCACCGGCATGGTGCGAAGCTATGTCGACTATTGTACGCGCTATCACGCCAAGAGCGTCTTTCTCGACGGCGAGAAGAGCTTCTCCAAGTACGGCTCGCTGCAGGCGTGCGGCTTCCCGATCGATGGCGCCATCCATCTGGTCCGAGATCCGCGTGCGTTCGCAGCCTCGGCGAGGAAGCGCGGGATCGACATCGCGAGCGCGAGCCGGCTTTGGAGGAGGCTGCATCGCCGGCTGAGTGACGTGGCGCCCTGGCGCGGGCGCACCCCGGTCCATCGGATCCGCTACGAGGATCTGGTGGCGGCGCCCGAGCGGGAGCTTGCCAGCCTGCTCGCTTTCATGGGACTTGGGCTCGAGCACTTGACGCGGCCGCCCGAGCTTGGCCGCCAGCACCTGATCGGCAACAACATCCGCGGGTTCGATGGTGTCCCGCGGCAGATGGGCGATGGCTGGCGGGGAGCGCTGACGGATCACGAGGCGGAAGCGGTGGTGCGCCAGTGCGGATCGCTCATGGAAACGCTCGGTTACACGTTGTCTTGAGCAGCCGGACCAGTCGCTGAGGGTCGGGATGGAAAAGATCAGCATCATTACCCCGGTGCTCAATCGACGGGCGTTCGTCGCCGAGGCGATCGAGAGCGTGCTGAAGGAGCAAGGGGACGGCTTCGAGCTCGAGCACATCGTCGTCGACGGCGGATCGACCGACGGCACGCTCGACGTGCTCGGCCGCTACCGGCATTTGCACGTCCTCACCGGCCGCGACCGCGGCGTCTACGACGCCCTCAACAAGGGCATCCGCGCGGCGACCGGGACCATCGTCGGGCTGCTGAACTCCGACGACATCTTTCTGCCGGGGACGCTGTCTGCGGTCGCCCACGCGTTCGAGCGGGATCCGGGCGTGGATATGCTGTGCCTGTCGGCCCGGCTCGCGCGTCGAGAGGATGGCGAGTGGCGGGTGCTCGGCGAGTTCCCCGCAAGCGCCCATGCCAACCCGGCGCTACGCGCCTTGCTCGCCGGGCCGATCCTGACCAACAGTCGCTTCTACCGTCGCGACGTCATGTTGCGGACGGGGCTGTTCGACCTCGACTATCCCCTGATCGCCGACCGCAAGCTGCTGCTCGAGCTCATTGAGCTGGGGCATCGCTTCCTTCCGATCGAGCACATGGCGCTCGAGTATCGCAGTCATACCGGCTCGCTCACGTTCACCGAGCAGCCCGAGACGCTGCTCAAGGGCATTCCGGAGAAGCTCGGTCTGGCGGAAGCCTATCTGGCGCGCGAAAATCTGCCCCGAGCGACCCGCAACGACATTCGGGCGTGGCACGGGCACGAGGTTCTCATCGGGCTCGTCCTCGCCGCCCGCGCGCGATCGCCTTCGGCATTGGTCGGACTACTGGCGAGGGGCTTCCGCGGCTCCCTGCTATGGCCGGTCGCGGTTCTGCCGGAGGCGGGACGGCTGCTGCGGCGCCGTCTTGGCCATCGCCATTCGGGCGCCGCGGGCGTGTGAGGGAGGGCGAATGGAGAGCCAAGGGCCCGACAGGCAGGCTCCGACCGATGAGCACATGGACGCCGCCCCGGTCGAGATCAGCATCGTCATTCCGGCCTACAACAGGGCGGCGACGATCGCGCGGTGCGTCGAGAGCGTCCTGGCGCAGGACTTTCCCTCGTTCGAGGTCGTCGTCGCCGACGATGGCTCGACCGACACGACACGGGAGATCGTTGCCGCCATCGCCGACCCCCGCGTCCGGATCGTGGCGCGCGGGAGCAATGGCGGCGCGGCCGCCGCGCGCAACACGGGTATCGCAGCGGCGCGCGGGCGCTACATCGCGTTTCTCGACTCCGACGACGTGTTCCTTCCCGGCAAGCTCGCCGCCCAGCATGCCGCGCTTCGCGCTGCCGGTCCGGCTGAGCGCCTCTCCTGCACCGCCTTTCGCATCGAGCTGCTCGATCAGGGTCAGATCATCGACTGGTACCACAAGCCGGACGCAGCGACCTTCGATGGACTGATCAAGGGCTGCAGTCTCGGGCCCGGCTCGACGCTGATGGCCGAGCGCCGTGTGTTCGAGGAGATCGGCCCGCTGGACACGACCCTGCGCCGTTTCGAGGATTGGGAGTGGCTGTTGCGCTATGTCGCGGCGGGTGGTGAGATCCTGGTTGTCAACGCCATCCTGACTCACATCTACAACCGTCGGGGCCGTCTGTCGCGAGACACCTGGCGGGCGGCGGAGCGACTGATCGCCAAGCGGGACGCGGCCTTTCCGCAAGCCTCCCCGCGCCTGCGCCGCGAGGCGAACTTCTCGATTTGGACACAGGTCGCAGGGACTGCATTCTATGCGCGCGACTATCCGACGCTGCTGCGGGCGGTGGCGCGCGCGGTCCGCGAGCAGCCGGCAGAGCTCGTGCGCCGGGTCGCCCTGTTTCTCAGCGGCCGCAATGCACAGAAGGCCACCGAGGCCAAGCAATCCCGGGCCAAAGAGCGTTGCAACCCGGAATGACTGTTGCTACCAGTCTGTGCCCACCCCCAGACCGTTCGGTCGCGGGGGCGTCGAGTCATAGGCTCGGACCACCGCGCGGCAAGCGTCGGTCGTGGTCCTTCCGGAACGCTTGGACAGGTTAGCGCGGGAGACGAGATGCACATCCGCTACAAGAAGACCTGCAGAGTGTGCGGGTCGCCCGCTCTCACCACCGTCGTCGATCTCCAGCCGCAGTTCCTCCAGGGCTCGTTCGTGAAACCCGGCACGCCGACCCCGCCGCTGCGCAAGCTGCCGACCCAGCTGGTGCGTTGCGACGTCTCAGCCAAGGATGGGGCTTGCGGGCTGCTGCAGCTCGCCCACTCGATTCCGCCGGAGATCCTGTACGCCAACTACTGGTATCGCTCCGGCACCAACCAGACGATGCGCAGCCACCTCGAAGGCATCGTCAAGTCGGCGCTCTCGCTGGTCAAGCCCGAGCACAAACGCGTCTTGGACATCGGCTGCAACGACGGCACGCTGCTCGGCTTCTATCCGGCTGAGTTCGAGCGCTGGGGCTTCGATCCCTCCGATATCGCGCAGGAGATCGGGCCGCCGATTAACGTGGTCGGCACGGTGTTTCCGAGCACGCTCGGCCGCGCCCGCCTCGGCGACCGCAAGTTCGACGTCGTGACCTCGATCGCGATGTTCTACGACCTCGAGGATCCGATCGAGTTCGCGACCAGCATCCGCAATGCGCTCGGCGCGGCCGGCATCTGGATCGTCGAGATGTCCTACATGCCGCTGATGCTGAAGATGAACTCGTTCGACACGATCTGTCACGAGCATCTCGAGTACTACAGCCTCGAGGTGCTCCAGTTCATCGCCCGCGCCGCCGGTCTCCGCCTGTTCAAGGTCGAGCTCAACGCGATCAACGGCGGCAGCATTCGTTGCTATCTGTGCCGCGACGACTGCATCGAGTACGACACGCGCGAATCGATGCAATACATCCGCCGCCTGCAGATGATGGAATTCGAGTGGCAGCTCGACACCGACGCGCCGTATCGCGCCTTCCAGGATCGCATCGAGCGGCTGCGCGACGAGATGACGAGGCTGATGGACGAGATCCGCGCCCGCGGCGAGACGGTGCACGTCTATGGCGCGTCGACCAAGGGCAACGTCCTGCTGCAGTGGTACAATATCGACCACTTCAAGGTGCCGTATGCCGCCGATCGCAATCCGCAGAAGGATGGCGCGATGACGCTCGGCACCAACATCAAGATCGTCTCCGAGGAGCGCTCGCGGGCGATGAAGCCGGACTACTACCTCGTGCTGCCGTGGCATTTCCGTCGCGAGTTCCTGGAGCGCGAGGCCGCCACCATACGTGCCGGCACCAAGATGCTGTTCCCGCTGCCGGAGATCGATATCGTCGATGCCGGCAACCTGGAGCAGAAGCTGCAGGTGGCCGAGATGACGCCCGCCTATCTCGAGCAGATTCTGGGGCTGTAGGCGGGCGGAGGCTCGAGGCAATCAGCCATCATGCGCCGATCGCTCGTCATAGGGGTCAATGGTCAGGACGGCTCGTATCTGGCCGGGCACCTGCTGGCTGAGGGCGGCGAGGTGATCGGCCTCGGCCGCCAGGAGGCCTCGCGATACGTCGGGCCGCATGCGCGCTTCACGTATCGCCAGCTCGACCTCACGGTGGGCGGCGCCCTCGCGGAGGTGCTCGTCGAAACCGCTCCGGACCGCATCTATCATGTCGCGGCGCTGCACGGGGCCTCGGGCTTCGTCTACGAGGACAAGTGGCAGGACGCGCTGGCCGTCAACCTCGGCTCGGTGCATCTCTGCCTCGAGCACATGCGCTTGCGGGCTCCCGAGGCGCGGCTCTTGTACGCCAGCTCGCTCAAGGCGTTCGGCAGCCCGCCGCCGACGGTGATCGCCGAGACCACGCCGCGGCGCTCGACCTGCCTCTACTCGATCACCAAGAACGCGGCGACCGACTTGATCGAGTATTATCGGGTCCATCATCGCGTGCGCGCTAGCGTGCTGTTCCTGTTCAATCACGAATCGCCAAGGCGACCGGCGCATTTCGTACTGCCGCGCATGGTCGCCCTGCTGGCGGCGGCGCTCGACGGCCGCAAGCCTGCAGGCTCGCTCCGGTCGCTCGATTTCGTGTGCGATTGGGGCAGCAGCGCCGAGTACATGCAGCTCGGCTGCCGCGTCCTGGAGGACGAGCGCAATCGGGACTACGTCATGGCCACCGGACGCACCTGGTCGGGTGAGGAGCTGCTGGCGGAGCTGTTCCGGCGGGCCGGTCTCGACTGGCGCGACTATGTCGCGATCGAGCGCCCCCTCGGCAGCGAGCCCGTTTCGCCCTATAGGGCAGATATCGGCCGGCTCGTCGAGACTCTGGGTGCAGGCCCGCAAATGAGCGCGGTCGACGTTGCAGCCTGGATTCTCCAGGAGTGCCATGGACGGACGATTTGAGCGCGGAGAGCAAGACGAGTCATGACGCGCATCCTTCTCGGCCAGCTCGGCTCCAACGGCGATTGCCTGTATGCGACGACGATCGCGCACCAGATCAAGCACGACTTCCCCGGCTGTCATCTGACCTGGGCGATCTCGAGTCTGTGTCGCAAGGTCATCGACAACAATCCCGACGTCGACGAGGTGTGGGAGGTGCCGGTCGGGGCCTGGGGCGATCTCAACCGGGCCTGGTGCGCGTTCGAGGAGGAGGGCTGGCGTCGCGTCGGTCGCGGCGAGTTCGACCACGCCTTCATGACCCAGATCTGCCCCAGCCATTTCGATACCTACGACGGCACTGTTCGCCCGTCGCTGTTCCGCAACTATCCCCGCCCGATCACCGTGCCAGTGGAGACCGTGATCGCGCTGACCGAGGAGGAGCGGGAGCGGACCCGGCGCTGGGTGGCGCACACCGGGCTCGACCAACACGACAAGGTCGTCGTGTTCGAGTGCTCCTCCAAGTCGGGACAGTCGTTCATGACGCCGGCGCTGGCGGTCGCGGTCGCCGAGCGGGTGCTGGACGAGCGCCCGCGCATCGGCTTCGTCATTTCCACCCACGAGCCGGTCGCGACGTCCTCCCGCCAGATCGTGCATGGTGGCGAGCTCGGCCTGCGCGAGACCGCGTACCTCACTCATTTCGCCGACCTGTTCGTCGGATGCGGCAGCGGCGTCACGGTGGTCGCGACGAGCGGCGCGGCCAAACCGGGCCTGCCGAACATCCAGGTGTTGAGTGCCGCGACCTCGGTCTACGCATCGTTCAAGCACGACTTCGAGCACTTCGGGAAGGACGCCGGCCACTTCATCGAGACGACGTCTGCCGATCCAGAGCGGTTGTCGCGCATGGTGCTGAAGGTGCTGGCCGACGGAGTCGAAGCGGCGAAGGCGGAGATGGGCGAAACGATTGCGCTCGACTTCACCTGGTACTTCCACTTGATCGATCAGATGCTGATCGGCCGGCGCCACTATATCGACGCGGCGCGCTCGCTGATGACGACGGCGGAGCGCTATGGCTGGCGCGAGGACCTGAAGCGCTTCGGTCGCATGACGATATTGCCGCTGATCGAGATGGATCTGAAGGCGAGCTATCCGGGCCGCCGGCGCGACATCGAGCGGTTCAGCGCGGCGCTTCTGGGATAGGTCCGGCGGAGCGGATCAGGCTCTGAGGGAAGCGAGATGCGCGAGATACCAGGCATAGGTCCGCTCGAGCCCTTCGCGAAGGCTGGTGCGGCTCTTCCAGCCGAGTGCGTTGATCCGCGTCACGTCGAGCAGCTTACGCGGCGTGCCGTCGGGCTTGCTGGTGTCGAAGCGCAGCCGCCCGTCGAAGCCGACGACGCCGCAGATCTCCCGCGCCAATTCGCCGATCGTGACGTCTGCTCCCACGCCGACATTGATATGCGAGGGCTCGTCGTAGCTCTCGGCGAGGAACACCACCGCGTCGGCGAGATCGTCGACGAACAGAAACTCGCGCCGCGCCTTGCCCGTGCCCCAGATCTCGACCTCGCCGGCACCGGATCGCATTGCGGCGTCGATCTTGCGCATCAGCGCCGGGATCACGTGCGCGCTTTCCAGGTTGAAGTTGTCGCCGATGCCATAGAGGTTGGTCGGCATGATCGATATGTAGTGGCAGCCGTATTGCTCGCGGTAGGCCTGGACCAGCTTGATGCCGGCGATCTTGGCCACCGCGTACCACTGGTTGGTCGGCTCGAGCGGGCCGGACAACAGCTCCGATTCGGCCATCGGCTGATGAGCGAGCTTCGGGTAGATGCAGCTCGAGCCGAGGAACACGACGCGCTCGACGCCGTTGCGATATGCGGCATCGATCAGGTTGGTCTCGATCACGAGATTATCGTAGATGAACTCCGCCGGACGGCTGGAGTTGGCAAGGATGCCGCCGACGGTCGCCGCCGCGACGAAAACCACGTCGGGCTTGTGCCGAGCGAACCAAGCGCGCACTGCCGCCTGATCGCGCAGATCCATCTCGGCGCGCCCGGCCAGCTGCAGCTCGACGTCGAACGATCCCAACCGGCGCACGATCGCCGAGCCGACCATGCCCCGGTGTCCGGCGACGAACACGCGGCGTCCGCTCAACGGGAACATGACGTCAGGCATTGATGATCCCCGGGTGGGCGCGGGCGGTTGACGATCGGGCTTGCGGGCCGCGGCTAGTACTTGGCGTAGGATTTCTCCTCGACGATGTTGGAGCCAAGGTAGAGATTGATCTCGCGTTTCACGGCCGCCCGCTCGTCGTTGGTGCGATAGATCGCGCGGGCGGTATCGAGAAACCGACCGTCGAACGACTTCGTCCGCTCGCACTCGCGGATGGTGTCCTCGAGATCCCAGATCCGGCCGTTGACCTCCTTGAGGCGGCGCTCGAACTCGGCCATCGCGTCGTCGGGCTCGATGTGGCGGCGCTGGTCCTCGCGCAGCAGCTCGAGCTCGCGGCGGATGTTGGCAAGCTTGGCCGGATCTTCGATGCGTTCCGATTTGATCTCCAGGATGGTGATCTTGTCGATCAGCTCTCCAGGTGCGATCGGCACATAGATGAGACTGGCGTTCAACGGTCATCCCCTCGCTTGCGGGCCGACGCTCGTCCTGTCCCGCCGGACAGAATCCGCCGGTTGGGAGGTTACTGGCGCAGCGGGCGGGTGTTGTCAACGCGCCCTTGGGAGCCGCCGGATCATTCGTCGAGCAGCAGCTCGTCGAGGTCGCTGCCGCCGCGTTGCGACCGCTCGCCGGCGCGGTCGTAGACGGCGCGGGCCTGGCTCCAATCGGCTTCGGACATGCACTCGGCCCGGCCGGCGAACGTGATCGCCGAGCCCGTGCCGACGAGCACCCAGCCCGGGCCGCGCCCTCCACTCAGCGCTTCGCTCCAGGCGCCGACGGCGAGCAGGGCGTGACCTGGAAAGCGTTCACCCACGGCGCCGAGCGCCGCCGCCGGCAGATCGAGCAGTACGGGATGGGTGACGACCAGCAGCTCCCGAGACCGTGTCGACTGGCGATCGATCGCGGCCAGAAGCCTCGTCAGCGTTTCGCGTCGCGACGCCACGACATCGGGCCCGATCTTGGCGAGCACGTCGGCGATCCACTGGTGGGTCGAGCCTCGGGCGCCGGCATCGTTCGGCGACGAGTCGGGGCCGACCCCGGCGCCGCCCGGCTCAGGCAGGCTGATCAGACCCTCCATGTACGCGCGCGCGAACCTCGCATGGTCGGCCTCGATCGCGTCGAGCAGGCGGTAGATCACGTCGGGGCTGGCGTTCTGGCGCTCCAGCACCACGTGAACGCGACCGCGCTCGAGCGTCCCGCCCGCCGCCAGCGAGCGCGGCGCATCGATGCGGAACGAGAATGGCGCGCCGCTGGTGACGGCGCTCGCGGTCTTGCGGCCTCCTCGTTCCGGCCTGGCGCGCCCGGCGAGCCGTTCGGCGGTGCGAAAAAGGCTTTCGAGGCGATGCATTCCCGGCAGGAACCGGTTGAGCGTCGTGACGCCGAGCAGCAGCCCCTGCAGCCCATGGTAGGTGTAGCGGAAGGCGACGAACAACAGCAGCAGCTTCTGGTAATCGAACAGGACCGCCCCGGCGCCGAACGCGATCGCGCCGAGCACGCCGCCGACGATGATCGCGAACAGGATGGCGAGGATCAGCCGGAAGCTCTCGACCACCAGGAACCGGTTGGTCAGCATGTGCACGAAGCCCGCCTCCGAGGCGAGCATCTCGGTCTTGACCGATGCGAACGAGCCGCCCGTGCCCGTCGCCAGCGCCTCGTCGATGGCCCGCGACAGCAACTCGCGCCGGCCCTTCTGCGAGCGCTCGAAGGCATTCGCATAGCCGACCGCTCGAACGTTGAGCGGGTAGGCGATGAGGCCGCCGACCGCGACCACGCCGAGCAGGCCGAGAAACAGCTTCGGCGCGACCCACAGGAAGAAGGCGAGCCCGGCGAGGAGGAACAGGACGTTGATAAGGCTCATCAGCAGGATGCGGAGCGACATGCCGCACTTGTTGACGTCGACGGCCAGCGACTGCATCAAGTGCTGGTGGTCGATGGTGTCGAGCAGGCGCCACTTTTCGTAGGGTCCCGGCAGTGCCCGGACGGTCTCGACGAGGTCTGCCGAAAGCCCTTGCGAGGCGCTCCTGTGTGCGGCGATCGCGCTCCGGCCGGCGCCGAAGGTCGCGAGGCCAGAGAGCGCCAGCAGGCCGACGCTGGCGCCGGCCAGTGCCGGTGCGCCGCCCCAGCGGGCGAGCTGGGATTGCAGCTCAGGGGCGAGCGAGCCATCGGGAGTGACGTGGCCGAGGAACTTGACCACTAGGCCAATGGCGGTGATCTGCAGGCCGAGCGCGGCGAGTGCGAGCAGCGGCACCGCCACCAGGGCGGCGGGCGCATGCCGCCGTGCGACCGCGAACAGCCAGCGGCCCACGGCGAGGAATCGGACGGCCCGGTCCCTGGCGTGGCGCGCGGGCTCGAGCGCTTTCAGCATCGTTCAAGTCCCTCGCGTCGCGTGACGGCTGCGGATGGGTAGGAACGCCGGCAGACGCCGCGGGCGGATGGCGGTCTCAGACCTGCTTCCACCAGTCCGGATCCGTCTCGTATCCGAGCTCGATCAGCATCTCCGTGGCGCCGGTGTTGTGGAACGCCTTGGCGGCGGCGCGGTCGAACGAGGCGCGCCAGTTCGACTTCCCGCGGCTCTGCTGCCACGCCTCGAACATCGAGCCGGTGAGGTCGTCGTCGACGATGCCCCACTTCCGCCGAACATCGGCCGGTGCGCCTTTGAACCGATCGAGTTGCGCTGAGGCCTCCTCGTAGCGGACAAGCTGCTTGGAGCCGCCGTGCAGCAACCGGAGCAGCCTCTTGGTGTGGTCTGCCCACGATCCGTACCTGTAGCTGTCCATCGTCCACTTGATAAATTCGGCCAGCTCCGACCTGAGCCAAAAGCGGTGATTTCCAGCCTCTCGCGTCATCCATGCGAGTGAGACCATGCAGTCGCGACCGTCCCTTACGAGCAAGTAGCCATCGTCCCAAAGATATCGCTCGAGTGGGCGGTGATCCTTGACGATGCGTGCACGCGGATAGGCGCGAGGCTGCCACTCCTTGTGAAATACGAAGGTATCCTCCTCCCGCTTCGATCTTGGCCCCCGCGCATAGAAAACGTCGGCTCCCGTCCTCTGCTGCAGATCGGCAATGAACTTGGTCACACCCGAGCGGGGATAGGAGATGCAGAAGTAAATCGGATTGAGGCTCTCGGCTCTGTCGTTCGGATCGAACCAGGGCCGCCCTTGAAATATCTCACCGCGAATGAGCCGTAATGTCTCAAGCCGCCGATCGGTGCTTAGCCCAGTGCCGTTCGTGAGGCTAAGTGTCAGTGAAAGCAGTCGGGCCTCTTTGGCGTCTCTCTCCGGCGAATCAGGCTCGATAGACGAAACGCCAGCCGCCGGCTTGCGGAGTGCACGCATCTTGGATGCCCCGCGGCGCAGGTCAGCGAGAAGCCTCCTTCCGGTCTCGAACATCGTACAACGCGCTCCAGATCGCTTCGAAGCGTCTAAATTTGCTTCCACCACTCCGCGTCGGTCTCGTAGCCGAGCTCGATCAGCATCTCGGTGGCGCCGGTGTTGTGGAACGCCTTGGCGGCGGCGCGGTCGAACGAGGCGCGCCAGTTCGACTTCCCGCGGCTCTGCTGCCACGCCTCGAACATCGAGCCGGTGAGGTCGTCGTCGACGATGCCCCACTTCCGCCGAACATCGGCCGGTGCGCCTTTGAACCGATCGAGTTGCGCTGAGGCCTCCTCGTAGCGGACGATCTCCTTGCTGCCGCCGGCCTTCAGCGCAAGCAATTGTCTCGTATGCTGCGCCCAGGACCCGTAGCCATACCCGGTCTTGGTCCAGCGGATGAAGTCGGCCAGCTCCTCCTTCTTGAAGAACTGGTGCTGGCCGCACTCGCGCGTCATCCAGGCGAGCGAGACCATGCAGTCGCGGCCGTCACGGACCAGGAGATAGCCGTCGTCGTGGAGGTACCGCCTGAGGGGACGGTGGTCCTTGACGATGCGGACGCGCGGGTAGGCGCGCGGATACCAGCGCTTGTCGAACGGGATTGGGCTCTTGTCGGAGGCGAAGAAGATGTCGCCGCCGGTGCGCTCCTTGAGCTCGTGCGTGAAGCGTGTCACGCCGGAGCGAGGGTAGGAGATGCAGAAGTAGATCGGATGCAGGCTCTCGGCCCGCTGCATGGGATCGAACCACGGCGGATCGTGGAACAGCTCGCGCTTGATCTGTTCGATGAGCTCGACTCTCCTCTCACGTCCATCGTGGAAGCTCGGGTCTCTGGCGCGGGTAAACACCTCCAGTAGCCTCTGCTCGTCGGCCTCGAAGTCGGTCGCGAGCCGATGTGGAGAGCGCTCGCCCACCTCGCCCACGACGAGTCGACGCAGTCTGCCGGCGATGCGCCGCGGCCAGTTCCTCGTCACGCTGCTTGCGGCCATGCTCGCGCTCCTCAGCTCTTCCAGTATTTCCGCGCCTCGGTGCGGGCGAACTCGTAGAGCTTCATGTCCTCGGCGTTGTTGGCGCGGATCCAGTCGAGCGTCTCGGCGTCGAACTCGTCGTCGTCCTTCGCCTTCGGGCTCTGATTGCGATGCTTCAACTCGTAGACGTCGGGCCAATGCAGCGTCTGCCGCAGGTGCTCGACGAACGGGACGACGTCCTCCAGCGCGCAGATGGCATGGTAGTCGTCGATCAGGCGTTGGCGAATCGGCGCAAACTCGCGCACCTCCAGCCCGCCCACCAGATAGCATTGTTGGTTGGTCCACTCCAAGTTGCCGACAGACTGGACAAGCTTGAAGAACTCCTTCGCCGACATGCCCCTCGTTTGCTCATATAGTGAATGCGTGGGGAAGGTGGTTACAAAACGATAGAACGATCGCACCTTGTCGACAGGATTGCGGACGATCGTAACGTAGCGCAAGCGGCGGCCGGCGAGCACGCCGTCGTCTCCGTACAGCCAGCGATGGTAGGGCCGGCCGAACTCCTTGTGGAAGCCGTAGGGGAAGTGGCCGCCGACGGCCAGCATCGAGGCGGCGCGGCGGCGCGTGAAGCTCGCCGGCGACCAGCCGGACAGCCGGCGATGGTAGTTGAGGAAGTGCCGCCCGTAGACCTGCCACAGCACGGCGTTGAACGAGGTGCCGCCGGCCTTCGGCACGTGCACGTAGACCAGCAGATCCTTGGGATCGAGCTGGCCGATCCACGCCGGCTCTGCGTTGCGCACGCTCTCCGGCGGACGGTTCTCGTGGTAGGTGGCGCCGGGGACGATCGCCGGGCTGGTCGTCATCGTCATGGCAATCCGTCTCTCGTCATGCGTGTCATGCCCTGCGCGTCGCCAGTGGCCTGTGTTCGAGCTACCCAGCATAGCCGAACACGCGCATCGGCTCCTCGAACTGACGCGTCAGCTCCGCGATCGTCTCCGGCTTCAGCTTGACCTTGTAGTTGCCGGGATGCACCTGGCGGATGTGCTGGCTCTCGTTCTCCTCCTTCGGGATGTGGTCGTGCCTGGCGACGATTCTGCGGATCGTGGCGTCGCGGACCTTCCAGCCGAGATAGGAGCAGATCTCGGTGAGCCAGGCTGCCTTGTCGTAGACCACATCCTCGTAGCGGTAGATTCTGACGTCGTGGTCCGCGCAGACTTGCTGATAATCGCCGAGGAACGTCTTGAAGCCGCTCGCCGCCTTCATCACGTAGCCGTCGATGTCGAGCTCCTGGGCGAGGTCGCGCATCGGCATCTTGGCGACCGAGGTCTTGAGCGCCTGGCCGCGGTCCGGGTGGCTGGTGCGCATCGAGAAATAGTGCGACACCAGCATGTCGCGCGGATCGCGAACCAGCAGCACCTTTTTCACCTTGCCGAGGATGGGGATCTCGAACCGGCGCGGGAAATAGCGGAACCCGCCGTAGCAGTAGCCGTGATCGAGGAAGATTTCCGAGGTCGAGGCCGGAAACCGGTTGTCGGGGATGCCGAGCCGGAAGAACTCCTCCATGATCGAGACGTAGGTGAGGCCGGCTTCCGCCGAGGCCTCGCGCATCATCCGGTCGAGCAGCGTCGAGCCGGACTTCGGCAGCGCGAACACGAGCACGCTCGGCAGCTGCGGATTGCGGGCCGGCGGCAGGGTGAAGACGATGCGCTCCTCGCCGTCGTCATCGTAGCGAACCGAGGGCAGCGCCGGCTCCGGCGAGCGTTTTCTCTTCCAGAACATCGATCTTCCAACTTGAAGGAGCCGAGACGCATGACCGCCGGCACGTCAGTCCCCGCATGCGATTGACGTCTTGGCGAGCCTGCCCAACGCCCCCAACGGCGGCTCATGCCATCCGAGGTTAGTGCCGCAGCGGGTTCCCATTGTCAACGCAACTGCGTCCCGTCCCTGCAAACGCCTGTTGGAAGCCGACCGACCGGGATCGGGCGCCGGTGCCTCACGCTCGGGTTCGCGGCGTCCCGCCGCGTCGCACCGCGCCGCCACAGCTTGCCGATCGGCCGGCCGCCGTGCGATGAGGCGTCGCCAGCGGCCAGCGTGCCGGCAACCTGCAGAGGGCACATGAAAATCCTGATCACCGGAGTGGCCGGCTTCATCGGCTCCAAGACCGCGGAGGTGCTGCTGGCGCGGGGCGATACGGTCGTCGGCCTCGACAATATGAACACCTACTACGACGTTCGGCTGAAGGAGGCGCGCCTGGCTCGGCTCCAGGGGCGCAACGGCTTCACGTTTCATAAGCTCGATCTCGCCGACCGCCCGGCGATGGAGGCGCTGTTCGCCGCCGAGCGCCCCGACCGGGTGATCCATCTCGCCGCCCAGGCCGGCGTACGCTACTCGATCGAGAACCCGCACGCCTATATCGAATCGAACATCGTCGGTACCGCCAACGTTCTGGAGGGCTGCCGCCACAATGGCGTCGAGCATCTCGTGTTCGCCTCCTCGAGCTCGGTCTACGGCGCCAATACGGCGATGCCGTTCAGCGTGCACCAGAACGTCGACCACCCGCTCAGCCTCTACGCCGCGAGCAAGAAGTCGAACGAGCTGATGGCGCACACCTACGCGCACCTCTATCGGCTGCCGGTCACCGGCTTGCGCTTCTTCACGGTCTACGGGCCGTGGGGCCGCCCGGACATGGCGCTGTTCCTGTTCACGCGCAAAATCCTCGCCGGCGAGCCGATCGACGTGTTCAACAACGGCCGGCACGCGCGCGACTTCACCTACATCGACGACATCGTCGAGGGCGTGGTGCGCACGCTCGACCGGGTGGCGGCGCCAAATCCCGCCTGGAGCAGCGACGCGCCGGACCCCGGCAGCTCGTCGGCGCCCTACAAGATCTACAACATCGGCAACAACAATCCGGTCGAGCTGATGCACTTCATCGGCTGCATCGAGAAGGCGCTCGGGCGCGAGGCCAGAAAGAATTTCCTGCCGCTGCAGGCGGGCGACGTGCCGAAGACCTATGCCGATGTCGACGATCTCGTCGCCGACGTCGGCTTCAAGCCGGCAATGGGGATCGAGGAGGGCATCGCCCGCTTCGTCGCCTGGTATCGCGACTACTACGGCTGAGCAGGTCCGAGTGCGCGCGCGCCATTCGTCTCAAGCCAGGATTGCCACATCAGCACGGTCCACAGCCGGTATTGCAGATTGCGGTGGCCGCCTTGGTGCTCGGCCCAGGTGCGGCGAACGGGGGCCGGATCGAGGAAGCCTTCGCGTGCGAGCCGGGCGGGGTCGATCAGCGCCTCCGCCCACTCGCGCAGCGGGCCCCTGAGCCAGCTCTCGAGCGGCACCGCGAAGCCCTTCTTGGGGCGGTCGACGAGATCGCGCGGGACATGGCGGTAGAGCAGCTGGCGCAGCGGCCATTTGCTCTCTCCATTGCGGATCAGCAGCTCAGTCGGCAGCCGCGCCGCGAACGCGACGATGCGATGGTCGAGCAGCGGCACACGCGCCTCCAGGCTCGCCGCCATCGCCGCACGGTCCACTTTGGCGAGGATGTCGTCCGGGAGGTAGGTGGCGACGTCGAGGCTCATGGCGGCGCGCACCGGATCGGCGCGGAATTGCCTCTCGCTCATGTGGGCGAAGGCGGTGTCGGGCTCCGCGCCGCCGACAACGAGGCGCGCCGGATCGTGCCACAGCGAGACGAGGGCGCGGTAGAGCCCGGCGACGCCGTCCGCGCCCCCGGCCTCGGCCGCCTTGAGCAACCGGTCGCCCACGCGGCGCGGTGCCCGTCGGCCGGCGACTTTCTCGATCACCGTGTCGATGCGCTCGGCGGAGAGCTGCCGCAGCGCTGCAACGGACAGGCGGCGAAACGCGGCCGGAATGCGCCCCGCGGTACCAGCGAGCCGCGCGATCTGCCGGTAGCGCGTGTAGCCGGCGAACAGCTCGTCGCCGCCGTCGCCGGAGAGTGCCACGGTCACCTGGCGGCGCGCCATCGCGGCGACCAATAGCGTCGGGATTTGCGAGGAATCGGCGAACGGCTCGGCGTAGATGTGCGCGAGACGCGGCACCACCGCGAGCATGTCGCCATTGGTGACGACGAGTTCGTGGTGCTCGGTGCCGAGATGGCCGGCGATGGCGCGGGCATGTGGCGCCTCGTCGTAGGCCGGATCCTCGAAGCCGATCGAGAACGTCTGCACCGGCCGCGGGCTCATCGCCTGCATGAACGCGACCACGGCGGAGGAATCGATGCCGCCGGACAGGAACGCGCCGAGCGGCACGTCGGCCAGCATCTGGCCGGAAAGTGCGGCGCGCAGCAGCCGGTCGAGCTCGTCGACGGCCGCCTCGGCGCTGCCGGTGAACGGGTCGCGCCCGGGCTCGGGCGGCGTCCAGTAGGGCTGAATCGCGCCTTCGCCCCGCTCCGGGCCGATGACCGAGATGCAGCCCGGTGGCAGCTTGCGGACGTTGCGGAAGATCGAGAACGGCGCCGGGATGTAGTTGTGCCGCACCAACTGGGCGAGTGCCCCGCGGTCGATCTCTCCCGTCCAGTCGGGGTGAACCCAAAGCGCCTGCGGCTCGGAGGCGAACAGCACGCTGCGTCCCATCCGGCCGTAGTAGAGCGGCTTCTCGCCGAGCCGGTCGCGGGCGAGGCTGAGCGTGCGCGCGTGCCGGTCCCACAATGCGAGCGCAAACATGCCGACGGATTGCTCGAGCGCGCGAGGAAGCCCCCAGGCCGCGGCGGCGGCGAGCAGCACCTCGGTGTCCGAGTGCCCGCGCCAAGGGGGAGCCTGTCCCGCCCGCTCGAGCTCGGCTCTCAGCTCCGCGTGATTGTAGACCTCGCCGTTGAACGAGAGCACGTAGCGCTGGCACGCCGAGACCATCGGCTGATGGCCGGCAGGCGACAGGTCGACGATCGACAGCCGGCGATGGGCGAGCGCGATGCCGTGCGCGGGATCGGTCCACACGCCGGCATCGTCCGGACCGCGATGTCGCAGGGTATCGGCCATGGCAGTCGCGATCCGGTCCAGCGGAAGGACGCGGTCTGGATCGGTAATGAAACCGGCTATTCCGCACATGCGACTGCGGCCTTCAATGCATTCTTCGCGGGTGCCGCGGGCACGACTAGAGCCGCCACAGTCGCGCGCCGGCGGCGGTGATCTCGCTCGGATCGTAGGCGCACTTCACGTCGGCGAATATGCCGCCCGGTACCAGCTTCTCGACCAGCCTGCCAGGGCCGAGGTCGATGTAGGCTTTGTGGGCCACCGCGGCGACGATCGCGTGCGCGGTCGGCAGCGCGTTCCACTGTACAAGCGGAATGCCGTACTCGTGCTCGCACTCGCGGCTGTCGGCGAGCGGGTCGTGGACGTGGACCTTGCAGCCGTAGCTCTGCAACTCGCGCACCACGTCGATGACCTTGGAGTTGCGAAGGTCGCGGCAATTCTCCTTGAAGGTCATGCCGAGCACGATCACCTTGCCGCCTTTGACAGGCAGGTCGTGGGCGATCATCTGCTTCACCGTCTCGCCGGCGACGAATGGGCCCATGCCGTCGTTGATGCGCCGGCCGGCAAGAATTACCTGCGGGTGATAGCCGAGCTGTTCCGCCTTATGGGTCAGATAGTAGGGATCGACGCCGATGCAGTGTCCGCCGACAAGGCCGGGCCGGAAGGGCAGGAAGTTCCATTTGGTGCCGGCGGCCTTCAGCACCTCGAGCGTGTCGATGCCGAGCCGCTTGAAGATGATGGCGAGCTCGTTCATCAGTGCGATATTGAGGTCGCGCTGCGTGTTCTCGATGACCTTCGCCGCTTCAGCCACCTTGATGCTGGTGACCGGAAATATTCCTGCTTCGACCACCGAGCCATATACCTCGACGAGGCGCGCCACTGTCTCGGGCGTATCGCCGGCGACGACCTTGGTGATGCGCGCGAGCGTGCGCTCCTTGTCGCCGGGATTGATCCGCTCCGGCGAGTAGCCGACGAAGAAATCGCGCTTCCAGGTCTTGCCCGATGCGCGCTCGAGCACCGGGATGCACACCTCCTCGGTGGCGCCGGGGTAGACGGTCGATTCATAGACCACGATTGCGCCGGCCTTCATGTGACGCCCGACGGTCTCCGAGCTGGCGACGAGCGCGCGCATGTCCGGCTTCTTGGCATCGTCGACCGGGGTCGGCACCGCGACGATGACGACATCCGCCTCGCCGAGCAGGCTGGGGTCGGTCGAGCAGACGAGACGGGTCGCCGCCGCCAGCTCCTCGCTCGCCATCTCGCCGGTCGGGTCGACGCCGCGCCGGTAGCTCGCGACTTTCTCCTCGGAGAGATCGATGCCGATGGTGCGGTGCTTCTTGCCGAGCTCGACGGCGAGCGGCAGGCCGACGTAGCCGAGGCCGACGACGGCAATGGTCAGCGAGGCCACGATGGCGATTGCTCCTTAGAGGATCCGGTGGGGCACGGGGAAGGCTGCCCCAGCCGGCGCCGCTTCACAAGGGCGAACGGATAGGTGCCGACGCTGCCGAGGTCAAATCCTACGCGCGGGCGGAGACGCCGGCAGGGCCATGTTATCCCCGCGCGCCGCGGCCATTCCTATCATCCGCGTGTCGAGATGGCCCCGAGCAAGGACCGGCGAACGTGGACGATACGCCCAATCTGGTGCTGCCATACATCATGGCGGCGCAATCCCAGAAGCACGTCACCCACAACGAGGCCTTGCGGGTGCTCGACGCCATCGTCCAGCTTTCCGTCCTCGACCGCGATCTGACCGCGCCGCCGGGCTCCCCTGCAGACGGCGACCGCTACATCGTGGCCGCCGGGGCGACCGGGGCCTGGGCTGGCCATGACGGCGAGATCGCCGCCTTCCAGGACGGCGCGTGGCTGTTCTACCTGCCGCGCGAAGGCTGGATTTGCTGGATCGCGGATATCGATTCCGCCGTGGTCTGGGACGGCACGGCGTGGGCCGCATTCGGCGGCGGCGGTGGCGGCGGCGTCAGCGACCACGGCGCACTGACCGGCCTCGGCGACGACGATCATCCGCAGTATCACACCGACGCCCGCGGCGACGCCCGCTACACGCCGATCAACCCGACCACGCTCGGCGTCAACGCGACGGCGGACACGACCAACCGGCTCACCGTGTCGGCCGCCGCGACGCTGTTGAACCACTCCGGCAGCGACCATCGCATCAAGATCAACAAGGCGGCGGCGGCGAATGTCGCGAGCCTGCTCTACCAGGACAATTTCTCCGGCCGCGCCGAGATCGGCCTCGTCGGCGATGACGACTTCCACTTCAAGGTCTCCGCCGACGGCGCGACTTTCAAGGAGGCGATGATCATCGATCGCACCACGGGTGCGGTGTCTCATCTCGCTGGCGCGCGCCACACGTTCAGCCACGATGCGACCAACGCCGGGTTGCGGCTCGTTCCCGCCGCCGGCGACCCCTCGGCCCCGCAGGACGGCGACCTCTGGTACAACACGACCACCGGCAAGTTCCGCAAACGCGAGGGCGGGGCGACCAGCGACCTCGACACCACCGGTGGCGGCGGCGGGTTCGTGCCCTTCGCCTCGCGCTGCTCGGCAAAGGTGACGAGCGCGGTGAGCGTGCCGACCGGCGTGCTCACCGACATCCCGCTGCACACCGAAAGCTACGACATCGGCGGCTGGCACGACACCACGACCAATCCCCAGCGGATGACCGTGCCGTCCGGGGTATCGCTGGCGCTGTTGTGGGGCTATCTGCAATTCACGGCGACACTCTCCGGCAACTATTACATGGAGCTCTATCACTTCAACAGCTCCGGCACGCAAGTCTCGGGGCCCTATCCGTTCGCGCTGCCGCTGTCGGCGGTCGGCGGCGCGGCGACGCCGGGCCCGATCGCCGTGTCGGCGGGCGACTACTTCATCCTGCGCATGTATCACACGAGCGGCGCCGCGCGCTCGCTGTGGACCGACGGCCGCTGCTATCTCGCCATCGCTGCGGTGGCGTGATCCTCCCCGGCGGGGCCCGCCGCGCGGTCGCGCGCTGCGCATTCGACACCTCGCCGCCGAGTTGATAGGTTCGGCCCGGTCCATTGTCCACGGGGTACGGGTCGGGGGACGGCATGTCGGTGTCATCGTTGGTCGGTCGGCTGGTCTCGTTCCGCAGGCCCGGTGCGCCGCGGCCCGCTGCGCGCCCCGAGCCCGGCTTCTGGAGCAGCGTGCCACGCCTGCGCAACCTCGACGTGCACAAGCTGCTGACGCCGGAGCGCCGGCCCCGGCCGCTCTACCTCAAGGTCGACACGGTCAACAAGTGCACAACGATGGCCTGATCTGCGCCTACTCGAAGCAGGCGCGGCCAAAGCTGGCCATGCCGTTCGATCTGTTCGACAAGGTGCTCGACGACTATGCCGCGATCGGTGGCGGCTTCCTGTCCCTGACGCCGGTGGTCGGCGACTTCCTGCTCGATAGCGATCCGCTGCGGCGGGTGCGGGTGGCGGCGGCGCATGCGGCGGTCACCGGCATCGGCATCACCACCAACGCGGCCATGGCGCATCGCTTCACGGATGCCGAGCTGGTCGAGCTGCTGTCCCACGTCTCCATCGTCTCGATCTCGGTCTATGGCGCCGATGCCGAAGAATACGCAATGATGACCCGCAAGAAGACGTTCCATCGCATGATGGCCGGCATCGAGCGCATCGTGCGCTTCTCGCGCTGCCGGGTCCTGATGAAGTTCCGCCTGCTGCGGGACGTCGGCGCGTTCGATCCGGGGGCGTGGCTTGAGGACAACGTTTTTGCGCGGCTGGGTGGCGAGGCCGAGGCTTGCCGCGGGCGGGTCGAGGTCAAGAACTGCATCAACCGCTTCGCCAACTGGGGCATCTTCACGCCGGAGACCGACCCGCTGCCGATGGCGGCGGAGTGGTCTAATCCGCCGCGCGACGAGAAGCAGTGCTTCATGCCGTTGCTGGCGGTGGCCGTGCTGTCGAACGGCAACGTCAGCATTTGCCCGTGCGACAACTACGACGACGCAGAGGAGCTCCGGCTCGGCAACGTCAGGGACATGTCGCTCGCCGACATGCTCGGCTCCGACACGTTCCGGCGCTTCTGGCACTGGGACGAGTACGGCGTGCCCGAGTTCTGCAAGACCTGCACGTTCAAGCTCAGAATGGGGCGGATCACCCAATCTCTGCTCGATTCTCCCGAGGAGATCGTCGGCGCCGGCTGAGGTCGGTCGGGCTGCGGCGTCCTTCTACGCGGACTTGCGCGTCCAGCGCTGGTCGACGTTCATGATCTCGCGGTGCAGGCCGCCGCAGTCGAGGCCGCGGCGGACGAGATCGTCCCAGGCGGCGCTGCCGTGCGGATAGCGCTTGCTGGCACCTGGACCGTTGGTCGCCCAGAAATGATATGCGTCCACCCCGAGCTGGCTGGCGAGCGCGCGAAACGAATCCATTTCTGCGTCCGAATCGTTCCACTCGAACAGCACGCATTTGAGGTCCACCATCGGCTCCGCCTGACCGCGCGCCTTCTTGGCCGCCATCAGGCGGGTGATGTTGTCGACCGCTTTGTCGAACGGGAAGCGCTCGCCCATGTACTTCTTGGACGTCGTCTCGCTGCCGCCGTGGAGCGAGACGATGATGTGATGGATGCCGGCGTCGAGTATTCGGCCGATCCGCTCGTCGGAACCGAATGCCGTGCCGTTGGTCGAGATGCCGATCGTCACATCGGGCGACAGCGCGACGAGCTGCCGGCAGAACCAGTCGATTTTCTTGTGCAGGAACGGCTCGCCGTAATTGTAGAGGCGAATGTACCTGAGCTTCGTCCCGATCGGCTCGAGAAATGCCAGCGTGCGATCGAGGTCGAGCTCGACGCCGGAATGGCCCTCCCGCACCGAGCCGAGATCGTTGTCCAGCCGCTTGTGAATGCAGCCCCGGCAGGTCGCATTGCAGCGGGCCGAGATCTCCATCACGAAATCGCACGGTACCTCCAGTGGCCGCGCGAACGCGCGCGCCGCCTCCGGCTGGGTGACCTCGTGCATGTAGAAGCGGGCCTTGGGATTGCGCAGACAGGACCGGCAGCCGGGGAACGCGCTCGCGTCGCCGCCATCGCCAATCTGCATGTCGAGATAGGCCCGCTTGAACCGGCCGTGTCTCGCCACGACCTCCGCGACGTCGTGCTCGAAAATGTTGGCGAAGGCGTTCTTGCCCTGATCATCGACGCAGCAGGTCGTGATGTCGCCGTTGCTCAGGATCGTCATCTCGTTGGCGAAGTCGCACGACCACCACTTGGCGGGCTCACGGCGCCGGAACGGCCAAATCATCGAGGACTCCCAACTGTTCGACGGGCCCGGACCGCTGGCGGGGGGCGAGGGGGGAAATCGTAGCGATCGGCGCCGGCAAGGCAAGGATCGATTGCAAAATGTCTCCGGGCGAGGTCGTTGGACGCCCATCGGGCGGCACCTTCGCCATCACCAGAAATCGACCGCTCTTGTGTTGCCCGCCGGCCCCCCTTCCGAGTAGTAGCCGTGGCAGCATGAGGGCCAGGCGCGGAGGCCCGATGCGCTGAGGGGGCACTCGATCCATGAGCTATCAGGTCGCAATCCTGTGCGGTGGTCTCGGCACCCGTCTGCGCGAGGAGACCGAGATCAAACCGAAGCCAATGGTGGCGATCGGCGGCCGGCCGATTCTCTGGCACATCATGAACATCTATGCCGCCCACGGCTTCAAGGATTTCATCCTCTGCCTCGGCTACAAGGGCGAGGTGATCCGGGAGTACTTCCTCAACTACAAGCTCCAGAATGCCGACACGCGGGTCAACTTGCGCACCGGGGCGGTCGAGATCGTCTCGCGCGAGGCCGAGCTTCCCGACTGGACGGTGACGCTGGTCGACACCGGCATCGACAGCTACACCGGCACCCGTCTCGCGCGCATCCTGCCGTACATCCGCGGCGATCGTTTCCTCGCGACCTACGGCGACGGCGTCGCCGACGTCGACTTGAAGGGGCTCGTCGAGGTGCACGAGCAGAGCGGCAAGCTCGCTACCGTCACGGCCGTGCATCCGTCGTCCCGCTTCGGAGAGCTGAGCCTGACCGGCGATGCAGTGAAGAACTTCGTCGAGAAGCCGCAGGTCGACCAGGGCTGGATCAACGGCGGCTTCTTCGTGTTCGAGAAATCTGTGTTCGACCATGGCCCGCCCGGCAATTTCTCGCTCGAGGGCGGGTTGCTCGAGCGGATCGCCTCCGAGCATCAGCTCGGCGTGCATCGCCACAACGGCTTCTGGCAGTGCATGGATACGTTCCGCGAGATGCAGCTCCTGAACCAGATGTGGGACGAGGGCCGCGCCAAGTGGAAGGTGTGGAGCTGATGGGCGAGGGCGCTGACGCGTCGGGCTGGTCCGGCCGGCGGGTGCTGGTCACCGGCCACACCGGTTTCATCGGCGGCTGGCTGACGCATGCGTTGCTGGCGCGCGGTGCGCTCGTCTCCGGCTACGCCAACAATGTGCCGACGACACCGAGCCTGTTCGAGGCGACCGGACTCGCAACTCGCGTCGCCGACCATCGCGGCGATATCGCCGACTTCGACGCGCTCGCTGACGTGCTGGCCCACGAGCAGCCCGAGGTCGTCTTCCATCTCGCCGCCCAGCCGCTCGTGCGCCGCGCCTTCGCCGAGCCACTCGAGACCTACCGCGCGAATGTCATGGGCACGTTGACGCTGCTCGAGGCGCTGCGCCGCGCTCCTTCGGCAGGTGCAGCAGTTCTGATGACCACCGACAAGGTCTATCGCAACCACGAGTGGATCTGGCCCTACCGCGAGAGCGACGCGCTCGGCGGCCACGAGCCCTATGGCCTCTCCAAGGCGATGGCGGAGCTGGCGATTGCGCAGTATCGCGAGACCTATCTGTCCGCGGCGCGTTGCGACGGCAATCCGCCTCTGCGGCTGGTCGCGGTCCGTGCCGGCAATGTGATCGGCGGCGGCGACTGGTCCGAGGACCGCCTGGTGCCCGATGCCGTGCGCGCCTGGAGCCGCGGCGAGACGCTGGCCATCCGCTCGCCCGCCTCCACGCGGCCGTGGCAACACGTGCTCGACGTCGTCGATGCGCTGCTGCGGATCGCCGATCGCGCACGCGCCGCCAACGCGCCGCTGGCCGAGGCCTACAACGTCGGACCCGATGGCGAGAGTGTGGTGCCGGTCGGCCGTCTCGTCGAGCGGCTGGGGGCGCACTGGGGCGACGGGGCGCGCGTCAAGGTCGAGCAGCCCGGGTGGGCCGCGCCCGAGTCGCGCCTCCTGGCGCTCGATTCGACGCTGTTCCGCGGCGATTTCGGCTGGCGGTCACGCTGGCCCATCGAGGAGAGCATTGCCCGTACCGTCGCCTGGTACAGGGCCCATGCGATCGGCCCCGCCGCAGCGACGCGCGAGACCGAGCGTCAGATCAGGGAGCACGGCGATGGCGGCGTCTGACGACAATGCGCCGGAACAGGCCTGCCGCTCGTGCGGTGCGCCACTCGCCGAGGTGTTCGTCGATCTCGGCGCCAGTCCGGTCTCCAACGCCTTCGTTCGGTACGAGAGCCGCAACCGGCCGGAGCCGTTCTATCCGCTCAGGGCTTTCGTGTGCGGCAAATGCCTCCTGGTGCAGATCGAGGACGTGGTTGCACCCGAGAGCCATTTTCACGCCGACTATGCCTACTTCTCCTCGGTTACCGCCGGCTGGGTGGAGCATGCGCGCCGCTTCGTCGAACAGGCGGTCGACCGTCACCGCTTGGGGCCCGAGAGCTTCGTCGTCGAGGTCGCCAGCAACGACGGCTACCTCTTGAAGCATTTCGTCGCCCGCGGCGTGCCGTGTCTCGGCATCGACCCGGCCGCAAACTGCGCCGAGGCCGCCGCGAGATCGGGCGTGCCGACCGAGGTCGCATTCTTTGGCCGCGCCACGGCCGAGCGCATCGCCGCACGCGGGCGCCTCGCGGATCTGACAGTCGCCAACAACGTGCTCGCGCACGTGCCCGATCTCAATGATTTCGTCGCCGGATTCGCGAGGCTGCTCGCGCCATCAGGCGCTGCCAGCTTCGAATTTCCGCATCTTCTCCGCCTGATCGAAGGCAATCAGTTCGACACCATCTATCATGAGCACTACAGCTATCTATCGCTGATCGCGCTGGAGCCGCTGTTCCGCCGCCATGGCCTCGCACTGCGCGACGTCGAGGAGCTGGCAACGCATGGCGGCTCGCTGCGGCTGATGGTGCGCCACGCCGCGCATCCCGATCCGACAACCGACAGACTCGCGCAGCTGATGGACCGCGAGCGCACGGCTGGCCTCGATCGGCTCGAGACCTACGCCGGGTTCCGCGAGCAGGTGCGCGCGACAAAGCGCAAGCTGCTGTCGCTGCTGATCGACCTGAAACGATCCGGCAAGCGCATCGCCGGCTACGGCGCACCGGCCAAGGGCAACACGCTGCTCAACTACTGCGGCATCGGCACCGATTTCCTCGACTATACCGTCGATCGCAGCCCGGCCAAGCAGGGTCTCTTCCTGCCCGGCACGCGCATTCCCGTGCTGGCGCCGGAGCACCTGCTCGCCGACCGGCCGGACTATGTGCTGATCCTGCCGTGGAACATTCGCGACGAGGTGATGGCGCAGATGGCGGAGGTGACGGCGTGGGGCGGCCGTTTCATCGTGCCGATACCGGAGCCGATGGTCGTGTGATGCAGGTCGAGCCGCTGGCGCTGGCAGAGGTGAAGCTCGTTCGGTTTCCGCGCCATGCGGACGCGCGCGGCCACTTCGAGCGCACGTTCGACCGCGAGACGTTCGCCGCCGCCGGCCTCGCCGATTGCTCGCTGCAATGCTCGCTCTCCTGGAACCCGCATGCCGGCACGTTGCGCGGGCTGCATTACCAGCGCCCGCCCCATGCCGAGTCCAAGCTCGTGCGCTGCCTCTCGGGCCGCATCTTCGACGTCGCAGTGGATATCCGGCCCGACTCGCCGACGTTCGGCCGCTGGGTTGCGGTCGAGCTTTCGCCGGACAACGGCCTCGCGATCTATATTCCGCAAGGGTTCGCACACGGCTTCCTCACGCTGGACGAGGGCAGCCTGGTGCAGTACCAGATGGCCGAGCCGTTCGTGCCGGGGGCGGGCTCGGGGCTCCGCTGGGACGATGCCGCAATCGGGATCGAATGGCCGCTCGCGCCGGCTCTGATCGGCGACAGGGATCTGGCGTGGGGCGGACTCGACTCGCTTGCGAGCGACGCCGGCCGGCCGCGATAGGGGGATGCGCGTCAATGCACGACGATCGCCAGGAGTTCGAGGATCAGCGACGCCAGCGCAGCCTTGCGCTCGGCCGCGATACGGACGCGTTCGCCAAGGCGACCGAGGCGCTGCTGGCGATCGATCGTCACGGCTACGCCTACATGTGGACCTGGCTCGGCCTGCCGATCATCCAGCTGCCCGCCGACGTGATGGCGACTCAGGAGGTCATCTGGGCCACCAAGCCGGACGTGATCATCGAGACCGGCGTCGCGCGCGGCGGATCGATCATCTTCATGGCGTCGCTGCTCGAGATCATCGGCAAGGGCAAGGTGATCGGCGTCGATATCGACATCCGCGCCCACAATCGCCAGTCCATCGAGGCGCACCCGCTGTCGAAGCGTTGCGTGCTGATCCAGGGCTCCTCGGTCGGTGAGGACACTCTGGCGGCGGTGCGCAAGGAGATCCCGACGGGTGCCTCGGTGATGGTGGTGCTCGACTCCGACCATTCCCGAAACCACGTGCTGGCCGAGCTCAGGGCCTATGGGCCGCTCGTTACCAAGGGCTGCTACCTCGTCGTCGCCGACACGATCCTTGGCCACCTCGACGAGACGCAGGCGCCAAAGAGCCGCTCGCAGATGCTCTCCAAGGGTAACGAGCCGCTGGCCGCCTTGAACGACTACCTCGCCGAGACCGATCGCTTCGAGGTCGATCCGGTCGTCAACGGCAAGCTCGTGATGTCGTCGTCGCCGGGCGGGTATGTCCTGTGCACGAAGGGGTGAGCGAACGAGCACCGGGCAAGAGACTGACGCTCGGCATCCTGCTGTCGGCCGGGGGGAGCGCTTGTGCCGAGGTGGTCAAGGCGAGCCGGCATCTGCCGGTCGATTTCGTCGCCGTGACGGATCGGCCCTGCGGCGCCGAGGACAAGCTGGCGGCACTCGGCCTGCCAACGACGCGGATCGAGTCGCGCGAAGCCCGAGACCTGTCCAAGCGCGTGGCCGCGCACTTCGTCTCGCATGGCGCGCGCGTGGTTATCTTTCACTTCTCGCGTCTCGTGACGCGCGAGCTGTTCGACGCGCTGCCCTGCTACAACATTCACCCGAGCCTGCTGCCGGCGTTCCCCGGCATGACCAGCGTGCGAGATGCGCGCGAGGTCGGCGTGCGATTCCTCGGCGCCACCGCTCACTCGGTCGATGCCGGCGTCGATACTGGCCGCATCATCGTTCAGGCGGTGACGCCGGTGCCTCCGGGTGCCGACGAGGCGTGGTGGAATCGGGCCGCATTCCTGCAGAAGGCGCTCGTTACGCTCGCGATGATCGAGCGGTTGCTCGCAGAGCACGGATTCGAGCTGGAGCAGGCGGCCCCGCCCGTCGCCCTCTCACCCTACCTCAATCCGCCACTCGCCGATCCGCGTACCGCTGCCGCTTTTCGCGCGCTGCAAGTCGAGCACGGCATCGTCGTTCTGGATCCGGCGCCATGACGACAGTGGTGATTTCCCAGCCGATGTACTTTCCCTGGCCCGGCTTCTTCGAGCTGGTGGCGACGGCGGACGTCTTCGTGCATCTCGACGACGTGCAGATGGCCGATCGCGGCTTCACCAACCGCGTGCAGCTGAAAGGCGCGCAGGGCATCTCGTGGCTGACGGTGCCGCTCAAGGACCGCACTCAAAGGAAGCTGATCGCCGATCTCGAGACCGCCGGTGACCAGTGGCGGGCGAAGCACCGCCGGATGATCGAGCACGCCCTCGCCCGCACGCCACACCTCGCCGAGGCGCTGCACCTGCTCGATGCCGCGCATGCCAAGGCCGGTCTCCTCGATCTGCTGATCGCGAGCATCGAGGGACCGGCGCGCTATCTCGGCTGCTGGAAGGCGCGCGAGGTGGTGCGCTCGAGCGCACTCGGCATCTCAAGCACCGGATCAGCGCGCATCCTCGATCTCGTTCGTCGCCTCTGCGGCACGCGATATGTCACAGCGCACGGCGCCGCCAACTATCTCGACCACGAGGCGTTCGAGCGGGCGGGAGTGGCCGTCGAGTACATCGCCTACTCCAAGACGCCGTGGCGCCAGCGTCACGGCGATTTCACGCCGTTCGTCACCGTGCTCGACCTCATTGCCAACGAGGGACCCGCCGCAGCGAGTGCGATCCACCCGGCGACGGTGCCGTGGCGCGAGTTCCTGGCGAGCCGGGTCGAGTAGTCCTGTCATCCCGGCCGAGCCCCCTTGCGAGCGCCGGGACCCAGGGGAATTCGTCGCACGCAAGATGCATCGTGGGCCTCGGGCGACTCTTGCGCTGGGTCCCGGATCGGGTGCGCGGCGAAGGTGCCGCTCCGCCGTCCGGGATGACAAGGCTTGCCGATTGGCGTGCGCGTGCACCGATCGGCGGCCGCTAATTCAGAGGGGTGCCATTGGGTCATTCTCGGTATTGCCGCCGGCTCCAGTCGTTCCAATTTGACGCACTGGTTTAATCCGGTGCACCCGGAGAAATTCGCCGATTAATCCTTTCTGCAAAAGTCGATTTCTCCTTCGGATGACGCAGGAATTAATGACTTTTGTTCCGGAGGCGGACCTCCTTGCTTGAGCCGAGGAGGCGTAGAACCATCGGAAATAGCACAAAAAAGGCTGGACAGTGCTGCGTGTGCGGTTGCCTGCGACGATGGTCGAGGCGACTTCGGTCTGCGCTGCATTTGGAAACATCCATTTACCACGGGGGGCGCCAGCCCCGCTCGCTTGGCACTCGAATTGCCGATCGGCCGCTTAACGGCTTGTCGCAATTCAAAGAGTGTCGAGTTAACGGATGTCCTGGTATGGCGATGCGTTGGCCAGCACGAGCTGGCTCGAGATCGGTGCCGACAATCAAATCACCTATTCCTTCGCCAACGACTATGGGCGGAGCTGGACCGAGGCTGAGAAGGCGGCGTTCCGCACTGCGCTGCAGACTATCTCCAACGTCGCCAATATCACCTTCGAGGAGGTGGCGAGCGGCGGCGAGCTGATCGAGCACCTCGTTAGCGACCAGCAGCTCACGACCATTCTCGGCACCGATCTCTATAACGGCTGGCACAACCCGCCGTCGCCGACCGGCGCGCACGGCTTCTTCGTGCGTGATGCGTCCTACTTCAACGACGCCTCGCTGCAGAAGGGCGGCAATGGCTTCTGGGTGTTCATTCACGAGGTCGGACACGGCCTCGGGCTCGAGCATCCCCACTCGACTTGGCACGGATCGGGGCTGTTTCAAGGCGTGACCAAGGACAAGTGGACCGACCGCGGGAACTTCGGCCTCAATCACGGCTACTACACGATGATGTCCTATAACCAGCCGAACGATGGCAGCGGGTATGGCTGGACCTACGGTGGCGTCGGCGGACCGATGGCGCTCGACATTGCCGCGCTGCAGGAGCTCTATGGCGCCAACACGACCTACAACAGCGGCAACAGTACCTACTGGCTGCCGGGCTCGAACGGCGATGGCACCTACTGGACCAGCATCTGGGACACCGGCGGCACCGACGAGATCGCCTACTCGGGTGCGCTCGACGTCGTGATCGACCTGCGCCCGGCGACGCTCGTCCAAGGCTACGGCGGCGGCGGATACTTCAGCGCCGCGGCCGGCATCTACGGCGGCTACTCGATCGCCAACGGCGTCGACATCGAGAACGCGCGCGGCGGCAGCGGCAACGACGTGCTGATCGGCAACCACCTCGTCAACGTGCTCAACGGTGGCGCCGGCAACGACCTCTACATCACCGACGATGCGGCCGACATCATAATCGACAGCTCCGGCATCGACATGCTGCAGAGCGGCGTCGATACCTCGCTGATGTCCCGGCCGATGATCGAGAACCTGCGGCTCACCGGCTCGGCGGTGTACGGCTTCGGCAACGATCTCGACAATGGACTCATCGGCAGCGCCGGCCGCAACGTGCTCGATGGCGGCAATGGCGACGACTGGATCTACGGCGGCCGCGGCCGCGATACGCTGACCGGCGGTGATGGCGCGGACACCTTCGCCTACTCGCACAAGTACGACAGCCTGCCCGGCGTTGCCCGCCGCGATACGATCACCGACTTCGAGATCGGCGTCGACACGATCGATCTCTCGGCCATCGATGCCAAGCGCTCCAAACCCGGCAACGACATGTTCAAGTGGATCGGCATGCAGAAGTTCCATGGCCGCGAGGGCGAGCTGCACTACGTGAAGAAGGCCGGGTTCATCCTCGTCGAGGGCGACATCGACGGCGATGGCCGCGCCGACTTCCAGATCAAGCTCGATGGTCTGACCTCGATCACCAAGTACGACTTCGACCTCTGATTTGGCGCCACAGCCGGGGTCTGTTCCACAGCCCAATCGCCGCGGCGCATTTCGTTGCCGCTCAAACTGGTCTAGTGCTGCTGCGATCCGGCCTGAGATCGACAGGGCTCCAGTCCAGCGAGGCGGCGACATGATCAGAAGCGAAGTCAGACCCATCTCCAACACCGTCGAGGCGCTCCAGACCTATGAGCGCGACGGTTTTGCGATCATCAAGGGCTTCTACGACGTCGAGCGGGACATTCGCCCGATCCAGGAGGGCATCCGCACCATCATCGAGCTGGTCGCCGGGCGCCACGGTCTCGAGGTCGCGTGCAGCACGCCCGAGGAGGCGATGACCAAGGGCCAGATGCAGCTGATCGCCGCCGACCGACGCTTCGGCGGCGAGGTCTACGACGCGGTCAAGCAGATCCCTGCGCTGATGGCGCTGGTCTCGAACGCGCGCAACATGCAGGTGTTCAAGCAGCTGCGCCCCGGCGCGGTGCCTGGCATCGCCGGCGGCGGCTACGGAGTGCGCATCGACTATCCCGGCGAGGAGAAGTTCCGCTCGCCGTGGCACCAGGACTACCTCAGTCATTTTCGCAGCCTCGACGGCATCGTCTATTGGTCGCCGCTCATCCCTATCACTCCCGAGATGGGTCCGGTGATCCTGTGCCCGGGCTCACACGCCGAAGGCGCCGTGCCGGTCTACAAGGACGACCGCGGCGTCGGCCGCAGCGGCGCCTACGCACTCATCATGGACCGCGAGCAGGAGCGTCTCGCCAAGTACGATCAGGTAGCGCCGGTGAGCGAACCCGGCGACCTGATCCTGATCGACTACCTGACCCTGCATGCCTCAGGCGCCAACGTCTCCAACCATCCGCGCTGGTCGATGCAGTGGCGGATCTTCAATTTCGTCGATCCGACCGGCATCAAGATCGGCTGGCGCGGCGGGCTGGTGGTCGGTACCGACTTCAGCCAGTTCCTGCCCGAGCTGTTGATCGACAAGCCGCAGGGGTGAGTGCGATGCAGTGCCGAATCTGCGACAGCGCCATCGGTGAGCCGGTCTATGCGGCCGGCGCACCGAGCATCACCTCGATTGCGACGACGCTCGATGTCGGCGCCTCGGTCTACGTGTGCGAGACCTGCGGGCATGCCCAGTCGCCGGACTTGCCCGACCTCGCGACATATTACGACACGGACTACAAGATCACGCTCGCGTCCGAGGACTACGATCACCTCTACGACACGATCGACGGCGTGCAGGTGTTCCGCGCCGAGCATCAATCGCGCCTCGTGCGCGAGACCTGCGCGCCGCGGCAGGGTGCGCGCATCCTCGACTACGGCGCCGCCAAGGCGGCAACGCTGCGCCGCCTGCTCGGCGAGGTGCCCGGCGCCGAGGGCTTTGTGTTCGACGTCAGCCGCGATTATCAGGACTCCTGGCGCGACTGGATCCCCTCGGAGCGTCAGGCGGCCTACGAACTACCGACGCACTGGGCCGGAACGTTCGATCTCGTCACCTCCCATTTCGTGCTCGAGCACGTCGCCGATCCGCTCGGCATGCTGCGTGACCTCGCGCGAATGCTGAAGCCCGACGGAAAGATCTTCCTGCTGGTGCCGGACGCGATCGCCAATCCAGGCGACCTCGTCGTCGTCGACCACGTCAACCATTTCACCGAGAGCTCGTTGAACCGGGCGCTGGCCGGCGCCGGCCTGAAGCTCGACCGCCTCGAGCGCGGCGCCTACCGCGGCGCCTATCTCGCCGTCGCCTCGCGTGCACATGGCCAGGCCGCCGCGCTCGACCGCGCGCTACTCGCGCGCGAGCTTGCCGAGCTGTTCGAGATTGCCGCTCTGTGGCGCGACGTGCGCGGGATCGTCGACGCCGAGGCCGCGGCGCTGGCGAGCCGCAAGCTCGCAATCTATGGCGCCGGCTTCTACGGCACCTTCATCGCCGCGGCATTGGAGAGTCGCATTCGCCCGGCCTGCTTCCTCGACCGCAATCCCCATGCCCAGAAGGCCCCGCACCTCGGCCTCGCGGTGCTCGATCCCGCCGCACTGCCGGCGGACGTCGACACTGTGTTCGCCGGCCTCAATCCGCGCATCGCGCGCGACGTGCTCGAGCGCTGGAAGCGCGACATCGGCCGCCCGGATCTCGAGATGATCTATCTGGACCGGCCGCGGAGACAGGCCGCATGAGGGCGACCGGAGCAGCGGCGATGCCCCCGACCTACGACAACGCGCGCCGCATCCCGGTTGCCGGGCCGTCGATCACCGAGCTCGAGGAGCGCTACGTGCTGGAGGCGGTGCGCACCGCCTGGTACGAGAATGCCGGCACGTTCAACGCCCGCTTCGAGGCGGCGTTCGCGGCTCACCATCGGGTCAAGCACGCGATCAGCCTGCCGTCGTGCACGTCCGGCATCCATCTCGCGCTGGCCGCGGCCGGCATCGGCCCCGGCGACGAGGTGATCGTGCCCGAGGCGACCTGGATCGCCAGCGCTGCGCCGATCAGCTATCTCGGCGCCACGCCGCGCTTCGTCGATATCGATTCCACGACCTGGTGCCTGACCGCAGACACCATCAGCAGTGCATTGGGCCCGCGCACGAAGGCGATCATTGCTGTCGACCTCTATGGCAGCATGCCGGACCTCGTCGCGATACGTGCGTTGGCTGAGGAGCACGGCTTGTTCCTGCTCGAGGATGCCGCCGAGGCACTCGGCTCGACCCTGCAAGGGCGTCCGGCCGGCACCTTCGGCCACGCAGGCGTGTTCAGCTTCCACGGCTCGAAAACCATGACCACTGGCGAAGGCGGCATGCTCGTCACCGACGATGCTGCGCTCGCCGCTCGTGTACGCAAGCTGCAGGATCATGGCCGCAATCCGGGAGACACCCGCTTCCTCAACGACGAGGTCGCGTTCAAGTACAAGATGAGCGCGGTGCAGGCGGCGCTCGGGCTCGCCCAGATCGAGCGCATCGGCGAGCTGGTGGCGAAGAAGCGGCAGATTTTCGCCTGGTACCGCGACCGTCTGGCCGGCCTCGACGGCCTCGCGCTCAACGCCGAGCCCGCAGGCGTGCTCAATTCTTATTGGATGGTGACCGCGATCCTGCCCTCCCGCCCCGGGCTAGACAAATTCGCAGTGATCGAGCGGCTGTCGGACCGGGGCATCGCCAGCCGCCCGTTCTTCTCGCCGTTGAGCTCGATACCGGCCTATCGGGCCGCCTTCGCCGCCGAACAGGCGCGCGCGCGCAGCCCCGTCGCCTACGACATCTGCGGCCGCGGCCTCAATCTGCCGAGCGCGCTCTGCCTTGTGGAAAGCGATGTGGACGACGTGTGCATTGGGTTGAAAAGCGCCGCGGATCTCTGACTGCAAGATCGCGAATCGGCTAGCCTGCTCCCCGTTCGAGTACAGCGTTTGCGCTTCTGTGCGCGCTTCGGTTGCATCCATGGACACGCCATGGTTGCGCATGCTTGAGCGCAGTAGTAGTGTCCGGCCGCGGATCGCGCCCTGAGGTTGTGGCGTGGGTCCCGGCAAGGATCTCGGGGGGACTGATGCAGGCTGGCTCGGGCAAGAAGCTCTATTCCATCGTCATTCCGACGCGCGAGCGCCACGACGTGCTCGAGCATGCGCTGCGTACGGTGCTGCGGCAGACGCGACCCAACTTCGAGGTCGTGGTGATGGACAACTTCAGTTCGCCCGAGACCAAGGCGGTGGTCGACGCCGCCGCGAGCCCCCACGTTCGCTACGTGCGCGCGCCCGAGCGCCTGACCATGCTCGACAACTGGGAGCTGGGCCTCCAGCACGCGCGCGGCGACTACGTCACCGTTCTCGGTGACGACGACGGCCTGATGCCGGACGCGGTCGAGATCGCCGAGCAGTTCCACGCCGAGCACCCGGGCCGCATCGTGACCTGGAAGCCGCTGATGTGGTTCTGGCCGAATTTCTTCCGCGAGCCGGACCGCGGCCTCTGCTACGCTCATATCTCCGCACGGGTCGAGATTCGCCGTACGCGCGACGTGCTGCGGCGCGTGTTCTCCAGCAAGACGAACTATGTCGAGCTGCCGACGATCTATTACTCGTTCGTACCGCGCCAGGTCATCGAGGACTTGCGGGCGCGCCGCGGTCGCTACTTCGACACCATCAATCCGGACATCTATTCCGGTCTCATCAACGCGGTCTCGGTTCCGGACTACGTGTATTCCTTCCGGCCGCTTTCGGTGGTCGGCATGTCGAAGCACTCGACCGGCATGTCGTGCGTTTACAGCGAGCTCGACAGCCGGTCGGTGGACAAGGTCATCGAGGAGTACGGTGCAGCCTGGGATCCGACGGTCGACGAGCGCCTTGCCGGAGCGTTCATCCCGGAGGTCAAGATCGCCGACGGCTATCTGGAGTTCAAGGCGCAGGAGCTCGCGGACGATCCGGAGATCGAGTTCGACATTGCCGCGTTGCTGCAGACGGTGTGCAGGGTTGCATCGCGCTACAACGCGCGGCACGGCGAGGTGGTCGCGGCGATACGCGAGATGGCGGTCAGGAATGGTCTGGATCCCGACCAGTTCGTGCCGCTGCCGCCGGCCGCGCCTCGCGAAGGTCATCGCTTCAGCTACGTGACCACGAACGACAGCGACCTCGTGCAGATGTCGTATCACACCAACGAGACCTATGTGCGCACGATCGATGATTTCGTCGCGACTGCCGGGCGCCTGTGCGTGCCGCCGGCGGCGCTCAGGGTATTCGACGTGAGGCCCGGCGCTGCGGCGCCGCGGGCGGCGGCATCGCGCTACCCCGGTTTGTCGCGGGCTCGGCGGTTGATCAGATCCGCCATGGGGCAGCTGCATCTGGCCTGATCTGTCACCGAGCTGCCGATTATGTGCGCCTGGCCGCGAGCCGGGCGCCGCCGGCTTGTCCGCCAACGGTTAACGCCATCTCAATCGTTCCCGCGCATAGTCGGGGGCGAGTGCCGGCTCGTGCGTCGGCGGGCGGACCGCCGCCCGTGCGCTCGATAGCCGGCCGGCCAGTCTCGTATCGCGTAGGGTCACATGAAGGTTCTGGTCACCGGTGGCGCCGGATTCATCGGCTCGGCCGTCTGCCGCATGCTCGTCACCGAGATGAATGCGGGCGTCGCCAACATCGACTGCCTCACCTACGCATCCAACCTCGCCTCGCTGGCGCCGATCGCCGGCGATCCCGGCTACGCGTTCCATAGGGTCAACGTCTGCGATCGCGAGGGAGTGGCAGACGCGATCGCCGCCGAGGAGCCCGACGCCATTCTGCATCTCGCTGCCGAGTCCCACGTCGACCGCTCGATCACCGGTCCGCGGACGTTCGTCGAGACCAACATCACGGGCACCTACACGATGCTGGAGGCCGCGCGCCACTACTGGTCGCGTTTGCCGGGTGCCCGCAAGGAGCGCTTCCGCTTCGTGCAGATCTCCACCGACGAGGTGTTCGGCAGCCTGGGGCCCGAAGGCGCGTTCTCGGAGGAGACCGCCTACGACCCGAGCTCGCCCTACTCGGCGAGCAAGGCCGCGGCCGATCACCTCGCGCTCGCTTGGCACCGCACCTATGGGCTGCCGGTCGTGCTGTCCAACTGCTCCAACAACTACGGCCCCTATCACTTCCCCGAGAAGCTGATCCCGCTGATGATCACCAATGCGCTGATGGGCAAGACGCTGCCGGTCTATGGCGACGGCTCGAACGTGCGCGACTGGCTCTTTGTCGACGACCATGCCCGTGCGCTGCTGACGATCGCCGCGCACGGCCGACCGGGCGAGCGCTACGTCGTCGGCGGCCGCAACGAGCGCAGCAATCTCGCGGTCGTCCATGCCATCGCCGACACGCTCGATGGCCTGAGGCCGCGCGCCGACGGCGCCAGCCACAGAAGCGCGATCCGGTACGTCACCGACCGTCCGGGCCACGATTTCCGCTACGCCATCGATCCGAGGAAGATCGAGGGCGAGCTCGGCTGGCGGGCGCGCGAGACGTTCGAGACCGGCATCGTCAAGACCATCGAGTGGTACCTCGCCAACGAATCCTGGTGGCGTCCGCTCAGAGAGAGAACCTACGACGGCGAGCGCCTCGGCCTCATCGAGAAATCGGCCGCTTGAGGAGCTTGGGCGGCGCCGACGTCCTCGACCCGGCGCAGGCAGGAGGAAGCGAATGGGCAGCGCAGGATCCATCGCCGTCGTCGGCGCGAGCGGACAGGTCGCACGCGCGTTGCAGCGCGCCGGCGGCTGGCGCGGAGTGAAGGTCGTGGCGAGCGGCCGGCCGGAGACCGACATCGCCGATCCCGTCTCAGTGATGGCGCTCCTGCTCAGGGCACGCCCGCGCCTCGTCATCAACGCGGCCGCCTACACCGCCGTCGACAAGGCCGAGAGCGAGCCCGGTCTCGCCTGCCGCATCAACGCCGAGGGCCCCGGCCAGTTGGCGCGTATCTGCGCCCTCAACGACATTCCCCTGATCCACCTATCGAGCGACTACGTGTTCGACGGTGCCAAGCCCGCGCCCTATGTGGAGACGGATGCGCCGGCGCCGCTCGGCGTCTACGGCGCCAGCAAGCTCGCCGGTGAGGATGCGGTCCGCTCCGAGCACGCGCGCCACATCATCCTGCGCACCGCCTGGGTGTACGGTCCCGATGGCAGCAATTTCGTCAAGACCATGCTGCGCCTCGGCGCCGAGCGCGAGGAGCTCAGGGTCGTCGACGAGCAGGTCGGCGCGCCGACCTCGGCTCGCGACATCGCGGAAGCGATTCTCGACATCGCCGGGCGGCTCGAGGCGTTCCCCTCGCCGCACCTGTGGGGCACCTATCATTTGACGGCAACCGGCTCGACCACGTGGCACGGCTTCGCAGCCGAAATCTTCCGCCACGCCGCCGCAACCGGCATGCGCACGCCGCGACTGGTCGCGATCCCCGCGAGCGCCTATCCGGCGCCAGCGCGGCGGCCCGCCCACTCTGTGCTGTCGAGCGCCAAGATCTCGGCTGCATTCGGCATTCGCCTTCCGCACTGGCGCACGAGCCTGCAGCGGGACCTGCTGGCGATCGTCGAGGTCATGCGCCGCTCGAGCCGCGTCGAGGCCGCATGAAGGGCATTATCCTCGCCGGCGGCAGCGGCACGCGCCTCTACCCGATGACGCTCGCCGTCTCCAAGCAGATGCTGCCGGTCTACGACAAGCCACTGATCTACTACCCGCTGTCGGTGCTGATGCTTGGCGGCATCCGCGACATCCTGATCATCTCGACACCGCGCGATCTGCCGGGCTTTCGCGAATTGCTCGGCGACGGCTCCGCATGGGGCCTGTCGCTCAGCTATGCCGAGCAGCCGAGGCCGGAAGGGCTGGCACAGGCGTTCATCATCGGCGAGCGCTTCATCGGTGACGATCATTGCGCGATGGTGCTGGGAGACAACATCTTCTACGGACACGGCCTGTCCGAGCTGATGAGCAATGCCTTCGTCGAGCGTCCCGGCGCGACGGTGTTCGCCCATCAGGTGCGCGATCCCGAACGCTATGGCGTCGTCGCCTTCGACGCAACGGGGCGTGCCACCTCGATCGAGGAGAAGCCGAAAGTGCCATTGTCCAACTGGGCGGTCATCGGTCTCTACGTCTATGACAACGACGTCGTAGAGATCGCCAAATCGCTGAAGCCTTCGGCGCGCAAGGAGCTGGAGATCACCGCCGTCAACAACGTCTACCTCGAGCGCGGCCGGCTCGACGTGCAGCGCATGGGGCGCGGCTTCGCCTGGTTCGACACCGGCACCCCCGACAGCCTGCTCGACGCGGCCGGCTATGTGGCGACGATCGACAAGCGGCAAGGCCACAAGATCGCCAGCCCCGAGGAGATCGCCTTCCGCAAGGGCTTCATCGCCGCCGCCGACCTCGAGCGGCTGATTGCCGAGCGCTACCGCAACAACGATTACGGTCGCTATCTCCGGGGCGTGCTGGCCGACGTCGGCGCCTGATCGATGCCGAGCGCACGGGCTACGGTGTCTGGCGGACGGCGGCGCCCCACGGATAGCGCCCGACCCTGACCGACTTGATCGCCTTCAGCGCTTTGACGTCGATCACCGTGACGTCGTTGGACACGCCGTTGGTGGTGAACAGCAAGTCCTCCTCGGGCGTCAACGCCAGATGCCAGACGCGCTGGCCGACCAGCAGATGCTTCTTGACCTCGTAGGTGCGGGCGTCGACGACCGCGACCCGGTTGGCCGGACCGAGCGCGATGAAGGCGGTCATGCCGTCGCGCGTCAGCTTGATGCCGACCGGCTGAATGGTGTCGGCGAGAATGCCGGGGATCGGGAAGCGGATCACGTGCTCGATGGCCATTGTCGCGACATCGATGATCGACACGGTGCCGCCGATCTCGGAGGAGACCCACAGCTTCCTGCCGTCGGCGGTGAACTCGGCGTGGCGCGGGCGCTGGTCGACGAGAATGTTGGCGATCACCTCGTGGGTCGCGGTGTCGATCACGTGCGCCATGTTGGTCGTCTCGGAGGTCGTCACCGCCAGGCGGTTGTCGGGCGATACCGCCATGCCCTCGGGTTCGACGCCGACGTCGATCTGAGCCACGACCTTGCGCGCCTCCAGATCGACGATGGTCGTGACGGCGTTGTCCTCGTTGGCGATGTAGAGCCGCTTGTCGTCCGGCGAGACGGCGAACTGCTCCGGGTCCTCGCCGGAGGGGAGATCGTAGAGGTGCGTGCCGCCCTCTGCGTCGTAGACCTGCACGGCGTCGCTGTCACTGGCGCACACGTAGAAGCGGGTGTAATCCTTCGAGAACGTAATTCCGCGCGGGCGCTGCCCGACCTTGAAAGTCCTGACGACCTCGAGCGACTTGGTGTCGATCACCGAGATCGTATTGTCCTTCTCGTTGGAGACGTAGACCTCGTGCGCCGCGAGGCTCCTCGTAGCCGTCATGATGACGGCGAGCGCGACGGCCAAGGCCCTCGGCATGGCACTGCTCCTCCCCTCGAAACCTGCGTCGAGGCTAACGGTCGCCGCCTTCGCCCTGAACTGTACTATGGTACACTGTTACACTTCCGGATGTGCGAAGTTTGCACTAATTGGCAATTCCGCGATCCGAGCACGAGGAACTAGGATCACGCTCGCGTCGCGGCACCCAATCAAAGCGACGCCGACCTTCTCACGAACAACAATACGGCAGGAAACACTGGAGCGCTCCGGATGCAAGTCTCCCGTTTGGCACTCTCGGCTCTGACTTTCGGTGTTCTCCTCGCGCTCGCCGCGCCTCGGGCGATCGCCCACGGCGATGTCACCCCGCAGCCGGTCGACACCACGGGGCTAGAGCAGCTCGGCGAGAAGTGGAAGGAGGAAAACCCCTACCGTGAAAACGCGCGGGCGCTGGAGATCGGCGCCTCCGGCTACAATCAGAACTGCGCCCGCTGCCACGGCCTCGAGGCGATCTCGGGCGGGCTGGCGCCGGATCTCAGATACCTGGAGAAGGGCAAGACCGGCGACGAGTGGTACGTGGAGCGCGTGCGCAAGGGCGCGACGATCAATGGGGTCACCAAGATGCCGGCATTCGAGGGACTGCTGAGCCAGGAGGCCCTGTGGGCGATCCGCACCTATCTCGAGTCGCGCTACGACGGCTGATCTCCGTGCCGAGCGCGGTACCGCTTTTCCTGCGGCTGCTCCTCCCTGCCGCACTGGCCGTGACCCTATCGTGGGTCGCGGCCTTTTCCGTTTGGTCCCGTCCGCTCGACGATGTCGTGGCTACCAAGACGCTGCGAGTCGTCGTCTACGACGACAACAAGCCGTTCTCCTGGGTCGAGGACGGCATTGCCAAGGGGATCGAGGTCGACATCGCACGGCGGCTGGCCGCGAGGCTCGGGGTCGAGGCCGACATCATTCCGCGAACGGCCGGCGAGGAGGTCGACGACGATCTGCGGTCCAACATCTGGCAGGGTCCGCGCACCGGTGGCGCCATCGGCGACGTGATGATGCACGTCCCGACCGACAAGGAGCTGGTGATCCGCAATCCGCTGGTGCAGATCTCCAACGCCTACTTCCACGAGCAGGTGGTGCTGGTCACGCACCCCGATCTCGTCGGCGCCGACAACGGCTTTGCGCCATTCAAGCAGCTGAAGCTGGCCGTGCAGTTCGCCTCTGTCGCCCACTATTTCGTCGCCTTCGCCGACGAGGGTGTCTACCGCAACAACGTCAACCCGTATCTCAAGATGAAGGACGCCGCCGAGAGCTTCCTCGCCCGCGAGAATGCCGGCTTGGTCGGCCGGCGCGCGCCGATCGAGGGCGAGCTCGCCGGCAAGCCGGGGTCGTTCCGCTTCAGCGAGCCGGACATGCCGGGCATCTTGAAGACGCGCTGGACGGTCGGCACCGCAGTCAAGGAGGACAGCCGCGATCTCGGCTATGCGATCGGCGACATTCTCGCCGAGATGGCGCGATCGGGCGAGCTAGAGCGCATCTGCAAGGCGTATGGGGTCACATTCGTCCCGCCGCCGCTGCCCTGAGCCGTCTGGCCGGGGCGGCCGATCGAGGGTAGACTGATCCAAACCGGACCGAGGAATCAATTCACCATGACGACACGGACGCTGCTGCTGATCTCGATGTTCGCGCTGGCCGCGCCGGCTACCGCGAGCGAGCCGGCCGATCCGCTCGCCTCGGTGATGTGGGACGACATGCGCGCGAAATTCTTTGCCGGCGCGGCCGTCGAGTTCGACGAGCGGGTGAAAGTCGCGGTGCCGGGCGTGGTCGAGAACCAGGCCCAGGTGCCGGTCACCGCCGATGCGCGTGCGCTCGGGCCGGTCGTCAAGCTCGTCGTGTTCGCCGACCTCAATCCGATCCAGCACGTGCTGACGCTGACCCCGCGCGAGGCGGAGCCCTACGTCGCGTTCCGCATGAAGGTCGAGCAGGGGACGCCGGTGCGTGCCGCTGCATTGACCGCGGATGGCGTGTGGCACGTCGGCGGCGCCTATCTCGACGCGGCCGGCGGTGGCTGCTCGGCGCCGGCCACCGCGCGCAAGGACGCTGACTGGTCCGAGACTGTCGGCCAGACGCAGGGGCGCCTGTGGCGCGAGGCGGGCGGGGCGACGCGCGTGCGGCTGCGCATCCGCCATCCGATGGATACCGGCCTGTCCAAGGACAACATCCCGGCGTTCTTCATCGAGCGCCTGGAGATGAAGGGCAACAAAGGCGGCGCGCTCGCCGAGCTCGAGTTGTTCGAGCCGGTCGCCGAGGACCCGACGCTGACGCTTCTCGTGCGCCTGCCGCTATCGGAGACCGGCGTCGCCGTCGACGGCCGCGACAACAACGGCACGCACTACCGCTCGGTCATTCCCGCGAGCTGGCGCCAGAGTGCCGTCGAGTCCGGCGCCGGGGAGCGCCGCTGAGCCGATGCCGCGGCGCCTGAGAGACCAACCGTGGCTGACGCGCCGCGCCGCCCTGGCCGGGCTCGGAAGTCTGGCCGGCGTGCCTTATCTCGCGATGCTCGACGCCGACGCCGCGCCACTCGCCTATCAGCTGGTGCCGCGGAAGCTCGCCGACGGCATCTGGATGATCGCCGGCGCCCAGGAGGCGATCAATTCCACGAACGGCGGCGCGATCGCCAATATCATCGTGCTCGACTCGAGCGAGGGCGCGATCGTCGTCGACACCGGTCCCTCGCGCCGCTACGGCGAGGCGCTAGCGAGCCTGGCGCGCGAGCTCACGGGCAAGGACATCGCGCGCGTCTACATCACGCACTTCCATCCCGACCACGTGTTCGGCAACCAGGCTTTCGATGCCGCGAAAATTGCGGCGCCGCAGGGTGTCATCGACGGCTTGAGGAAGCTCGGCGACGATTTCGCCACCGCCATGTATCACGCCGTCGGCGATTGGATGCGCGGCACCGAGCCGGTGCTGCCGACGCGCGTGGTCGAGGGAGGGCTCGAGGAGGTTGGCGACCGCCGCCTGCGGCTGCTTCCGCTCGCCGGCCATACGGACTCCGACCTCGCCATCTTCGACGAGCGTTCTGGACTCGTCGTCGCCGGCGATCTCGTGTTCCTCGACCGTGCCCCGACCACACCGCATGCAGAGATCGGCCGCTGGCGCGTCGCGCTGGCGACACTGGGCGGCATTCCTCATTCGCTGCTGGTTCCGGGCCACGGTCCTGCCGAGCCGGGCGGGCGCGGCATAGAGCAAACGCGCCGCTGGCTCGACGCAATCGACGAGCTGATCCGTGACGCCTTCGACAAGGGTTTGAGCATGAACGAGGCGGCGGCACTGCCGCTGCCCGAGTGGACCAGCTCGATCGCGCTCGCCCGCTACGAGCTCGAGCGCTCGGTCGCACACATCTTTCCGAAGCTCGAGGCCAAAGAGCTGCCGCGCCTCGACGGCAAGGGCTGAGCGCTCGTCCCCCTGCAAATCCGAGTGGCACCGGCCCCCGGGCGGGCGGCCGACAGGCTATGTACTATTTGGCAATAAGCGGCGTCTGGTCGCTGCGATAACGTGTCCGTGGCTTGGCTTTCGCGCCGCTCTCTTTCAGCGCTGGCGGAAAAGCCGCCGGGAAACCAAACCTAGAGGAAACGCCAATGAAGACGTGGAATTGGCTCGCCACCGCGAGTGCCGTCGCGCTTTCGGCTTCGCTTGCCGGGCCGTCGCTCGCCGACGTCACCATCGACGACATCGTCAAGGACGCCGCATCCGTCGGCGACGTCGTGTCGAACGGCCTCGGCCCGCAGGGCCAGCGCTACAGCTCGCTCAACAAGGTCAACCGCGACAACATCGCCAGCCTCGTTCCGGCCTGGGCGATGTCCCTGGGCGGCGAGAAGATGCGCGGCCAGGAGACCCAGCCGCTGGTCAAGGACGGCGTGATGTACATCACCGGCTCCTACAGCCGCGCCTGGGCCATCGACATCAAGACCGGCCGTGAGATCTGGCAGTACGATCACCGCCTGCCGGAAGGCATCCTGCCCTGCTGCGACGTCATCAACCGCGGCGGCGCGCTCTATGGCGACAAGTTCATCTTCGGCACGCTCGACGCCAAGCTCGTCGCACTCAATGCAAAGACCGGCAAGGTCGTGTGGTCGAAGACGATCGACGAGTTCAAGAACGGCTTCTCCTACACCGCCGCCCCGCTGATCGTGCCCTCCAAGAAGCACGGCGCGATCCTCGTCACCGGCGTGTCGGGCGGCGAGTTCGGCATCGTCGGCCGCGTCGAGGCGCGCAAGATCGACGACGGCGAGGTGGTGTGGTCGCGTCCGACCATCGAGGGCCACATGGGCACGCTCGACGGCAAGCCGTCGACGATGACCGGCAAGAAGAACGAGACGTGGCCCGGCGATCTGTGGAAGACCGGCGGCGGCGCCACCTGGCTCGGCGGCACCTATGACCCCGACACCAACCTCATTTTCGTCGGCACCGGCAACCCGGCACCGTGGAACAGCCACATGCGCCCGGGCGACAACAAGTGGTCGTGCTCGCGCATCGCCATCGATCCCGACACCGGCGACATCAAGTGGGGCTTCCAGACGACGCCGAACGACGGCTGGGACTTCGACGGCGTCAACGAGGTGGTCTCCTTCGACCTCAACGGTACCAAGGCCGCCGCCACCGCCGACCGTAACGGCTTCTTCTACGTGCTCGACCGTACCAACGGGAAGTTCATCCGCGGCGCGCCGTTCGTGGAGAAGATCACCTGGGCTACCGGCCTCGACGATAACGGCCGTCCGAAATACGTGCCGGAGAACCGTCCGGGCGATCCGACCAAGTCGAAGGACGGCAAGAAGGGCACGCCCGTGTTCGCCGTCCCGAGCTTCCTCGGCGGCAAGAACTGGATGCCGATGGCCTACAGCCCGGACACCAAGTTGTTCTACATCCCCGCCAACGAGTGGGGCATGGACATCTGGAACGAGCCGGTGGCCTACAAGGCGGGGGCGGCGTATCTCGGCGCCGGCTTCACCATCAAGCCGATCTTCGACGATCACATCGGTGCGCTGAAGGCCATGGATCCGGCGACCGGCAAGATCGCGTGGTCGTACAAGAACAAGGCGCCGCTGTGGGGCGGCGTGCTGACGACCGCCGGCGGACTGGTCTTCTTCGGCACGCCCGAGGGCGACCTCAAGGCGCTCGACGACAAGACCGGCAAGGAGCTTTGGAGCTTCAACACCGGCTCCGGCATCGTCGGCTCGCCTGTCACCTGGGAGCAGGACGGCGAGCAGTACGTCGCCGTCGTGTCGGGCTGGGGCGGCGCGGTTCCGCTGTGGGGCGGCGAGGTGGCCAAGACGGTCGCCAACCTGAACCAGGGCGGCATGGTGTGGACGTTCAAGCTGCCGAAGCAGCTGGCCGCGAAATAGGCCTGCTGCCGGTTGGCTGAGGTTTCTTGGGGGAGCCTGGCGGGGCGGGCAGGGTCACCTGCTCGCCCCGTTTTTCGACTTGAATGCCCAGCCGAGCTTTGAAAAATGGTAAGGCATGACGGGACGATGACAGAGCACGTCAGCACAGAGGCATTGGAGGCGCACGCCGTGCCGGCAAGCTTCTTGGTGGTCGATGATCATCCTCTGTTTCTCGAGGCCTTGAGGCTCGCCATTTGTGCCGCCTATCCCGAGGCCCAGATCACCGAGGCGACCTCGATCGCGAGCGCGCGGACCGCGATCGAGGGCGCCGGCCGCTTCGATCTCGTCCTGCTCGACCTTTCCATGCCCGGAACGCGCGGCTTCGACGGCCTGCTGGAGCTCCGAACGCAGTTCCCGAAGCAACCCGTGGTGATCGTCTCCGCGCTCGAGGATCCGCGCATCATTCACGAGGCGATGACGCTCGGCGCCGCCGGATTCATCGCCAAGTCGGTCAGGAAGCCCGAGCTGACGGCCGCGATCCAGGACGTAATGGCCGGCTCGGTCACGCTTCCCGCCGGCTACGAGCCGCCCAAGGCAGAGCCGACCTCCGCGCGCGCCGCCCCCGATCTCGCCAAGCGGCTCGCCTCGCTCACCCCGCAGCAACTGCGCGTGCTGAGCATGCTGCGCCAGGGGCTGCTCAACAAGCAGATCGCCTACGAGCTCGACGTCGGCGAGACCACAGTCAAGGCGCACGTCTCCGAGATCCTGCGCAAGCTCAGCGTTGCCTCCCGCACGCAAGCCGTGATCGAGGTGTCGAAAATCGACTTCGATACCATCCTCGGCGAGAGCGGGGTCGGCATCGACAAGCCGCGCACCGGACGCGGCTGACGACGGCGACGGGCCGCGCGCGCCCGTTTGCCGGGCTCGGCGAAAAGCGTTTTTCCGCGCAGGAAAAGTCAGCCGCCGCCGTGGTCCGCATCCAGCGGAAAACCAACGGCGTTCGCCGCCGCTCCTGCTCAGGGCCGTTCAACATTCCCCCCCATATAGGCTCAAAAAAAGTATGTGCACAGCCGATCAGGCCGTGGCATCAAAAGCCTGTCGTGTCACGATTATCGGGGGTCCAAGTAATGCGTCTCGTGCCGGCCGCCTCGGCTGCTCTCTGCGTCTCGCTGCTCGCGCTCTCGCCACAGGCCTTCGCCCGTTCCGATCTCTCCGGCTCGGTGGCGGAGGACGCCCGCAGCACGGCTGTCGAGCCGATCCGGGCTGCGGTGCTCGCCGATCTCACGGACCGCATGTCCCGCGCCCGCGACGAGCGCACGCGGGTTTGGCTGACGCAGCTCGGAACTCTCTATGCGCACGAGACCGCCCGACTCTTCTGGTTCGACGAGAGCGGCTGGCTCCCCCACACGAGCCCGCTGCAAAACGAGCTGATGCGTGCCGACGAATGGGGGCTCGATCCCAAGCTGATCGACGTGCCGGTGCTCCACGCCGAGGGCATCGAGGGCAAGGCGCGGGCCGAGGTCGGATTCACGCTCGCCGTGCTCCAGTATGCCTGGCAGGCCGGGGGCGGCCGCGTCGAGCCGACCCAGCTCAGCAAGTGGCTCGATCACGGGCCTCGCGCCGTGGATGCCGAGCGGCTCGTGCCGGCGATCGCCGGAGACACCGATCCGGCGCGCGCGCTGAGCCACCTCAACCCGCAGCATCCCCAGTTCCTCGCGCTGCGCGAGGCCTATCTCGCTGCCACCGGACGCCGCGTGTCGAGCGACGCCCCGCCGCCCGCGATCGAGCCGATCCCGTCCGGTCCGCGCATCGTCGTCGGCGCGTATCATCCCCACGTCGCGCTGGTGCGACAGCGCCTCGGTGTGCCGGCGGGCGGCCGCGACGAGACGGGGTTCGACGGCGAGCTGGCGGCGGCGCTGGCCCAAAGGCTGCGTGAAGCCGGCGTCAAATGGCGGCGGCGGATCGACGACGACGTGCGCCGGGTGCTGAATGGCGGCGGCACCCCACGGCCGAAGGGACCCGAGCTGGCCAAGATCATGGTCAACATGGAGCGCTGGCGCTGGCTGCCGCGCGATCTCGGCGAGCTGCATATCTGGAACAACCTGCCCGAGTTCGAGACGCGCGTCGTCGACAAGGGCCGAGCGGTGCACCGCGAGCGCATCATCATCGGCAAGCCGGAGACCCAGACGCCGGTGTTCTCCGACCGCATGGAGACGCTGGTCTTCAAGCCCGACTGGGGCGTGCCGTCCTCGATCAAGATCAAGTCGCTGCTGCCGGCGCTGCAGGAGGGCGATTACGGGGTCATCGAGCGGCGCGGGATGCGCATCGTACGCAACGGCAAGACGGTCGATCCCTCGCGCATCAACTGGGACAAGGTCGACATCCGCAGCGTCACGATCGTGCAGGATCCCGGCTCATCGAACCCGCTTGGCGAGATCAAGTTCCTGTTTCCCAACCGCCACGACGTCTACATGCACGACACCCCGTCGAAGGGGTTGTTCTCCTCCAGCAGCCGGATGTTCAGCCACGGCTGCATCCGTGTTCGCAATCCGCGCCGGCTGGCCGAGGTGATCTTCGAGCGCGCTGAGCGCCGGCCGGCCGGCGACGTGCACGCGCTGCTCGGCCGCAAAGCGAAGGAGAACAACCGGATCGAGCTCGGCCGCCAGGTTCCCGTCCACAACGTCTACTTCACTCTCGTTGCCGACGAGAGCGGAAAGCTGCGGTCGCTGCCGGATATCTACCGGCACGATTGGCGCGTCTCGGCCGCGCTGGCCGGCACCCCGATTTCCCGCATCGCCGCTGCCGACCCGGCGCTCCGCCTCCAGCGCGAGCTGGAGGAGATCGCTCCGAGCAAGAAGCGGCGCTACGCCAACCGGTAGCCGCGGCCACGCCGGCCCGCGTCCCGTCTCGTCACCGGCCCTGCCGTGGTGCTAGGCTGGATCTGGGCGCGCATGGCGGGCTGCATCCGGCGGTGTGCGGCGAAATGCACCTAAGTACACTTGACCGTTCCCGGTCCCTACCGTGAACTGCCACGAGGCCCGTCATGCGGGCCCAATAACGCAGGAGGAACCTTGATGCTCAAGGCGTTGGTGATCGACTCGGGCAAATGCACGGGTTGCAAGCAGTGCGAGATGGCCTGCTCCTACGAGAACGAGGGCGAGTTCAACGTCGCCAAGTCCCGCATCCGTGTGTTCGACTTCCACACCGAGGCCCGCTTCGTACCCTACACCTGCACCCAGTGCGCCGAGGCCTGGTGCCAGCAGGCGTGCCCGGTGAACGCCATCACCACCGACGGCATGGGCGTCAAGGTCGTGCACGAGAACCTGTGCGTCGGCTGCAAGGTGTGCACCATCGCCTGCCCGTTCGGGACGATCAACTACAATACGGTCACTCACAAGGTTACCAAGTGCGACCTGTGTCAGGGCAATCCAGCCTGCGCCGACGCGTGCCCGACCGGCGCCATCACCTTCCAGGACGTCGAGCAGGCCGGCTTCGACAAGATGCGGCTGTGGGCGGCCAAGGCTGGCAGCGAGCATACCGGCCCCAACACGCCGGCCGCCAAGCACTGATCCGATCACGAGCCACCGAACGGCCAGCATGCGCGCCGCGAGCTGCGCAGCTGAGAAAGCCAAGGAGACCAACATGGGTTGGACACGCAAGATCCTTCGCATCGACCTGACGAGCGGGACCATCAAGACCGAGCCACTCAACATGGAATGGGCGCAGAAGTACCTCGGCCAGCGCGGCCTTGCCTCCAAGTATCTCGTCGAGGAGGTCGATCCCAAGGTCGATCCCTTGAGCCCCGCCAACAAGATCATCTATGCCACCGGCCCGCTGACCGGCACCGCCGCCTCGACCGGCGGGCGCTACTCGGTCATCACCAAGGGCCCGCTGACCAACGCCATCGCCTGCTCCAACTCGGGCGGCTACTTCGGCGCCGAGCTCAAATTCGCCGGCTGGGACATGATCATCGTCGAGGGCAAGAGCCCGACGCCCGTTTACCTCTCCGTCATCGATGACAAGGTCGAGATCAAGGACGCCTCGCAGATCTGGGGCAAGAGCGTTTGGGCGGCCGACGAGTGGATCAAGAAGCACCACCAGGATCCGATGATGCACATCGCCGCGATCGGCGTCGCCGGCGAGAACCAGGTGCTCTACTCCTGCATCGTCAACGACCTGCATCGTGCGGCGGGGCGCTCCGGCGTCGGCGCGGTGATGGGCTCCAAGAACCTGAAGGCGGTCGCGGTCCGCGGCACCAAGGGCGTCAAGGTCAAGGACGGCGCGGCGTTCCTCAAGGCAACCGCCGCCGGCAAGAAGGTGCTGCGTGACAACGCCGTCACCGGCGCCGGCCTGCCGACCTACGGCACCCAGGTGCTGATGAATGTCATCAACGAGGCGGGCGCGATGCCGACCCGCAACTCGCGCGACGTCCAGTTCGAGGAGGCGCACGCGATCTCCGCCGAGGCCATGGCGACGCCGAGGAAGACGGACGGCAAGAAGAACCTCGTCACCAACCAGGCCTGCTTCGGCTGCACCATCGCCTGCGGTCGCATCTCGAAGATCGACGAGACCCATTTCACGATCAAGAACAAGCCCGAGTACTGGCACGCCTCCGGCGGCCTCGAGTACGAGGCGGCGTGGGCCCTGGGCTCGAACACCGGTGTCGGCGATCTCGAGGCGCTGACCTATACCAACTTCATCTGCAACGAGCAGGGCCTGGACCCGATCTCGTTCGGCGCCACCGTCTCGGCGGCGATGGAGCTCTATGAACTCGGCATCCTGACCAAGGAGATGACCGGCGGGCTCGAGCTCAAGTTCGGCTCGGCCGAGGCTCTGGTGAAGTGCGTCGAGCTGACCGGCAAGGCCGAGGGCTTCGGCAAGGAGCTCGGCCTCGGCTCGGCCCGGCTGACCGCCAAGTACGGCCGGCCCGAGCTGTCGATGACGGTCAAGAGCCAGGAGTTCCCGGCCTACGATCCGCGCGGCATCCAGGGCATGGGCCTCACGTATGCCACCTCCAACCGCGGCGCCTGCCACCTGCGCTCCTACACCGTGTCGTCGGAGATCCTAGGCATCCCGGTGAAGACCGATCCGCTGGCGACCGACGGCAAACCGGCGCTGGTGAAGGCGTTCCAGGATGCCACCGCCGCCGTCGATTCGACGGGCTTGTGCGTGTTCTCGACCTTCGCCTGGACGCTGAACGACATCGCTCCCCAGGTGGACGCCGCCTGCGAGGGCAGCTGGACGCCGGAGAGGATGCTGGAGCTCGGCGAGCGCATCTGGAACATGGAGCGCGTGTTCAACAACAAGGCCGGCTTCACGGCGAAGGACGACAGCCTGCCACCGAGGCTGCTGAAGGAGGCGGCCAAGACCGGCCCGGCCAAGGGTCTCGTCAATGGCCTCGAGAAAATGCTGCCCGAGTACTACGCGCTGCGCGGCTGGACCTCGGAAGGCGTGCCGACCAACGAGACGCTGAGCCGTCTCGCCGTCTGAAAGTGGGGGGCGCCCGGAACCTTGGTTCCGGGCGCTTCCTCTCGCCCGCCGCCGGACAGCCGCCAACAAACCGATCCCGTCGGGAGGAGTGGATGAAATACGTAGTCCTGGGCGCTGGCCCGGCCGGTGTCACCGCCGCCGAGACGCTGCGCGCGCTCGATCGGAATGCGAGCATCACGCTCGTCTCGGGCGAGCCCGAGCCGCCATACAGCCGCATGGCGATCCCCTATCTGCTCGCCGGTAGCATCGCCGAGAAGGGCACGTACCTGCGCCAGAAGGCCGGCCACTACGACGACCTCGCCATCCGCAACGTCCATGGCCGCGTCGGTGGTCTCGATACCCGCGAAAAGAAGCTTTACATTTCGGGCGGCGAAACGCTCGGCTACGACAAGCTCTTGGTCGCCACCGGCGCCTCGCCCATGACGCCGCCGGTTCCGGGCGCCAACCTCGATGGCGTGGTCAATTGCTGGACGCTCGCCGACGCGCGCCAGATCCTCGCCTCCGCCGACAAGGGCATGCCGGTCGTTCTCGTCGGCGCCGGCTTCATCGGCTCGATCGTGCTCGAGGCGCTCTACGCGCGCGGCTGTCAGCTGACGGTGGTCGAGATCGCACCCCGCATGGTCGCGCGCATGATGGACGAGACCGCGGGCGGCATGCTCGGCCGCTGGTGCCGCGCCAAGGGTGTCGACGTCAGGACCGGCACCCGCGTCATGTCGATCTCGCAGGGCTCGGGTGCCGGCGGCTCGCGTCTGTCGGTCAGACTGTCGGACGGCAGCGCAATCCCCGCCCGCCTCGTCGTGCTGGCCGCCGGCGTGCGCTCCAACACCGGCTTCCTGGTCGGCTCGGGAATTGCCGTCGGCCAGGGTGTCAAGGTCGACCAGTTCCTTTGCACCACCGCGCCCGACGTCTACGCCGCCGGCGACTGCTGCGAGGGCATCGACCTGTCGACCGGCAAGCCGGACATGCTGGCGATTCAGCCGGTCGCGGTGGAGCACGGCCGCATCGCCGCGCTCAACATGGCCGGCCGTCCCTATGCCCACCGCGGCTCGCTCAATATGAACGTGCTCGACACGATGGGCCTCATCTCGTCCTCGTTCGGGCTGTGGCAGGGTGCGCAGGGTGGCGAGACGGCGCGCCTCGTCGACGAGGAGAATTTCAAGTACATGAAGCTTGAGTTCCTGGGCGACAAGCTGGTCGGCGCGCAGTGCGTCGGCATGACCGATCACGTCGGCATGCTGCGCGGCCTGATCCAAACCGGATTCCGGCTCGGACATTGGCGCGACAAGCTGCGCGAGGCGCCCGAGCGCCTGCGCGAGGCCTACATCGCCATGGCGCAGGGACTGCCCTCGGGCGGCGCCAGCGGCCCGCACGTCAACACGCCGAAGCCGGCGTGATCGTCGCCCGCCTTCGGCACCCGGGCGGTGGGGGGACCTGATCGGCCGAGCCCTTGCGGTCGCCGTCGCCGATGGCCAGATTGCGCGGCAGCCCCTTGTCAGCCCGCGAGACGAGACCCGTGTCCGACACCATCCCCGTGACCCTGAAGCTCTATGCGTCCCTCGGCGCCTATCTGCCGGCCGGCGCCAGCCGCAACGAGGCCGAGCTTCGGATCGTCGCAGGCACCACCATCGCACAGCTGCTGGAGGCCCATTCGGTCCCCCGCGAGGCCTGTCATCTGGTGCTGCTGAACGGCGTCTTCCAGCCGCCCGCCTCGCGCGCCGGCGTGCGGCTCAAGGCGGGCGATGCGCTGGCCGTCTGGCCGCCGGTGGCGGGCGGATGATCATGATCTCGACCCTCCGCTAACGCCGCCCACCGCCCCCCCTTTGCATGCCGCTGCGGCGTGTGGCAGCCTCTTCCCAAACGAAGCAGGGACGCACCGGCCAAGGGGCCGCTCAGCGCCCGCCCCCTGGGAGGAGCCATGCTAATGAAACCGGTGCCGGTCGGCGCCTCGGGCATCCGCACCGCGTCGAGCGACAGATCGAGTCCGGCGGCCGCCGTCGGCGAGCTACGCGAGGCGCTCGGCGGTGAGCCGATCCAGCACCTCGTCGTGTTTTTCGCCGTCGACTACGACGCCACGTGCCTCGCTGCCGCGCTGGCTGCCGCGTTTCCCGGCGTCCCCTGCAGCGGCTGCTCCACGGCCGGCGAGATCGCACCCGGTGGCCTCATGCAGGGCGGGATCGTCGCCATCGCCTTTCCCGAGCGTGGCTTCCGCGTCCTGACCGACGTCATCGACGACATCGGCCGCTGTGGCGTCGAGCGAGCGAGCGAGATCGTGCGCCGGCTGAAGGCGCAGTTCGGCAGCTCCGGCCCGCCGCTCAAGGACCGGGTGTTCGCGCTGATGCTGGTCGATGGGCTTTCCAATTGCGAGGAAGGCCTGGTCGCCGCCGTCCACTGGGCGATCGACGACGTCCAGCTGATCGGCGGCTCGGCCGCAGACGGTCTCGCCTTCCGCCATACATCGCTGATCCATAACGGCCGCGTCGTCGATCGCGCCGCCTTGCTGATCATGGTCGAGAGCGCATTCCCGTTCCGCGTGTTCAAGACGCAGAATTTCGAGCCGACGCCAATCAAGCTCGTCGTCACCGCCGCCGACACCGAGAACCGCATCGTGCACGAGCTCAACGCCGAGCCGGCGGCACGCGAGTACGCTGCGGCGATCGGGTTGATGCCGGACGACCTCGGGCCGTTCAGCTTCGCTTCCTATCCGCTCGTCGTGAAGGTCGGCGGCGACTACTACTGCCGCTCGATCCGCAACATGAACCCGGATGGCAGCCTGTCGTTCTTCTGCGCGATCGACGAGGGGCTCGTGTTCACCGTCGCGAGGCCGCAGGACATGGTGCGCTCGACCGCGGAGACGCTCGAATCCGTCGACCGGGCGCTCGGCGGCATCGATCTCGTCATCGGCTTCGACTGCATCCTGCGTCGGCTCGATGCCGAGAACCGCCAGATCCGCCACATGATGAGCGACCTCTACCGGCGCCATCACGTGGTCGGCTTCCACACTTACGGCGAGCAGTACAATGCGATGCATCTCAATCAGACACTGACAGGCATCGCATTCGGCTCGCGGCCGGAGCCGATGTGATGCTCGACCGCCTGCTCGACGCCAGCAATGCCCGCGAGCTGCCGCGCGACGAGCTGGAGCGGCGCGTCGAGAAGCTTGCCAAGATCAACGCCGCACTGATGCAGCGCGTCGAGCGCTCGATGGACCAGCAGGCCAATGCCTACTCGCTGTTCCAGACCGCGATCGGCCTCGAAGGCCAGGTGCGGCTCAAGACCGAGGAGCTGAAGAACGCGCTGCACGGTCTCGAAAGCGTCAACGACGAACTGACGCTGGCGCGTGATGCGGCCGAAAGCGCCAACCGCATCAAGACGCGCTTCTTCACCGCCGTCGGCCACGATCTCCTGCAGCCGCTGCACGCTGCCCGCCTGTCGCTCTCCGCGCTGGCCGAGACCGAGCGCATCACCGACCAGCGCCGCCTGGTCGACCGCATCGACCACGCGCTGTCCTCGATCGAGGAGCTGCTGCGCACCATCCTCGACATCTCCAAGCTGGAGGCCGGTGTGATGCAGCCCTCGTTGCAGCCAATCGCGCTCGACGAGCTGTTCCTCTCGCTGGCGCTCGATTTCGAGCCCATCGCGCGGGCGCGCCATCTGGTGCTCACGCGCCGCCCGACCGGCCTCGGCGTCACCTCGGACCCGCTGATGCTGCGCCGGATCCTGCAGAACCTGCTCGTCAATGCCGTGCGCTACACCGAGAAGGGCGGCGTCAAGATTGCCGCCCGCCGGCGTGGCGACTTGGTGGCGATCGACGTCTGGGACACCGGGCCCGGCATTCCAGAGGCCGAGCGCGAGCGGATCTTCGAGGAGTTCCAGCGTGGCTCTGCCTCCGAGCGCTCGCGCGGCGGGTTCGGACTCGGCCTGTCGATCGTGCAAAGGATGGCGCTCGCCCTCGACCATCGCATCGAGGTCTGCTCGCGGGTCGGGCGCGGCACGCGATTCCGCGTGCTGGCTCGCTCTGCGACGGCGCCGGTCGCGCCGCATGTGACGGACGCGGCGGTCACCTCGGCGCGGCAGGTCTACGGCTTCGAGGGCATCGGCGTGGTCGTCGTCGACAACGACGCGACCGTGCTTGAGGCCATGCAGGCGCTGCTCGGCCGCTGGTCCTGCGAGGTGCGCCTTGCCGGCGATCTCGCGGCGCTCGATGCGATCGTGCAGGATGCCTCGTTCACGCCGACGCTCATCCTCGCCGATTTCCATCTCGACCGCGGGGAAACCGGCCTTGAGGCGGTCCGCCGCCTGCGCGCGGCGACCGGGCGCGAGCTGCCGGCGGTGGTCATCACCGCCGACCACCGCGACGCCATTGCGAATGCCGTGAAAGCCGCCGGCTGCGAGATGCTGTTGAAGCCGATCAAGCCCGCCGAGCTCAGGGCGCTGATGCTGCACCTGCTCGGGTGAATGTTGCTGAGCGGCTCAGCCGCCACCCTGGTCCCGGCCCCACGGATAGAGCCGCGGAATCACGATCGTCAGCAGGGTGGCGAGCGCGATTGCCAGTCCCGAGCCGACCAGGAACAGCGTCCAGTCGGTCGGCTGCAAGGTTCCGAGCGCGATGATGAGGAACAGCGTCGGCATGTCGAGAAAGTGGGTGAACGTCGGCACCGTCTCGCCGCGTGCGCGCGCGAGATCCGCTGTCACGTAGCCCGCCGCCAGTGCGGTCGTCGTGATCCGCCTCAGCCGCATGAAGTAGAGACGCGTCACCGTATTGCCCTCGATGAACTCGAACGCGAACAGGGCGACCATGCCGGCCAGCCACGGAATCTGAAGGAAGCTCCAGCCGCCGTAGAACTCGACGATGAGCCAGGTGCCGGAGACGAGCAGCAACAACGCGCCGGGCACCACGACGCCGTCGTAGAACACCGCGATGTTGCGCACCGCCTCGGCGAACGGAGCGAGTTCGCGGAGTTGCCGCGAGCGCAGGTCGGACATCCAAACCCCGATCAACCCCGCTCCGATCAGCACCGCGCCGAGCACGTGCAGAAACTTGAGGATGGCGTGGTCCATGTACGCTATTCCTTCTCCAGGCGCTCGCGCAGCAGTCAAAGCAGACTCACTGCGCTCGTGAGGTCGCCGGCCATGGGTTCATGCCGGTGAGGCGTGTTCTCGTCAGCCATGGTTCGCTGCAGGGATATCCAGGGATATGAGGGATGAAACCGGGCGGGTGGGCGCACCGCTGCCGATACGGCTCCAGTGGAACTCGTAGCTGGAAGCGCGGTTTCCATCGACGTTGCCATAGCTGCGCTGGAGTTTGCAGATTTTGCAACGCAGCAACTCCTGTAGAATGACATCAACATATTGATACTGAGAATAAAAGAATGACTGGCATGCCCCTTGCTCACGGTTGATCAAACCGCGCCGGAAAACCGCGCGCACGAAGCCGGAAGCAAGGGAGGCAGCGCTTGGCGATGACCGAGACATTCTATGAGGTAATGCGGCGGCAAGGGATCACCCGCCGCAGCTTCCTGAAGTATTGCAGCCTGACGGCGGCCTCGCTCGGTTTGGGCCCGAGCTTCGCGCCCCAGATCGCGCATGCCATGGAGACCAAGCCGCGCATTCCGGTGCTGTGGCTGCACGGGCTGGAGTGCACGTGTTGCTCTGAAAGCTTCATTCGCTCCGCCCATCCGCTCGCCAAAGACGTCATCTTGTCGATGATCTCGCTCGACTATGACGACACGATCATGGCGGCGGCCGGCCAGCAGGCTGAGGCGATCGTCGAGGAAACCATCAAGAAGTACGACGGCAATTTCATTCTCGCGTGCGAGGGCAACCCACCGCTCAACCAGGAAGGCATGAGCTGCATCATCGCCGGCAAGCCCTACCTCGAGCAATTGAAGCACGCGGCCAACCACTGCAAGGCGATCATATCCTGGGGCTCCTGCGCGTCGTGGGGCTGCGTTCAGGCCGCACGCCCCAACCCGACGCAGGCAACGCCGATCCACCTCGTGCCGGGGTTGGCCCGGAAGCCCATCATCAAGGTGCCAGGCTGCCCGCCGATCGCGGAAGTGATGACCGCGGTGATCACCTACATCCTCACCTTCGAAAAGCTGCCAGAGCTCGATCGCCAGGGCCGGCCCAAGATGTTCTACTCGCAGCGCATCCACGACAAGTGCTACCGGCGTCCACACTTCGATGCCGGCCAGTTCGTCGAGGCCTTCGACGACGAGGGCGCGCGCAAGGGCTATTGCCTCTACAAGGTCGGCTGCAAGGGGCCGACGACCTACAACGCCTGCTCGACGGTGCGCTGGAACGGCGGCCTGTCGTTCCCGATCCAGGCGGGTCACCCCTGCATCGGTTGCTCTGAGGATGGCTTCTGGGACAAGGGCGCGTTCTACGACCGTCTCACCGATATCCACGGCTTCGGTGTCGAGGCCAATGCCGACGAGATCGGCGGCAGGGCGGCGCTCGTCGTCGGCGCTGCCACCGCAGCACATGCGGCCGTCAGCGCGGTGAAGCGCGCCCGCTCCAAGGGAGGAAACGAATAATGCCGGTCATTCAGACTCCAAACGGCTATAGCCTCGACGACAGCGGGCAGCGCGTCGTTGTCGATCCGGTGACGCGGATCGAGGGTCACATGCGCTGCGAGGTCAACGTCGACTCGAACAACATCATCCGCAACGCGGTCTCGACGGGAACCATGTGGCGCGGCCTGGAGGTCATTCTCAAGGGACGCGATCCGCGCGATGCGTGGGCCTTTGTACAGCGCATCTGCGGCGTGTGCACGGGCACGCACGCGTTGACCTCGGTGCGGGCGGTCGAGGATGCGCTGAAGATCAAGATCCCCGAGAACGCGAACTCGATCCGCAACATTATGCAGCTCTCGCTGCAGATCCACGACCACCTCGTTCACTTCTATCACCTGCACGCGCTCGATTGGGTCAATCCGGTCAACGCCTTGAAGGCCGATCCCAAGGCGACCAGCGAGCTGCAGATGAAGGCCGGGCCGAACCATTCCAAATGCTCGCCCGGATATTTCCGTGACGTGCAAAACCGGTTGAAGAAGTTCGTCGAGAGTGGGCAGCTCGGTCCCTTCAAGAACGGCTACTGGACCAATCCAGCCTACCTGCTGCCGCCCGAAGCAGACTTGATGGCGGTGACGCATTATCTGGAGGCCCTCGACTTCCAGAAGGAGATCATGACGACGCGCACGATTTTCGGCGGCAAGGATACGCATCCCAACTGGCTCGTCGGCGGCGTTCCGTGCGCCATCAACGTGGACGGCGAGTTGGCGGCCGGCGCGCCGATCAACATGGAGCGCTTGAACTACGTCGCCAATATCATCGACCGCTCCATCGACTTCATCGAGAACGTCTACATTCCCGACATCATCGCCGTCGGCTCGTTCTACAAGGGCTGGCTTTATGGCGGCGGCCTGTCGGGCAAGAGCGTGCTCGCCTATGGCGACATCCCGGACCACGCCAACGACTACTCGCCGAAGAATCTGTTGATGCCGTCAGGTGCGATAATCAACGGTAACCTGAAGGAAGTGCATCCCGTCGACCTGCGCGATCCCAGTCAAGTTCAGGAGTTCGTGCCGCATTCCTGGTACTCCTATCCCGACGAGAAGAAGGGCCTGCATCCCTGGGACGGCATCACCGAGCCCAACTTTGCGCTCGGTGCCAAGACCAAGGGGACCAAGACCAATATTCAGCAGCTCGACGAGAGCGCGAAGTACTCCTGGATCAAGGCGCCCCGCTGGCGCGGCCATGCGATGGAGGTGGGGCCGCTCGCCCGCTACGTCGTCGGCTATGCGCAAGGTCACCCAGAAATCAAGGAGCAGGTCGACAAGACGCTGGCCGCTCTTGGCGTGCCGCTCGAAGCGCTGTTCTCGACGCTCGGGCGTACCGCTGCGCGTGCGCTCGAGGCGCAATGGGCGGTGCACAAGCAGAAGTACTTCTTCAAGAAGCTGATCGCCAATATCAAGGCCGGCGACAGCTCGACCGCCAACACGGAGCGGTTCGACCCCAAGACCTGGCCGAAGGAGGTCAAGGGTGTCGGCTTCACGGAGGCACCGCGCGGCGCGCTCGCGCACTGGATCCGCATCAAGGACACCAAGATCGACAACTACCAGTGCGTCGTGCCGACGACCTGGAACGGCTCACCGCGCGACAACGAGGGCAACATCGGGGCTTTCGAGGCTTCGCTGATGAACACCAAGGTGGAACGCGCGGAGGAGCCGGTCGAGATACTGCGGACGATCCACAGCTTCGATCCGTGTCTTGCCTGCTCGACCCATGTGATGGGTCCGGATGGCCGAGAACTGGCCGTGGTCAAGGTGCGCTGAGGGAGGATGATGACATGAATAGGACAAGACTCATCGCATCGTCTGTGCTGTCGCTTGCGGCCATGACGGACGGGGCCTTCGCGCACACGGGTCACGCGACATCTGGTCTGGCCGCTGGTCTTGCCCACCCGATGGCCGGCCTCGATCACCTGCTCGCCATGCTCGCCGTTGGTGTGTGGGCAGCGATGCAGCCGACATCACGGGCTTGGGCCGGGCCGGCAGTGTTCGTTGCGATGCTCGCGGCCGGCGCCGGTCTTGGCCTTGCCGGGATCGCTGTGCCATTCGTCGAGCCGGGCATCCTCGCCTCGGTCGTGCTGTTCGGCGTCATGATTGTTGCTGCCCGTCATCTCCCTGCTGACGCCGGGCTCGCCATGATCGGCGGCTTTGCCCTGCTCCACGGCCACGCGCACGGGACGGAGGCCGTCGGTGCGGTTGCGGGCTACATGGCCGGCTTCATGGCGGCCAGCGCGCTGCTGCATATGGCAGGTTTCGCTCTGGGTCGGACCGCTGCAATGGTCCGCTACGGTGTGCCGGCGGCCGGCCTTGCATTCGTTGCGGCGGGCGTTGCGCTCGCGGGCGCGTGAGGAGAGCAGTCATGAGCACCGATATCGCACGCACGCCGCATCGCGAGGAGGCGATCTACGTTTACGAGGCGCCGCTGCGCCTCTGGCACTGGGTCAATGCCTTCTCGATTTTCACCCTGGCTGCGACGGGCTATTTGATCGGGTCCCCGCCGCCGTCCGTTGGAGGTGAGGCTTCGTTCAGCTTCCTGTTCGGCTGGATACGCTATCTGCACTTCGCGGCCGGATACATCCTGGTGATCGGGTTCCTCTTCCGCATCTACTGGGCGTTCGCCGGCAATGAGCACACCAAACAGATATTTCTGCCGCCGGTATGGAAGCGCAATTTCTGGGACGAATTGCTGCATGAGGTGAAATGGTACGGGATGGTGGCCAAAGCGCCGCTGAAATACTCCGGCCACAATCCGCTGGCGACGCTCGTCATGCATTTGATGTTCGTCTGGGGCATCGTCTTCATGATCGTCACCGGGCTGGCTCTCTACGGCGAAGGCAGCGGCATGGGCAGCTGGCAGCACACCTACTTCTCGAGTTGGGTCATCCCCTTGTTCGGCCAGAGCCAGGACGTCCACACTTGGCACCATCTCGGCATGTGGGTGTTCATCTGCTTTGTGATCATCCACGTCTATGCGGCGGTTCGCGAGGACATCATGTCGAGGCAGTCGATCATGTCGTCGATGTTCTCAGGCTGGCGGACCTTCCGCGACGGCGCGCCGCCGAACGAAAATCACTGATATCTCCGAGGCTTGTGCGGCCGTCAGAGGGCGGGGCCACAGCGGCCCCGCTTCCCTTTTCTCGAGAGTCTCACGTGGGGCTTCGCGGCCGTGCACATCGCGGCACGGGCAGCGAGCTTCCAGTTTGCCGATCCGACTGCGCGCGAAACAGCCAGTTGCTGGGCCATGCCTTCGCCGTTCCTCCTCGAAGTGCTTGCGGCAGGCCGGCGCGATGAAAACATTCCTTCCGAATTGAGACAAAGATGATAACCTAGCTTCCACTGCCAGAATTGGCGATCATATAAAGGTCTAGCGAATTCAGTAGCTTAAAGGCTCGCGGGGCGTGGCACGCACATTGCTGTCTAATGACTCGTTAACCAATCAATGACCGCGCACCACAAATCGCGGCGATGGAAACGTTCGAGGATGGAGGTCGCCCGTGTCAGAGGCGCCGCCGCGGGTGCTCGTCTTGGGCATCGGCAACCTGTTGTGGGCCGACGAGGGTTTTGGCGTGCGCGCCGTCGAGGAGCTGCACCGCCATTTCATATTTCCTGATTGCGTGCGTCTGCTCGATGGCGGCACGCAGGGCATCTATCTCGTCCAGCACATCCGCGAGGCCGACATTCTCGTCGTGTTCGACGCGGTCGATTACGGCCTGCCGCCGGGCACGCTGAAACTGGTCGAGGGCGACGAGGTCCCGAAGTTCCTTGGCGTCAAGAAGGTGTCGCTGCATCAGACCGGGTTCCAGGAAGTGCTGGCGATGGCCGAGATGCTCGGCGACTACCCGCGCCACCTCTTGCTGATCGGCGTGCAGCCGGTCGAGCTCGACGACTACGGCGGCAGTCTGAGGCCGCAGGTGAAGGCGCAGATCGTTCCGGCGATTGCCGCGGCGCTCCGCTTCCTCGAAGCGCATGGAATTCGCGGCCAAGCTCGCGCCGTGCCGCTGCCCGAGGACGCGACGATTTCGACCCCCGAAACGATCATGCGCCACTACGAGGAGGGTCGCCCGGATGAAGAGGAGGCGCTTCGCGTCGGGGATGCTCGGCTGCTGACGGATGGGCGCTGGAAAGGGCCTGAAGATTTCGAGGCCGAGATCGGCCGCATCCTTGCGATGTCTGGAGGGGGCGTGTGATGTGCATCGGCGTTCCCATGCAGGTCGTCACCATCGACGGCTTTACCGCCCAATGCGTGGCTCGAGATGGCGTGCATGCCATCGACATGACCCTCGCTGCCGAGGCACGGCCGGGTGACTGGGTGATGGTCTTCCTTGGCGCCGCGCGCGAAGTGATCAGCGCGGAGGCGGCTGGCGCGACGCTCGACGCACTGGAGGCGCTGGAGCTCGCCATGCGCGGCGAGACCGGCTTCGATCATCTGTTTGCAGATCTCGTCGGGCGTGAGCCGGAGCTGCCCGAGCACCTTAAGCCGAAGCGCCGCAACGCCTGAGCAGGAGAGGCTTGATCATGTTCTCACCCCTACTGTCATCCATCATCGAACGGCACGGATATCCGGTCCTTGCCGATGCGGACATCCCCGCATTCTCAGGGGCCCATGATCACTGTGTGCTTTTCTTTGCGGGCGATGCCGACCGGCTGATGGAAAGCAACGATCTTGCAGTGATCCTGCCGGAGTTAATCAAGGCCAGTGCCGGTGCACTGGTGCCGATCATCGTGGCGCGCGAGAGCGAGCGTGTGTTGCAGCGCATGTATCGCTTCTCGGCCTTCCCTGCGCTCGTCTTTCTCCGGCGCGGTCAATATCTGGGAGCCGTTTCGCGCGTGCGCGACTGGGCGGACTACATGCGCGAGATCCCCGAGATCCTGGAACGCGAGCCGAGCGAACCGCCACCGTTCAAGCTGCCCGTCGGCAATGGCACCACGAAGAACGCAAGCCACGACCCGACGCTTGCCAGCGCGACTGATTTTAAGGCGCAGACACAATAGAAGGCGCAGGACATGGCAAACCTACCCGACGGCTTGATGATCGGCCCCGGCAGCCAGCCGGAAGATCAGGACGGAACACTGAACTATCTGCCGATGCCGTCGGGCATGACCGTGTTCTCGGTGCCGAGCCTTCCCGAACCAGGGGAGGCGGAGGGACGGGAGGCCGGCAAGGCCGCACTGCACGAAGTGCTACGGGCGCTCGAAAGTGCACAGTATGGCGAGACGGCATCCGCAATCGACATAACGAGCCTCGATGCGGCCAATCGCTCGTTCGTCGACCAGGTTCTCGGCGAGGGCGAGGTCTCGGTCGTCGCGGCGGGTACGCACCAGGCGCAGGAATCGGTGCTCGCCGGGGTCTGGCGTGTCCATATTGCCGATGACGAAGGAAGGATCGTCTCCGATCTCATCGAGATCGGCAGCTTCCCCCAGTCGATACTCGATATCGCATTTTCTGCCGCACGCCATGACGTGGCGATTCCGCAAGGCTTCGGTGCAAATGTCTTCAATGCGCCGGCCCTGCTGCCGGAGATCAACGAGCACATCGCCAAGGCGAACGCCGCCGCCGCGCCCCACGTCATCAACCTGTCGCTGCTGCCGCACACGCTTGAGGACCTAGCGCTGCTCGATCAGCTGCTCGGCAAGGGCGATCTGGTCATACTGTCGCGCGGCTACGGCAACTGCCGTGTGACGAGCACGCGCACGCGCAATGTCTGGTGGGTTCAGTACTACAACTCCCAGGACACCTTGATCCTCAACTCGATCGAGGTGACCAGGCTGCCGGAGGTCGTTCGAGCTGCAAGTGAGGACTTGGCGGCTTCCGCCGAACGTCTGCGCGAGATCCTCGAGGTCTACGAATGACGGACAAGATGTTCGAGAGCTCCTATGGAGGCGATGCGGCGCGGATACGAACGGGCGCAAAGCTCGAATGCAAGATCTGCTGGCACATCTACGATCCGGCCGAGGGCGACGCCTACTGGCAGATCCCGCCAGGCACGGCCTTCGTCGACCTGCCCGAGCACTGGAGTTGCCCCAACTGCGACGGCAAAAAGAGCGACTTCATGGTTTTGGAAGACACGTGATGCAGGACATGGAGACGATGCGCTCGGATGAGGAGGCGGAGACTGGCGCTGTCAAGTCGCGCATCGAGCGCTGCTTCCGCCAGATCGAGACGGAGCGCATGGCGGGAATTCCGATCCTCAACCGCGCGCTGCGCGTCGAGGTCGTCGGGCTTCAGCGGTTCGGCGAGGAATGGCTCTCAATCCTCATCACTCCCTGGTTCATGAACGTGATGCTGCTGCCTGTGTCGCTCGGTGACGGGCTAATGGCGGGGGCTGCGTCTGCCGGCGCAGTCGGAACCAAGGAGCTGGTCGGATTTCCCGCAGGTCGCTTCGAGATGATCCAGGGGTTCGAGGCCGCTGTCGGCCACTATCGCATGTGCTCGCTCTTCTCGCCGGTTCTCGAATTCGCCGATCATGAAAGCGCGGTACTGGCAGCCGAGGCCGCGCTCGCATCCTTGCTGCAAAGCGACGCCGATGACCATACCGATGCCGCGATGGAGATGATCTGGCGCGGCGAGCGGCCAGCGGTCGGGCGAGGCGAAGAAGTGCCGGATGCCAGCACGATCGGAGGGGAGCCCACTTCAGCAGACCGCGTGGGTCATTCGCGGGATGGCGGGTCGGTGACCGCACTTAGCCGCCGTGGCCTGCTCCTCGGACGATTGCGCACGGAGGGGCAACGTGAGCTTTGAAGGTCGCGTCACGATCGACGTCAGGCGAGGTGAGGCACCTGTGGTGCGGGTGTCCTTCACGCAGCCGGGCGACGTGACGCGCGCTCTTCTAGGCAAGACGCCGGCCGAGGCTCAGACAATCGTTCCAGCCCTCTACGCCCTGTGTGGCAAGGCGCAGGCTCATGCAGCGCGCCTGGCCCTCGATGCGGCGGAAGGGCGAACGCCCGGAATCGCGGAGCTGACAGGCTTGCAGTGCCTCACCGATATGGAGAGCCTGCGCGAGAACACGCTGAGAATTGCCCTCGACTGGCCGCGCCTCTTGGGCGAACGGGCCGACCCGGCCGGCTTGAAGCCGCTCATGCGTCTGGTATCGGATCTGGAGTCGGTCTTGCGGTCAGGTGACGATGCGCGTGCGGGAGACGCTGGCAAAGGCTTCGCCCGCGACAGTGTCCTGCGTGTCATAGATGCCGCCGAGCGCCTGCTCGCCGAGCTCGTATTCGGAGAGCCCCTGGCGCATTGGCAGGCGCGCCTGGACGCTGATGCGGTCTGTGCTTGGGCCGCACAGGGCCGCACGCCGGCTGGCCGGCTCGTGCATCACATTCATTCGCAGGGCAAGGCGGAGGCCGGCTCCATTTTTCTGCATCGGCTTGCGCCGCTCGATGGTCATGCCGTGCTTGCGTGGCTCGCTGCCGGGTCCGAGCAGGCGTTGCCGCTGATGAGCGGTAGGCCGGTACCGGAGACAACCTTGCTGGCGCGTCATGCTGGGGATCGGCGTCTCGCCAGAGTCACCGCCAATGGCCAATCGGGCCATGGGCTATGGGCCCGCCTCACGGCGCGACTGATCGAGCTGTCCGAGTTGCCCGCACATATGCGGGACCTGCTCTGCGGGCGCCTTGCGCCATGTGCCGGCCGGGCGCTGGGCGAGGCGACCGGAATGGGCGAGGTCACAGCCGCGCGCGGTACGCTGATGCACGTGGCTGCGGTGGAGGATGGACGCATTACGCGCTATCGCGTGTTGGCCCCTACCCGGTGGAACTTCGACGCCGACGGCGTGGCTTCTCGCGCGGTTGAAAGCATCGCTGTCGAGCACGGTGAGGATGCGAAAATGCTTGCCGAACTGATGGTCAACGCGATCGATCCATGCGTCGCCTATTCCGTGGGGGTGCACTGATGCACGAGATGGCGCTGTGCGAGAGCATCCGCTGCACCTTGGAGGAACAGTCCCGGCTGCAACGGTTTTCGCGTGTTGCAAGGGTCTGTCTCGAAGTCGGGCCGCTGTCGGGTGTCGAGGTGGAAGCGCTGCGATTCGGGTTCGATGTCGTGATGCGGGGCTCGATCGCGGACGGGGCGCTCCTGGAGATCATTGAATGTTCGGCACACGCTTGGTGCATGCAGTGTGCCGACGTGGTGCCGATCAAGGCCAGATACGATGCTTGCTCAAGATGCGGGTCGCATCAGCTTCAGGTGACCGCGGGCGAGGAGCTGAGAATCAAGGAGCTGGAGGTCGAGTGATGTGCACGGTATGCGGATGCGGCGACGGAAGCATCAAAATCGAAGGCAAGGCGGGTGAGGCTCCGGCGGGGCAAGGCGATGGGTCCGCTCAGGCCCGTACTCATTACCACGGCCATGGCCACTCCCACGCCGAAGCTCATGATCACCACCATCACGGGCATCACGATCATTGTCATGAGCACAGCCATGACCATCACCACGCCCACGACGGAGTCCACCATCATCACTATGGCTCAGGAGCAGCCGGTATCAGTGTTCCCGGTATGAGCCAGACCCGGCTCATCCAGATCGAGCAGGACATCCTCGCCAAGAACAATGCCTATGCCGCAGCCAATCGCGCGCTCTTCGCGCAACGCGGGGTCCTGGCATTGAACCTGTTGTCGAGCCCCGGCTCGGGCAAGACGACGCTTCTCGTTGAGACGATCAAGCGTCTCAAGGACAAGTGCCGAATCGCGGTCATCGAGGGCGACCAGCAGACCAGTGCGGATGCCGCCCGCATCCGTGAGACGGGTGTTCCGGCCATCCAGATCAACACGGGCAAAGGCTGCCACCTCGATGGGCACATGGTCGGGCATGCGCTGGACGATCTGGCGCCTGAGCCCGGCTCGATCCTGTTCATCGAGAATGTCGGCAATCTCGTCTGTCCGGCGGCCTTCGATCTCGGCGAGGCCTACAAGGTGGTCATCCTGTCGGTGACAGAGGGCGAGGACAAACCGCTGAAATATCCCGACATGTTCGCAGCTGCCGATCTGGTGCTCGTCAACAAGATCGACCTTATGCCGCATCTCGAATTCGACATCGCCGCGGCCATCGCCAGCATGCGCAAGGTCAACCCATCGGTGAAGGCGCTGGAGGTGTCGGCCAGGACCGGTGCGGGTCTGGACAAGTGGATCGCCTGGATCGAGGCGGCGCACGCGCTGGAGCGCATCGGACTCGAGGCCGGTGCCAGCGCGGCGGAGTGAAGGAGAGAACCATGTGCCTTGCACTGCCGGCCCGTGTGGTTGCGCTCGACGGCGATGAGATGGCGACCGTTGCGCTGGAAGGCGTCAGGAAGAGGATTTCGCTGGCGCTCGTCGATGACGTGGCGGTCGGCGACTACGTTCTGATCCATGTCGGCTATGCGCTCCACAGAGTCAGCGAGGAAGAGGCTGCGCGCACGCTGGTCATGATGGCCGCGGCCGGCGTGCTGGCCGAGGAGCTGGAAGACATCGAGGGAGCGCAAGCATGAAGTACGTCGACGAGTTCCGCCGACACGAGCTGGCCGAGAAGGTCGCTGGTGCGATTGCGCGCGAGGTGAAACCCGGGCGCGACTACCATCTGATGGAATTCTGCGGCGGGCACACGCATGCGATCTTCCGCTATGGCGTCCAGGACCTGATGCCGGCAAGTGTGCGCTTTGTGCATGGGCCGGGCTGTCCGGTCTGTGTCCTGCCGGTGCGCCGTCTCGACGATGCGGTCGAACTGGCCGAGCGGCATCAAGTCATCCTGTGCACCTATGGCGACATGATGCGCGTGCCGGGCACCAAGCAGCGCAGCCTGATCCGGGCCAAGGCGGATGGCGCCGACATCCGCATGGTCTATTCCACCCAGGATGCCTTGCGGATCGCGCGCGAAAATCCGGATCGTCAGGTGGTCTTCTTCGCCATCGGTTTCGAGACGACGACGCCGCCGACGGCGGTGGCTCTGGTGCAGGCTCGCCGCGAGGCGCTCGCGAACTTCTCCGTCTTCTGCAACCACGTTCTCACTCCAGCGGCAATCCAGCACATCCTGCAGTCGCCCGAGGTGCGCGATCTGGGCACCGTCAGGATCGACGGATTCCTGGGGCCCTCCCACGTCTCATCCGTGATAGGGTCCGAGCCCTATGAGTTTTTCGCCGAAGAATTCCAGAAGCCCGTCGTTATCGCCGGCTTCGAGCCGCTCGACGTGATGCAATCGACGCTGATGCTGATCCGCCAGATCAACGAGGGGCGGCACGAGGTGGAGAACGAGTACACGCGCGCCGTCAGCCGCGAAGGCAACACAAAGGCGCAGACGCTCGTAAGCGATATATTCGAATTGCGGGAGAGCTTCGAGTGGCGCGGGCTTGGCAGCGTGCCCTACAGCGCGCTCAGGATTCGCGCACGGTTCGCCGAATTCGATGCCGAGAAGCGGTTCGAGCTGAGCGAGAAGGCGTCGCGCGAGGTCAAGTCGTGCGAGTGCCCGGCAATCCTGCGTGGGGTCAAGAAGCCGACGGACTGCAAGCTGTTCGGCACTGTGTGTACGCCCGACAATCCGATGGGGTCGTGCATGGTCTCTTCGGAAGGCGCATGCGCCGCGTACTGGACCTACGGTCGCTTCCGCACCGGGCAAGCGGCAGAAACCTCAAAGGAGGATGTGGCGGCATGAATGCTATTCCCACCGATCTTCCTCTAGGCCGGCAAGGCGCCGTCGACATGACGCACGGCGGCGGCGGTCGCGCGATGGCCGAGCTGATCCGCGATCTTTTTCATCGGCATCTCGGTAACGCGCATCTGTCTCGTGGCAACGACGGTGCCGTCTTGGCGTTGCCGGCTGGGCGTGTCGTCATGTCGACCGACGGGCATGTCATCTCGCCGCTGTTCTTTCCCGGTGGCGATATCGGCTGTCTTTCGGTCCACGGCACGGTCAACGATGTCGCCATGATGGGTGCACAACCACTCTACATGTCGGCGGGCTTCATAATCGAGGAAGGATTCCCGCTCGCCAACCTGGAGCGGATCGTTCAGTCGATGGCGGTAGCGGCGCGCGATGCCGGCATCGAGATCGTGACAGGGGATACCAAGGTCGTCGAGCAGGGAAAGGGCGATGGCATCTTCATAACGACCACCGGCATAGGCGTCGTTCCCGATGGCGTGAGCGTGTCAGGCGATCAGGCGAGGCCCGGGCACGCCGTCATCGTATCGGGGACGATCGGCGATCACGGCGTCGCCATACTGTCCAAACGGGAAAATCTCGAGTTCGAGACCGAGATCCGCTCCGATACCGCGGCGCTCAATGGGCTCGTCGGCGCCATGCTCGCAGCCGTTCCCGCCATCAAGGTTCTGCGTGATCCCACGCGCGGCGGGCTCGCGGCGACGCTCAATGAGATCGCCCAGCAATCGCGTGTCGGGATGGTGCTCGATGAGCGGGCCATCCCGATGAAGTGCGACGTTGCAGCCGCCTGTGAGTTGCTCGGCCTCGATCCGCTCTATGTGGCCAATGAGGGCAAGCTGATCGCGATCTGCGATTCGGGTGATGCCGAGCGGGTTCTTGATTTGATGCGTGTCCACGCTCTGGGCCGCGACGCCGCCATCATCGGCACGGTGGTCGAGGATGCGCATGCGATGGTGCAGATGCGCACCAGGTTCGGCGGGGCGCGCGTGGTCGACTATCTCGCCGGGGAGCAGCTGCCGCGGATCTGCTGATATGGGACTGACGACACCATGCGTATCCTGCTGTTGAGCCACAGCTTCAATTCCCTGACGCAGCGCCTATTCGTGGATCTGGTCGAGGGCGGTCACGATGTTGCCGTGGAGTTCGACATCAACGACGCCGTCACCATCGAGGCGGTCCAGCTCTTCGAGCCCGATCTTGTTATCGCTCCCTTCCTGAAGCGCGCCATTCCCGAGACCGTCTGGCGAAGGCTGCCATGCCTCATCGTACATCCCGGGCCGCCGGGCGATCGCGGACCGGCCTCGCTCGACTGGGCGATCCTCGAGGGCCGGCGCGACTGGGGTGTGACCGTTCTTCAGGCAACCGGCGAGATGGATGCCGGGCCGGTCTGGGCATGGAGATCCTTTGCGATGCGTGCGGCATCGAAATCGAGCCTCTATCGCAGTGAAGTCACGGAGGGCGCCGCGCAGGCGGTGGCAGAGGCGGTGGCGCACTTCGAGAGCAGCGCGCGGCAGCCCCCGGACCAGAGCACGCTTGCGCACATCAAGCCGCAATGGCGAGGACCTGTGAAGCAGGCGCACCGAGCCATCGACTGGCTGCAAGACGACTGCGAAGCGGTGCTTCGCAAGATCGCCTCGGCCGACGGTACCCCGGGCGTCCGCGACCGGATCGGCGACCGCGACGTGTTCCTCTTCAATGCACGGCGCGCTGATCTTGATAACGGCGGAACTGCGCCAGGGGAGGTGATCGGCCGCTCTGAAAGCGCGATACTGCGTGCAACGCGAGATGGCGCCGTGTGGATAGGTCATGCGAGGCTCTCCGAGCCCAAGGCGATCAAGCTGCCGGCGGCACATCTTCTGGCAGATGCCGTCGCGCATCTGCCAGTGCTGCAGGGACCTCGTGACATCTGGTACGAAGAAAGCCAAGGCGTCGGCTTTCTGCATTTTCCCCTCCTCAACGGCGCAATGGGTGTCGAGGCGTGCCAGCGTCTCTTGGCGGCCTTCGAGGCTGCCACCGCACGGCGGGCGCAAATTCTGGTTCTCATGGGCGGGCCGGATTTCTGGTCCAACGGACTCGACTTGAACGAGATCGAGGCAGCCGCCAGCCCGGCAGACCGATCCTGGGACAACATCAATGCCATCGATGATCTGGCCGAGCGGATCGTGAGGACGGACGACAAGATCGTCGTCTCCGCGATGTGTGGGAATGCGGGCGCGGGCGGCGTCTTCCTGGCGCGATGTGCAGACGAGGTCTGGCTGCGTCGTGGCGTGCTTCTCAATCCGCACTACAAGGACATGGGCAATCTCTATGGCTCGGAGTTTTGGACCTACCTGCTGCCCAAGCACGTCGGCGAGCAACGGGCGCAGACGATCACGCAAGCGCGGTTGCCGATGGGCGCAGACGAGGCGCTGCGGCTCGGCCTCGCAGACCGCATCGTCGATGCCAAACGCAGCGAATTTTCGCGGACCGTCTCGACGTTGGCGCACGGGCTCGCATCCGCTCCGGATCTGTCGGCGCGCATCGCCGACAAGCGGCAGCAGCGTGAAGCCGACGAGGCGGCGAAGCCGCTGTCGGCCTATCGGACCGAGGAACTCCAGCGGATGCGCCGCAATTTCTATGGCTTTGACCCCAGTTATCACGTCGCCCGATACAACTTCGTCCACAAGGTTCCGAAATCGCGAACGCCGCTGACGATCGCTCGTCATCGTGACAAGTCCCGGCGCGCGAAGGCAGACGTTCAGGAGGCCGCACAATGACGCAGCTCCCGACCATTCTCGTCGTGGATGACGAGGTGCGCTCGCTCGAATCCCTGGCGCGGATACTGGGTGACGACTTCGAGGTCCACACCGCCAGTACCGTCGGTGAGGCCAGCCGGATCCTGGAAAAAGAGTGGATACAGGCAATCCTGTGCGACCAGCGGATGCCCGATCAGTCCGGTGTCGAGTTCTTGAAGACCGTGCGTTCGCGCTGGCCCGAGATCATCCGCATGATCGTGTCGGGCTACACGGACTCGCACGACATCATCGACGGCATCAACGAGGCGGGCATCTATCAGTACATTACCAAGCCGTGGCATCCCGATACGCTGCTGATGACGCTGAAGAATGCCTGTCGTCTTTATGCCCTGCAGCGGGAAAACGAGCTGCTCGCCATCGAGCTGAAGATGGCGCCGTCGGCGGCAAGCAAGGTGGTGGGGGACCGGCGATCGGCGCTCAAGCGCGCCTACGAGTCCGACGACGGCATTGTGCGCACGCCCGAGAGCCCGATGAGCGCGGTTTGCGAGGTCCTTCATCAGGTCGCACCCTTTGACATTCCAATCATCCTCAGCGGCGCTTCCGGCACAGGCAAGGAGCTCGCCGCGCGCGCGCTCCATTACCGGAGTCTGAGATGGAACAAGCCGTTCGTGGTCGAGAACTGCGGCGCGCTTCCCGACCAGCTTCTGGAGAGCGAGTTGTTCGGTCACAAGCGCGGCGCCTTCACCGGCGCGGTGGAGGATCACGTCGGACTGTTCGAGCGTGCCGACGGCGGCACGGTCTTCCTCGACGAGATCGGCGAGGTAACATCCGCGTTCCAGGTCAAGTTGCTTCGCGTGCTGCAGGAAGGCGAGATCCGCCCGGTCGGCAGCGGCAAGCCGCGCAAGGTCGACGTGCGCGTTATCGCCGCCACAAACCGGGACCTCGAGGAGGAGGTGAGGGCAGGGCGGTTCCGCGCCGATCTGTTCTACCGGCTTGCCGGCATGGTGATCGAATTGCCGCCGCTGCGCTCGCGCGCATGTGACGTGCCGCTGCTGGCGCGGACGCTGGTCGAGAAGACGAGCGCTCGGCTCGGCAAACCGGTCAAGGGAATCTCGGCGGAAGCGATTGACTGCCTCCAGAGGTATTCCTGGCCAGGCAACATCCGCGAGTTGCAGAATGAGATCCAGCATATGGTCGTCATTGCCGAGCCCAATGCCGAGCTGGGGGCGGACCTACTGTCACGCAGCATCCTGCTGGCGGCACCCATCGATGAGGAAGGGGCGGACGACGACATTGTGGCCATGGAGGGGACGCTGAAGGAAAGGATGTCTGCGCTGGAGGTGCGCATCATCCGCGAAACCCTGATTCGCCATCGCTGGAATAAGTCGAAGGCCGCCAGCGAGCTGGGCTTGTCAAGGGTAGGGCTGAGAGGCAAACTTGAACGGCATGGCCTGGAGAATGTGCGCGCGATGCCCAGACGGCGCGCTTCTGGTTGAGGCGTATTGAGTATCAGATGCTGCGCGATGTCGCTCCGAAGCGTCCGGCGGGCCCACTGTCGGCGGCTATGGTTGAACCAGCCGCCAACACCGAGGACGCCTGGATCGATGTGATCCAGAAGATGGATCAGGTCTACGCAGACCTGGTGCAGTCTCAGACCCAGCTCGAGACGAAGAACGCGATGCTCGAGGAGGCGCAGGCCTTCATCGACTCGGTTCTGTCGGCGATGACCGACGTGTTGATCGTGTGCGACGTCGAAGGGCGCATTCAGCGTGTCAACAAGGCGCTGGAGACGACGACGGGGCAGTCCAACGACAGCCTCGTGGGCCGCTCGTTGAGCGATCTGTTCGAGAAGACGAGTTTCGATCCGATAGAGAAGTTCCGCAAGAAGGTCAGGCTGAAGCAACACCTTGCCGATTGCGAGGTCGTGCTGAAATGCGTGGGCAGAGCGGGCGCTCCGCTCGCCATGAACTGCACGCCGCGCTACGACCACAAGGGGCATCTTGTCGGGATCGTTCTGGTCGGCCGGCCTGTAGGAGAGTTGCGACGTGCCTATCAGGAGCTCGACGAGGCCCACAGGCGTCTGACGCAGACGCAGCAGCAGCTGATCGTCTCGGAAAAGATGGCAGCACTCGGCCGCCTGGTCGCGGGCGTGGCGCACGAGCTCAACAACCCCATCAGCTTCGTCTTCGGCAACATGCACGCACTGAATCGTTACGGGGCTGCGATTACCACTTATCTCGCGGCATGCGATCGACACGTCGAAGTGCCCGAGCTGAAGGAGCTGCGAGCGAAACTCCGGATCGATCATGTGCTGCGTGATATCACGCCGCTGGTCGAAGGAACGCTCGAGGGCGCCGAGCGCGTCAGCGATATCGTCCAGGATCTGCGGCGCTTCTCTTCGAACCAGGAGGAGCCGCTGGAGCCGTTCGACGTCGGCCGTCTGGTGCGAACGGCCGCCGACTGGGTCGTCAAGGCGGAACGGTTGAAGCCGGCGATAGAGCTCGATGTTCCTGAGCAGCTGGAGATCGTCGGACGTCGCGGCGTCCTCCACCAGATCATCGTCAATCTTGTGCAGAACGCTGTCGACGTGCTCGCCGGCAAGGCCGGTGGCAAGATCTGGATATCTGCGAGAGCGGATGCGCACATGCTGGTCATCGAAGTTGCCGACAATGGGACGGGAATTTGCGAGGAGCACTTCGACAAGATCTTCGAGCCCTTCTTCACGACCAAGCCGATCGGGCAGGGCACCGGGCTGGGTCTCTATGTCAGCTATGGGATGGCGCTGAAGCAGGGTGGCAACCTGACCGTGGCCAACAATGCGCACGGCGGCGCGACCTTCACATTGACGGTACCAGTCGATGAGCGCACCCCAAAATAAATCGTCTTCCGGCGTGCGCCCTCTGCGCATGGTTTGGCTGCAATCGGGCGGTTGCGGCGGCTGCACGTTGTCGTTGCTGGGCGCAGAGGGACCGGATCTGGTGACCAGTCTGGAGGCGGCCGGCATCGAGATCCTGTGGCATCCGTCCTTGAGCGAGATGTCCGGCCGCGATTGTGTCGGACTGCTCGAGCGCTTGGCGTCGGGCGAGGAGGCTTTCGACATTCTCTGTCTCGAGGGCGCGGTGATGTGCGGCCCAGGCGGAACGGGACGGTTCCACATGATGTCGGGATCGGACCGGCCGGTCATGAGTTGGATCGAGGAGCTGGCGCGTCGCGCGCAGCTGGTCATCGCGGTCGGCAGCTGTGCGGCCTTCGGCGGCATAACCGCGGCAGGCGACAATCACACCGAAGCCTGCGGCCTCGCCTATGACGGCAAGTCGCCAGGTGGCCTACTCGGCGCCGATTTCAGGTCGGGAGCGGGGCTGCCAGTCATCAACATCGCGGGCTGCCCGATTCATCCGGCGTGGCTTGTCGAGGCGCTGCATCTGATCGGCGCTGGTCGGTTCTCTGCTGCCGATCTCGACGAGTGGGAGCGCCCGCTCGCTTACACGACGCATCTGGTGCATCACGGCTGTGCCCGCAATGAGTTCTATGAGTTCAAGGCCAGCGCGGAAAAACTGTGCGAACGAGGCTGCATGATGGAGAACCTCGGTTGTAAGGGTACGCAGGCGCGGGCGGACTGCAACATCCGCGCCTGGAATGGCTCGGGCTCGTGCATCGATGGCGGCTATCCGTGCATCAACTGCACCGCGCCCGGGTTCGAGGAACCGGGTCATCCATTCGCAACAACGCCGAAGATTTCCGGGATCCCGATCGGCCTGCCGACCGATATGCCAAAAGCGTGGTTCGTGGCACTGGCGGCACTCTCCAAAGCGGCCACACCCACGCGCCTGCGAGACAACGCCAAGGCAGAACACTTGAAGGTGCCGCCCGCGAATCGGCCAAAGAAGGGAGCATGACCCGTCTCATCGTTGGACCGTTCAATCGTGTCGAAGGCGATCTCGAGGTGAGACTCGAGGTGGCTGACGGTCGTGTGCGCGAAGCTCGCGTCGTCTCGACGCTTTACCGGGGTTTCGAGCGCATCCTGATCGGCAAGGTGCCTGACGACGCGCTGGTCTATGCACCACGCATTTGCGGCATTTGCTCCGTGTCACAGTCGGTGGCGGCGGCCAAGGCGCTGGCCGATGCCGCAGGGCTGCGGCCGCCCGAGAACGGTGCCATTGCCATCAACATTATTCATGCAACGGAAAACGTCGCCGATCATTTGACGCATTTCTACCTGTTCTTCATGCCTGATTTTGCCCGCGAGAGCTATTGCGATAAGCCCTGGCATGCTGCGGTTGTCGAACGTTTCAAGGCGGTAACCGGTTCAGCAACGCGGGACATGTTGCCTGCGCGCGCGCAGCTCATGCACATCCTGGGGCTGCTCGCGGGAAAGTGGCCGCACACGCTGTCGATCCAGCCGGGGGGAACGACGCGATCCGTCTCTGCCAACGAGTTGGCGCGCCTCTCGGCGATCCTTGCGGGTTTCCGCAGATTTCTGCAGACGCGACTTTTCGGCGATAGCCTGGAGCGGGTCGTCTCCCTGGCGAGCTACGACGAGCTGGAGGCATGGGCCGGTGAGCGGCACCCCGAGTCCTCTGATTTCCGCCTTTTCCTCCACGTTTCGCGCGCGCTTGGCCTCGTGGCGCTCGGCCGGGGTTATGACCGCTTCCTGAGCTATGGCGCCTATGCCTCGCCATCAGGAGCGTTGTTTCCAGGCGGGACGTTCGTGAAAGGTGAGGTGATTCCGGTCGCGGTGGAGCGTATCAGCGAGGATCTCACGCACGCGTGGTACGATTCGCTGGCAATGGTGGAAGCACCGTTCGCAGGGACGACCGTTGCCGACATCTCGCGTGCCGGGGCCTATTCATGGTGCAAGGCGCCGCGTCTCGCCGGCGAGGTGATGGAGGTGGGCGCTATCGCCCGGCAGGTCATCGCAGGCCATCCCCTCATCCGCGATCTCGTAGCCCAGTCGGGCGGCAACGTTCACAGCCGCGTCGTCGCAAGGCTGCTCGAAATCGCCCGTGTGGTGATTGCGATGGAGCAATGGGTGCGCCAGATCAATCCTGGCGAGACATTCTGTGCGCATGGCGCGATGCCGGGGCACACCGACGGTATCGGACTGACCGAGGCGGCGCGCGGTTCGCTCGGCCACTGGTTGCGCGTGCGCGGGGGCAGAATCGAGAATTACCAGATCGTTGCCCCGACGACGTGGAATTTCTCGCCGCGCGACGGGGCTGGCAGGCCGGGAGCCCTGGAGCAGGCCCTAGTCGGCGCCCCGGTTCGGGCCGGAGAGACAGAGCCCGTTTCCGTACAACACATCGTGCGTTCGTTCGATCCGTGCCTCGTGTGCACCGTGCATTAGGAGGCACCATGCCGTCAGGCGCTGCCGCTATCGAGAGTCGCAGCATCCGTGTGTCCGGGCTGGTGCAAGGCGTCGGGTTCCGCCCCACGGTCTGGCGTCTGGCACACGACGAGGGCTTGACGGGCTTCGTTCTCAATGATGGCAGCGGCGTCACCGTGGAAGTGACAGGTCCGCCCGCCGCGATCGAGCGCTTTTGCCAGCGTATTCGTGCTGAAGCGCCACCTCTGGCACGAATCGACCGCATCGAGACAACGCAGATCAGCCGGCCGAGGACACCTCCAGACGCGTTCGTCATCCGCTCCAGCGTTGATGGAAGCATCGCGACTGGCATTGTCCCGGACGCGGCGGCGTGCCCCGCTTGCGTCGAGGAGTGCTTCGATCCCGGTGACCGCAGGCAGGGCTATGCATTTACAAATTGCACGCACTGCGGGCCGAGGCTGTCGATTGTCGAGGGGATACCCTATGACCGGCAGATGACCACCATGTCGCGATTCTCGATGTGTCCGAGTTGCCAGAGTGAATACGATGACCCCGCCGACCGCCGCTTTCATGCTCAACCCAACGCCTGCCCGCATTGCGGTCCGCAGCTCTGGCTTGAGGATGGGGCTGGCCGGCTTGATGCGCACGATCCGCTCGCAGCCGCCGCACAGCTTCTGCGCGAGGGCAAGATCGTTGCCGTCAAGGGGCTTGGCGGCTTCCATCTGGCCTGCGATGCAACAAGCCGTCACGTGGTCGCCGAGTTGCGGCGGCGCAAGGCCCGCTACCACAAGCCGCTTGCCGTGATGGTCCGCGACCTCGCCCTGGCGAG
>JBFMEX010000052.1:0-23171 GCA_040752215.1 Pseudomonadota bacterium | reverse complement strand
GCAGCTCGATGCCGATCGCGTTGCGGCCCGGCACGACTGCGACACGCACCGCCGCCGCGCTCATCGAGCGGGCGATGTCGTCGGCGAGCGAGATCACCCGCGACGATTTCGTGCCGCGCGCCGGCTCGACCTCGTACAGCGTCACGACCGGACCCGGACGGATGTCGCGCACCTCGCCCTTGATGCCGAAGTCGGCCAGCACGTCCTCGAGCAGACGCGCGTTGCCGCGCAGCACGGTCTGCGTCAGCTCCGGGCCGGGGCGAGCGGCGGTGGGGCGCTTCAACAGGTTCAGCGACGGACGTTTGGTCGTCGGTGCCGGCTTGCGAAAGCCGACACCGCCGATCAGACCCGAGCGGGCCCGCCCCGGCGCCGGCTGAGCGGCCGGTTGAGATGGCGGCTGAGCCTGGGCCTGTGGTGAGGGTTGCGGCGGCGGCGAACTCGACGGGATCGGCCCTTGCGGCATCGGCAGCTGCGGCTGCGTCGGCGTTCCGCGACCCGCCGCCGGGTGCGGCACGCGTGACTCCGGCACACCCGCCGGCGCACCGGGCGCGAATCGCTCGGCGATCCACCGGCTCGAATCATCGGTGGCGAGATCGAACTCCATGTCGCGCACGACATCGGGCCCGTCACTGCTGCCATGCGTGGGCGCCGCTGCGGATGCAGCCATGCCGACGTATCCGCCCGCCGGCTCGTGCACGGGGTAGGGCGCATGGCCGCCACTGCGTGGCGGCGTCCACGAGGCGACCGGCCGGCCGGCCTCGGCTGCCGGCATGTAGCCGGCGGCGGGCTCTTCGTATTCCGCGTAAGGGTTCTGCAGTGTCGGCGAGATGACATACGTCGTCGGTTGAGGACCCGGATATCCCCCGTGCCATCCCGGATGTCCGCCGTGCTCCCCGATCGAAGCGTAAGTCGGGGGACCCGCCATCGCCGGATAGCCTTGCGGCTGCATCGAGGCGTCACTGCCGGCGAGGTAGCGCGAATCGGCAGGCAACGTGGTGCGCTCGCCAAACGCGCGCCGCCAGCTGCCGAGCCGCAGGCTCCGCGGCACGCCACGCGTCAGGCTCCAAATCTCTCGCAGCTCCACGCCGATGCTGTACGAAATCGCCGACAGTCCGGCGGCGAGCAGCACCAGTCCGGCGGCGATCCCGGCCCGGTCGGGATTGACGACCGCAAGCACCGAGGTCGCGAGCCTGAGCACCGCATCCCCGAGCAATCCCCCGTAGCCGTGATGCAGCGGCCAGCCGGTGAACGTCGGCAAGCTGGAAAGGGCGCCCGCCAGCATCAGCACGGCGAGCGGAAAGAAGGCGATCTTGGCACGGAAGCCTTGCACGCGCTCGGCGACCGCCAGCTCCAGGCCCCACAGCATCGGCGGCAGCAGCGCAATAGTGGCGGCGTAGCCGAACGTCTGCAGCAGCAGGTCCGACACGATCGCCCCGAGCGGCCCGAGCAGGTTGCGCGTCTCGCCGCCGGTCGCATGCGTGAGGCTCGGATCGGTCACCGACCACGACAGCACGCTCGTCCACACGAGCGCCAGCACCGCCAGCATGCCGAAGCCGAGCATGCGGCCCATCAGGCCGACGATTTGGTCCTCCAGCGAGGCCGGCAGCAGGCGCTGCGAATCCACTCCTGTCGAATTGAACAACATCTGGGCCGGACTCTACGCGTCGACGGAAACAATGCGCTGCAATGCCTCCCCGATGACCTCCGGTGACTGCACCAACGCGACCCGCACATAAGGGTCACCCGGGTTCGTACCGTCGCGGCCGGCTCGAGCAAGAAAGGCACCAGGCACGACCTTGACACCCGTGCGTTTCCATAAGGTTACCGCTGCGTCACTGCCGCCTCCGAAATGGCTCACATCGAGCCACAGGAAGAACCCGCCGGCCGGCCGCCGGTAGCCGAGCCGCTCTCCCAGCACGGCGTCGCAGACATCGAATTTCGCGTTGTAGGCCGCTCGGTTGGCGGCGACGTGGGCGTCGTCCGACCAAGCCGCGGCCGAGGCGTGCTGGATCGGTCCCGGCATCTGCGGGGCGACCAGGTTTCTAACCTCCGCGAGCATATCGAGGAAGTCGCCGTCGCCGGCCGCGAAGCCGGAGCGCATGCCGGGCAGGTTGGAGCGCTTGGAGAGCGAGTTGAACACGACGAGGTTGCAGAACCGCTCCGGCGTCGCGGCCGCCACCTCGAGCCCGCCCACAGGCGGCGCGTCCCTGTAGAGCTCGCTGTAGCACTCATCGAGAAACAGCATGAAGTCGTGGCGCCGCGCCAGCTCCAGCGCACGTGCGATGTAGCCGGCCGAGGCCACAGCACCCTGCGGATTGGCCGGCGAGCACAGGAAGAACGCCGTCGTCCTCTCGAGCAGGGCCGCATCTTGCGCGATCTCGTCGAGATCCGGCAGGTGACCGCTGGCTCGCGTCGCATTGAGACACACCGGCTCGGCGCCCGCCGCCACCGTCGCCCCGAGGTAGGCCTGATAGTACGGGTTGCACATCAGCACCGCCGGGCGGCCGCTGGTCCGCTTGCGCCCGACCGCCGGCAGCGTGGCGTAGAACAACCCTTCGCGCGACCCGTTGCAGGGCAGGATCTCGCGCGCCGGATCGACAGCGCCCGCCCCGGCGAGCCCGAACCGACGGCCGAGCCAGGCACCGATCGCACCGCGGAGCTCGTCGCTGCCGCGGATCGTCGGATAGCGGCCGAACTCGGCTATCGCCTCCGCTATAAGCGGGCCGACGAACGCCGGCATCGGCTCACGCGGGTCGCCGAGCGAGAGGTCGATCGGCCGCTCGTGTCCCGGCGCCACGCCAGCGAGCAGCTGGCGCAGGCGCGAGAACGGCGACAGGATCGCCCCCGAGGCGAGCGCCGCGAGGCCGCTCGGAATCTGGGAGGCGGTCGATGTCGGGCGAGCGGATGGCGATGTCATCGGGAGGATCCTGCGGGTCACGATCGGCGCGCCACGATTAGAGCGGTTCCCGGCCCGTGCAAACCGGTTTTGCGCCACGGCCCGCTTCGAAGCGGGTTGCAACGCAAGCAGACGCATCACAACTTGAGCCGAGCACCCCTGAACGACGTACGGAGGATCGAGCATGAGACGCCTGCCGCTCCTGATCGCCGTCTTGCTCGCTCCTGTGCTCGCCGTCCCGCCCGCCGCCGCTCATCACGGCTGGGCCTGGACCACCGGCACGAACCTTGAGCTCGAAGGCACGATCAAGAAGGCGCGGCTAGGCAATCCGCACGGATTGCTTGACGTCGAGGTGGACGGCATCGTCTGGGTATTCGAGGTCGGCCAGCCATGGCGCAACGAGCGCGCCGGCTTGAAGGATGCCGATCTCGCCGAGGGAGTCGTGATACGCGTGATCGGCGAGCCGGCCAAGGATCCCACAATCAAGCGCCTCAAGGTCGAGAAGCTCTATCTCGGCGACCGCGAGCACGTGCTCTACCCCGACCGGGACTGATCGCCATGGACGGCCTCCTCGCGGGTCTCGAGGCGACCGCGCTCGCCGAGCACCTGCGCGCCTCCCGCTGGAGCTATGCCGCCGTCAACACCACGCACCTGCTCGGCATCTCCTTGCTGATCGGCGCGATCCTGCCGCTCGAGCTGCGCCTTCTCGGCCTGTGGCGCAGCATCGCCACCGAGGCGCTGGCGCGCGTGCTGGTACCGGTCGCGGCGACCGGCCTCGCGCTGGCGATCGGCGCCGGCATGCTGCTGTTCTCGGTTCGCGCCCGCGAGTATGCCGCGCTCGGCGTCTTTCAAGTCAAGCTGGCGCTCGTCACGCTCGGGGTGGCCGTCGCAATCGCCGTGCAGCTCGCCCGCGGCTGGCAGCTCGACCGCTGCGGTCGCGGTACGGCCATCGCCCTTTTCTCTCTTGCATGCTGGCTCGGCGCCCTCGTCTGCGGCCGATCGATCGCCTTCGTCGCCGAGTGAGGGCACGCACCGCGCTCGCCGAGGAGATCCTCGACTGTCGGCGCCGGACCTGAGGCCTCAATATCGGCCTGGGCCGTCACCCGGCCAGGTGTACCTCGCGGCCGCCGGCGCCGCCTGCACGCGGCTGTATCCCGGCGCGGCAGGGCGCATGCGGGTGCGCGTGGCACGCTCTGGTCGCGTCGTCCCTCCCGCAGCCGCGCTGCCGGCGCGAGCGGGCTTCACCGCCTCGACCGGGGTCGGCGGCACAGTGACCGTGGCGGCCGGAAGATGCTCGGCATGCGCCTCCCCTTCGCTCTCCGGCGCCGCGTCGTTCGCCTCGGTGCTCGTCTCGTCGCGCGCTTCCGCTTTCGGATCGATCTCCTTGTCACCCCCGGCGATCACCTCCGCCGCACGCCCGGCATCCGGCTTCTGTCCATTGCCGGCCAGCATCAGCGCCTCCGCCTGGTCGGCGGCATAGCCGCGGTGCCGGGCGGCCTCCGCCGCGGTCCACGGCATCGGCTTGCACGTGCAGCCGTCGATCAGCCTCTTGCGGTAGAGCAGCGCGTTCGGCAGGTCTCGGTAGCGCCGCCCGGCGAGATCGACCAGCGTCTCGGGATCGCTGCTCGCGCTCGACTGATAGAAGAGCCGCGCCTCACCGTCGCAGCTCGACGCGCACTGGCGGGCTGCCCGGTGCAGACTGCCGCCCGGCACCGAGTTGCTGATCGGCCAGTAGTAGCCGTCGCACAGCCTCACGCACACCGCGCGATAGGCGCCGCGCCGCTCCCACGCGTCATAGTCCTCGCCGTCCTCGTAGCTGAAATAGCCGCCGCGGCTGTAGCCACCGGGCGGCGGCAGGATACGGGTCACCGCGGGCATTGCCGCTGGCGGTGGTGGCGACGGCTTCTTGCTCGAGAAGATCCCGAACAGACCTTCGAAAAAGGACTGCGCGCTCGCCTCGGCCGGTGCGCCGGCCGCTGCGGCGGACACGACAAAGCAGATGGAGGCAACGCGACCGACACAACGCATGATGAGACCCGACGCGACCGAGCGGGCTCTGCGTCGGCCCTGCACCGGCCAACCGACATCTCCCCGCACACGTCCGGAGAATGCCGCCGGAACGGCAAACAAAGTCTGAAGGCGGACGTGTGCCGCACAGGACGCTCGTTCGCCGGCGCGGAACAATACTGATCGCGTCCCCGCACGCACATGCGGTCGGCGGAGCCGACACGATCTGCGGCCGATCCCGGCCGATGTCGATCAGGGAGCTCGGCTCAATAGAAATTGCGGCGGAACTCGTCGCCGGCGCCGGTACCCCTGGGCGCGGCGTGCGCATTGGGCCCGTTACCCCAGATCTTGGACCTCGACTTCGAGCCGCCGAGCGCCATCGGCGGATCCCAGCTCGCCGGCGGGGGTGCGGCTGCCGCCGGAGCATTCACGACCGGGGCGGCACCCGCCGCGGCCGGCGTCACGAGTGTGTCTCCAAACGGCGCCGCGACCATCGGCGCAACCGCCTTCGGCTTCGTCCAGCGCTTGGAAGCGAACCTTGTCCTGTTGCCACGCGCGACGTCGATGCCCTTTGCGGCGACCACAGCCAATGCCGCTTCCTTTCGGTTCGCCTCCTGCGACGCGATCTTCTCCTCGAGATCCTTCATCTCGGCCTTGAGCGCCGCCGACTGGGCCGCCGTCTCGGTCTTCAGCTCTGCCACCGCCCGGTTGACGGCCGCCTTCGGCCTCTTCACCTTTCTCTCCGCCGCAATCGCCTTGCTCATGTCGGTCCAAAGCTTCTGCTCGGACTGAGCGAGCGCGTAGACGCGATGCTTGTCCAGCGCCTCCTGTTCCCATGGCTGGGCCTTGCACGAGCAGCTCGGCACGTACTCGGTGCGATAGAGAAATGCCGTCTTGAGCTCGCTGTATGGACGCCCGGAGAGGTCCTCCATCGTCTCGGACTCGCTGCCGGGATTCTCGTAGACGTAGAGCCGCACCGGGCTGCCGCAGCTCGCCTCGCACTTGGCCGCATCTTTGGCGAAGTGGGCGGGCGTGGTCGCGTAGCTGATTGGGAAATAGTATCCGTCGCACAGCCGGACGCAGACTGTCCGATAGGTCGCGACCGATTGGGGCGTCCCGTCCTCCTGTTCGTCGGGTACCGCCGTCGCCGGCCCGGCTGCCCCCGGCGGCGACGCGAACAAGAGTCCCGCGAACGAGGATGGAGGCGCCACATTGGTCTTCGGCTTGGGCGGACCTCGGTAGATGAAGCTCTCCTGCGCGAAGCTGTCCAGCACACGCGATTCCGTGACCGGTTCGTCGCCGGCCGACGTCAACGTCTGCGCGACGCCGCCGAGAGCGCCGAGGCCCTGCATGGCAGCGTACACCGTCGCACCCAGCACGACCGCGATCACGGCAAGGTAGTCGAGCAACGGCTTGGCCTCCCGTAAGCGGGAGGCAGCCGTGGAGGAAAGTCGACGCGATACCATCACCAGCTTCCTCGACGTGAAAACGAGCGCCGCCGAATGGATACCCCTCGCCACCCTAGGCGCTAACGACCGATCTGCCAACAGATCGTTGACTCGCTCTCTTCACATTTTGCGATAAACTGTTTCTGCGGCACGCGTTTCCGTTGCTCAACGCGGAGCCAGCCGAATGGCTCCGTCGAGACGGATCGCAACACCGTTCAGCATCGCGTTCTCGCAGATGTGCACGCAGAGTGCGCCGTACTCCTGCGGCGATCCGAGCCGCGACGGGAACGGCACCTGCGCCGCCAGCGCGGCGCGCGCCTCCTCCGAGAGGGTCGCGAACATCGGCGTGTCGAACAGCCCCGGCAGGATCGACGCGACGCGGATGCCTTCGCGCGAGAGATCGCGCGCCACCGGCAACGTCATCGACATCACGCCACCCTTCGATGCCGCGTAGGCGACCTGACCGGTTTGCCCGTCCTCGGCGGCGACCGACGACGTGCTGACGATCACCCCGCGCTCGCCATCGGCCCCGAGCGGTGGCAACGTCATCATGCCCGCCGCGCACTTTGCAATCATGCGGAAGCTGCCGACCAGATTGACCTCGACCACCTTGGCGAACAGCGCGATGTCGTGCGGCTCGATGCCGCCGGTCTCCTTGACCCGACGCACGGTCCGCTTGCCGGCGGCGATGCCCGCGCAATTGACGAGGATGCGCTCCTGCCCGTGCGCCGCGCGCGCGGCAGCGAGCGCCGCGTCCACGCTGTCGTCGCGCGTGACGTCGGCCCCGAGAAACAGGCCGCCGATCTCGCCCGCGACCGCCTCCCCGTCCGTGCGATTGAGATCGAGCACACCGACACGCACGCCCTTGGCCGCCAGCGCACGCGCGGTCGCCGCGCCGAGGCCGGAAGCCCCGCCGGTGACGATGGCAGAGATGGTCCTGTCGAGCTGCATGAAATGCCCACTTTCCCTCTATCGAGCACCGTTACATACCGCCACGCGATGATCCGCGTAAAGCCGTTCCGGCGCGATGGCTAAGCCGCCGGTGTGTGCCCCATGGTCAGCACCACCTTGCCTTTGGCACGGCGGCTCTCGATCTCGCCGATCGCCTCGCGGATCCGCGCGAGCGGATAGCGCGCGTGGACGACCGGCGCGAGCCGGCCCTCCGCCACCCACTGCAGCACCGCCGCCATGTTGGCGCGATGTCCGGCCGGATCGCGGCGGACCGATTCACCCCAAAACACGCCGATCATCGCCGCACCCTTGAGCAGCAGCAGATTGAGCGGCAACCTCGGGATCTCGCCCGACGCGAATCCGACAACCAGGAACCGTCCGCCCCAGGCGGTCGCGCGCAGCGCCGGCTCGGCATGTGCACCGCCGACACAGTCGTAGACGACGTCGACGCCGGCGCCACCCGTCGCCTCGCGCAACGCCTCCTTGAGGTCGCCGCTCGTGTAGTCGATCGTCACCTCGGCTCCAGCCGCCCGGCAGACGGCGAGCTTGTCGGCGCCCGCAGCAACCGCGATCACCCGCGCGCCCATCAGCCGCGCGATCTCGACCGCCGCGAGCCCCGCGCCGCCGGCCGCGCCGAGCACCGCGATCCATTCGCCCGGCTTCAGCCCGGCGCGGTCCTTGAGCCCGTGGATCGCCGTGCCGTAGGTGATGCTGACGCCGGCCGCCACCTCGTCCGACACGCCGTCCGGGATCGCCACCAGCCGCCACGGCTCGACCACCACCAGCTCGCGCGCTCCGCCGTAGCCGAGATAGGCCTGGTAGCGCCGCCCCGGCACGATACCCGTCACGCCCGGACCCACCGCGTCGACGACACCCGCCACCTCGCCCGACGGCGAGAACGGCAGCTCCGGTCTGGTCTGGTACTTCCCTCGCGTAATGAGCGTGTCGAAGAAGTTGAGCGCCGCCGCCCTGACGGCGAGCCGCACCTCGCCCGCCCCCGGCTCCGGCACCGGCACCTCCTCGATCGCCAGCGCCTCCGGCCCGTCGAGGCTCTTGCACAGCGCAGCCTTCATGTGTGACCTCCTCGCGTGGCGACCAGGCGATGCTGGCGTGTTTATTCGCTCGCTCCCGGTCCGCCAACCGAAACACGAGGACCTTCGACCAATGACCGCAGAGAGCTGGCCGCCGACGCCCAGAGGCTATTTCGCCATCGGTGCCGAGCGCATATCGAAGGCCTTGAACCTCGGCAATCTGATGCGCTCGGCACATGGCTTTGGCGCCGCATTCACCTTCACCGTCGGCGCCACCTATCACGCGCTCGAGGCCCGCGCCGACACCTCGAAGGGGCAATGGCACCTGCCGCACTACAACTGGGCCACGCTCGAGGAGATGGCGTTGCCGCAGGGCTGCAAGCTGGTCGGTGTCGAGCTGATCGACGAGGCGATCGACCTGCCGAGCTTCCGCCACCCGCTGCGCGCCGCCTACGTGCTCGGCCCCGAGATGGGCTCGCTGTCGGCGCCGCTGCTCGCCCGCTGCGACTGGGTGGTCAAGATCCCGACCCGATTCTGCATCAATGTGGCGATGGCCGGCGCCATCGTGATGTACGATCGCACACGCAGCCTGGCCCGCTTCGCCGACCGCCCGCTGCAGGCGGGTGGGCCGCCATCCGCGGTCGCCGCTCGCCCCCGCAAGGGCCGGCCGTGACACGATCGCTCGATAAGCCGTATATCATCCACCATCTCGAAGCGGATCGAGTGTGAGAGGGGTCTCGTCCGATGCCACGCCGCAACCATCTCCCATCGACGTGCGCGCTGGCCGTAATGGCGACGGCGTCGCTCGCGACCGGCCCGGCCAGCGCCGCCGATCAGCTCGCCAAGTACCAGAGCTGGACGCTCTTCATGCACAAGGCCGACAAGGGCACGACCTGCTTTGTCGCCTCCCAGCCGACCGAGATGCTGCCCAAGGGCGCCAACCGTGACGCCGCCTATTTCTACATCTCCGCTTGGCCCAAGGAGGGCGTGAAGACCGAGGTCAGCGTCAAGCTCGGCTATCCGATCAAGAAGGGCGCCCAGGTGTCGGTCAAGATCGGCAGCGACCCGTTCAAGCTATTCGCCGACGACGAGCGCGGCTTCGTCGCCGATCCGACCGAGGAGCTGAAGCTGATCGAGGCGATGAAGAAGGGCTCGACCATGCAGGTGCAGGCGACCTCCCAGCGCGGCACCGACACCACCGATACCTACTCGCTCGCCGGCCTCAAGCAGGCTCTGCAGGGCTTGGCCGAGAAGTGCCCGTGAGCGCCTCGATAACGCTGTGCTCGCTCATGTGCCACGTGTCGCTGCGCGCCGACCGCGCAGGTGAACGTAGAGCGCGCCCTCGCCGCCGTGGCGCAGCGACGCCGTCTCGTAGCTGACGACGATCGCCCTCAATTCCGGCTCCGCCAGCCAGCGCGGCACACTGCGTCTCAGCACGCCGACCTCGCGCCCGTGCCCCGGCACGAAGCCCGACTCGTCGCCCGGGTCGAGCCGTGACGCCACCCCCTTGCCGGTGATTACCAGCACCCACCTGAGCCCGCGCGACTGGCAGCCGAGGAGAAAGCTCCTGAGCGCCGCGTGTGCCTCGCTTTGGCGCATGCCGTGCAGGTCGAGCCGCGCCTCGATCGGCACCGTCCCGCGGCCGAGCCGGCGTGCCACCTTGCGATCGAACGGCGCCAGCTCGGGAGCCGGGCGCGGCTTCTTTGCCGGCTCACCGGCGAGCGGTCGCGGGCTGGACCCGAGGTTGAGCGCGCGGCCGGTTGCCCGCATTGGATCGGTCTCCGGCCGCGGCATTTCGGGCGGCACCGTCTGTCGGTCATCGACCCGCGGCTTGGCCCGCCGCACCGGCTGCATCGTACGCGCCGCGTGCTCCCACAGCGCACGATCCTCGTCGGTGAGCGCCGGGCGCTCGCCGTCCGGCGGGCCGCGACGCCGGCTCATTGGCTCGCTTGCCGGATGGCCTTCATGCCACCGGCATCGGCGGTCGCCTCGATCAGGGTCGCCCAATCGGCCGGCAGCAGAACGTAGAAGTTGCCGGCGTGTTTGGTGATCCCGGCCACCTTGGCCGCCTCGGGTCCCGATCCGACATAGATATCGCCGCGCTCCGGGCCCTTGATCGCCGAGCCGACGTCCTGGGCGATCATCAGCCGGTTGAACCCGCCCTGGCTCCGCGGGATGTGCTTGAGGTCCGGCGCGCTGACGTACATCGGCAGGCCGATCGCATGATGCGCCGTGTCGACGGCGAGGCTGCGCCCTTCGCTGAGCGGGATCCCCATGACCCCCATCGGCGCCTCGGCCTGAGCCCCCGTGAGCTCGCGGAAGAACACGTAGGAGGCATTCTGCGCCATTGCCTCCCGGCCGCGCGCCAAGTCGGCCTTGAGATAGTTCTCGAGGCTCTGCAACGAGACCTTCTCCGCCACCATCTCGCCCCTGTCGATCAGATGGCGCCCGACCGAGGTGTACGGGTGTCCGTTCTTGCCGTCGTAGGTGATGCGTATCGTGCTGCCGTCGGGAAGTGCGATCCGCCCCGAGCCCTGCACCTGCATGAAGAACACGTCGACCGGGCTCTCGAGATAGACGAGCTCGAGCCCCATCCCGGCGAGCGCACCGGCCTCAATCTCGGCCCGAGTCGGATAGGGAACGACGCCCGTTGTCGTCTGCCGGGCGTGGGTCAGCTGATCGCTCTTGGCGCCGCGCTCGCTCTCGTCGACCAGGTTCACGAGGTCCTTCGGCCGCCGGTAGACCGGCGCGCTGAACGCCTTCGTCGGCGTGCGGGAGCCCTTGATCACCGGCTCGTAATAGGCCGTCAGCAAACCCTTTCCGTCCGCGTGCAGCACGCGGTGCGGCGTGAAATGCGCCTCGAAAAAGCGCCTCGCCTCGGCCGCGGCCGGTCTGCCCTTGCCAGCGATCCGCGCCGCCTCCTCGCAGGCCGAGATGAGCTTGGGCGGCGGCGGCTTGCGACTGGCCGCATTGCCTGCACCAGCCGCACCGAGGCGCGTGCAGGACTTGAGGAACGCCTCCAGCGCCGCCGCGTGATCGTCCTTGTCCCAGCCGGGAAGATCGCCGAACTGCACTGGCTCGAAGGTCGCCTTGCTCTGCATCCGTTGGCTGCTCTGCTTCTGCGCGCCACCGGCCTGTCCGGCCGGAACCTGGATCGTCGCCGGCCCGCCGGCAAGGCTGCCATGAGCGAGCACTGCGCACGCGGCCCCTGCCACGCAGCCCCTGAGCCGTCGCCGGCACCTCGATCCCTTCCGTGACACCCCGAATTTCCCCCCGGAGATTCGCTGTCCCGCTCGTTGCGCCCCCGCGCCACGAAATTTCTAGACCGGGGACTGTGTCTCCACCAATCGCCAGTTCGGATTGGCCCGCGCCCGCGCCGACGAGACATCGCGGCTGAACGTCCACACGTCCGTCACGTCGGCAATGCGCTGCGCATCGCCACTGATCACCGCCCCCGCCCGGTCACGCACCGCCGAGATGAGCTGGCTGACGAACTTGACCGTCAGACCCGCCTTGCCGCCCTGCACCTCGGCGCTGACGATGTCGGCCTTCTGGATGCCGACGAAGCTCTGGTCGAGCTTCTCGCCGCGCTTCTCGCGCTCGTCGATGGCACCGACGAAGCCCTCGTAGACCTCCCTGCTGAGCAGGTCCTTGAGCAGCTTGCGGTTGCCTTCCGCAAACGCCACCACGATCATCTCGTAAGCTTGCTTGGCGCCGCGCAGGAAATGCTCGGGATCGAAATCGGGGTCGAGCCGCAGAATGTCGAGCAGCCCGCGCTCGACCGCCGGATCCTTGGCGGCAAAGGTTCGGATGCGAGCCTCTGCCTCCGCCACCTGGGCCGACGCCGGGGCCCGCGCTGCCGCGTCCTCCCGCTCGGTCCTCGGCAGCGTCACCACGTTATCGGACTGGGCCGGCCGCGGCCCGGCCTGTCCGGACCGCTCCGAGCGATACCGCTCGATCCGGGTCTGCTCGTCGCCCGTCTTGCGGCCGAGCACGCTCCTCAGCTTCAAGATCACCACCAGGGCGACGATCAGCGAGATCAGCGTGACGAGATCGATTCTGCCATCCATGTGAGGTCGGTTCCCGGGGCCGGCGCGCATCCGCGTGCTGCTGACCATGTATGACGAGCAGTCGGGCAATTCCAGAGCCTTGTCGGGTGATGATTGCCGAGCGGCACCGACAGACGGAACCCCGCTAGTGTGGTATCTATCCCAAACTAGGGCACAAATCGCCGAAAGCCAACCTGATTGACGTTGCCGGCGGTGCCCCGCCGCTCGCGATCTGTTCCTGTCCAACAGCCGGGCCCTCCATGCCGCCGCTCGTGCGCCCTGCTCTGCTTCTTGTCGTGGTCGCTCTTCCGCTCTTGGAGATCGCCCTTCTGATCAAGCTCGGGCAGGCCATTGGGTTTTGGCCGACGCTCGCGCTCGTCGTCGGCTCCGCGCTGCTCGGGGCTCGCGTCGTGCACAATGAGGGCTTTGCGACATTGGCCCGGGTCAACGCCGCATTGGCCGCCGACGAGACCCCGATTGTCCCGGTGGCAGAGGGTGCGCTCATGCTGCTCGCGGGCATGCTGCTGATCGTCCCCGGCGTGCTGACCGATGGGGTCGGCCTCGCCTTGCTCATCCCCATGCTCCGCCGCCGGCTGGCGCTCCTGATCGTCGCCCGCGCGAACGCCCGCGCCGATGTCGGGGTAACAGTGTTCACGAGCGAAGATGCGACGCCGTGGCCGGACCGCCGGGCGCGTGCGAGCCGTGAAGGCGCCGGCACCCGGATGCCCGATGGCGGCCTCGTCATCGATGGCGAGTTCGAGCGCCTGGAGGAGCGCACTGTCCGCCCTGCTCCGCGCAATGGCTCGGCGGATCGCCGAGATTGAGCCGAGTACGACGTTCGTACGGATGCCACCTTCGATTGCGGTTCGCCGGCCGGCATGATAGCCACCCTCGCGAACCCGACCCGCCAACCGCAATACGATTCGATCGAAGGCTCCGCACATGGCAGAAGGCACCAACGGCACCAACCGCGACGGCGCAACGCCGGGGGCTCCGCCCATTCAGGCCCAGATCGTCGGCCAGTACATCAAGGATTTGTCGTTCGAGAGCCCCAACATCACCAAGCTACTCGGCGGTCCGGGCGACAACCCCAATCTGAAGATCGAGGTCAACGTCAACGCCAAGCGCGTGGCGAGCGACCTCTATGAGAGCGGCATCGAGTTCAAGGCGGTCGCAACCAACAACCTCGGCACGATCTACGATCTCGAGGCGGTCTATGCCGGCCTGTTCAAGATCACCACCATTCCGGCGGAGGCGCTCGAGCCGTTCCTGCTGATCAACGGCCCAACGCTGATCTTCCCGTTCCTGAGGCGCATCGTCGCCGATCTGACGCGCGAGGGCGGCTTCCCGCCGCTGCTGCTCGATCCGATCGACTTCGCCGGGCTCTACATCCGTCGCCGCCAGGAGGCCGGCGCCTCGGGCCAGTCGCTGGTCAGCTGAGCCCCGTCCGGCTCGTCGCTACCCTCGCTCGCCGAGGCCTTCAGCGCTTGGCGATGTCGAGCCAGATCGCATTGCCACCGAGCGTCTGTACGAAGGCTGCGTGACGCGCCTCGTCCTCGGCGGTGAGCGCATTCGGCAACGGTTCCGGCCGCTGGCGCGCCCGTCTTTGCCGGCGGTCGGCCGACTTGGTCTCCGGCGCCTTTCCGGCATCTGCCAGCACAAGCGCCGCCTGCCGTTCGCCGAGCAGCTCGATGTAGACATCGGCGAGCAAGAGCGAGTCGGTCAACGCGCCATGCTTGACGCGGGTGGAGTTGTCGATGCCGTAGCGTTTGCACAGCGCGTCCAGGCTGTTCGGCCCCGCCGGGTGCTTGCGCCGTGCCAGCATCAGCGTGTCGACCACCCGCTGCATCAGGATCGGCCCCTTGCCGAGCCGGTCGAGCTCCGCGTTCAGGAAGCCGACGTCGAAGCTCGCGTTGTGAATGACCAGCTGATCCTCGCCGATGAAGGCGAGGAACTCGTCGGCCACCGCGGCGAACAGCGGCTTGTCGGCGAGAAATGCGGTCGACAGCCCGTGCACCGCCTCCGCCTCCGCTGGCACGTCCCGCTCCGGGTTGATGAAACGATGAAACTCGATCCCCGTCGGAATGCGATTGACCAGCTCGATGCAGCCGATCTCGATCAGCCGGTCGCCCCGCCTCGGGTCGAGACCCGTTGTCTCCGTGTCGAGCACGATCTCGCGCAGCATTGCGTCCCCGCCCAGATGTCGATCAACTCCGGCTCGATTGTAGGCCCGGCGCCCACATGCGGTGATAGGCCTGCCCACACCGCCCCACGAGCGCGGCCAGAATAGCATCGATCGCCGCCGCCGATTGCTCGCGAGGTCCCTCGGTATCCACAACGAAGTCGGCCCGGCGGCGCTTCTCGGCGTCGCTCGTCTGCCGCGCCAACAAGGACGCGAGCTTCTCCTCCGTCATGCCGGGCCGCTCGATGACGCGACGGCGCTGCGTTGCGCCGCTCGCGCTGACGACGACGACGACATCGACCAGAGCCTCGGCACCCGTCTCGTACAGCAACGGGATTTCGAGCACGGCAAAACGAGCTCCCCGCGCCTTCTGCTCGGCGAGAAAATCGCGCTCTGCCGCCCGCACCAGCGGATGCACGATTGCCTCGAGTCGTGCCAGCGCGGCGGGATCACCCGTCACGACGCGCGACAGCGCCGCGCGGTTGACCACGCCGTCGCGCGTGGTGCCGGGAAACGCCGCCTCGACGAGGGGCGCAGCCGGTCCCGCATATAGCTCGTGCACGGCGGCATCGGCATCGAAGACCGCTACCCCATTGGCCCGAAATCGCTCCGCTGCCGTCGACTTTCCCATGCCTATCGAGCCGGTAAGGCCGATGATGAGCATCACGTTCCCTCGATATCAGCGACGAGCCGCGCCCTGAGTTCGCCCGTCACCTCGGGACGGATGCCGAACCACTTCTCGAAGCCCGGCACCGCCTGGTGCAGCAGCATGCCGAGCCCGTCGACGGTCCCGAATCCGGCCGCACGCGCGCCGACGAGTAACGGCGTCAGCAGCGGCACGTAGACAATATCGGCAACGATGCAGCCGGCAGCCGGCGTGCACCAATCAACCGGCAGCACGCCCTCGCCTTTCATGCCGATCGTCGTCGTGTTGACGATCACGCCTGCGCCTCGCGTCGCCGCATCAAAGCGACTCCAGTCGAAAACCTTCACCCGCGGTCCGAATTGCCGCGCCAGCTCGTCGGCCCGCGCCCGCGTCCGGTTGACGACGCGCACCTCGCCGACGCCCGCCTCGAGGAATCCGAACGCGACCGCGCGTGCTGCGCCGCCGGCGCCGATCAACACGACCGGACGGTCGGCGTCGCGCCACTTCGGAGCACTTTGCTCGAGATGCGTCATGAAGCCGTAGGTGTCGGTGTTGGCGCCGAGTGTGCGCCCGTTCTCGAGCCAGATCGTATTGACCGCACCCACCGCCCGCGCGCTCGCGTCCCTCTCCACCACGGCTGCGAACGCAATCTCCTTGAGCGGCACGGTGACGTTGCAGCCGACGAGCCCGTTCGCTTCGAGCCTGCGGATGAAATCGGGTGCCGCATCCGGAGTCACCGCGATTTTCTCGTAGCTGCCGGCGATCCCGTACCGCTCGAGCCAGTAGCCATGGATCAGCGGCGAGCGCGAGTGCTCGATCGGCCAGCCGATGACGCAGGCGCGCTTCATGACTTGAGACATCCGCGCGCCCTGAGCTCACCGAGCAGCGCCACCAGCGGCATGCCGAGTATGGTGAAGTAGTCGCCCTCGATGGCCTCGAACAGTTGCACGCCGATCTCCTCCAGCCGGTACGCGCCGACCGACTCGAGTATGCCGGGCCCCGCCTTGACCAGATAGTCCTCTAGAAAATCGACCGAGAACGGCCGCATCGTCAGATGCGCGGTATCCGACCACGTCCAGTCCGCTTCGCCCCCGCTGGCGAGCGCCACCACCGAATGCAGCTGGTGCGTGGCACCCCGGAGACGCTTCAGCATCTCGCGCGCCCGCGCCACGTCCGGCGGCTTCTCGAAAATCTCGTTCTCGAGGGCCAGCACTTGGTCGGAGCCGATCACCAGCGCGTCGGGATGGCGGCCGCTGACCGCCTCCGCCTTGGCGCGCGCGAGCACCTCGGCCACATCCAGCGGATCGACGCCCTCGTCGCTCGAAGTCAGAGTCTCGCGGATGGCCCGCTCGTCGAGATCCGCCGGCTCGATCTCGAACACGATGCCGGCGGCCTGCAGCATCTCGCGCCGTGAGCGGCTCGCCGAGGCCAGGATGATTCGCATGCTCTCAGGCATTCGTCTCCTTTTCTCCCGCCACGTCGCCACTTTCGCGATCCTGCATCAGGCGGATGATCGTCGCCGCGGTCTCCTCGATCGAGCGCCGCGTGACGTCGATCACCGGCCAGCCGTGCTTGGCGCAGACCTTGCGCGAGAAGGCGATCTCGCTGGCGATGTGGCCGCGATCCACATAGTCGTCGAGATCGCGATCCGAGAGCAGCATGGCGCGGTTGCGGCGCACCTCGGCGACGCGCTCGGGGCTGGCCACCAGGCAGACGACGAACGCCGTGTGCGGCCTGTCGAACGCTGCGGGCAGCGGAATCATCGGCACCAGCGGCAGGTTGGTCGTCTTGTATCCGCGTTGCGCGAGATAGATACTGGTCGGCGTCTTGGAGGTGCGCGAGATGCCGAGGATCACGATGTCGGCGTCGCTCAAATTGTCCGGCAGCCGTCCGTCGTCGTGCCGCATGGTGAAGTTCAGGGCATCGATGCGCCGGAAGTAATCGGCATCGAGCACGTGCTGGCCAGCAACGGTCGGCGTGCGCGCCGCCCCGAGATACGATTCGAGCACCTGCATGATTGGATGCAGCACGTGATGGCTCGGCACGCCGAGTTCCCTGCAGCGCTCCTCGAGCTCCAGCGAGAGTGTCGCATTGACGATCGTGTAGAGCACGATGCCCGGCGTCTGCTCGATCTCCTGCAGCACGCGCCGCAATTGCCGCGAGGTGCGCACCAGCGGATGCACGTGCTCGATCGCCCGCATCTGGCTGAACTGCGCGGCCGCCGCCTTGGCGATCGTGGTCAGCGTCTCGCCAGTGGCGTCCGAGACGAGGTGAAGATGGAAGAAGCTCGGCAAGGCCTGGGTCATCTGTGGACAACGAGCCCCATTATCCAACGCCACCGGCCGCGGCGGGCCTCCGCCCCCAGCCGGCTGTTGGCTTGCCGGCACGAATACCCACAGGCTGACCGCGCCCGACCAATCGCGGTCCTGCTCTCCCGATCCTGTGCAAATCCGAATTGCCCCTGGCTGTCCAAGCATCCCTCGACAGCCTGTGCCTCGTACACGCTCACGGCCCTGCTGACCAAGTCGTTGACTCCTATTGCCATAACCGTCTCTAGTGGCACACCGGCTCCGATCGGACCAGATCTCGCGCCGCGCCGATGCACAGCGCGCATGATGTGGACTGGATGGGAACGGTATGAGGATCCCCAGCATCCACGTTCTAAGAGTCATAACAACAATCTGAAAAATCGAGATTCTAGATTTTTCTCCCTGGAGACGCATGACCACGGCATCCGAGCCGCAGCAGAGGCTTTCCGGAAGCGCCACAAAGCGGCGCTTTCTCGCGCCGTTCGCTGGCGAGAGCCTCGCTCCGCCGCCGATCTGGCTGATGCGGCAGGCAGGCCGCTACCTGCCGGAGTACCGCCAGACCCGGGCCGAGGCCGGAAGCTTCCTGGATCTCTGCTACACGCCGGCTCTCGCTGCCGAGGTGACGCTGCAGCCGATCCGCCGCTACGGCTTCGACGCCGCGATCCTGTTCTCCGACATCCTCGTCGTGCCCGATGGCCTCGGTCAGAAGGTCGCCTTCATGGAAGGCGAGGGCCCGATTCTCGATGCACTAACGTCCGCTGCCGACCTCGCCGCGCTCAGCCTCGCCGCCGCGGAGAAGAAACTGGCGATCGTGCTCGAAACGGTGGCCCGACTGCGCCAGGACCTGCCGGCCGAGACCGCCCTCATCGGCTTTGCCGGCGCACCGTGGACCGTGGCGACCTACATGGTCGGCGGCCGCGGCTCGCCCGATCAGGCGGCAGCCCGCCTCGTCGCCTATCGCCAGCCCGAGTTTTTCTCCGCGCTGATCGACATCCTCGTCGAGGCAACCACGACCTACCTTCAGGGCCAGGTCCGCGCCGGCGCCGATGTGTTGCAGATTTTCGACAGCTGGGCTGGAAGCCTCCCCGACGACGAGCTCGACCGATGGGTGATCGAACCGACTCGGCGTATCGTCTCGGCGTTGAGGGGGGAAAATCCTGTCATTCCGATCATCGGCTTCCCGCGTGGCGCGGGCAGCGCCGCAGTCGCCTACGTCGACCGCACCGGCGTCGACGGGATCGGCTGCGACACCCAGGTGCCGCTCGACTTCATGCGCGACGGATTCGGCGCGCGGCGCGTGGTCCGCCAGGGCAACCTGGACCCGCTGCTGCTGCTGACGGACGGTCCGGCGATGGAGCGGCGTGCGGAGAATATCTGCCGGGCGATGCACGGCATCCCCTTCATCTTCAACCTCGGGCACGGGATCATGCCCCAGACTCCGCCCGAGAACGTCACTCGCCTGCTCGAGGTCGTGCGTGGGGCATCTTCCCAGGCACGAAGGGCTTGAGGCTTGGAAAAGCAGGAGAAATCACCTGCCGTCAGGGCGGCGATCGCGCTCGCGGTGACGGTCGCGGCGACCGCGCTCGTGATGCTGGTGCTGGGCGAGGGAGCTTATCTCTGGGTCAAGGCGGTGCACGTCGTCGCCATCATCTCGTGGATGGCCGGCATGCTCTACCTTCCGCGTCTCTTCATCTACCACTGCGACGCGCCCAAGGGCTCGGCGATGTCGGAGACCTTCAAGGTGATGGAGCGGCGCCTGCTGACGATCATCGTCAACCCGGCGATGATCATCTCCTGGGTGCTCGGGCTGTGGCTCGCCTGGAAGGCCGGATTTTTGGCCGACGGCTGGTTCCACGCCAAGCTTGCGGCCGCGCTGGCCCTGTCCGCCGTCCACGGCTATTTCTCGGCCGCGGTGCGCCGTTTCGGCGAGGACCGCAACGACAAGCCGGCCCGCCATTGGCGCATCGTGAACGAGGTGCCGACGCTGCTGATGACCGCCATCGTCGTGCTGGTGATCGTCAAGCCGTTCTGAGCCTGGGCCGCGGCAAACCAGCTTTTGATTTCCGGTTGGCTCTGGTATAGTTTGCGTGTCCAACGATCGACTCGCGGCCTCTCCGGCTGCGAATGACCGGCTGCCGGCGGCTCACGAGGGTAGACCGGCAGACCGACAGGCGTGGCTCCCACGCCGGCACATCATCCCGCTTTTTCCAGGCTCGGCTCGGCAGTTCCCGCGCGAAGTCTCCGAGCATTTCCGGAGTTACCAATGAACGAGATGAAGCTCGAGGAGCTTAAGCTCAAGACACCGACCGAGCTGCTGAGTTTCGCCGAGGAGGTCGGCGTCGAGAACGCGAGCACCATGCGCAAGCAGGAGCTGATGTTCGCGACGTTGAAGCAGCTCGCGCTTCAGGACGTCGAGATCACCGGCATCGGCGTGGTCGAGGTGCTGCAGGACGGCTTCGGTTTCCTGCGCTCGCCGGACGCCAACTACCTGCCCGGCCCCGACGACATCTACGTCTCGCCATCGCAGATCCGCCGCTTCGCGCTGCGCACCGGCGATACCGTCGAGGGCCAGATCCGGAGCCCGAAGGACGGTGAGCGCTACTTCGCGTTGCTCAAGGTCAACAAGATCAATTTCGAGGATCCCGAGGCGACCAAGCACAAGGTTCACTTCGACAACCTGACGCCGCTCTACCCGACCAGGTGGCTGAAGATGGAGATCGAGGATCCGACCATCAAGGATTTCTCAGCCCGCGTGATCGACATCGTGGTGCCGCTCGGTAAGGGCCAGCGCGCGCTGATCGTCGCGCCTCCGCGCACCGGCAAGACGGTGCTGCTCCAGAACATCGCCCACTCGATCACCGCCAACCACCCCGAGTGCTACCTGATCGTGCTGCTGATCGACGAGCGCCCGGAGGAGGTCACCGACATGCAGCGCTCGGTCAAGGGCGAGGTCATCTCCTCGACCTTCGACGAGCCGCCCTCGCGCCACGTGCAGGTGTCAGAGATGGTGATCGAGAAAGCGAAGCGCCTCGTCGAGCACAAGCGCGACGTCGTTATTCTCCTCGATAGCATTACGCGCCTCGGACGCGCCTACAACACGGTCGTGCCGTCGTCCGGCAAGGTGCTGACCGGTGGCGTCGACTCCAACGCGTTGCAGCGGCCCAAGCGCTTTTTCGGCGCCGCGCGCAACATCGAGGAGGGCGGCTCGCTGACCATCATCGCCACCGCGCTGATCGACACCGGCAGCCGTATGGACGAGGTCATCTTCGAGGAGTTCAAGGGTACCGGCAACTCGGAGATCATCCTCGACCGCAAGGTCTCCGACAAGCGCGTGTTCCCGGCCATCGACGTCGCCCGCTCCGGCACCCGCAAGGAGGACCTGCTGGTGCCGAGGGACCAGCTCAAGAAGGTCTACGTGCTGCGCCGCATCCTCAACCCGATGGGCACCATGGATGCGATCGAGTTCCTCCTCGACAAGCTGAAATCGACCAAGACCAACGGCGAATTCTTCTCCTCGATGAATACTTGATCTGCTGGGCACCGCTGGAAGTCGTTTGAGTTTGCTGGGCGGCCAATTGGCGAACGGCCGCCCAGCTTTCACTTATTGACCGCAGGTGAGTCGAACGTTGGCAGGTACAAGCGGTACCTCGGACCAAAGGTCCATGATGTCCACTCGTTGATTGCAGTGGCTGCAGAGCGGCACTATGTACCAAGTTGAGTCCGTTGAACCGACGATTTGGACATGGCCACCCACCTCGGCCTTGCCGTTGCATCTGAGGATTGAGCAAACGTACGGATATCGCTTGCTGTGCCGATGGTAGTGGTTCAGCCAGGAGCCGCAACGACACACATTATTGCTCGTTCCGACTACATTTCGAATTCGCATTAGCGCTCCTTTCCGGACCATTGGTCCAGATTGCAATAATCGGTGCAATGTGGGAACGCAGGTTCGCGCCCACACCGCCGTTCTGGGAACGAACGGTGCTCAGCGCGGCATTTAGTGGAGATCACTGCTCTATGCGCTGAGCACCGTCACTCGTAGACGCCACTCGAACGCAACAATCCTCACATAGCAAACCTTGCCTATGCATGTCCAGTGGGAAACGCTGGGCCGAGGTTTCGCAATGCTTCTACCAAGCCATTGGAGTATCGGAAAAAGAAGGCTCGCAAAGGCGATTCCCTGCCGGACAATACTTTAAGCGTGGTTTTCCACAACAATGTGTGGCTGTCCATTGCCGAATCACCAACGAGCGAATAATAACGGAAATGGAGATCGCTGCTTTGTGCGCTGAGCACGGGATGCGAACCAAACTAGAGGGCCGCAAATGCGGTCCTCTTTTTGTTTGTGCCCGCCACTACTGGAAATGTCGCGCCCCGCTCCCTATCCATCCGAGCGGATGGCACGCCACCAGAGGGTGACAGTTCGGGTTTACGGGGCGACTTGGCAACAAACAAGATGGGCTGGTTTCACGTGAAGTTCAAGTTTCCTCTTGACTCTCGCGGATTCGATACGCAACCCGAGTCGAACCGGCCCCAGAAAGACAACGGAGTACATGCAGTTGGGTGGCAAACTGCTCCTTCGACGTCACCGGCGACGAGCACTGCGGACCCAAGCACACGTAGGCCGCGCTCCTGCCGTCGATGGCCGACTTGCCGGTAAGACTTGGCCCGAGGCCCTCCGCGCTCGCGGCATCGATCACGTACTCGAGCGCACCCGGCAGCGACACCGAATGCAGCGCCTCCACCAGCGCCGCGCCGCCCGGCCCGGCTGCACCGACGATTGCCACCTGCTGTGGCGCCAACAGATCGATCGCCGCTGCCAGCAGGCCTGTGTGCCCGGCCAGGTTGGCGGCAATGTCCCCGGAGAACGCGGCCAGAATAGCCTCTGCCCGCGCCCGATACGCGTCCTCGCCGGTCAGCAGCGACAGCCACACCAGATTGCTGATCATGATCCCATTGGCATTGGGCGCTGCCTCGTCGTGGCCGCTGGCGAGGCGCACGATCACGTCCGCCGTGTCGTCGGCCGACTGGGCGTAGCCGCCAATATCCTGGCGCCAGTAATGGCGGTCGAGGATCTCGGTCCACACGCAAGCTTGCTCGAGGTAGCGCGCATCGAGCGTCGCCTGATGTAGGCGGATCGCCGCGCGGGTCATGTTGGCATAGTCGCCCGCCGTCGCCGGCGCCTCGGCGCGTCCCAGTCGCGACGAATGCCGCAGCCGGCCGTCGATCGTCATCTCCTCGGCGACGAAGCGGAACGCGCGCTCTGCGGCTGCGAGCCAATCCGGCCGCCGGTGCACCGTTGCCGCCGCCGCCAGCGCGGCGATCGTCAGCCCATTCCAGTCGGCCAGCACCTTGTCGTCCCAGCCGGGCCGGATGCGCGTTGCCCGCCGCGCCAGCAGCTTGGCCCGGAGCTCGGCTAGCTGGCGCTCCTCGGCCTCTGCGCCGAGCTCCAACCGGCCGAGCCGATTGAGGATCGTTTTCCCCTCCCAGTTGCCCGCCGGCGTGACGTCGTAGGCGGCAGCGAACAACGCATAGTCGGCCTCCTTTTCCCCTCCCCCTTGCGGGGCGGGGCTGGGGATGGGGGAAATCCCGACGTCGCCGGGGTCAGACCCTGTGGGCCTGACCCCATGCGCCAAGCTGGCCGAAGTCGTG
>JBFMEX010000051.1:0-44304 GCA_040752215.1 Pseudomonadota bacterium | reverse complement strand
CCGCCCCGCGCCGTGCATCAAAGGGTGCCGGCGCTCGGCGGAGCCGGGTCGGTTGGTGGAGACGCCGCATGGCGTCAATCGAAATGAGAGAGACGAGGCATGGCAGCACAAAAGGGCAAGGACCTTCTGTTGAAGGTCGACGGCGACGGGCTCGGGACGTTCCAGACGGTGGCGGGCCTGCGCTCGCGCACGCTCGCCTTCAATGCGCAGTCGGTGGACGTGACGCATACCGAATCGGCTGGCCACTGGCGCGAGCTGCTGGCGGGCGCGGGCGTGAAGTCCGCCCGCATCGGCGGCGCTGGGATCTTCAAGGATGCGACCTCGGACGAGACTGTGCGCGCGCTGTTCTTCGACGGCACGATCCGCTCCTGGCAAGTGGTGGTCCCCGACTTCGGCACCGTCGCCGGGCCGTTCCAGATCACCTCGCTCGAGCTTTCCGGACGTCACGACGGCGAGGTCGCCTTCGAGCTGGCGCTGGAAAGCGCGGGCGAGCTGACCTTCACGGCGGCATGAGGGGGGCGATCCGATGGCCAATCGGCATCGCGGCGAGATCGAGGCGCGGCTCGACGGCAAGACGTTCCGGCTGTGCCTGACGCTCGGCGCGCTGGCGGAACTCGAATCCGCGTTCGGCGACGAGGACATGGTGGCGCTCGCCTCCCGCTTCGAGAACGGCCGGATTTCGGCGCGGGACGCATTGCGGATCGTCGGTGCGGGACTACGCGGCGCCGGCCACGAGATCGCCGACGAGGCGGTGGCGTCGATGCAGGCCGAAGGTGGTGCGGCCGGCTTCGTCGACATTGTCGCGCGGCTGCTTTCGGCGACGTTCTCGGGTGCGGGTGGCGGAACGGGCGACACGGAGGCCGCGGCGGGAAGCGCGCGCGGCCCTTTCCCTGGGACGACGTGATGGCGGCGGGGCTCGGCCTGCTGCGGCTCGAGCCGCGAGCCTTCTGGTCGATGACCCCGCGCGAGCTCGCCGCGGCGCTTGGCGCGGTGGTCGGACCGGGCGGGACCGGCGCCCCGCCGAGCCGGAGAGATCTCGCCGAGCTGATGCAGCGGTTTCCCGACTGACCTCGGAGCAAGCGGAGATTTGCGATGGATGACGTGTTCGGCTCGCCGGCCGAGGTGTGGAACGTCAAGATCGATGCCGACACCAAGAGCTTCGATACGGCGATGAAATCGGCGACCGACGTCGGGCGCCAGTTCTCGACCTCGCTGATCAATGCGTTCGAAGGCATCGCGGTCAAGGGAAAGAGCCTCGGCGAGGTGCTGAGGAAGCTCGCGCTCGATCTCTCGCAGCTGGTGCTCAAGGCGGCGTTCAAGCCGCTGGAGCAGGGGTTCGAGGGGCTGCTCTCCGGGTTGATGAAGGGTGGTCTCGGGACGCTCGGGGGCGGCGGGACGGCGCTAGCGATGGTGACGCCGTTCGCGGACGGCGGCGTGATCCGGAGTCCGATCGCGTTCCCGCTCGGCACGGGCAGCGTCGGGCTGGCGGGCGAGCGCGGTGCCGAGGCGATCCTGCCGCTGGCACGCGGGCCCGACGGCCGCCTGGGGGTTGCCGCGGGTGGTGGCGGAGGCGGCGTCAACGTGACGTTCAACGTTTCGACCCCGGACCCCGAGAGCTTTCGCAGGACGGAGACGCAGCTCGCGGCGATGCTGGCGCGGGCAATCTCGCTCGGCCAGCGCAATCTCTGAGGGCGAACGAGCAAGGACGAGGTGAGTGAGCGATGAGTTTTCACGAGGTGCGGTTTCCGACCGCGATCTCCCGCGGCGCACAGGGCGGGCCGGAGCGGCGCACCGATGTCGTCGTGCTCGGCTCCGGCTATGAGGAACGCAACAGTCGCTGGGCGGACAGCAGACGGAGCTACAACGCCGGATATGGCGTCAAGTCACTCGACGATCTGCATGCGGTGATCGCGTTCTTCGAGGAGCGGCGTGGCCGGCTCTATGGCTTCCGCTGGCGCGACCACGCCGATTGGAAGTCGTGCGCTCCGGAAGGCGTGCCGGCCGCCGGCGACCAGGTGATCGGCACCGGAGACGGCAACCAGGCGACGTTCACGCTGACCAAGGTCTATGGCGGGACGTTCGCGCCCTGGACCCGCGAGGTCAGGAAGCCGGTAGAGGGCAGCGTACTCGTCGCGGTCGACGCGGTGTTGAAGACGGCGGGTACCGACTACGTCGTCGATCATGCGAGCGGCACGGTCGCCTTCCAGCCGGGCGCAGTTCCGGGCGCTGGCGCGGTCGTGACCGCCGGCTTCGAGTTTGACGTGCCGGTCCGCTTCGACACCGACAAGCTGGAGATCAGCCTGCAAGGCTTCCGGCATGGTGCGATTCCCAACATCCCGATCGTCGAGATCCGTCTATGAAGCAAGTGTCTCCCGCGCTCGTTGCGCACCTGGCCAGCGGGGCGACCACGCTGTGCTGGTGCTGGCGGCTGACACGACGGGACGGCGTCGTGCTCGGCTTCACCGACCACGATCGCGCGCTGAGCTTCGACGGCACGACGTACGAGGCGGCGGCAGGCTTCACGGCGAGCGAGCTCAGGGATTCGGTCGGCCTCGGCGTCGATAACCTCGAGGTCGAAGGGGCGCTGAGCTCGACGAGCCTGGCGGAGGCCGATCTCGCCGGGGGCGCCTTCGACGACGCGCGCATCGAGATCTACCGCGTCAACTGGCAGGATCCGGCACAACGCCTGCTCATGCGCACCGGCAGCCTCGGCGAGGTGCGCCGCAGCGGCTCGGGGTTCACAGCCGAGGTGCGCGGACTTGCCCACTATCTGCAGCAGCCCAAGGGGCGACTGTTCCAGCACACGTGCGACGCCGATCTCGGCGATGCGCGCTGCAAGGTCGATCTGGGGGCCGCCGTCTATCGCGGCGATGGCGTCGTTGCCGAGGTGTCGAGCGAGCGGCGCTTCAGCGCGGACGGCCTCGCCGGCTTCGCAAGCGAGTGGTTCTCGCGTGGCCGGCTGACCTTCACGTCGGGCGCGGCGGGCGGGCTCGCCTACGAGGTGAAGGCGCATACGCTTTCCGCCGGGGTGGCGACCATCGAGCTGTGGCAACCGGCACGGGGACCGCTCGCCGCCGGGCAGACGTTCGTCGTCACCGCCGGCTGCGACAAGCACCCCGCGACGTGCCGGACCAAGTTCTCGAACATGATCAACTTCCGCGGCTTTCCGCACATGCCGGGCAACGACGTGCTGACGCGGTTCGCGCGCAGCGGCGCCAGATCGGCCTGAGGGTCCGATGCAGGGTCTTATCGGAAGCGATGCCGCGTCCCGTGAGCGGGTGGTGCAACTGGCACGGGCCTGGATCGGCACGCCCTACCATCATCAGGCGAGCGCGCGGGGCGTCGGCGCCGACTGTCTCGGTCTCGTGCGGGGGGTCTACCGCGAGCTCTACGGCAGGGATGCCGAGCAGCCGCCTGGATACTCGCGCGACTGGGCCGAGGCCGGCGGGGTCGAGACCATGCTCGCCGCGGCACGCCGGCACCTCGTCGAGGTCGAGCCAGACCGGGCGAGGGCGGGCGATGTCGTGGTGTTTCGATTCCGCGCCGGTGCGGTCGCCAAGCACGCGGCGATCCTGACCAGCTGCGACAGCATGATTCACGCCGTGGAAGGCGCACCTGTCTGCGAGGTGGCGCTCTGCCGGTGGTGGCGGCGGCGGATTGCCGGCGCATTCACTTTTCCGAGGATCGAGAGCTGATGGCTACCCTCGCACTCGCAGCGGCCGGAGCCGCGATTGGTAGCGCGGTGCTGCCGACCGGAATCAGCGTGCTCGGCGCGACCATCACCGGTGCGGCGATCGGCAGCCAGCTCGGCGCGCTCGCCGGCTCGTATGTCGACCAGGCGCTGTTCGGATCGTCCGGCGAGGCGCGGACGGTTGAAGGGCCACGGCTCTCCGATCTCCACGTGACCGCCTCGACCGAGGGCGCGCCGATCCCGCGCGTCTATGGCCGCGTTCGCCTTGGCGGGCAGGTCATTTGGGCGGACGAGATCGAGGAGGAGGTGCTGACAGGCAGCAGCAGCGGCGGCGGCAAGGGAATCGGCGGCGGGGGCGGTGGTAGCGAGACGCAGACCATCGAGTACCGATATTACGGCAGCTTTGCCGTCGCGGTGGCCGAAGGGCCGATCACCGGCATCGGCCGGGTGTGGGCCGATGGCCGGCAGCTCAACCTGTCGCAGGTCAACTACCGCATCCATCGCGGCGGCGAGGCGCAGGAGCGCGACAGCCTGATCCAGGCCAAGCTCGGCGCCGCCAGCACGCCGGCCTATCGCGGCATCGCCTACGTCGTGTTCGAGCGCCTGCCGCTCGCGCGCTACGGCAATCGTTTGCCGCAGTTGTCCTTCGAGGTCTATCGTTCGGTAGAGAGCTTTGGCGAGGACGTAAAAGGAGTCGTGCTGATTCCCGGCTCGGGTGAGTTCGTCTACGCGAACGAGCCGGTGGTCGAGTATTTCGGCGGCGGCGCGAGCGACGCGGTGAACGTCCACACGCGCCAAGGGGCGACCGATTGGGCGGTGGCGATCGATCAGCTCGAGGAGACCCTGCCCAATGCCAAGCGTGTCTCGCTGGTCGTCTCGTGGTTTGGCACCGACCTCAGGGCGGGGCATTGTGAGATCGTGCCCGGCGTCGACAGCGCCGCGAAGGAGACGAGCCCGCTCACCTGGCGCGTGGCCGGTGTCGAGCGCGCGAGCGCCCATCTCATCAGCCGCAAGGACGGGCGCGCAGCCTACGGCGGCACACCGTCCGACGACACGGTCATCGCCGCGATCCAGGATCTGAAAGCGCGCGGCATCGCGGTGACACTGACGCCGTTCATCCTGATGGACGTGCCTGACGACACGACCCTTCCCGATCCCTACGTGCCGGGTGGCATGCAGCCGCCTTATCCCTGGCGCGGTCGGATCACCATCGATCCAGCGCCTGGTGTCGCGGGCAGCCCTGACAAGACCGCCACCGCTGCGGCGCAGATCGCGAGCTTCGTCGGCACGGCCTCGCCTGCCCATTTCGCGATTTCCGCGGGTGACGTCGTCTATTCCGGGCCGGTCGAGTGGAGCTTCCGGCGCATGGTGCTGCATCAGGCGCACCTTGCCAAGGCGGCGGGAGGCGTCGATGCGTTCGTGATCGGCACCGAGCTGCGGGGGCTCACCTGGGCGCGCAGCGCAGTCGGCGCGTATCCGTTCGTCGCCGCGCTCGTCGCGCTCGCCGCCGACGTCAAGGCGGTGCTCGGCCCGGCGACCAAGGTGACGTATGCCGCCGACTGGTCGGAGTATTTCGGACACCAGCCGGCCGACGGCTCGGGTGACGTCGCGTTCCATCTCGATCCACTGTGGAGTTCGGACGGCATCGACGCGATCGGCATCGACTGCTATTGGCCGCTCGCCGACTGGCGCGATGGGCGCAGCCACGCGGATTACCTCGCCGGCGCCCGCTCGAGCTACGAGCTCGGCTACCTCAAGTCCAACATCGCCGGGGGCGAAGGCTACGACTGGTATTATGCGAGCCCGGCGGACCGCGATGCGCAGTCGCGCACGCCGATCACCGACGGCAACGGCAAGCCGTGGATGTTTCGCTACAAGGACATCCGCTCATGGTGGGAGAATGCGCACTATGATCGGCCGGGGGGCATCGAGGCGGCGACGCCGACCGCCTGGGTGCCACAGTCGAAGCCGTTCTGGATCATGGAGCTCGGCTGCCCGGCGGTCGACAAGGGCGCCAACCAGCCGAACGTGTTCGTCGACCCGAAGAGCTCGGAAAGCGCATATCCCTATTACTCGCGCAGGACACGCGACGATCTCGTCCAGCGCCGCTACCTGAGGGCCTTCATCGAGGCGTTCGATCCCGGCTCGTCGGGCTACGTCGCGGGGCTCAATCCCGTCTCGTCCGTCTACGGCGGGCGCATGGTGGATACCGATCGCATCTACCTCTATGCCTGGGACGCGCGGCCCTACCCGGCGTTTCCCGACAATACGGTTGCGTGGGGCGATGGCCCGAACTGGCGGCTCGGCCACTGGTTGACCGGCCGGCTGGCGAGCGGGCCGCTGGCCGAGACCCTGGCGCGCGTGCTCGACGACTATGGCTTCGCGGATCACGAAACCGGTAATCTCGTCGGGACGGTTCCGGGCTTCGTCATCGACCGCATCATGTCGCCGCGCGATGCGACGCAGCCCTTGTCGCTCGCCTACTTCTTCGATGCCATCGAGAGCGGCGGACGGATCGCCTTCCGCCATCGCGGCGGCGAGCCCTCTCAGGCGACGATCGACGAGGCCGCGCTGGTGGAGGCGCGTCCCGGCGAGCCGCTGGCGATGCTGACGCGTGGGCAGGAGACGGAGCTGCCGGCCTCGGCCAAGATCGCCTTCGTGTCGAGCCGCGGCGCGTTCCGAAAGGCGGTCGCCGAGGCGCGCAGGCTGGCGGGAGCCAGCGGACGTGTGGCGCAGGCCGAGCTGCCGCTCGTGATCGACCCGCCGGCAGCGGTCGAGATCGCGGAGACATGGCTGTTCGAGGCGTGGGTCTCGCGCGAGCGGGCGCGCTTCACGCTGCCGCCGAGTCGGATCGGCCTCGAGCCGGGCGACACGGTGTCGCTCGCGGTCGATGGAGCGGCGCGCCTCTATCGCATCACCGAGATCGGCGATCGCGGCTATCGCGAGGTCGAGGCGCGCGCCGTCGACCCCGAGATCTACGGGGCACCGCCGGTGGCGGAGCGTGACGGGGAGGTCGAGGATGGCGTGCTGGTCGGCCAGCCGCTGGTCGAGCTTCTCGACCTGCCATTGCTCAGCGGCGACGAACCGGAGGCGGCAGGATACGTCGTCGCCCGTCAAAGCCCGTGGCCCGGCGCGGTGGCCGTCTACGGCTCGCCGGAGACGACCGGCTTCGTGCTGAAGGCGCTGGCGACGGCGCCGGCCACTATCGGCACGACGCTCGATCCTCTGCCCAGTGGGCCCGAGGGCCGGCTCGACCACGCGACGCGCATCCGCGTGGAGATTCCGGGCGGGGCGCTCACCTCAGTGACCCATCTGCAACTGCTGGCCGGACAGAACGCGGTGGCGATCCGCGGTACTGGCGGCGTATGGGAGGTGCTGCAATTCGAGCAGGCGATGCTCGTCGCACCGGGTGTCTACGAGATCTCCCGGCTGCTGCGTGCGCAGGCAGGCAGCGAGGCGGCGATGGCGGCGCCGCTGCCGGCTGGCGCCACTTTCGTCCTGCTCGACGGGGCGCTGACCAGGATTGCGCTGACGCTCGACGAGGTCGGGCTTTCAACCAACTGGCGCTATGGCCCGGTGAGCCGGGATATCGGCGACATCAGCTACGCGAGCCGCGTGCACGCATTCCAAGGTGTCGGCCTGAAGCCGCTCTCGCCGGTGCACCTACGCGGCGCGCGCGACGGGGGCGATCTCTCGATCAGCTGGGTCCGCCGCACGCGCAAGGGAGGTGACGGCTGGGAGGCGGCCGAGGTGCCGCTGGCCGAGCTCGAGGAGCGCTACGAGGTCGACATTCTCGACGGCGCAACGCTGAAGCGGACCATCGTCGCCGGCGTGCCCTCCGCAGTCTACACGGCCGCGGATCAGGTCGCGGACTTCGGCGCGCCGCAGCCGGCGGTGCTGGTGCGGGTGCAGCAGACGAGCGCGGTTCGCGGTCGCGGCACGCCGCGCACCGCAATTCTCTAAACCCCGCTTCGAACAGGACAAGCAATGCAGGAACAGCCGCAGTGGCTCGCGATCGCATGGGCCGAGCTCGGCCAGAAGGAGTGGCGCGGGACCGCGGACAACCCGCGCATCGTCGATCTGTTCCGTGACGTCGGTCATGCCGGCGAGGCCCGCGACGAGGTGGCATGGTGTGCCGCGTTTCTCGGCGCGTGCCTGGAGCGCGCGGAGCATGCCAGCACGCGCTCGCTGCGTGCCCGCTCCTACCTGACGTGGGGCCAGTCGATTGCGGTGCCGCGGCTCGGTGCAGTCGCAGTGCTCTCGCGCGGCAGCGACCCGGCGCTCGGCCATGTCGGCTTCGTCGTCGGCGAGACCCCGACGGAACTGCTCTTGCTGGGCGGCAATCAGGGCGACGAGGTGACCGTCGAGGCCTTCGACCGCGCCCGGCTACTGGACTTGCGCTGGCCGGCCGACCCGGTCGTCGGGGAAGGCACCGCCCATCAATCGGCTGGCGCCGACAGGAGCGACGCGACGTTCGAGCGCGCATTGGCGCACGTGCTCGAGATGGAAGGCGGCTACAGCGACGATCCGCACGATCCGGGCGGCGCCACGATGCGCGGGATCACGATCGGCGACTATGCCCGCGAAAGGGGGGTGACCCTCGACGCGACGAATCGAGCCCAGCTCACCGACGAGCTGAAGCGGATCCCGGACGCGCTCGTGAAGCGCATCTATCTCGCGCGCTATTGGAAGCCGTCCGGGGCAGCCGAGCTCGCACCGGGCCTCGCGTTGATGCACTTCGACGCCGCCGTCAATCAAGGGGTCGGCACGGCGATCCGCATCCTGCAACAGGCCGTCGGCGCCCGGGTGGACGGCGAGGTGGGCCCCGAGACACGGGCTGCGATCGATCGGAGCCCAACACCGGAAGTGATCGCCGCCTACGCCGAGATCCGCCGGCGGCGCTATCGCGAGCTCGGGCACTTCTGGCGCTTCGGTCGCGGCTGGCTCAACCGCGTCGCCAAGACCGAGGCGTTGGCATTGGCGTGGCAACAATCGGAGCCGGCGACACCGGCTCGAGACGAGCAGAAAGGACCAATCGAGATGACACGAGAGACCGGGACGGCGACCGAGCCGAAGTGGTGGGGCGAGTCGATGACCATCTGGGGCGCGTTGTTGACCGCGCTGACGACGGTGCTTCCAGTAATCGGCCCGCTGATCGGGATCAACATCACGGCCGAGCTGATCACCGCGCTCGGCGAGCAGTTGGTGAATGTGGTGCAGGCTCTGGCCGGTCTGGCCGGCATCCTCATGACCGTATTCGGCCGGGTGCGCGCGAGCCAGCCGCTGACGCGGCGCACGGTGAGCCTGCGCCTATAGGGTGCCGGCGGTCGTTCAGGGTCCGTTCAGGCCGGTGCGGCTTAGATCGCGCATGCTCAAGATCGGCCACCCGCGCTCGATACCACTCGCAACGAGATGCCCTGCTGCGATCGCGATGATTGCAGCAGGGCTGCTCGCGTTCACGGCTCCCTTGGCAATGGGGGAAGCCGACTGCATCACCGACTGGTCGATTGCGGCGGCGCTGGTCGAGCAGGAAGGTCTGGTCAAGGTCGAACGTCTGGCCCGCATGGTGAGAGGCAAGCTCGCCGGCGAGATCGTCAAGACAAGCCTCTGCGCAGGAAAGGACGGTTGGAGCTACAGGCTCGTGGTCCGCGAGGCCAGCGGCGGGCTGAGAAGGCACGCGCTGGATGCGCGCCAACCGTTCGGCCGCTAGGAATTCGCGGGCGCCCGGGTATAATCGTGCCGGTGCGGCCGAACGTATGCATATGAGCAGACAAGGAGCTCGAGCCCTTGCGCATTCTTGTGGTGGAGGACGACCGCGACCTCAATCGGCAGCTGGTCTCGGCGCTGATCGATGCCGGCTATGCGGTCGATTCGGCGGCCGACGGCGAGGAAGGCTTCTTTCTCGGCGAGACCGAGCCCTATGATGTCGTCATACTCGATATTGGCCTGCCGAAGATGGACGGCATCTCGGTGCTCGAGCAGTGGCGCCGTGCCGACCGCAAGATGCCGGTCATCGTGCTGACCGCACGCGACCGCTGGAGCGACAAGGTGCAGGGCATGGATGCCGGCGCCGACGACTACGTCGCCAAGCCGTTCCACATGGAGGAGTTGCTGGCCCGCGTGCGCGCTCAGGTGCGCCGCCATTCGGGCGGCCACGCCAAGAGCGAGATCGAGGTCGGGCCGGTGCGGCTCGACACCAAGACCTCGCGGGTGACGTGCAACGGCCAGCAGGTGAAGCTGACCTCGCATGAGTACCGCCTGCTGGCCTATCTGATGCACCACAACGGCCGGGTCGTGTCGCGCACAGAGCTGGTGGAGCATCTCTATGAGCAGGACTTCGATCGCGACTCGAACACGATCGAGGTGTTCGTCGGCCGCCTGCGCAAGAAGATCCCGCCCGAACTCATCCATACCGTGCGCGGTCTCGGCTATCGCATGAGCGCGGAGCCCGATGAGGTTTAGCTCGCTCGCGTTCCGCTTGTTTGCGACCTCGGCGGCGTGGACGTTCCTGGTGCTGCCGATTGCCGGCTTCATCATCTACTCTCTCTATCACGACGACGTGCAGGCAAGCTTCGACGGGCAGCTGATGAAGCTCGTCACCGCGATCAACATCGACAGCATGTCGACCGCGAGCGACGCTCCGGTCACCCCGCCCAATCGCTACGAGCCGCTGTTTGAGGAGACCCACTCCGGCTGGTACTGGCAGATCAAGCCGATCGATGGGGTGGAAGGGGAGCGTCTGGTGTCGCCGTCGCTGGCCACCGGAGAGCTTCCCTCGCCCTATGAGCGGGACTTCCCGGCCGACGAGAGCGGGACGCGGTGGATGAATGTGACCGGCCCCGCGGGCGAGCCGATCCGCATCATCGAGGTCATCGGGCGGCTGGGCCTCAAGGACGAGGCGCCGAAATACTCGATCATGGTCGCCGGTCCGCTCGACTGGTTCGACGAGATCGTGTCGACCTTCCGCAACCGCCTGACGGTGGCGCTGGCGCTGGCCGGGCTCGGCCTACTCGCTGTCACACTGTTCCAGGTACGCTTCGGCCTGTCGCCGCTGCGCCGCATCGAGCAGGGCCTCTCGGCCATCCGCTCGGGCGATGCCGAGCGACTGGAAGGCGAGCTGCCGGCGGAGATCGAGCCGCTGCAGACCGAGCTCAACGCGCTGATCAAGTCCAATCAGGAGATCATCGACAGGGCCCGCACTCAGGTCGGCAACCTGGCCCATGCCCTGAAGACGCCATTGGCGGTGATCGTCAACGAGGCGCGCGACGAGAGAACCCCGCTCGGTCGCAAGGTCGCCGAGCAGGCGGAGATCATGCGCGACTCGATCGGGCACTACCTCGACCGGGCGCGGATGGCGGGCCGCGTCGGCGTGATCGGCCGGGTGACGGTGGTCGCCGCGGTTGTCGATCCGCTCGCCCGCGCGCTCGAGCGGATCCATTGCGAAAAGGGCGTCGCCATCGAGATCGAGTGTCCGCCGGGTGCGCGCTTCCAAGGTGAGCGGCAGGATCTGGAGGAGATGCTCGGCAATTTGCTCGACAACGCCTGCAAGTGGTCGCGGCGGAACGTTTACCTGACCGTGACGGCGCCGACCGGCGAACCCCGCGGCCGCTGGCGCGAGCTCGTCGTTACCGTCGACGACGACGGGCCGGGACTGAACGCCGAGCAGCGCCAGCGGATCGGCAAGCGCGGGCAGCGGCTCGACGAAAGCAAGCCGGGATCCGGCCTCGGTCTATCGATCGTGACTGATCTCGCCCAGTCCTATCGCGGCCGGTTTTCCCTCGAGCAGTCGCCGCGCGGGGGCCTGCGGGCCGTTCTCACCCTCCCCGCTGCCTGACCGCTGCAGGGTGTGGAAAACGAGCCGAACTTTCGCCCGATTCGGCGTGGTAAGGAGGTGGCCAACGAGTAATGCTCGAGTTCCCTGTCTCGCGTGGTGCCGCCGAGCGGATGCGTGCACGAGCACACAGTCGAGCAGACGAGGCTCACGATGCGGATTTTCTCCTGTGCGGCGCTGCTGGCGGGGTCGCTGACCGTGGCGGGCTGTGGACCCAACGGGCCGACCAAATCGGATACCGGCCTCGCGGTCGGCGCGGTGGCCGGCGGCATCATCGGCAACCAGGTCGGCAACGGCACCGGCAAGGTGCTGGCTACGGTGGCCGGTGCGGTAGTCGGCGGCATCGTCGGTAGCGAGATTGGCCGCGCGATGGACCAGCAGGATCGCATGCTGGCCCAGCAGGCCGAGTTCGACGCCTTGGAGCGCGGCAACTCGGGTGTGCCGAGGCGCTGGCGCAACCCGGACAATGGCCGCTATGGCGACGTGGTGCCGAGCCGGCCCTATCGGCGCGGCCCGGACGATTGCCGCGACTACACACACACGATCTACATCGATGGCCGGCCGCAGACGATGCGGGGAACGGCCTGCCGCAATCCGGACGGGACTTGGCGCAACGTCGCTTGACTTTGGTCAGCACCGCCCGCCGCGAATGATGATGAACACCACCGGGGGGGCCCCCCGGTGGTGTTTTTTGGTTTCGAGGCCGTGACACAAGGCCCGGGCGCGGAAGCAGGTCTTGTGCCGGCCGCGCTCCACCCCTATTCCAACCCAGAGACAGCCCTTCGGATGTGACATGCTCCTCTGGCTCTGCTTCGCGCTCCTGACCGCCGCGGTGGTGGCCGCCCTGGCACGGCCGCTCTTGCGCGCGGCGCAGTCCGAGGACGGCGCCGACGGGGAACTCGCCGTCTATCGCGACCAGCTGCGTGAGTTGGAGGCCGACCGCGAGCGCGGGCTCGTTGGCGCCGAGGAGGCCGAGGCGGCGCGGGTCGAGCTTGCCCGCCGGCTGATCAAAGAGGCCGAGCGGACGGGCGCAGGCGGCCCAGGGGTTTCGAGCGCGTTGGCCGGAGGTGGCCGATGGGTCGTCGGCGTGGTCGCGCTGGGCGTGCCGCTTGCCGCTATCGCGCTCTACCTTGCGCTGGGATCGCCGGGCTTGCCGGCGCGACCGCTGGCCGAGCGCATGGCGGTGCCGGCTGACAAAGCGAGCGTGGCGGAGCTGGTCGGCAAGGTGGAGGCGCGGCTGCGCGAGCGTCCCGAGGAGGGTGAAGGCTGGGACGCGATCGCTCCGGTGTACATGCGCATGCAGCGCTTCGCCGATGCAGCCGACGCCTACGAGCGCGCGCTGGGGCTGCTCGGCGAGTCGCCGCAGCGACTCATGGGTCTCGGCGAGGCGCTGATCATGGCGAGCAACGGATTGGTCGGCGAGCAGGCGCGCCGCACTTTCGAGCGGCTGAGGGCACTCGAGCCGGGCCATGTCGAAGCGCGGTTCTGGCTCGCCATCGGCAAGCAGCAGGACGGCAATCGAGACGGCGCCGTCGCCGATCTCCAGGCGCTGCTGGCCGAGTCGCCGGCCGACGCACCCTGGCGCGCGTTCGTCGAGGAGCGCCTGGCCGAATTCGGAGCCGCACCTGCGAAGGGCACCGTGTCACGCGAGCAGCCGGAGACTACCGCCCCGTCGGGGCCGGCGTTCGACGTGGCCAAGATGACGGCCGAGGAGCGTACCGCGTTCATCACCCAGATGGTCGACGGCCTGGCCGAGCGCTTGAAGAAAGACGGCACGGACATCGACGGATGGGTGAAGCTGGTGCGCTCGCTGCATGTGCTCGGCCGACGTGACGAGGCGCTTGCCGCGCTTGGCAATGCGCGCCGGGCGCTCGAGGGCAATACGCAGGCGCTGGCTACGCTGGACGCGCTGGCGGGCAGCCTCGGTCTCGGGTCGTGAGGATGGCGCAAGGCGAGGAAAGGCGATGACTCGCAAGCAGAGACGCGGAATTCTGATCGGAGCGGCGGTGGCGGTGCTGACCCTCGCCGCGATCCTGACGTTGTTCGCGCTCAAGGATACGATCGTGTTCTTCCACACTCCGAGCGATGTCGCAGAGAAGAAGATCGCCGCCGGACAGCGCTTCCGGCTCGGCGGCCTGGTGGCCGAAGGATCGGTGAAGCGCGGAGGGGGCGCACGCGTCGAGTTCGCCGTCACCGACACGCTGCAGAAGGTATCGGTATCCTACGAGGGCGTGCTGCCCGATCTATTCCGCGAAGGGCAGGGCGTGGTCGCGGAAGGGGCGCTCGATGCCTCCGGTCGCTTCGTCGCCGACAGCGTGCTCGCCAAGCACGACGAAAACTACATGCCGCCCGAGGTGGCCGATGCCTTGAAGGCCAAGGGGGTCAAGCTCGGCGAGGGAGCGACGCACAAGCAGGGCACGCCGCAGTGAGTGGGAGGACGAAATGATCATCGAGCTCGGACACTTTGCTCTCGTCCTCGCACTGCTCGTCGGACTTGTGCAGATGGTGGTACCGGCGGTGGGAGCCCGTGCGCGGGATGTCCGACTGATGGCGGTCGGCGAGCCGGCGGCGATGGCTCAGTTTGCACTGCTGGCGCTCGCGTTCGTCGCCCTGTCCTATGCCTATATGACCTCGGATTTCTCGGTCGAGAACGTCGCCCGCAATTCGCACTCGACCAAGCCGGCGATCTACAAGCTGTCGGGTGTGTGGGGCAACCACGAGGGCTCGATGCTGTTGTGGGTGCTGATCCTCGCGGCATTCGGCGCCGCGGTCGCCGTGTTCGGGCGCAACCTGCCGGCGACGCTCCGGGCCAACGTGCTCGCCGTGCAGGCCTCGATCGCGGTCGCGTTCGCGCTGTTCATCCTCACCACATCGAACCCGTTCGAGCGCCTCGATCCCGCGCCGGCCGACGGCAACGGCCTCAACCCGATCCTGCAGGACCCGGCGCTCGCGTTCCATCCGCCATTCCTCTACGCCGGCTACGTCGGCTTCTCGATGGCGTTCTCGTTCGCGGTCGCGGCCCTGATCGAGGGGCGCATCGACGGCGCCTGGGCGCGTTGGGTGCGGCCGTGGACTCTGGCAGCCTGGATGTTTCTGACACTTGGCATCGCCATGGGCTCGTGGTGGGCCTACTACGAGCTCGGCTGGGGTGGCTGGTGGTTCTGGGACCCGGTCGAGAACGCCTCGTTCATGCCGTGGCTTGCCGGCACCGCGCTTCTGCATTCCGCGCTGGTGATGGAGAAGCGCGAGGCGCTGAAGGTGTGGACGATCCTGCTCGCGATCCTGACCTTCTCGTTGTCGCTGATGGGCACCTTCCTGGTGCGCTCGGGCGTTCTGTCCTCGGTACACGCATTCGCCGTCGATCCCGAGCGCGGCGTGTTCATCCTCGCCATAATGATGCTGTTCATCGGCGGCAGTCTCGCGCTCTTCGCGTTGCGAGCAAGTGGTCTGCGCCAAGGCGGGCTGTTCGCGCCGTTGAGCCGCGAGGGCAGCCTCGTCTTGAACAACATCCTTCTCACAACGGCCTGCGGCACAGTTCTGGTCGGCACGCTTTATCCGCTGGCGCTCGAGGCGGCGACGGGGGCCAAGATCTCGGTCGGGGCCCCGTATTTCAACATGACCTTCGGGCCGCTGATGGTGCCGCTGCTGCTGGCGCTGCCGTTCGGACCCTATCTCGCCTGGAAGCGCGGCGATGTCCGGGGTGCCGCGCAACGCCTGCTGGTGGCGGCAATCCTTGCCGCGGTGGCGAGTGCGGTTGCATTCGCGATGAGTGGGCGGGGCCCGCATCTCGCGCCATTCGGCATCGCGCTCGGCGCGTTCGTGATGGCCGGCGCCGTCTCCGAGCTCGCCTATCGCGTCAAGCTCGGCTCGGCGCCGCTCGCCGAGGTGCGCCGGCGGCTCGCCAATCTGCCCCGTTCCAACTACGGTACGTCGCTCGCCCACTTCGGCGTCGGCATGATGGTCGTCGGCATCGTGGCGACGACGGCCTATCGGTCGGAGAGGATCCTGGTGATGAAGCCCGGCGAGACGGTGGCGATCTCCGGCTACGATCTGGCGTTCCGCGGCGTTGTGCCCTCCCGCGGGCCGAACTACCGCGAGCAGATTGGGCTGTTCGATGTCACGCGCGGCGGCGCGCCGGTGACCCAGCTGCAGCCCGCCAAGCGGCTCTACGATGCTCCGCCACAGCCGACGACGGAGGCCGGGATTCTAAACTCCTGGCGCGGCGATCTCTATGTCGTGCTCGGCGACGAGCAGGAAGGTCAGGGCGACGGCTTCGCGGTCCGCGTCTATTTCAATCCGTTGGTGCGCCTGATCTGGATCGGTGCGCTGGTGATGTTCATCGGCGGCGCGTTCTCGTTGAGCGACCGCCGTCTCAGGATCGGTGCGCCGACGCGATCGCTCGGCCGGCGCGGCGCCGTGCAGCCGGCGGAGTAGGGCCATGACAATTGCCCGACGCTTGGTGAGCATGGTTGCGGTCGTTTGCACGCTGCTCGCCTCGGCGGTGGCGGCACGTGCCGTGGAGCCGGGTGAGATGCTTGCCGACCCGAGGCTCGAGGAGCGTGCGCGCGCACTGTCCGCGGAGCTTCGCTGCCTCGTCTGCCAGAACCAGTCGATCGACGATTCCAATGCGCCGCTGGCGCGTGACCTGCGCCTCCTGGTGCGCGAGCGGCTCGCCGCCGGTGACAGCGACGCCGGTGTGCGAAGCTTCATCGTCGCGCGCTACGGCGAGTTCGTGCTGCTGAGACCGCCATTCAGTTCGCGCACGGTGTTACTGTGGGTCACGCCGCTCGTGATCCTCGCGGTCGTCGCTTGGCTCGTCGTCGCCGCCATGCGCCGGCGTGCGGTCGTGACGGACATGGGAGCGGAGCGCCTGACGCGCGAGGAGGAGGAGAAACTCCAGCGCATCCTTGCCGCCGGTGATGGAGCCTCGGAAAACGGCTGACTGCGACGGGCCTGCGTGCGGAGTGAGAACGCATTCCAGACCTATCGATGTGCGGTAATTGGCCTATCGAGAGCGCTGTGAGTGCCGAGCCGGCTCTGCCGGTGCTACGGCAAGAGAATCCTGCTGCAGCCGCAAGAGCAGGCTCCGGGTCGCGAGGCCGGTTGGGGCCATGCGCCACGCGGCCTCGACACGCTCGATCGCAGCGCGCGTCTGCGGTCCGTACACTCCATCGCTCGCGCCCTCGTAGTAGCCGCGCCGAGCGAGCTGGTGCTGCACCTCGGCGACGTCGCGCGCCTCGGCTAGAATCTCGGCCCGCTCGAAAGCCGTGAGCGCACGCTTCAGGATGGTCGCGCTCAGCGCCGTGTTGGCGATCGTGTCGGAGCGGAACCGCTTGACGATCTCGCCGTCGTTCATCAGCACCTTCGAGAGCACATAGGTGCCGACGTTGACGGCGACGACCTCCGGTCCCCTCGGGCCGTCGACCAGGAGCGGCGAGCCGGACGAGGCGGCGCCCGTGTCGCAGTCGTGCAGCACGAGGTTTCCGGCATCGTCGAAGTCCCGCTCGATCGTTTGCCGATCCGCACCCTCGAAGCTCGGCGAAACCTTGCATGGAGTGCCGATCGCGAGCCGCCAGTCGGCGAAGTCGCGGTGGAAAGCGACCTGGTAGACGCGGCCCGCGGCGGCGAGCTCGGCGACCTCCCCTGCCTCGTAGTCGGCGAGGGCGAGGATGCTGCGCGTGCATGCCCGACGGTCGAGGCGCACCAGCGCCCAGTCGCTGGTCGCGTCGATCGGCGGTCGCACGCTCAAGCGCGTCGATCCGCTCATGATGTGCTGGGCGGCGGTGCCGCCGGCCGCGCCGGCGATACGCGCAAGGCCGCGTCTTTCAGCAAAGGTGTGGCGGAAGCTCAGGCCGGAGAGGCGGGGTGGGGGGCGATCGCCGGTGCCGTGGATACAATGGGCTGCCGTCGCCACCACGTCGCGGGCGACACAGAACGCGGTGCAGACGAGCCGCGAGTGGTCGTCGTAGAGCAGGCCTAGCGCTTCGTGGAGGTCGCGGCGGCTCTGCTGCAACGGCCGGCGCTCGTCGCGCCCGAATACCGCCACCGGGACCAGCGGCAGACCCGAGCCGGCAAGGGCGGGGCGCAGCGGCGGTGCCGAGCCGGCGGCCGCCGGTCCCGGCCACGGCAACGCGATCGCAAGGGCCGCCGCGAGGCGCCACGGCACCGGCCGCCACGGCCGAGAGCGCTGGGTCTGCGAACGGGCGGGCGGGATCGACGCGGCGCTCAAAGCAGGACACTCCCGACGCGGAACGGGACGTTGTCCCGAAACATTACCGATTGTTAAGGCGGCCGAAAGGCTGCCGTAAGGCGCTGTTGGCTAGATCGGTACCACGGGCCACCAGCGGCCGTCAGATGGAGATCCACACGATGCCGATGCCGTCTTTGCCGACATCCAAGCGCAGCTCGCACCCGACCGAGGCTGGAGCAGCAAGTCCCGGGCCAGCCCGTCGGCGGCGCTCGATCACGCGCCCGCTCGTGGCGGCGCTGGCGGTCGGCGCCAGCGCATTGACATTGTGGTCGCTCGAAGGACCGTCGCCGGCGATCGCCCAGCGGGCGGACCAGCGGACCATCGAGACGCCGATGGGCCGGGCGCCGATCACGTTCGCCGACATCGTCGAGCGGGTGAAGCCGGCGGTCGTGTCGATCTCGGTGACCAACGGAGAGAGCAAGGTGGCGCGTCGCGAGCGGCGCGGCGGACGCGGTATGCCCGGGCTGCCGCCCGGCTTCCCGGATCTGCCCGAGGACCATCCCTTGAACGAGTTCTTCAAGAACCTGCCGAAGGACTTCCAGGGCCCGCAGTCACCGCGCCCGAGCGCGGCGCAGGGCTCCGGGTTCGTGATCTCGGCCGATGGCTATGTCGTCACCAACAATCACGTCGTCGAAGGTGCCGGCAAGATCGAGGTCAGCTTCGACGACCAGGAGAAGCTCGAGGCCGAGCTCGTCGGAACCGACGCGCGCACCGATCTCGCACTGATCAAGATCAAGGCCAGCAAGTCGTTCCCGTTCGTCAAGTTCGCCGACAAGGCGGCCCGCGTCGGCGACTGGGTGATCGCGGTCGGTAATCCGTTCGGCCTCGGCGGCACGGTGACCGCCGGCATCGTATCGGCGCTGACGCGTGACATCGGCTCGGGTCCCTACGACTTCCTGCAGATCGACGCGGCGGTCAACCGCGGCAACTCGGGCGGTCCGACCTTCAGCATCGACGGAGAGGTGATCGGCGTCAACACGGCGATCTTCAGCCCGTCAGGTGGCAACGTCGGCATCGCGTTCGCGGTGCCCGCCAAGACCGCGAGCGAGGTGATCGCGCAGCTGAAGAAGTCGGGCTCGGTCAGCCGCGGCTGGCTCGGCGTCAAGATCCAGAACGTCGACGAGGACACCGCGGCCAGCCTCGGGCTGCCGCAGGCCCGCGGCGCGCTGATCAGCGACGTGACCGCCAATGGTCCGGCGGCCGGCGCCGGCCTGAAAGCGCGCGACGCGATCCTGGCCGTCAACGGCGACAGAATCGAGGACAGTCGCGACCTCGCTCGCAAGATCGCCGGGTACGCGCCCGACAGTACGGTGGACGTGAAGATCTGGCGCAACACCGGCGAGCAGAACGTGAAGGTCAAGCTCGGCACATTCCCGTCGTCGAGCGAGGAGCTTGCCAAGCTCGAGGAAGGCAAGCCGGCGTCGAGCGACTCCGAGATCGAGCAGCTCGGCCTGACGCTGGCCCCTGCCGCCACCGGCAGCACCAAGGAAGGCATCGCAATCAGCGAGGTCGAACAGGGCTCGGATGCCGCCCAGAAGGGCCTCAAGGCGGGCGATGTGATCCTCGAGGTGCAGGGCGAGCCGGTCAAGTCGGCCAGCGACGTCATGGACGGGGTCAAGAAAGCTCAGGGGCTCGGCCGCAAGGCGGTGCTGCTGCACGTCCGCTCGGGCGATCAGAAGCGGTTCGTCGCGGTCCAGCTCAAGGCCAAGGGTTGATCCGGCCGGCGGTAAGCATGCGAGGCGGCGGCGGTCGAGATCCGACGGCCGCCGCCTCGACGTTTTGGCCCTGTCCGGGCAGTATGCCCTTGCCCGAAACAGGACGAAGAGCCGCATGCGCCTGCTGGTGATCGAGGACGACCGCGAGACCGCCCAGTTCCTGCAGAAGTCGCTGAAGGAAAGCGGGCATGCTGCCGACTGGGCCGAGGACGGCGAGGCGGGGCTCGCGCTCGCCCGCGACGGCGGCTACGACCTGCTCATCGTCGATCGCATGCTGCCTCGTCTCGACGGGCTGACGCTGGTCCGCCGCTTGCGGGAGGCAGGCGATCGCACTCCCGTTCTCATTCTTTCCGCACTCGGCGACGTCGACGACCGCGTCAAGGGGCTGCGTGCCGGCGGTGACGACTACCTGACCAAGCCCTATGCCTATACCGAGCTGCTGGCGAGGGTCGAGGCGCTGGCGCGGCGCAGTGCGCCGGAGGAGCAGGCGACACGCTACGTGGTCGGCGATCTGGTGCTCGACCGCCTCGCGCATCGCGTGATGCGGGCCGGCGAGCCGATCCCGCTGCAGCCGCGCGAGTACCGCCTGCTCGAGTACCTGATGAAGCACGCCGGGCAGGTGGTGACCCGCACCATGCTGCTTGAGAATGTATGGGACTATCATTTCGACCCGCAGACCAACGTCATCGACGTGCACGTCTCTCGGCTGCGCTCCAAGATCGACAAGAGCTTCGAGCGGCCGCTGCTGCACACCATCCGCGGTGCGGGGTATATGATCCGTGACGGCGCTCAGTAGGATCCTCGGCGGCGCGCTCACCTCGACGCCATTCCGCCTCGCGGCGACGATGGTGGCGCTCTACGCCGTCGCCGCCGGCCTGCTCGTCGCCCTGCTGACGTGGCACGCGAACCGCGAGCTGGCAGCAGAGACGCTGGCCGAGATCAGGCTCGAGAGCGACGATCTCGTACGGTCGGCCCGGGGCAGCGACGCGGCCGCGCTCGTCGAGGCCGTGCGCCGGCGCAGCGAGGCAGCGGGTGACCGGCTCTATCTGCTGCTCGGCGCCGATGGCCAGCGACTCGCCGGCAATCTCGCCGCCCTGCCGGCCGAGCTGGCCGACCGCTCCGGCGGGGCCGTGTTTCGCATCACCCCCGACCACGGCGGCCATTCGCGGCTCGCTGTCGCTGAGCGCTTGGATGTCGCCGGCGCGCGCCTCGTCGTTGGCCGCGACGTCGAGCCTCGCAGCCGCTTCGTCGAGAGCGTGCTGGCGACGTCGCTCGCCGGCTTCGGCGTGCTCGCGCTCGCCGGCCTCGCCGCCGGTCTCGTCGCCGGGCGAGGTCTGATGGCGCGGCTGGAGGCGATCAATGCGGCGACGCGCGCGATCATGGCCGGCAAGCTCTCCGAGCGCATTCCGCTCGCCGGCACCGGCGACGAGATCGATGGCCTCGCGCGCAACCTCAACGAGATGCTGGAGCGGATCGAAGGGCTGATGGGTGCGCTGCGCGAGGTCTCCGACAACATTGCCCACGATCTGAAGACGCCTCTCAACCGGCTGCGCAACCGAGCCGAGGCAACGCTTCGCAGCCCCGAAGGAGAGGCGGCTTACCGCGAGGGGCTGGCGCGCGTCATCGACGAAGCCGACGAGCTGATCAAGACCTTCAACGCGCTGCTGCTGATCGCGCGGCTGGAGGCGGGCGCTATCGACGAGACGGTCTCGCCCGTCGCGCTCGGCGAGGTGGTGCGCGACGTGGTCGAGCTCTATGAACCGGTGGCCGACGAGCAGGGGCTGACGCTGGTGGCCGAGACCGGCGAGGCGCCGCACATCGAGGCCAATCGCCAGCTGGTCGGGCAGGCCGTCGCCAACCTGGTCGACAACGCCATCAAGTACGGCGGCGACGGCGCCGACCAGGGGGCGGCTCGGGAGTGCCGGCGCCGTATCGAGATCACGGTCGGCGAGACTGCGACCGAAGGTCTCGTCACCATCGCCGACCATGGTCCCGGCATTGGCACCGCCGATCGCGAGCGGGTGCTGCGCCGCTTCGTCCGCCTCGACGAAAGCCGCACGCGCCCCGGTACCGGGCTCGGCCTCAGTCTGGTCGCGGCAGTTGCGCGGCTGCACGGCGGCGTGCTGAAACTCGAGGACAATGCTCCGGGTCTCAGAGCGATCCTCGTGCTACCCAAGCGGCGTCCGGGGCACGCGGCCAGCTGATCTGTTGGGAGAGAAGGGATGGGCGATCTGGAACCGCGGGGAGCGTTCTGGACGCGCATCCGTGAGGCGCCGCACATCGGCGACGCGACGCGCGCCGACGCCGATGTGGCCGGTCTGCTCGATCCCCCGTTAGCCGAGGCCGACGCGAGGGCGCTTGCGGAGCTGCTTGGGAAAGAGCGTGTCGCGCAACTCCTCGCGGGGGTCCTGCAGGGCTCACCCTATCTCGCGGGGCTGGTGCGCCGCGACCCGGCCCGCTTGGCGCGAATGCTCGCCTCCGACCCCGAAGCGCACTTCGCCGCGCTTGCGGCGCAGCTCGACGGGGCGATCGCCGCCGCCGGCACGCAGGCCGAGGCAATGCGCGCGCTGCGCCTGTTCAAGAGCGAGGTGGCGCTGCTGACCGCGCTCGCCGATATCGGCGGCGTGTGGCCGGTCATGACGGTGACGAAGGTTCTGGCCGAGACGGCGGACGCGGCACTGCAAGCCGCGGTGCGCTTCCTGCTTCGCCAGGCGATGGCCAAGGGCGAATGGACCGGCACCGATCATGCCGCACCCGAGCGGGATTCGGGCTACATCGTGCTTGGCATGGGCAAGCACGGCGCGTTCGAGCTCAACTACTCGAGCGACATCGACCTCATCGTGCTCTACGAGCTGGAGCGCGCCAAGCTGCGCGACAACCTGGAGCCGACGGCGTTCTTCGTGCGCATGACGCGCGACCTCGTGAAGCTGATGCAGGAGCGCACTGGCGACGGCTACGTGTTCCGCACCGATCTCAGATTGCGGCCCGATCCCGGAGCCACCCAGCTCGCGCTTTCGACCGGCTCGGCCATGCACTACTACGAGAGCTTCGGCCAGAACTGGGAGCGCGCCGCCCTCATCAAGGCGCGCCCCGTCGCCGGCGATATCGAGGCCGGCAAGGCGTTCCTCGCCGAGCTGGCGCCGTTCATCTGGCGCAAGTATCTCGACTTCGCGGCCATCGCCGACATTCACGCGATGAAGCGCCAGATCCACGCCTTCCGGGGGCTCGGCGGCATCGGCGTCGCCGGTCACAACGTCAAGCTCGGCCGTGGCGGCATCCGCGAGATCGAGTTTTTCGTCCAGACCCAGCAGCTGATCGCCGGCGGACGCCAAGCGGACCTGCGGGCCCGCGGCACGCTGGAGGCCATGCGCCGCCTCGTGGAGCGCGGCTGGATAAAGGCCGATATTGCCGACGAGCTGGAGCGTGCCTACAAGCTCCTGCGCCGCATCGAGCATCGCATCCAGATGACGACGGACGAGCAGACGCATTCGCTGCCCGACGACCCGCGCGATCTCGAACGCCTCGCCTGGCTCGCCGGCTACGCGACGCTGGACGCGTTCTCGGCCGCGCTCCTCGCCGAGCTCGAGACCGTGCAGCGTCATTACGCGGCGCTGTTCGAGACCGTGCCGGAGCTGACCCGCGGCGAGGTCAACATGGTGTTCGCCGGCGAGGACGACGATCCCGGCACCGTGGCGGCGCTGGGCCGCATGGGGTTCACGCAGCCGAGCCAGGTGATCGCGTCGGTTCGCAACTGGCACCGGGGACGCTACGCGGCGGTGCGCTCGGCGCGCTCGCGAGAGCGGCTGACCGAGATGCAACACCTGCTGATCGAGGCGCTCGCCGATACCGCCGATCCGGACCGTGCCTTTGCAAGCTTCGACCGGTTCCTCTCCGAGCTGCCGACCGGCGTGCAGCTGTTCTCGCTGCTGCGCGCCAATCCGGCTCTCCTGCGCCTCGTCGCCGACATCATGGGCACGGCGCCGCGGCTGGCGCGCATTCTCTCGCGCCGCCGCCGCCTGCTCGATGCGGTCATCGATCCGCGCACCTTCGCCACGCTGCCGACGGCTGACGACCTGGACGCGGTGATCGCCGCCGAGCTGGACGCCGCCCGTGACGCTCAGGAGGTGCTCGACCGCGCCCGCGTGGTCGGCAGCGAGCAGGCGTTTCTCGTCGGCGTGCGTGTGCTCAGCGGCTCGATCAATGCGAGCCAGGCGGGAGGTGCCTACGCGCTGCTCGCCGAGCGCTTGATTACCGCTCTCGGTCGCTTCGCCGAGGCCGAGCTGGTGCGTGCGCACGGCGTGGTGCCGGGCGGCGCGGCAGCGGTGGTGGCGATGGGCAAGCTCGGTGGCCGCGAGATGACGGCGGCATCCGACCTCGATCTGATCGTCATCTACGATTTCGATTCCACCGCGATCCAGTCGACCGGCGAGCGGCCTCTGGCGCCGACCCAGTACTATTCCCGCTTCACCCAGCGCATGATCACCTCGTTGACCGCTCCGACGGCAGAGGGTGCCCTCTACGAGGTCGACATGCGCCTCAGGCCCTCCGGGCAGAAGGGGCCGGTCGCAACCCAGCTCGCTAGCTTCGTGCACTACCAGATGCGCGAGGCGTGGACGTGGGAGCACATGGCGCTGACGCGCGCCCGTGTCGTCTCGGGCCCGCCCGCGCTCCGCGCGGCGATCGAGGCGGCGATCCGCGATGCGCTCGTGCAGCCCCGCGATCCTGGCAAGATCGTCGCCGACGTGCTCGACATGCGTGGACGGATCGAGAAGGAGAAGGGCTCGACCAATATCTGGGAGCTGAAGCAGGTGCGCGGCGGCCTGGTCGATCTGGAGTTCATGGCCCAGTACCTGCAGCTCATCCATGCGGCCGAGCATCCTGAGGTGCTTGACCAGAATACGCTGCTCGCGTTCCAGAAGCTTCAGCGTGCCGGACTGCTCGCCGATGCCGACGCCGAGACCCTCATTCCGGCGACGCGCCTCGTGCACGACCTGACGCAAGTCCTGCGGCTCTGCTTCGATGGTCCGTTCGATCCGGCGAGCGCGCCGAGCGGCCTCAAGGAGCTGCTGGCGCAGGCGGGCGACGAGCCAAGCTTCGAGCGATTGGAGGCGCGGCTCGGCGATACGCTGGCAGAGGTCGCGGCGCTGTTCCCGCGCATCGTCGCCTGAGCGCTCGCGTGCACTCGCGGCACACGGGCGGCAATGCTCTGCCCGACGTGCGCTCTACGAGGCGCCGGCGAAGAAATCGGCCTGCACCGCGAGATCGAGCACGGTGGCGACCCGCCATCCGCCGTCGCCGTGGTTCCACTCGACGAGATCGGAGCCATTGAGATCGAGCAGCGCGCGGGCAATGGAGAGGCCAAGCGTCTGGTCGCCGGCCGCTGCGACCGGTATCGCTTGCGGCACCATGATCTCGATCTGCGCGAGGCTGCCGTCGGTGGCAACCCCGATCGCGACGCGGCTCCCGGGCTCGGCACGCGCGACCGCCTCGGACATCAGGTTGAGCATGATCTGGCGCAGTGCGCGGCGATCGGCCACCAGCTCGACGTCGAGGTCACGCGGCAGATCAAGCGTGACCCGCTTGGCGGCGACGTCTGCGGCGAGGAACGACCGAGCGTCCTCGACGATGTCCAACAGCGGCACGCCTGCTATCGGGCTCGCGTCCGTGGCGAGGAGGGAGGTCATCGCCAGCGTGTCCTCGGCCGACTTCAGCAAGGCCTTGCCGCTATCGCGAATATGGTCGACGTACTCGGCGTAGCGGGCATGGCCCAACGGGCCGAACAGCTCCGCCTGCATCAGGTCCGAGAAGCCGATCACGGCATTGAGGGGCGTGCGGATCTCGTGGCTGATGCGGGCCATCAGCGCCGCCCAGGCCTGGCCGCCGCCGATGGCCGAGGCGCGCAGCACCGTGGCATCATGGCGGGCCTGCAGCCCGAGCTGCACCTGACGCTCGCAGGCGAGGCTCGCCAGCTCCCTGCCAGCCGTGACCCGACCGGCCTCGGAAGGCGGCTGCGGCGTATCGGCATGGTTGGAGCCGAGTTCCTCGTCGAGGGCGGCGCGCACGCCGGGCATCGTCGGCCGGGCGCCATGGGACGGAAGGGCGAGAGCGACGAGCAGGGTCAGCAGCAGGCTGGTCGTGGACAGGGCCATCGTGACGACATTGCCGGGCAGCACCTGCAACACCATGACGACAGCGGCGACGTGTGCGGCGAGCACCAGCTTCAGTGGCGACACGACGGCGAGGCGCCGTGTCGAGGCTGGCGCCGAGCTCGCCATCCAGCGCACCGCGCGCAACCAGGCGTCGGGTACAATGCCTCCCCGTGGGCCGGCGGACAAGGTCCACGCCATGCCTGTCTCCCGTCGAATTGTGAAATCTCGCTGCCCCAGTGATTCGCGGGCGGATACGCTCGCCGCGAATCATCAATTTCATTCTGAGTCGGGGTGAGTCGGCTGTCGAGGGAGAAAAAATTGCCGCCGTCAAGTGGGATCGGCAATTGTCACTCTTCGAGCATTTTGGTCACGATCTCGACCACGTCGCGGGAGAGATCGGGGCCCCGGGCGATTCGCGTCAGCGCCTGTCCGGCGAGGCGCCGCCGTTCCGCCTCCAGCGCCCGCCAGCTCCGGAACGAGGCCAGCAGCCGCGCCGCGATCTGCGGGTTGAAGCGGTCGATCGCCAGCACCTGGTCGGCGACCAATGCGTAGCCGCCCCCATCCGGCCGGTTGAACTGGACGGGATTGTGCAACGCGAGCGTTCCGAGGAGGGCGCGAACCTTGTTGGGGCTGGTCAGCGAGAACAGCGGGTGGGCGAGCAGGCGCTCGACGGTCTCGACGGTCGTGGGCTGCGGCGACTGGGCCTGGGCGGCGAACCAGATGTCGATCACGACATGGTCGCCCTGCCAGCGGTCGTGGAAGCGCTTCAGTGCGCGCTCGCGCTCGGGCCCGGCGGTCTGCGCCAGCAGGATCAGCGCGTGCGCCTCGTCGGTCATGTTGCCCGCGGTCGCGAAGTGGCGCCACGCGCGGGCGATGTCGGCCGGCGTGCCGCGCACGAGCAGCAGGCTGAGGGCCGCATTGCAGAGCGCACGCCGTCCGGCGGCGGCAGGCGCTGGCGAGAAGCGTCCGCGTGCGCGCATCTCCTCGTAGAGCGCCTCGAGGTCGCCGCCGAGCGTCGCGGCGACCAGCCGTGCCAGCTGGCGGTGGGCGCGGTGGATCAATCCGGGATCGACGTCCTTGGCGATCTCGCGCGCGATGTCCGCCTCGCTCGGCAGCTTCAAGACCTCGGCCCGATAGGCGGGCTCGAGCGTCTCGTCGCGCACGATCGTCGCGAGCCCGCGCGCGTAGGCGAGCCCGCGTGCGACGCGCTTGCCCCGGCCGAGCGCGGCGACGATCTCGCGGATGGTGCGGCTCGCGTAGGTATGGGCGGCCTGCCAGCGATTGAAGAGATCCCTGTCGTTAGCCATCAGGAACGCGAGATCCTTCTCGTCCATCGCCAGCGTCAGGTTGACCGGCGCCGAGAAGCCCCTGAGCAGCGACGGCACAGGGCGCGCGTCGACGTCGGTGAATCGGAAATGCTGCTTGCGCTTCGTCACGTGCACGACGCCGTCGGCGAGCCGCGTCCCGTCTTCCATGACCAGCGGGACGTCGCTGCCGTCGGCGGCGACTAGGCCGAGGCGCAGCGGGATGTGCATCGGTTTCGGCTGCGCCCTGCCGTGCAGCGGTCTGAGCGACTGCTCGACCTCCAACGCGGCGGTCTTGCTCGCCTTGTCGTAGCGGAGCGAGCAGACGAGGCTCGGCGTGCCGGCCTGCCGGTACCAGAGCATGAACTGTGAGAGATCTCGCCCGCTCGCATCCTCGAATGCCTGGAGGAAGTCCTCGACCGTCGCCGCCTGGCCGTCGTGGCGCGAGAAGTAGAGGTCCATACCGGCGCGGAATGCATCCTCGCCGAGGATGGTCTTGATCATGCGCACCAGCTCGGCGCCCTTCTCGTAGACGGTGGCCGTGTAGAAGTTGTTGATCTCGATGTAGCTCTCGGGCCGCACGGGATGGGCGAGGGGACCCGCGTCCTCGGCGAACTGCACCGCCTTCAGCTGGCGCACGTCGCTGATCCGCTGCACGGTGCGCGAGCGCTCGTCGCCGGAGAACTCCTGGTCGCGGAACACGGTCAGGCCTTCCTTCAGGCATAGCTGGAACCAGTCTCGGCAGGTGATCCGGTTGCCGGTCCAATTGTGGAAGTACTCGTGCGCGATCACGCTCTCGATCGCCTCGAAGATGGCGTCCGTGGCCGTCTCCGGCGAGGCGAGGATTAGCCGGTCGTTGAAGATGTTGAGTCCCTTGTTCTCCATGGCCCCCATATTGAAGTCGCTGACCGCGACGATGTTGAACACGCCGAGGTCGTACTCACGGCCGAACACGCGCTCGTCCCACGCCATCGCGCGCTTGAGCGCGTCCATTGCCCAGCCGGCTCGGGTCTCGCAGCCGTGCTCGACATAGATCGCGAGATCAACCTTGCGCCCGGAGCGGGTGGTGAACGTCGACGCGATCGAGGAGAGGTCTCCGCCGACCAGCGCGAACAGGTAGCAGGGCTTTGGGAACGGGTCGTGCCACACCGCATAGTGGCGCCTGCCCCGCTCCAGCGTGCCGCGCTCGACCAGGTTGCCATTGGAGAGCAGCACCGGCGCCTCGCTCGTGTCGGCCTCGAGCCGCACGCGATAGACCGCGAGCACGTCGGGGCGGTCGGGGAAATAGGTGATGCGGCGGAAGCCCTGCGCCTCGCACTGCGTAGTGTAGACCCCGCGTGAGCGATAAAGCCCCTGCAGCGCCTTGTTGCTCTCGGGATCTACGATCGTCTCGATGTCGAGCGTGAATTGGCCTTTGGGTGGCGCGGCAATCGTCAGCGCCTGCGGTGTGAGCGTGTAGGCCCTGGTTGCGAGCTGGCGCCCGTCGAGGGCGACCGAGACGAGCTCCAGGCTCTCCCCGTCGAGCACCAGCGGCCCGGGCGCGCCGTCGAGCGCGGGATTGGCGCGCACGACGAGCCGTGAGCGCACCCGGGTACGGCTGGGGTCGAGCGCGATGTCGAGCTGGACTCTGTCGACGAGATAGGCGGGCGGGCGGTAGCTCTTGAGGCGGATGGCCTTGGGCGTGTCGGTCTTCATCGTCACCTTCCGTTGGCGCCGCCCGGCGGCCGCGCGGGTCCCCGGTCGGCAGAGCGAATTGGCCGGCGATGGGGAGCCACTGATATAGGCGGGTGATGGTCCCGCGTCATCGGAAATGCGGCCATTACCGCCTGACGCACCGGAACTCCCCGAATTCGTGGTACATGCTGCGGGCTTCCACTCCGCCACCGAGCAAGACCGTGCCCGATACGAGCCCCTCGACCCACAGGCTGTGCGTCGCCCCGATGATGGAATGGACGGACCGCCACTGCCGGTTCTTCCATCGCCTGCTGACGCGCCATGCGCGGCTGTACACCGAGATGGTGACCGCGGAGGCGGTGATCCACGGCGACCGGCAGCGGCTGCTGGGATACGACCACAGCGAGCAGCCGCTGGCGCTGCAACTCGGCGGCTCCGATTCGGGCAAGCTCGCCGAGGCGGCGGCGATCGGCGCCGCGATGGGTTACGCCGAGATCAATCTCAACGTCGGCTGTCCCTCGGACCGCGTGCAAGAGGGGCGGTTCGGCGCCTGCCTCATGGCCGAGCCCGACCTCGTCGCCCGCGCGGTCGCGCGGATGCGGGCGGCGGTCGGGGTGCCGGTAACGGTCAAGTGCCGCATCGGCATCGACGACCAGGACAGCGAGCGCGATCTCGAGCGCTTCGTCGACCGCGTTGCCGACGCCGGCTGCACGACGTTCGTCGTGCATGCGCGCAAGGCGTGGCTGCACGGTCTCTCACCGAAGCAGAACCGCGAGGTCCCCCCGCTCGACCATGCCCGCGTCTGGCGGCTGAAGGAGGCGCGGCCCGATCTCATGATCGTCATCAACGGCGGCATCACCTCGCTCGATGCCGCCGAGCACCACCTCGACCACGTCGACGGTGTGATGATCGGGCGCGCGGCCTATCAGACGCCCTATCTGTTGGCCGAGGTGGACGCGCGGCTGTTCGGCGACCTCGCGCCGTCACCGACCCGGGCCGACGCGATCGTCGGTCTCGTTCCATATATCGAGCGCCATCTCGCCGCCGGTGGCCGACTGAACAACGTGACGCGGCACCTGCTCGGCCTCTATCATGGCTGCCCGCGGGGCCGCCTGTTCCGCCGCATTCTGAGCGAGCAGGGCACCGGGCCGGCGGCCGGCATCGAGGCTCTCCGCGCGGCGCTCGATGCGGTCGAGGGCGATGGGGCCTCGGCGCCGAGGCGTGCGGCGGCCGAGTAGGGGCATCAAATGGACATCGCGCTCTCGGCCGGCGAGCTCGGCCTCCTCGCCGCAGGGCTGCTCGCGGCCGGCATGGTCACCGGGCTCCTGTCCGGGCTGCTCGGCATCGGCGGCGGCGGCATCCTGGTGCCGGTGCTCTACGAGACGTTCGGCGCGCTCGGCGTCGACCCGGCGATCCGCATGCACCTGGCGCTCGGCACCTCGCTCGCCGTCGTCGCGCCGACCACTCTGCGCTCGTTCATGGCGCATCGCGCCAAGGGCACGCCGGACGTCGGCCTGATCCGTCGCCTCGGGCCGTGGCTGGTCGTCGGCGTCGTGCTCGGCGTGTTGACCGCCGAGCGCTCGTCGAGTGCCGCGCTGATGGCGATCTGGGTCGTCTTCGGCAGCCTGATGGCGCTCAAGATGGCGCTCGGGCGCGACGACTGGCGGCTCGGCGAGGACATCCCGCGCGGCTGGGGCAGCGAGGCGTTCATGGTCGCGGTCGGCTTCGTCTCGGTGCTCATGAGCATCGCCGGCGCGGTATTCACGGTGACCTTCATGACGCTCTACAACCGGCCGATGCTGCAAGCGGTCGGCACCTCCGCGGGGATGGGGCCGTTGATCGCCGTTCCGGGTCTCGTTGGGCTCGCCTGGGCCGGGTGGGGACACGGCGGCCTGCCGCCGTTCTCGCTCGGCTACGTCAGCGTGCTCGGCGCCCTGGTCGTGGCCGCCGCGAGCATCCTGACCGCGCCGCTCGGCGTGCGGCTCGCCCACGGCATCTCCAAGCGTCGTCTCGAGCTCGCATTCGCCGCCTTTCTGGCCCTCGTCGCCGGCCGCTTCCTGCTCGCGCTACTGGCCGGCCCGGTCTGAAGACGGGGGCTCGTCCTCGGCGACGGGCTCGGATAGGCTGGGAGCCGATAGCAGGAGGGACCCTATGAGAACGACCCGCATCATGGCTCTCGCGTGCATTTTCGGGTTTGCGCTCGCCATTGCCGCGCACGCCGGCGCGAAGCATCCTTTGCCGCCGCCGAGCGGCGTCGAGACGCCCGAGGTTGTGCCGAAGAAGGGCGACGACGGCATCTACCATCAGTCGTGGTTCTCGGACTCGTTCCTCGATCTCAGGGACGACTTCGCCGAGGCCAAGGCGGCTGGCAAGCGCTTCGCCGTGATCTTCGAGCAGCGCGGCTGCATCTACTGCACCAAGATGCACACCGAGGTGCTGTCGAAGAAGTACATCAACGACTACGTGCGCGAGAACTTCGCGATCGTCCAGCTCAACATGTGGGGCGAGCGCGTGGTGACCGACTTCGACGGCCAGAAGATGCCCGAGAAGAAGCTCGCCGAGCGCTGGGGCGTGTTGTTCACCCCGACCATCGTCTTCTACAAGGCGGATCTCGCCGGTCACGAGGGCAAGTGGGGCCAGCCGCTCGAGGTCGCGCGGATGAACCTCGGCATCGGCGCCGGCACCTTCTACGATATGTTCGCCTGGATCAGGGCAGAGGTGTACGAGGAGGATCCCAACTTCCAGCGCTTCCACATCAATCGCTTCGAGGCGCGCGAGGCAGAGCGGAACGCGGCGCCGGCCGATAAAGTCAACTGAGCCGCGCCACGGGGCTGCGGCGCACCGCCTGACCTGGATCGAGCAGATTTCTTCAGTGCGCGAGCATATTGCCTTGATTTTGCGGCAATCGCGAACCATCACCTGAGCAGCCACTCCAAAGAGGAGACCAAAGCGTGATGAGATTCGAGATCAGGGGGGCGCTCGTCGCGCTCGCTGCCATGATCGCCCTGCCTGTCGGTGCCAATGCCGCCGCAGTGACGGGCATCGCCACCGGCGCCCGTAACGCGGCCGCCGAGGTGACCAGCCCGGTGCTGACCGTGGCCAAGGTCGTGCAGAAGAAGGTCGTCGTGCGCCGTCCGGTCGTAGTGCAGAAGAAGACCGTCGTTCGCCGTCCGGTCGTCGTCCAGAAGAAGACCATCGTCAGCGCCCCGACCGTGGTCAAGAAGACCGTCGTCGTGCGCCGCGCGCCGCGCGTCGTCGTCGTTCGTCCCTGGTACACGCGTCCCTACTACGGCACGGTGTTCGCCGGCGTCGCTCTCGGCACGATCATCGCCGTCTCGGCGGCCGGTGTCGTGCCCTATGCCCCGGACGACAAGCTCTGCTGGTATTGGACCAACCCCTACAAGACCAACGGCTACTGGGACTATTGCGATTGATCGTGTCTCCGGCGCGGAGAAGCCCGCGGCCGTAGCGACCTCACGAGAAAGCCCGCGGCCCATACGAGCCGCGGGCTTTCTTGTTTGCTGCGTGCCGTGCCGGCTCAGGCGACGATCTTTTGATTGTAGGCACCGACCTCCGGTGCGCGCGAGAGCTGCTGGTCGATGTCGGCGAAAATCGCGCGCATGTTGGCCTCCGAGGTCGGGCTTTCGACCACCACGACCAGCTCCGGCTTGTTGGAGGACGCGCGCACAAGCCCCCATGTGCCGTCCTCGAGCACGACGCGGACACCGTTGACCGTGATCAGCTCGCGGATGCGCTGGCCGGCGATCTTCTGCCCCGCGGCGTGCGCGGTCTTGTAGTGATCGACGATCCGGTCGACGACGCCATACTTCAGCTCGTCGGCGCAGTGTGGCGACATGGTCGGCGACTGCCAGGTCTTGGGCAGCGCGTTCTTGAGATCGGCCATCGACTTGCCGGGGTTGCGGTCGAGCATGTCGCAGACCGCCATCGCCGCGACGAGGCCGTCGTCGTAGCCGCGTCCGAGTGGCGGATTGAAGAAGAAGTGGCCCGACTTCTCGAACCCGACCAGCGCCTTGGTCTCGTGGCTGAACCGCTTGATGTAGGAGTGGCCGGTCTTCCAGTACGTCGTAGCGGCGCCGTTGGCGATCAGCACGGGATCGGTGAGGAACAGGCCGGTCGACTTCACATCGACGACGAACTTGGCGTTCTTGTGAATCGAGGAGATGTCGCGCGCCAGCATCACGCCGACCTTGTCGGCAAAGATCTCGTGGCCGTCGTTGTCGACGACGCCGCAGCGGTCGCCGTCGCCGTCGAAGGCGAGGCCGACATCGGCGCCGGATTCGAGCACCTTGCGCGACACGGCCTTCAGCATCGCCATGTCCTCGGGGTTGGGATTGTGGTTGGGGAAGGTGTGGTCGAGGTCGGTATTGAGCGGGATCACCTCGCAGCCGATTTCGGCCAGCACCTTGGGCGCGAACGCGCCTGCAGTGCCATTGCCGCACGCGACCACCGCCTTGATGCGCCGCTTCAGCCTCGGCCGGTCGGTCAGCGAGGCCATGTAGCGCTCGGCCATGTCCGGCACGAATATATAGCGCCCGCCGACGCGCGTCTCGTAGCGGCCGCCGAGCACGATGTCCCTGAGCTCGCTCATCTCGTCGGGACCGAAGGTGAGCGGGCGCGAGAGTCCCATCTTGATCCCGGTCCAGCCATTGTCGTTGTGGCTCGCCGTGACCATCGCCACGCCCTCGACCTCGAGCGCGAACTGGGCGAAATACGCCGTCGGCGACAGCGCCAGGCCGATGTCGTGCACCTCCGCGCCGCCGGCGAGCAGGCCCACCATCAGCGCCTGTTTCACCTCGCCGGAGTACGAGCGGTAGTCGTGGCCGACGACGAGGCGCTTCGGCACGCCGCGGCGCGCAAACAGCGTGGCGAGGCCGAGGCCGACCGCATTCAGCCCCATCAGATTGATCTCGCCCGGGAACAGCCAGCGGGCGTCGTACTCGCGGAAGCCCGTGGGCTTGACCAGCGGCAGCCGTTCGAATTCGGCGGTGTTGGGCTTGAGGTCCGCGCGGGGCTTGGCGAGCATTGTTGATTCCCTCTGAGAGAAGTTGGCCGGAGGCTATAGGAATTGGCGGGCTTCGCCAACCGCGGCCAACGGCTCGGAGCAGGGGAAATGTCAGCGGTCGCGGCGGCGGGCGACGTGTTGCCATCCACGCGCAGAGCGCTCTGTCGGTGCTGCAACTATTCCTCGAGCAGCAGCCGTCCGGACTTGATGTCGACCCGTCCCAGACGACCGAGGAACGACATGCCGAGCAGTGAGGTCTTGAGGCGGCCGCGCTCGGACACGGCAGCCTGCACGTTGCGCACCGAGATGTCGCCGATGCTGACCTTGTCGAGCATCACCGGAGCGATGCGTGCCATCCCATTCGCGGTCTGCACGCCGTGAGTGAAGTCGCTGCTCTTGAGGTAGATGCCGGCCCGCTCCGCGTCCTCGTAGGTGAGTGCGACCAAGCTGGCGCCGGTATCGACCAGCACCTCGATCTCGCGTCCGTTGACTTCGGCCTCGGTGATGAAATGGCCATTCTGGCCGGCGGTCAGCTCGACGCCCGACGCGCGTGGGGGCTCTGCCGCCTCGCTCTCCGCCGGATCGGCGCCGGCATCGCGCTCGACCGCCGGCGGCAGTCCGAGCAGGCTCGCGGCAATCGACCGGATCTCCGCGGTATGGGTCAGCGCCAGTGCACCGACAACCGCGATCGCCGTCCAGCCGAGCATGTCGCCGATCAGACCGCGAGTGCCGGTGGAGAGGGACATGGCAAAGCGTCGCCGTTGCTGCTGGGTGCCTGGCGCGGAGGCTCGGCCCTAGCTGCGCAGGGTCAGGAACTCTCCGGAGATCTCATAGGACCGCAAACGCCTTAAGAAACTCATACCGAGCAAGCTCTCGTTAAGGCTTCCGGGCTTGGCCACGAGGGCATCGACGTCGCGCACCTCGATGCCGCCGATCGAGATCGAGCGCAGCCGCGTCGCCGCCGCATAAGTGGGGCCGTTGGCGGTCTGCACGGGGATCGAGAACGCGAGCGCGCCGGTATCGATCCCGACCCGCTGGGCGTCGGTGGCCTTGAGCACCACGGTCGAGGCGCCGGTGTCGATCATCATGGTCAGGATGGCCGCGGCGTTGACCTCGGCCCGCGCCGCGAAGTGCCCGTCGCCGCGCTGGCGGATGCGCACCGTTCGCGGGCCGCCGGCATCGCTCTCGAGAGTGACCGACTGGCCGGGCGGGGCCAGCTCACCGACCACGCGGTTGGCAACCTCTGAGAACTCCACGCGATAGGCATAGGCGGCGACCAGCACCAGCGCCAGCCCGGCCCAGATGGCGAGATAGCGCAGCGACTGGCCGATTCGACCGCCCCGGGTGGAGAACAACAGAACCGCGTACGCGGCGAGCGCCACCGCGTACACCATCATGCCCGGCTCGACTCCGCCGAGTGTGCCGCCGAGGGAATCGGGATTGCCGGAGAGGACGAGGAACAGTCCAACCAGGGCGGCGAGGATGAGGGACAGCCATATCAGCATGGGCACTGCTTTCGAGCGCGTTCGGCCATGTGCGCTACCGTTGCATCCGTGCGGCACGCCGCCGCGCCGGCAGCTCGGCCATGATCTGGCGCCGCTCCTCTGGCGACAATGAGGCCCACGCCGCAATCTCGGCAATCGTTCGTCCGCAGCCTTCGCACAGCCCGCTGTCCGGGGCAATCCTGCAGATGTTGACGCACGGCGTTTCCATCGTCCGCTCTGGCGAGCCTACCCGCGAGAATGGCGCCCGCCGGGCGCTCGTCACCGTTCCGGGGCCGCCCGCCGGGTCGCCAATCATGTAGGCGCGGTCGGCGACGAGGACAATGAGGTCAATGGGTGAGCGCGCTCGAGGTCGCCACCAGCCGTGGCGGGCGGTTCGAGACCGGCGGTCCACTGTCGCGGCGATGGCGCTCGTGGCCGAGCGGCTGCAAGGGCGGCATGGCATGCAGGACGCGCTGCTTCGGCAGCGTCACGATCCCCTCCGTTCCCTTGCGCAGCTCGCTTCTCAGTTCGAAAGTGCCGCCGTGCAGCTCGATCAGGTTCTTGACGATGGGCAGGCCGAGGCCGGTGCCGCCCTCGGCCGTCTGGTGGGCGAGTGAGCCCTGGCCGAACGCCTGCATCACCTTCGGGATCTCCTCTTTGGGAATGCCTGGGCCGGTATCGCGCACCGAGAGCAGCTGGCCGCCGTCGGGCGTGGCGGCGATGGTGATGGTGATGCGGCCGCCTTTCGGCGTGAATTTGAGCGCGTTGGAGAGCAGGTTGAGGCATATCTGCCGGATGGCGCGCTGGTCGGCCCAGATCTGCGGCAGTCCGGATGCGTAGTCCTCGATGATCTGCAGCCCCTTGTTGGCGGCTCTGAGTTTCAGCAGGCGATGGCAGTCCTCGGCCACGTCGGCGAGCCGCAAGGGCTCCTCGTGCAGCTCGTAGCGGCCGGCCTCGATGCGCGACAGGTCGAGGATCTCGTTGATGAGATTGAGCAGGTGCTTGCCGCTCTCGTGGATCGAGGTCGCGTACTCCTTGTAGGTCGGGTTGCCCATCGGTCCCATGATCTCGGCCTTCATCACCTCCGAGAAGCCCATGATCGCGTTGAGCGGGGTTCTGAGCTCGTGGCTCATGGTGGCGAGGAACCGCGATTTCGCCTTGTTGGCCGCCTCCGCCCGCCAGCGCGCCTCGTCGGAGATCGCCTTCGACTCCTCGAGCTCGGCGATCAGCGCGTCCTTCTGGGCGCGGAACTCCAGCATGGCGAGCGCGGTCTGGTTGAGGCCGCGGGCCAGGAACACGAAATACACGTGCACGCCGACCGCCATCGATGCCAGCGCGAAATAGAACGGATCGTTGAGTAGCAGCAGGCGCGTCACGACGGTGATCGTCATCGGGATCGTGCCGACATAGAGGATCGCCATCACGGTCGAGGCGAACGTCATGCGGATCGCGAGCAGCACGATCAGCGTGGCGAACAGGAACACGTGCGAGGAGAACAGGAACGTGTCGGGCGCGGCGCCGACCGCGTTGATGCCGACAAGCGAGAAGCCGGCCCAGGTGAGGCCGTTGATCAGCTCGGCAGTGAGGAAGCGCCGCCGCCAGACCGAGAAGTTGACGTCGGCCTGCGGCGTGGCCAGGAACCGGCGACTGAGCTCGAGCAACAGGACCTTCGCCAGGATCACCAGCATCAGCCACAGGATGGCCTGGCCGATCGGCGCCCAGTACATCGAGGCCAGCGAGAAGATGACCGACAAGGCCGGCATGGTGACCGCGGCGCCCATCTCGTTGCGCGCGAACATGGTGAGCAGCTCGTGCTCGTACTCCGGCTTGATGGTCGCTCCGGTGGCGAGCCGCTCGCGCGTCAGCTTGATATGATCCTCGGCGCGCAGGCGCGCCTCCCGGACGCTCTCGCCGGAAGTCGGAATCGCATCGTCGATGGCGCCAGCGGTCATGCGTCTCGCCAAGGCGGTGCCGCCTCGCAGCGGCAATGCTGTATGTGCGCGGCTAGCCCGCGCGGCGCCGGTCCGCCGCGCAGGGTCCTGCCGGTAAGGGTTAATCTCGGGGCAATTCGCTAAAGTTGGGTTTACTTGCGGTGCCACCGAGGGAAACGAGGACGCCGATGCAACGTGGAAGGACGTGGTCGCGCTCAAGGCCGGTGCGCTGGGGGCTCATCGCGCTGCTGGCGCTGGCCGCGGTCGGAGCGCGCTGGCTCGAGGAGCGGCTCACCGTCCCGCTCGCCGGCGGCGCGCGCCTCATCGATGGCGACAGCATGTACCTCGGCGAAAGGGAGGTGCGCCTCATCGGCATCGATGCGCCGGAAGGTCTCCAGCGCTGCCGCCGGGACGGCAGGGACTGGGCCTGCGGGGAGGAGGCGCGGCGTGAGCTGCAGCGCCTTATCGGCGGCGACGAGGTCACCTGCCGAGGGCGGGAAAGCGACCGCTTCGGCCGCTGGCTGGCGCGCTGCACGGCCGGCGGGCGCGATCTCAACGCATTGATGGTCGAGCGCGGCTTCGCCGTCGCCTATGGCGACTACGAGCGCGAGGAGCGGGCGGCCAAGGCCGCCCGACGAGGGCTGTGGGGCGCCGAGTTCGAGCAGCCGCGTGCGTGGCGCGACCGGCAGGGCATCGGCGAATGAGCCGGCGCCTTGTGTGGCGCGGTCTCGGCCGCTACGAAGGGCATCGTGCAAGTGCCGAGGCTCCCTTGAAGATCATCGAGACACGCTCCGCCCCCAACCCGCGCCGGGTGCGCATCTTTCTCGCCGAGAAGGGGCTCGAGGTCGCGTTCGAGGAGGTCGACCTGATGGCAGGTGCGCTCCGCACGGCCGACTTCACCGCCCTCAATCCGCTGCAGCGGGTTCCGGTCCTGGTGCTGGACGACGGGACCGCGATCGCGGAATCGGTCGCCATCTGCCGCTACTTCGAGGAGTTGCACCCGGAGCCGGCGCTGTTCGGCCGCGGCGCCAAGGGCCGCGCGCTGGTCGAGATGTGGAACCGGCGCGTCGAGCTCTCCCTCCTGCTGCCGATTGCCTTCGTCTTCCGCCACCTGCATCCCGGGATGGCGCCTCTGGAGGTGCCTCAGGTGCCGGCCTGGGGCCAGGCGAACCGCCCCAAGGTGCTGGAGTTTCTGGAAATTCTGGATGGCCGATTGGACGGGACCAGATACATTACCGGCGATGAGCCGTCGATCGCCGACATCACTGCCCTGGTTGCGGTGGACTTCATGAAGCCAGCAAAGATCGCCCGTCCCGAAGGGCTTGCCAACCTGGACCGATGGCATCGGGAGATGAGTGCACGGCCGAGCGCCGCCGCCTGACGGCAGATTGGTGGCCCCCTGTTCCGCAGGGAACAGCGCTCGGCGAAATCGACGCTCTAGGCTGATTTTCCTCGGGCAGGAATTGGGAAGGGGAACCGCGATGAAGCTGACCATCGTCGGCTCGGGAGATGCGTTCGGATCGGGCGGCAGGCTGCAGACCTGCTATCACGTGGCGACCAGCGATGGTGAGCTGCTGATCGATTGCGGGGCGACTGCACTGATCGGCCTCGACCGGCTCGGCCTCGATCCCAACCGCATCGGGATCATTCTCGTGTCGCACCTGCATGGCGACCATTTTGCCGGGTTGGTGTGGTGGATGCTGCATGCGGTGCACGTGGCCAAGCGAACGCAGCCGCTGCTGATCGTCGGCCCGGCCGGTATCGAGGCCCGCTATGTTGCCGCCGCCGAGGCGCTGTTTCCCGGCGCCGCCTCGACCAAACGCCGGTTCGATGTCCGTTTCGCCGAATTCCGGCCCGAGGCGCCGATGACGCTCGGCAAGGTGCGTGTGACCCCGTTCGAGGTCTGCCATCCCTCGGGCGCTCCCCCCTATGCGCTCAGAATCGAGGCCGACGGGCGCACGCTCGCCTTCTCCGGCGACACGGAGTGGGTGGACTGCCTGATTCGGGCCTCCGCAGGCGCCGACCTGTTCTTGTGCGAGTGCTACGGCTTCGACGGCACGCCGCGCCATCACCTGAGCTGGCGCATCATCGAGCAGAACCTCGACCGGCTGACCGCGCGGCGCGTGCTGCTGACGCACATGGGCACCGAGATGCTGGCCAACGGCCTCAAGGTGGCGGATCCCCGCGTCGACCTCGCCAAGGACGGCCTGAGAGTGGTGGTGTGAGGCGGCGGTCGGACAGCTCGCGCCGGCTCGAGGCGCTGGTCGCCGAGATCCACGCCTGCCGCATCTGTGTCGAGCGGCCGACGACCAAGCCGCTGCCACACGAGCCGCGCCCGGTTCTACGCGTCTCGATCACCGCCCGCCTCGCGGTGTGCGGGCAGGCGCCCGGCACCCGGGTGCACGCCTCGGGGGTGCCGTTCACCGATCCGTCCGGAGACCGCTTGCGGGCGTGGATGGGCGTCGATGCAGAGACGTTCTACGATGCCGACCGCGTCGCCATCGTGCCGATGGGCTTCTGCTTTCCCGGCCTCGATGCAAAGGGCGGCGACCTGCCGCCGCGGTCGGAGTGCCAAGCCCACTGGCACGCGCGGCTGTTCTCGCTGCTGCCGCAAGTGGAGCTCGTGCTGCTGGTCGGACAGTATGCGCAGCGCTGGCATCTCGGCGCGCGCGCAGGCTCCAGCCTGACGGAGACGGTCGCGGCATGGCGCGACCACGTCGAGCAGCCAGTGGCGGGGCGGCGCTACGTACCGCTCCCGCATCCGTCCTGGCGCAACAATGCCTGGGTAAAGCGCAATCCCTGGTTCGATGCCGAGCTGCTGCCCCATCTGCGGAGGGAGGTCCGCCGGGTGCTCGGCTGAGCCAAGCGCCCGGCGGTGGGCCGCGCAGGAGCAGTCAGGCGGCTACAAGAGTGTCGTCGGGGAGGTCCACTGCCGCGACCGGCTCGCTCGGCGCCCAATGCTCGCGGTCTGCCTGGGCATCAAGCTCGTCACGCAGGAAGTCGAGGTCCTGTCCGGCGCGCGCGAGGTCGGCCAGCACGTCGTCGACGGGGCGCCTGCGGGCCGTCGCCGCAGCCCACACGATGGTCGAACGCAGGCCGGACTTGCAGTAGGCGAGCACCGGTCCCGGCATCTCGTCGAGGGCGATCTGCATCGCATCGACGACGGGGTCGGTGAACAGGTCCATCTTGCGCGCCGGCACGTAGCGGTAGCGCAGCCCGGCCCGCCAGGCATGGACCGCGGCCATGCGGTCGGCCAGCTGCCCGTCCTCCTCGCCGTCGGGGCGATTGTTGACGACGGTGCGGTAGCCGAGATGGGCGATGGCGGCGAAGTCCGCCGGCTCGAGCTGGGCGGTGACGGCGAAGTCCGCGGTGATGGCAACGATCTCGTCCATGGGCAGGGGCCTTCTGTGCTCGGTGCGTCGGCGGGGCGAACCCGGCACGGCGTAGAAAATTGTACTCAGCTGAGCGAAGCATCTCTCGTTCGCGCCCGGCTCACAAGCCAAAATGCGACAGAAGTAGCAAAAAAGTACCAGAAACCCCGTTGACACGGGCAGACAACAAAAATAATATTCTAGAACCTGTGAATGATAGGAACGAATTTTCATCCCCTGAGAGGTTGCATGCTCGACAAGATGGACCTCAAGATCCTCGCTCTGCTGCAGCACGACTGCACCCGTGCGGTGGCCGAGATCGGCAAGGATGTCGGCCTGTCGACCACACCGTGCTGGCGGCGGATCCAGAAGCTCGAGGAGGCGGGGGTCATCCGACGCCGGGTCGCGCTGCTCGACGCGAGGCAGGTCAACGCCGGGGTGACGGTCTTCGTGCAGATCAAGACCGACCAGCACAGCCTCGACTGGCTCGATCGGTTCCACGCCGCCGTGACTGATTTCCCGGAGGTGGTCGAGCTCTACCGCATGTCGGGCGAGATCGACTATCTCATGCGCGTCGCCGTGCCCGACATCGCCGCCTACGATGCGTTCTACAAGAAGCTCATCGCCCGCATCGAGATCGCCAAGGTTTCGTCCGCATTTGCGATGGAGCAGATCAAGTACACGACGGAGCTTCCGCTCGGCTTCGCGCGTACCGACACCGAGGAGCGGAAGGGCGAATGAAGGTGCAACCAGTGCGGCGCGCGAGCCTGCGCCAAGCTATTCGCCGATGATCTTGACCAGCACCCGCTTCCTGCGTCCGCCGTCGAACTCGCCGTAGAAGATCTGCTCCCACGGCCCGAAGTCGAGCTTGCCCTTGGTGATGGCCACGACCACCTCGCGCCCCATCACCTGGCGTTTCAGGTGGGCGTCGGCGTTGTCCTCGCCGGTGCGGTTGTGGCGATAGTGGGACACCGGCTCGTGCGGTGCGAGCTGCTCGAGCCACACCTCGTAGTCGTGATGCAGGCCGTGCTCGTCGTCGTTGATGAACACCGAGGCCGTGATATGCATCGCGTTGACCAGCACCAGACCCTCGCCCACGCCGCTCTCGGCGAGGCAGCGCTCGACATCCGGCGTGATGTTGATGAACGCCCGCCGGCCGGGCACATCGAACCAAAGCTCCTTGCGATAGGACCTCACGAGCGCACCTTCCCGGCCGCCTCGAGGCGGGCGATCAGGCTCGAGGTGTCCCAGCGGCTGCCGCCCATGCGCTGCACCTCGGCATAGAACTGGTCGACGAGCGCGGCGACCGGCAGGCTGGCGCCGTTGCGGCGCGCCTCGCCGAGGCAGATCGATAGGTCCTTGCGCATCCAGTCGACGGCGAAGCCGAAGTCGAACTTGCCCTCGCTCATCGTCCGCCAGCGGTTCTCCATCTGCCACGACTGGGCCGCGCCCTTGGAGATCGTGTCCATCACCGCCGGAATGTCGAGTTCGGCCCTGGCCGCGAAATGCAGCGCCTCGGCGAGGCCCTGGACGAGGCCGGCGATGGCGATCTGGTTGACCATCTTGGTCAGCTGCCCGGCGCCCGGGGGACCGATCAGGTTGACCATGCGCGCATAGGGCTCGATGACCGGCTTGGCGCGGCCGAATGCCTCCGCCTCGCCGCCGACCATCACCGTCAGCATGCCGTTCTGGGCGCCGGCCTGGCCGCCGGAGACCGGCGCGTCGAGGAAGTCGATGCCCTTCGCCTTGGCGGTCGCATGGAGCAGGCGCGCGACGTCGGCCGACGCGGTGGTGTTGTCGATCAGCGTCGCCCCGGCCTGCATGCCGGCGAGCGCTCCGTCCGGTCCCATCGTCACGTGCCTGAGATCGTCGTCGTTGCCGACGCAGGTGAACACGTACTCGGCGCCCTTCGCCGCCTCGGCCGGCGTGGCCGCGGTGCGGCCGGCGCCATACTCCCTCACCCAGGCCTCGGCCTTGGCCGCGGTGCGGTTGTAGACGGTCAGATCGTGCCCGCCCTTTTTCAGCAGATGGCCGGCCATCGGATAGCCCATCACGCCCAACCCGATCCACGCCACCTTTGCCATGTGTCTCTCCCTTGGCTCGAATAGCTGCGACGTTGTAGCCGATGCGCCGGTGGGGGCAAGGGCAGACCCGGACGCGGCTTCCCTCTGTCGGAGCGGCAGGCGACGGTGTAGGCAGGGGCGAAAGGCAGGGTATGGAGATGGAAACAGGTATGGCCCACGACCAGGCGCCAACGCAGCTCGTCACGCTTGCCGACGTCGAGGCGGCGAAGCGCACGCTCGCCGATGCGGTGCTCGACACCGACATGGACAAGAGCCGTACGCTATCGCGGATCTTTGGCGCCGAGATCTGGCTCAAGTTCGAGAACCTGCAGTTCACCGGCGCGTTCAAGGAGCGCGGCGCCCTGAACCGCCTGTGTGCGCTCTCCCCTGACGAGCGCCGCCGCGGCGTGATCGCCATGTCGGCTGGCAACCATGCCCAGGGCGTCGCCTACCACGCCAGCCGGCTCGCGATCCCCGCGACGATCGTGATGCCCGAGCCGACGCCGCTGGTGAAGGTGGAGAACACGCGCGCGCACGGTGCCGAGGTGGTGCTCCACGGGCAGACGCTGGAGGAGGCGACCGAGCATGCCCACCTTCTCGAGGCCGAGCGCGGGCTCGTCTTCATCCATCCCTTCGACGACGCTCTCGTCATCGCCGGGCAGGGAACGATCGCGCTCGAGATGCTGCGCGTGGTGCCTATGCTGGATACGCTCGTGGTGCCGATCGGCGGCGGCGGACTGATCTCCGGCATGGCGGTGGCGGCCAAGGCGATCAAGCCGTCGATCAGGATCATCGGCGTGCAGTCGCGCCTGTGGCCGTCGATGTACAACGCGATCAAGGGCGAGCATCTGCCGATGCGCGGCGACACCCTCGCGGAGGGCATCGCCGTCAAATATCCGGGCCGACTGACGCTCGCGCACGTGCGTCAGCTCGTCGACGACATTGTCCTGGTCGGCGAGGCCGAGCTCGAGCGGGCGGTGACGCTGCTCATCACTATTGAGAAGACGGTGGTCGAGGGAGCCGGCGCGGCCGGTCTTGCTGCCGTCATCTCCGAGCCGCAGCGGTTCGCCGGCAGCCGGGTCGGCCTCGTGCTGTGCGGCGGCAACATCGATCCGCGCCTCCTGGCCAGCGTGCTGACCCGCGAGCTCGCCCGCGAGGGACGCCTGACCCGCCTGTCGATCGACATTCCCGACAAGCCGGGCCAGCTCGCCCGCGTCTCGCGCGCGATCGCCGATGCCGGTGCCAACGTGCTCGAGGTCTACCACCAACGCATCTTCACCGAGCTTCCGGCCAAGGGCGCCGAGCTCAACCTGGTGATCGAGACCCGCGATGCGGCGCACCTCGGCGCCGTGGTCGGAGCGCTCGAGGCGGCGGGCTACGCGGTCGCGGTCAAGGGCGGCGGCTCGCCTGCGAGCTGAGCGCGATCAGGCGGCGATTGGCTGATCGGGGAATGCGAGCTGCTCGCGCGCGCGCCACTCGTTGGTGACGTAGTTGATGATGATCGACTTCCTGACCCCGGGGATCGTGCGCGGCTCGAAGCCGTGGAAGGTGATGTCGGAGGGCACGAACACGAACGCGGTGTTGGAGGCGAAAGGCGAGCGGCCGACGTGGCGCTTCCCGGTATCGTAGATGTCGGTGCCGAGGTCGGCGTGCTCGGGGTCGCGCGACATGTAGAGCAGCATCGTGAACAGCTTGACCCCGAGATCGGTGTGCGGCTCGAGCCAGAAGCCGCCGCTGTCCTGTGCATACTCTACGCGCAGGTACGAGCCGGCAAGTTTGGTGCCGAAGCTGCTTTCGATGCGATCGGTCAGGCGCTTG
>JBFMEX010000050.1:0-16168 GCA_040752215.1 Pseudomonadota bacterium | reverse complement strand
AGAGCGAAAGCTCCGTCGGGCAGAGGAAGCTCGCGATGACGAGCATCACAGGAGCCGGTGCGGCGGACATTCCTTTGAGCATGTCTCCACTCCCGCTTTCGCGCTCGGCGCGCTTGCCGCGCCGTCCCCGTCAGTGGGCGTTGCGGCCCCACACCACGACCAAGAGCGTCTGCGCCAGGATCGCGAGGTCTCGGCCGAGCGACCAACTCTTGATGTAGGCGATATCGGCCGCAACTCGCGCCTTCATCTTCTCCGGCTGGCTGGTCTCGCCTCGGAGCCCCTGCACCTGTGCGAGCCCGGTGATGCCCGGCTTCACCTGGTGGCGGTTTGCGTACTCCTCCAGCTCGCGGCCATACTGCTCGTCGTGCAGGATTGCGTGCGGGCGCGGCCCGACCAGCGACATGTCGCCAGTGAGCACGTTGAAGAGCTGCGGCAGCTCGTCGAGGCTGGTTCTCCTCAGCACGCGGCCGAGGCGCGTCACGCGCGGGTCGTTCGGCTGCACCTGCTTCACGTCCTCGTCGGACTCAACGACTTTGAGCGTGCGGAATTTCAACACCTCGATGACGCGCTGGTTCAGGCCGCGGCGGCGCTGACGGTAGAGCACCGGACCCTGGCTCTCGAGCTTTATCGCAACCGCGATCAGTGCCATCACCGGCGCCAGCAGTACAACCAGTGCCGAGGCGATGACGACGTCCTCCGCCCGCTTGACGAGCGGCGCCCAGTCCGCGAGCGGCTTGGCCTTGACGTCGATCAGCCCGACGCCGCCGATGCTCGACACGCGATGCTCGTTGCCATCGACTAGATCGGACGAGATGTGGGTTACGACGTGAAGGCTGACCGGAAGCTGCTCCAGGCGCCGCGCGACCTCGCTCATGCGCCGGTCGGCGGACGGCGGCAGCGCGATCACGATTTGGTCGATGCGCTCGGCGCGGGCCGCCTCGATGAGCTCGTCGAGCTTGCCGGCCACGACCAGCCCTTCCGGGTTTACGCGGTCGTCATCCATGCGGTCGTCATAGACGCCGACGAAGGTGATGCCGAACTTGGGATCGGCGAGCGTGTCGTGCACCCGGCGCGCGATCTGGCCGGCGCCGAACACGGCGATCCGGCGGTCGAAACGCCCGTTGGCCGAGAGCCGCGCCAGGATCGGGTGCGCGAGACCGCGGGTCATCAGGATCAGCGTGCCGCTGGCCAGGAACCAGACGATGTACCAGATCCACACGTGGGTGTTCTGCACGGCGTACGGCAGGCCGATGCCGAGCACACCGATAAGCGCCACGCCGAGTGCGGCGAACAGCAGCGCCGGGCTCTGCGGCAGGTCGTGCGTGCGCATCGTGTCGTACATGCCCCACTTGCGCAGGCAGAGGTAGGCGAGGATCGCGGCGACGAGCAGCGACTGCAGGACCAGGATCCAGTTGGTGTCGGCCTCGCCGACGACCGCGTAGATCGAGGCCGGCAGCAGCCCGCCCAACATGACCGCCGCGATATCGAGGAACGCAACGATATCCATCGCCACTTGGCGCGACCAGGTGCGTCGCACTGGGCGCGCGCGCAGGCCAGGGTCTGCGGCGGCGACGGCGGCGATGGCTTCCGACTGGACACGCGTCGACATGGCTTACCTCTTGATGGCGGCGCCGGTGTTGGTCCGGCCCGATCGATGGTCACGGGTTGGCTCGAGCCTGATCATTGTAAGGTCGATTGGCATCGTGGTGCTCCTCACGCGACCCGCTGTATGGACTGAGGATCCATATCGAAGGCGCCTGCCGAGATGCCCTCGATCTCGTCCAGCACGTCCGGATCGACCTGGTTGACGACGGCGCCGAGCAGCTTGCGCTCGTTGAACGCGAGAGAGTTGAGGGCTCGCTTGGCGAGCTGCCTCGGTGTGCGGCGCCAGGTGGTGACGAACAGGATCTGGTCGACGTGATCGGCAAGGAACCGGCCGTCTATCACAGGCAGCAGCGGCGGCGCGTCGATGATGATCGTGTCGAAGCCGGTCTTGAGCGTCGCGAGCAAATGGCCCATCGCCGGCGAGGCGAGAAGCTCCGGTGGCGAGCGGCCCTGCGTCGCCCCGCTCGAGGCGGGCATCAGATTGAGGCCGGTCCGTCCGTCGCGCAGCACGACCGCATCGAGCCCGATGCGACCACCGAGGACGTCGGCGAGGCCGGCCCGCCGTCCCATCGAGAACTGGCGCGACAGTGCACGACGACGCAAGTCCGCGTCGATCAGCAGCACGCGGCTGCCGGTGAGAGCATAGTGATGCGCGAGGTTGGAGGCGATCACGCTCGCTCCTTCGTTCGGCAGGCTGGCGGCAATCAGGATCGAGCGCGGAGCGCCATCGGCACGGCGCAGATCGATCTCCCGCCGGGCGCTGCGGATTGCATCGGCGAACCGGCTCTGCGGCTCGGCGACGACCAGCCGGACCGCCTTCGCGGGGTCGACCGGCGGCTCGCCGACCGCCGTCATCATCGGCAGCGAGGAGAGATGGGCCAGCTCGAACGAGCGCTCGACGTCCTCGGGCCGCGCGATGCCGCTGGTGAGGAACTCGAGCGCCAATGCCAGCAGCAGCCCCGCGAGGAGGCCGCCGAAGGTGCCGATGGCAACGATCTGCTTGCGCTTCGGCGCCGCGGGGAACAGCGGTGCATCCGCCTGCTCGACGATGCGCGCGTCGGGCAACTGCAGGCTCTGCGTCTCGGAGGTCTGCTTGTAGCGGGTGAGCAGGGCCTCGAACAGCTGCTTGGAGGAGGAGGCTTCGCGCTCGAGCTCCTTGAGGCTCACGCTGGCCTCCTTGGAGAGGACCTGTTGCGCCTTGAGCTGGCCGAGGCTGTGTGCCATCTGCCGCTCGCGATCGCTCGCGACCTCGTACTCGTTCTTGAGATTGGCGATCGTGCGCTCGATCTCGGCATCGACCTGCGCCTGCGCGTCGGCGACCTCGGCGCGGACTTTCTGCATCTGCGGATGTCGGGGCCCATAGCGGGTGGCGAGCTCGGCCTCGGCGCGGGTGGCCTTGGCGAGCTGCTCCTTGAGCAGGCGTACCGTGTGGCTCTGCAACACGTCGGCGATCGCAGCCGGATTGCCGCCCTCGCGGCGCAGCCGGGCGATCTGCTCGTACTTCGCCTTGGCCTCGGCCGTCGTGTTGCGAGCGACGACGGTCTGCTCCATCAGCCGGGCGAGCTGCTTCTCGCCGAGGATCTGGCCCTCGGAATCGAAGATGTTGTGCTCGGCCTTGAACTGCTCCACTGCCTGTTCGGCCTCCGCGACCTTGCGGCGCATCTCTTCGAGTTTGCCCTCGAGCATTCCTGTCGCCTGCCCCGCCGCCTGCTGCTTGGCGACGAGCTGCTCGCGCACGTACACCTCGGCGATGGTGTTGGCGATCCGCGCCGCCTTGACCGCGTCACTGGCCGAGAAGCGGATGTCGATCAGCAGCGTGGTGCGGACGCGCACCACGCGCAGGCGCTCGGCGAAGGCGACCGCGACCTCGTCACGCTCCGGCCGGCTCTGGCCGGGCCGTTCCGGTCCGAGCAGCGAGGTGATCGGATCGCCATTGGCATTCGGTGCCGGCTCTTCCTGTACCGGATTGTCGCCGGGCTCGGTGCCGAGACCGATCAGCCCCATGAGCTGCGACCAGCGCGACGGCTTGGAGAACTCGGGATCGTTTCTGAGGCCGAGCAGGTCGATGACCTTGAGCGTGATGGCGCGCGAGCGGATGATCTCGACCTCGCTCTCCACCGTCGCCGCGTCCGGGCCGAGGTCGGAGATCACGCCCTGGAGGTTGGAGATCGACTTCTTGCGCGGATCGATCTGAACTACCGACGATGCGTCGTAGCGCGTCGGCAGCGTCAACGCGACTCCGATCGAGACGACGAGCGCGGCCGCGGCCAGCGCCGCGACGAGGCGCCAGCGACGACGGACGGCAAAGAGAGCCCGTTCCAGGCTGAACGTGCCCTGGCCGCCTCCCTCGTTGTCCTGCGTCGTATCCATCGCGCCTACGTTTCTGCCTAGTAGCGGAGCTTCGCCCCGACCATGATCCGGTTGCGGGTCATGTCGAGCACGTCCTCGGTCGAATCGCGGATCGCATGCTCGTAGCCGATCGAAAGCACCAGGTTCTTGTTCGGGAAGTAGTCGAGGCCGATGCGGCCCGAGTACTCGCGGTCGCGGCGCTCGGAGCCGATGAAGTCGGCCTCCTTGATCTCGAGATCGGCGGTCAGCAGCAGGTTGTGGTAGAGCTCGTACTCGACCTTGCCTCTGAGCGCCGTCTCCAGCCTCCCGTTGTCCTCGGGGCCATTCGCACTGACGATCTCGTGCGAGAGGTCGGCATAGACGGTGACCGTCTGCGTCGGAAGCCACTGCATCCGCCCCTCGATCAGCGCGGAGGCAACGGTGTCGAGGTTGGGCTGGTCGAAGTCGCGCACGCCGTAGCCGCCGAGCAGCCGCCAGCGCAGCAGCGGATTGGTCTCGAACGCGACGCCGGCCAATGCCTCGTAGCCGACCGCGTCGCGGTCGAAGTCCTCGTCGCCTCTATTGAGCTCCCTGAGGCCGCGGACTTTCGCGATGAGCTCGTATCCGGGCGAGATGCGGTAGCCGAGCTTGATCTGGGCGACCCACTGGTCGGTGTCGCGCGCGTCGAGGTCGAGCATGGTGCCGCTGATCGACTTGGTGTCGGTATAGTCCCACCGCTCGAAGCTGCCGGAGATCGTGCCGTACAGCCGGCCAACGTCGCGCGTCAGGCCGAGCGCGGCACGGTTGTGGTAGAGCTCGACCGGCTCCGCCGCCGTCAGCGGCGTCAGCAGCTCGCCGCGCTCCTCGTGCTCGATCGCCGACAGCGCCGAGAGCGACAGAGTGTGCGCGTGGTCGAAGTGCAGCGCGCTCTGCAGGTTCGCCCGCAGGTTGGCATAATCCTGGTCGGAGTTCTCGACGTAGCTGACGATCCTGCCGGCGAGCGAGAAATCGAGCAGGTGGCGCGGCAGGTGCGACTGGAAGTGCACCTCGGGCGTCAGCTCGTTGCGGAAGTCAGACACGCGATTGGCGTCGGAGCGGAAGATGTTGTCGTCGTAGATCAGCGTCTCGTCCAGCGACGGCAGGATGACGTAGTTGCCGGCGCGGATGCCGTCGGGCTGGGCGAAGTTGCGGTCGCGATCGGAGACCCGCTCGGCGCCGTACTTCTTGATGTTGTCGTAGTCCTTGAGCCGCTCGCGGCTGGCTACGGTTTCGGTGACGAGGCCGCCCTCGTTGTCGAGGTCGAGCGCCTGCGCCGAGTCCGGCAGCGCCATCAGCGTCGCTGCGGCGGAGGCGCACACGACGGCCGCGCCTGCGCTCTTGGCGCAGCTTTGCAGCGATGTCGGCACGCTCTGCATGGGGCTCGTCGGCCTCTTGTCTTCGGGCTCGGTCAATCAGAAGAAGCGCTCGGGAATTCGCACGTTGTCGCCGGGCAGCACCGGGCTGCTGCTTGGCATCGGCACCTTGACCTCCTGCTCGCCTTCGCGACTGACGAGGACGTAGCCTTGATTGGCGCGGTACGTGTAGCCGCCGGCCATGGCGATCGCGTCGCGCAGCTTGAGGCCGGTCTTGAAGGCGAACTCGCCGCCATTCTTGACCTCGCCATGCACATAGATGGGTCGGAAGTTCAGCACCTCGACCGAGACCTTCGGATTTTTCAGGTAGCCATTGGCGAGGCGCCCTGCGACCGCGTCGCGGAACTGATTGAGCGTCAGCCCCTTTGCAGGCACCTCGCCAGCGAGCGGCAGCGGCACCTGGCCGAGCGCATTGACCTCGAATTGTCCGGACAGATTTTCCTCGCCGAAGACGGTGACCTTCAGCTTGTCGCCGGCGCCGAGGCGATAGGTCCGCTCGGCAACGCCGGCGGCATCGAGCGTGACGAAATTGGGCGGTGGCGGCGCCGCGCCGTCGGCGCACGCGCTCAGCGCTGCGGCTGCGAGCAGCGCGGCAAGGAGGGCATGCGACTTGGTTTCGAGCGCGAAACGCGGGACCATTGGCTCGATTTTCACTTGTTGTTCACACTGACGCCGGCCGGGAATTCGGCATGCCAAGTCCCCGACCAAAGCACAGCAAACGCCAAACGCGCTAAATTTCGGTTTAAGCCGGAAAATGGCCTTTTCTGAAATTTGTATGAAGTAGCGTGTGTTAGCTCGACGTTTATCGGTGGTGTATTAGGTTGGGCGAGTGCATTGCGTGGAAGGCTTTCACCGTGACGATCCGTGCCCTCGCTCCGAGTGGAGCATTGACCGACGCCTACGCCGCCAAGAGTCCGGGTTACTTCGCCAATGCGCGGGCCGACTTCGTCTACCGCCTTCCCGTCGATCCCACGGCCGCCGTGCTCGAGGTCGGATGCGGCACCGGTGCCACCGGTCACCTCGCGCTCTCTCGCGGGCGCTGCGGTCGCTATGCCGGCATCGAGCTGATGGAGGCGGCGGCGATGCGCGCTCGCGAGGTGTTGAGTGAGGTCGTGGTCGGTGACGTGGAGAAGATCGATCTCCACTGGCAGCCCGCCTCCTTCGACGCGCTGATCCTGTCCGAGGTGCTCGAGCACCTGATCGAGCCGTGGCGGACGCTCGACGCGCTCGCGCGCCTCGTGCGTCCCGGCGGCCTCGTGCTGGCGAGCTCGCCCAACGTCTCGCACTGGCGGGTGCTGCGCGAGCTGGCTTCAGGACGCTTTCCGCTCGCCGACCGGGGCGTGTTCGACCGGACCCATATGCGCTGGTTCACGCCGGCGACCTTCCTCGAAATGTTCGAGTCCGCCGGCTTTCGCGTCGTCGAGATGCGGCCGGTGACGCCGTTCGCGCCGCGCACCGAGCTGCTGTCGAGGCTGACGGGCGGTCGCTTCGACCACCTGTTCATGACCCAGATCGCACTCGCCGGCATCCGCCGCTGAGACGCCTCAGACGATCTCGGCCTGGGCGAGCGTGATGTCGTAGGAGCAGCGCCCTCCGTCGCTCCCGGCGACGATGAGATAGGGATACTTGAACCGCATCGACCACAGCACGTTATCGACGTCCCACACGTTGACCGGCACACTGCTCTTGCCGATCACCAGCTCGATTCCGCTCGGCTTGGCAAAAGTGGGACGCTGCGGCTTGCCGCCGCGCTGCGCTCGTGCCGAGGTCCGCTCGCATGCCTCGATAGCGCGGTCGCGGTAGGCGGCGATCAGTGCGTCCGCCGTCGACTGCCGGTAGAGCGCCTCCTGGGTCCAGATCTTCGCAGCTGCGAGCAGCGCGAGAACAATGGCGACGATCCTCATGGGATGGGCTCGGGGGTCGGGGCGCAAGCGGCGGAAAGCCTGGAAAGTATGGCAACGCAGGGTAAACAAAGCGTTCCGGGGCGTGCCCCGTTGGCGAGCCCTTGTCAGCCGCCACCGGTTGCGGCACAAGCGGGCCGAGCATTCTCGACGATCAGAAACGGGAAGGAAACCCAAGGATGAAGAAGAAGCTGCTCATCACCCGCCGACTGCCGGAGGCCGCCGAGGCGCGCGCGCACCGCGACTACGACGTGATCCTCAACGATGACGATCACCAGATGACCGCCGACGAGGTCATCGAGAAGGTCCAGAAGGCCGACGCGCTGATGATCACCATCACCGACAAGATGCCGAAGGCGGTGATCGACCGCCTGCCGGAGCACATCAAGATCCTGTCGACCTACTCGATCGGCTTCGACCACATCGACCTCGCCGCCGCCAAGGCGCGTGGCATCAAGGTCGGCAACGCCCCGCACGGCGTCACCGTTGCCACCGCCGAGATCGCCATGCTGCTGCTGCTCGGCGCCGCGCGGCGCGCCGGCGAGGGCGAGCGCATGATCCGCACCCGCAGTTGGCCCGGCTGGGCGCCGCTGCAACTCGTCGGTCGCCGCCTCGACAACAAGCGTCTCGGCATTTTCGGCTTCGGCAAGATCGGCCAGGCGCTGGCGCAGCGTGCGCGCGCATTCGACATGGAGATCCACTATCACGACATCGCCCGCGCCGCGCCCGACAAGGAGAAGGGTGCGATCTTCCACGATACGCTCGACGGGCTGTTGGCGGTGTCCGATTTCCTTTCGATCAACGCGCCTTCGACTCCGCAAACCCGCTACTTCCTCAACAAGAGCGCAATCGAGAAGATGCCGATGGGCGCGATCGTCGTGAACACCGCACGCGGCGACCTCGTCAACGACGACGACCTGATCGCGGCGTTGAAGTCGGGCCGCCTCGGCGCCGCCGGCCTCGACGTGTTCAACGGCGAGCCGAAGATCAACGAGGGCTACTACGATCTCGCCAACACGTTTCTGCTGCCCCACCTCGGCAGCGCGGCGATCGAGGCCCGCAACCAGATGGGCTTCGAGGCGCTCGACAACGTCGATGCCGCTTTTGCCGGCAAGCCGATGCCGTCCGCGCTGACCTGATACCGGGAAGGATCGAACGTCGAACAAGGGCGGCCTTCCCGGCGGAGGCCGCCTTTTTCGCGTACAATCGAGCGCCTAGTGATGGCGGCATGAGACCGACGTGGGAAGGGCTACTACTTTCCGTTGCCGCGGAACGCTTCGAGCCAGAAATCGTAGAGCGCCAGCGCGCCGGTTATGGCGAGCACGATCTTGATGTCGATCTCTCGCACCCAGATGGCGAGTACGCCGAGGAACGCCAGCAGCAGCGAGATCGAGAAGATGGCGAGCAGCTTCTGGTACATGGCGTCCCTCACGAGTTGAGCGGGGTATCGGACTCGATCTGCCGGACCAGCCATCGCGCGGTCCTGAGAAGCCGGCCGTCGTCGCGGCGCGGACCGACGAGTTGCACGCCGACCGGCAGACCATCGACCTCGAGCAGCGGCAGCGAGACGGTCGGCAGACCAAGATACGTCCACAGCCCGTTGAAGATCGGCGATCCTGTCGAGCCAAATCCCCTGGGCGCGGGGCCGGGCGCCGCAGGGGTCAGGATCGCGGCATAGCGATCGAACATCTGGGTGAGCACGTCATGCGCGCTTTCGCGGCTCTGCAGCGCGTCGACGTAGCTGCGCACGGGCACCCGCGCGCCTTCCTCGAGGCGCGAGCGCAAGCCTGGCGACAGCAGGTCGGCCGAGCGATCGAGCAGGGGACCATAGTAGGCGGCATTCTCCGCGAGCTGCACGATGCGCTGCCATTCGATGACCTCGGCGAGCGAGGGAAGATCGATCTCCTCGATCCGATCGCCGAGTGCGGCGACCAGCTCGGCAAATGCCTCCTTCATGGCCGGATCGGCGAGACTCCCCCACGACGGTGTCTTCACGAACGCCAACGTTGGCGGCAGCGGCGGCTCTGAGCATGCGATGGCGACAAGGCGCGGCTGACTGCGCGCATAGCACGCCGGGTCGCTCGGGTCCTCGGCCGACATGCAATCCGTCAGAAGGGCCAGATCCTCGATCGAGCGCGCGAGAACGCCCATCGTGTCGAGCGTCGGCGACTGCATCAGCACGCCGCTGCGCGAGACGAGCCCGAACGTCGGCTTGAAGCCGTAGACGCCGCAGTACGATGCCGGCCGCAGCACCGAGCCCGCCGTCTGCGAGCCGAGCGCGGCGGGCACCATGCAGGCCGCGACAGCGGCCGCCGAGCCGGCGGAGGAGCCGCCAGGAGTGCACGTCGGATCGACCGGATTGCGCGTCGCCGCCGGCGTCAGCAGGGCGAGCTCCGTCGTCACCGTCTTGCCGAGGATGATGGCACCTGCCTGCCGCAGCTGCGTGACGAGCGCTGCATCGCGCGAGGTGCGGCGGCCGGCGTAGATCGGCGTGCCGCACTCGGTCGGCATGTCAGCGGTGTCGATGATGTCCTTGAGCGCGATCGGTACGCCGTGCAACGGGCCGGTGCCATTGCCGGTGCCGCGCCAGCGGTCGGCGCGGCGCGCCTGCTCCAGCGCCCGCTCGCGATCGAGGAATGCGAATGCACCGATCTCCGGCTCGCGGACGTCGGTCACCGAGAGCACCGCCGAGACCAGCGCCTCCGAGGTGATCTCGCCAGCGGCGATCCGGCGCGCGCCGTCTGCCGCCGTCAGTCGGGCGAGCGCCGGGATCTCGGTACTGACGTCAGCGTCCATAGAGATACTCCGGCAGCCACAGCGCGAGGCCGGGGAAGATGTAGAGCAGGACCATCGAGACGAACACCAGTCCGAGATATGGCATGCAGCCCGAGAAGATCTGCGTCAGCCGCACGTGCGGTGGCGCTATTCCCTTCAGGTAGTAGGCGGCCATCGCCATCGGCGGAGTGAGGAACGAGGTCTGCAGGTTGAGGGCGATGAGGATGCCGAAGAACAGCGGGTCGACGCCGAAGTGCGGCAGCAGCGGCAGGAAGATCGGCACGAAGATGATGATGATCTCCGACCATTCGAGCGGCCAGCCGAGCAGGAAGATGATGATCTGGGTCAGGATCAGGAACATGAGCGGGCTGAGGTCGAGGCCGAGCACGAACTCTTTCACCAGCTGCTCACCGCCGAGATAGGAGAACACGGAGGAGAACGTCCACGAGCCGACGAACAGCCAGCACACCATGGCCGACGTCCTGACCGTCAGATAGACGCTCTCCTTCAACCGGTCCCAGGTGAGCGAGCCGTAGGCGGCGGCGAGAATGAGTCCGCCGGCCGAGCCGACGGCGGCGGCCTCCGAAGGCGTCGCCAGTCCGAACAGGATCGCGCCGAGCACCGAGAGGATCAGCATTGCAAGCGGAAAGAACGAGGTCAGCAGCAGCCACGCCAGCTTGCCGCCGGACAGATCGGGCAGATCCTCCTCGCGCGGTGGCGGCGCGAGGGCCGGATTGGCGATCGCGCGGGTGACGACATAGACCAGGTAAAGGCCGGCCAGCATGAAACCCGGCAGGAATGCGCCCGCATAGAGCTTCACGACCGACACGTTGGTCGTCGCCGAGTAGACGATCAGCATGATCGACGGTGGGATCAGGATGCCGAGGCAGCCGCCGGCGCAGATGACGCCGGAGGCGAACGACGGATCGTAGCGGGCCTTCAGCATCTGCGGGAAGGCGAGCAGGCCCATCAGCGTCACCACCGCGCCGACGATGCCGGTGGCGGTGGCGAACAGTGCGCAAGTCATCAGTGCGGCCACCGCCATCGATCCGGGAACCCGCCGCGCGGCCACCTGCAGCGTCGTGAACAGCCGGTCGACGATGTTGGCCCGTTCGACGATGTAGCCCATGAACAGGAACAGCGGCACGGCCGTCAGCACGTCGCTGGCCATCACCGAGTAGGTCTGGTTGACGAACAGGTCGAAGATCCTGTTGTCGAAGATCGAGGTCATCCGCTCGGCGTCGTAATAGGCGTAGTAGCCGAAGATCACGCCCATCGCCATCAGCGTGAAGGCGATCGGAAATCCGAGCAGGACGATGACGATGAACAGGGACAGCATCAGGATGGCGACTTGGGGGTCGGTCATCGGCCGTCTCCCTTGCGGAGGTCGATCGACTGCTCTAGCCGCTCATGATCCTCGGCCTGGTGCTGCAGCACGGTCTCCGTCTCCTCGACGTCGGCGATGCGTCCTGGCCAGGCTCCCTCGCGAATGCACAAGATGCAGCGCGCGACCTGCGCCAGCCCCTGGATGAGCAGCAGGATGCCCGCTGCCGGAATGATGAGCTTGAAGTGGAAAATCGGCACGTTGGCGGGGCTCATGCTGCTCACCTCTTTCCACAGAATGGACTGGTGAGCGAATTTCCCGCCGGCGATGATCAGCGCCAGCACGCCGGGAAAGAAGAATATGAAGTAGAGGATCAGCTCGACCGTCGCCTGCGTGCGGGGGCGCCAGGTTCTGTAGAACACGTCGCCGCGGACGTGGCCGTCACGGGATAATGTGTATGCCCCGCCCATCATGAACAGCGCCCCGTACATGATGTAGCTGAGGTCGAACGCCCAGGACGTCGGATCGCGCAGCACGTAGCGCACGAACACCTCGTAGCCGACGCCGAGCGTCATGCCCATGATGCACCAGGCGAACGCGTGGCCGACCCAGGTCGACAGCTTGTCGACCGCCGTGATGAAGCTTAGCATGACCGAGTGTTTCCGAGATCGAGCGCGCCGAGGCCGGAAAGGGGCCTTTCAGCCCCTTTCCAATCCGCCTATTGCAGTTGTTCAGCCCTTGGCGAGCTTGCCTGGGAAGTAGTGGTCGAAGGCGAGCTCGTAGTCGGCCGCGTTGGTCAGGTAGTAGTAGCCGACCCGCTCGGACCACGCCCGCTGGCTGTCGACGACTTTCTTGAAGAACGGATCCTGGTTCAGCGTCTCGAGCACCTTGTCCCAGCTCTTGAGCTGGGCTTCCAAGATCGACTTCGGCGTGCGCACGACCTTGACGCCGTCCTTGTTGATCAGCTCCTGCAGGTCCTTCGAGTAGCGGTCGAGTGCCATCGTGTAGTTGGCGGTGTTGGCGGCCTCGGCACCATACTCGAGGATCGCCTGGATCTCCTTCGGCAGGCCATCGAACTTCTTCTTCGAGTAGATGATCTCGAAAAACTCGGCCGCCTGGTGATAGGAGCTGAGCATGTAGATCTTCGACACGTTCTGGGCGCCGAACTGGCGGTCGGAGGTCGGGTTGTTGAACTCGAACGCCTCGATCACGCCGCGCTCCAGCGCCGGCACGATCTCGCCACCCGGCAGCTGCGTCACCTTGAGGCCCATGCCCTGCATGATGTCGGTGGCGAGGCCGACGGTGCGGTACTTGAGGCCCTGCATGTCCCCCGCACCCTTGATCTCGCGCTTGAACCAGCCGAGCGGCTGGGTCGGCATCGGCATGGCGAAGAAGCCGACCACGTCGAGCTTCAAGATGTCCTGCACCAGCTCCTTGTAGAGCTTTCTGCCTTCGTCGGTGTTGATCCAGGCCAGCATCTGCGTCGCGTCGCAGCCGAACACCGGCCCGGTGCCGAACAGAGAGGCCGCCTTGTGCTTGCCGTACCAGTAGGCGCAGACGGTATGTGCGCCGTCGAGCACGCCCGAGTGGCAGGCGTTCTGCACCTCGAATGCCTTGACCACGGCACCCGCCGGCAGCAAGTCGATCTTGAGCCTGCCGCCTGCCATCTTCTCGCAGCGCTCGGTGTACTGGCGCGCCATGTCCTGGAAGATGTCGGAAGCGCCCCAGGAGCTCTGCATTTTCAGCGTGACGGTCTGCGCGCGTGACACGTTCGGCATGGCGATGGTGCCGGCCGCCGCGCCGGCGGTTAGGGCGCTGCCTTTGAGGAACTTGCGCCGCGATACGCTACCGTTGGTGGTGGTCGAGGTCATGCGTGTGGTCCTCCCATTGTCCAATCCGTGGCTCGGTCGTTGTCCGACGCCTCTGTGGGCGCTTGGCATAATGTATAGCAGTTGCGGCCCCGTCCAGTCCGCATTGGCGTGCGCTCCGCGGCGCGCCGCGCTTCAAAGCCGCGTGAGGTCGCCCCGACACTATCTGTATCTGTGCGTGCGCCGCGCGTCTATGCGCGCCTCGACAGTTCTCGCGTGGCCGCCTTGGTCCTGGAGCGGATCGTTGTTGCGGTGCGGGGACGCTCGGCGACGGCCGTTGCCCTCCCTTGACGCCCGTTCGCTTTCAAACCTATAGCTCTCGACCTTTCGCACATAGATCGGGCAATGCGACGAAGGCTTGTGCGTTCCCCGGGGCCGGCAGGTCCCGCGCCGCCGGCCCGTTGCCCGACGCACGCGATCGAGACGAGGAGCGCCCATGACCGCCAACGAGCCCCGCCGCCCGGGCCGCCACTTCCTGCAGATCCCTGGCCCGAGCCCGCTGCCCGAGCGCGTCATCTCGGCAATGTCGCAGCAGATCATCGACCACCGCGGCCCCGAGTTCCAGAAGCTCGCCAAGCGGCTGCTCTCCGGCGTCAAGACGATCTTCAAGACGGCCGGCCCGGTGATCATCTACCCGGCCTCCGGCACCGGGGCATGGGAGGCGGCACTCGTAAATACGCTTTCGCCGGGCGACCGGGTGCTGATGGTCGAGACCGGCCAGTTCGCCCACCTGTGGAAGGTGATGGCGGAGAGGCTCGGCCTCGTGGTCGAGATGATCGAGACCGACTGGCGCTCGGGCGTCGATGCGGGGGAGGTCGAGCGCCGGCTCGCCACCGACAAGAACCGCGCCATCAAGGCGGTCTGCGTCGTTCACAACGAGACCTCGACCGGCTGTCGGTCGTGGATCGACGAGGTGCGCAAGGCGATGGATTCGGCCCGCCACGGCGCGCTGCTGATGGTCGACACTGTCTCCTCGCTCGCCTCGATGGACTACCGCCACGACGAGTGGGGCGTCGACGTCACCGTATCCGGCTCTCAGAAGGGCCTGATGCTGCCGCCCGGGATCTCCTTCACCGCGATCAGCGCGAAGGCGCTCGAGGCCGCGAGGACCTCGCGGCTGCCGCGCGCCTTCTTCTCCTGGAACGAGATGCTGGCGAGCAACGCCAACGGCTTCTTCCCCTACACCCCTGCCACGGGCCTGCTCTACGGTCTCGGCGAGGCGATCGACATGCTGCACGAGGAAGGGCTCGACAACGTGTTCGCCCGCCACGAGCGGCTGGCCGGCGCGGTCCGCGCGGCGGTCCAGGCGTGGGGGCTCGAGATCCTGTGCCGCGATCCCAAGTACTATTCGCCCGTCGTAACGACCGTGATGATGCCCGAGGGCTACAACGCGGACGCCTTCCGCGCCCTGGTGCTCGACACGTTCAACATGTCGCTCGGCACCGGCCTCAACAAGCTCGCCGGCAAGGTGTTCCGCATCGGCCATCTCGGCGATACCAACGAGCTCACGATTCTCGGCGCCCTGTCGGGCGTCGAGATGGGGCTCGGCCTTGCCGGCATCCCGCACCGCAAGGGCGGCGTCGCCGCGGCGATGGACCATCTCTCCGCTGCGGCCAGCAAGGTGCCGGCCCGAGCCGCGTGACGTTCGTCCTTGACCTCGGCGGCCGAGGTCGCCCACCTTGCAGGTGATCCGGCCGGGAGGCTGACGCGCGATGGCGTCCCACAGCGTCTTCGTCTTTGATGCCTATGGCACGCTGTTCGATGTGCATTCCGCTGCCGCGCGCGCGAAGGACGAGATCGGGCCGGCCTGGGAGCGGTTGTCCGAGACTTGGCGCACCAAGCAGCTCGAGTACACGTGGATCCACGCCGCCGCCGGCCGCCATGCGACGTTCGCGGAGTTGACCGGGCAGAGCCTCGACTACGCGACTGCCCGCTTCGGCGGCGTGCCGGCCGGGGTGCGTGCCCGGCTGCTGGCGGCCTTCCGCGAGCTCGACGCCTATCCCGACGTGAAGCCGGTCCTGGAGGCGCTCGCCGCGCGCGGCGCCCGTCTCGCGATCCTCTCCAACGGCGACCCGGACATGCTCGCCGCGGCCGTCGGCGCCGCCGGACTCGAGGGTCTGCTCACGACGGTGATCTCGGTTGCCGAGGTCGGCATCTACAAACCGTCGATGAAGGTTTACGCGCACTGCTGCGAACGCCTGGCGACGGCGCCGGCCGCGGTGTCGTTCCAGTCGTCCAACCGGTGGGATATCGCCGGGGCGAAGGCGTTCGGCCTGCGCACGGTGTGGATCAACCGCGCCGGCCTGCCGGACGAGTACCCTGCCATGCCGGCCGACATCGTCGCAGCGGACCTTTCCGTGCTGCTCGATTGATCGCAATCAAGGCTGTGCCGGGTGGTGCGGCGATCATGTGAGGTCGAACGGGGCCGATCGATGCTCCCGGCGAGGAGACGCACATGTTCAAGCACATCATGGTGGCGACCGATGGCAGCGAGCTGTCGCTGAAGGCGGTGACCAAGGGCATCGCGCTCGCCAAGGCGACCGGAGCCAAACTGACCGCGGTTACGGTTCGCCCGCCGCTCCGCGATTTCGTCGCCGAGGGCGTCACCGTCTCCGTTACCGACGAGGACCGGGCGAGCTATGTCCGCCAGGTCGAGCACCGCCTCGATGTTGTTCGCGCCGAGGCCGCCGCCAACTCCGTGGCGGCCGAGACGATGCAGGTCGAGAACGCCGAGCCCTGGCGCGCGATCATGTCCGCCGCCGAGCAGAACGGCGTCGACCTGATCGTCATGGCCTCGCACGGCCGTCGTGGCGTCTCCGCCCTGGTGCTCGGCAGCGAGACGCAGAAGCTGCTCACCCACACCAAGATCCCGGTGCTCGTCTATCGTTGAGAGGATGTGCGGGCCACGGCTTCCAGGCTCAACCCCGCATCGAGCCCGCTCCAGGCAGGGCCTGC
>JBFMEX010000049.1:0-9904 GCA_040752215.1 Pseudomonadota bacterium | reverse complement strand
TCGACGATGGGCTGCACCCCCCGACCGTCGACGGCGCTCCGGCGAGTTGGGATGCGGCGCTCGATCACGTGGCGCGGCGCTTCTCCGAGACCATCGCCGCGCACGGTCCCGACAGCGTCGCGCTCTACGTTTCGGGGCAGCTGCTGACGGAGGACTACTACGTCGCCAACAAGCTGATGAAGGGCTTCGTCGGCTCGGCAAATATCGACACCAACTCGCGGCTGTGCATGTCGTCGTCGGTGGCCGGACACAAGCGCGCGTTCGGCTCGGACACGGTGCCCGGTGTGTACGAGGATCTGGAGCTCGCCGACCTCGTCGTGTTGGTCGGCTCCAATCTCGCCTGGTGCCACCCGGTGCTGTTCCAGCGACTGGCGGCGGCGCGCGAGAGGCGCGGGACGAAGGTGGTGGTGATCGATCCGAGGGCCACCGCGACCTCCGAGATCGCCGACCTCCATCTCGCCATCGCGCCCGGCAGCGATGTCGCCCTGTTCAATGGCCTGCTTGCCAGCCTTGCGGGCACAGGGCGGCTCAGCCAGGACTACGTCGCGCGCTATACGTGCGGTCTCGACGCCGCGCTCGCGGCGGCGCGCAAGATGGGCCTGGGCGATGTCGCGGAGATCACCGGTCTCGCCGTCGCGCGCATCGCCGAATTCTATTCGTTGTTCGCGGCGACGGAGCGCGTGGTCACCGTCTACAGCCAAGGTGTCAACCAGTCGACGTCCGGCACCGACAAGGTCAACGCGATCATCAACTGCCATCTCGCGACGGGCCGCATCGGCCGGCCCGGCATGGGGCCGTTCTCGGTCACCGGCCAGCCCAACGCGATGGGTGGCCGCGAGGTCGGCGGCCTTGCCAACATGCTCGCCGCGCACATGGAGCTCGACGACGCCCGCCATCGCCGGCTCGTCGCTCGCTACTGGAATGCGCCGCGCCTCGCCGAGCGGGCGGGGCTGAAGGCGGTCGACATGTTCCGTGCGATCGGCGACGGCAGGATCAAGGCGGTGTGGATCGTTGCCACCAATCCGGTGGTGAGCCTGCCTGAGGCGAACCGCGTCCGCGATGCGCTCGCAAAATGCCCGTTCGTCGTCGTCTCCGACGTCTCCCGTCATACGGACACGACGGCGCTCGGCGACGTGCTGCTGCCGGCCGCGGCGTGGGGCGAGAAGGATGGCACGGTCACCAACTCCGAGCGGTGCATCTCGCGCCAGCGCGCGTTCCTGCCGGTACCGGGCGAGGCGCGGCCCGACTGGTGGCAGATCGCGGAGGTGGGCAGGCGCATGGGATACGGCGCCGCTTTCGGCTATTCGGGTCCATGTGAGATCTTCGCTGAGCATGCGGGGTTGACCGGCATCGGCAACGGCGGCACGCGCGATCTCGACATTTCGGCCTTTGCCGACATCACGCAGGCGGCCTATGAGGGGCTGGAGCCGTTCCAGTGGCCGCGGTTGTCGGCGGCATGGCCGGCCGAGCGGCGCTTCTTCGGCGAAGGCGGCTTCTTCACGCCGGACCGTCGCGCGCGCTTCGTCGCGACGCCTTATCGACCGCCGGCTCATGCACCGTCGCCGCCGTTCCCGCTGGTGCTTTCGACGGGTCGAATCCGCGACCAGTGGCACACGATGACGCGGACGGGAAAGTCGGCGCGGCTGATGGCACACATCGGCGAGCCGTTCCTCGCCGTGCATCCCGACGACGCGCGCCGGATCGGTGTCGAGGGGGCCGATCTCGCGGTGGTCGAAAGTGCGCACGGGCGCGCCGTGCTCAGAGTCGTTGTCACGCCGTCGCAGCGGCGCGGCTCGGTGTTCGCGCCGATGCACTGGAATGACCAGCTCGCAAGCGCGGCCCGCATCGGTGCGGTGGTCAACGCCGAGACCGACCTCGTCTCCGGCCAGCCGGAGATGAAGCACACGCCCGTCGACGTGCACCGGCTGCCGGCCGCGTGGTACGGATACATGGTCTCGCTCGCGCGACCCGAGGTTGCGGGGCACGCCTATGCGGCGATCGCGCCGGTCGGCTCGGGCTGGCGCGCCGAGATTGCGGGCTCGAGCGAGCCGGCGTGCTGGGACGCGCATGCGCGCATGCTGCTGAAGCTCTGTGGCAGCGCCAACGCAGAGCTCGTCGCCTATCACGACGCAGCCGGCGGGCAATACCGATACGCGGTCTTCGACGACGAGAATCGTCTGGCCGGCGCACTGTATCTCGCGGCCGAGCCGGTCTCGGTCTCGCGCGGCTGGCTCGGTGAGCAGCTCGGCACGGCGATCGCGCCGGAGGCGAGGCTCGCCGTGCTCGCCGGCCGACCGGGGCCAGGGGTACGCGACCGCGGCGCGATCGTGTGCGCCTGTTTCGAGGTTGGGCTGAAGGAGATCACCGAGGCGGTCGTCCGCGACGGCTGCCGCTCCGTGGCCGCGGTCGGCGAGCGCCTGAAGGCCGGCACCAACTGCGGCTCGTGCCGGGCCGAGATCGGCCGCATCGTGGCGCAATCCTGCCCGCGGCCAGCCGATCGGCTCGCGCCCGTCGCGACCAGATAGAGGCGGCCAGCGGCTCAGCCGTCGGGGGCCACGTCGACCGGGAAGCCCGCGGCGCGCCACTCGGGGTAGCCGTCCTCGAGGCGGCGCACGTCGAAGCCATTGGCGCGCAGCAATGCTACGGCCTCGAACGAGAGCACGCAGTAGGGGCCGCGGCAGTAGGCGACGATCTGCTTGCGGCGGTCGAGCTTGCCAAGGCGGCGCTTCAGCTTCGCAAGCGGAATGCTCTCGGCTCCCGCCACGTGGCCGAGCGCGAACTCGTCCTCGGACCTCACGTCTATCACGGTCACGAGGTCGTCCTTCATGCGTGCGAGCAGCTCGGCCCTACTGATCGGCTCGAGACTGTCGCGATCGTTGAAATACCCTCCCACCACGTTCTTGACCTCGGCCACCGTTCGCTCGCCGAGGCGGGTGAGGGCGGAAACGAGATCGACCACCGCGTCATCGGCAAGGCTGTAATAGACGAACTTGCCCTCGCGCCGGGCGCGGAGGAGACCGGCACGGCGCATTTGCTGGAGATGATGGGAGGCGTTGGCGAGCTTCAAGCCGACGCGCTCGGCCAGGGCCTCGACGTTCGTCTCGCCCTGTGCCAGCGCCTCGATCAGCTCGAGGCGACGCTCGTGCGCGATCGCCTTGGCGATAGCGGCGAACTGCTGGAACAGGACGTGCTTGGGACTCTCGCTTGACGGCATGGCCGAGCCACTATATATCATTCTTAAGAGAATTTGAATGACATCCTGCCGGATGCCGGCGAAAGCCAACGAGGTGCGCTCCATGACCGACGTCTTGCTCGCCAATGAGCCGGCCATTCGGCTCGTCGCGTTCGCCTCCGTGTTCCTCGTGATGGCGCTGATGGAGATCCTCGCCCCGCGCCGCACCCAGACGATATCACGATTGGCGCGCTGGCCGAGCAATCTCGCCATCGTTGCCGTGGACACCCTGTTGGTGCGCGTGCTCTTTCCGGTCGGCGCGGTCGCGCTCGCCATGCTGGTCGAGGCAAAGGGCGTCGGGCTTTTCAACGCCTATCCCGTTCCCGCAGGGATCGCCATTCCGCTGGCGGTGATCATTCTCGACTTTGCCATCTATCTCCAGCACGTGCTGTTCCACGCGGTGCCGGTGCTGTGGCGGCTGCATCGCATGCATCATGCCGATCTCGAGTTCGACGTGACGACCGGGGCCCGCTTCCATCCGATCGAGATCCTGTTGTCCATGGCGCTGAAGCTCGCGATCGTGGCCGCGCTCGGCGCGCCGGCGGCTGCCGTGCTGATCTTCGAGGTGCTGCTCAACGCCACGGCGATGTTCAACCATTCCAACGTGCGGATTCCGGCGGCGCTCGATTCCGCGCTGCGCTGGCTCGTCGTCACGCCCGACATGCACCGCGTCCATCACTCGGTCGTCGTCGGTGAGACGAACAGTAATTTCGGCTTCAATCTCCCGTGGTGGGACCGCATGCTCGGGACCTATCGCGAGCAGCCGGCGGCCGGTCACGAGGCGATGACGATCGGCATCGAGCAGTTCCGCGACGCGGGCGAGCAGCGGCTCGACAGGATGCTGACCCAGCCGTTTCGCGGGCACAAGGAAGCTTACCCGCTCGGCGGATTGCGCAGCGACTAGTGCCGGCTCTCACGCGAGCGGCACGGGCGCGCGAGCGCGACGGCATGACTGGCTTTGCCACGACGAAAGGAGGATCTCATGCGGACGCTGTTCATCGTCAACGATCCGCCGTATGGCACCGAGCGCGTCTACAACGCGCTGCGTTTGGCGCCTGCGCTGATGAAGCAGGATCCAGCTAATGAGGTGACGGTCTTCCTGATGGCCGATGCGGTGCTGTCGGCGAAGGCCGGCCAGAGGACGCCGGATGGCTATTACAACGTCGAGCGCATGCTGAAGCGCGTGCTCGCCGGCAAGGGGAAGGTGCTGTTGTGCGGCACCTGCATGGACGCGCGCGGCATCACCGACTCCGAGATCATGGCCGGCGCACGGCGCAGCACCATGGACGAGCTCGCGGCCGAGACCATCGCCGCCGACAAGGTGCTGGTGTTCTGAGATCAACGGGCCCGCTGCGCGCGGACGTTGGCCATTTCCGAAGAGCGACTGGGCGGCGTCCGCGGACGCCGCCCTCACTCGTCGGGCTCTCGCGGCTCGGATCACGCGAGATCGAAGCGGTCCGCGTTCATCACCTTGGTCCAGGCGGCGATGAAGTCGACCACGAACTTCTCCTTCGCATCGTCCTGGGCGTAGACCTCGGAAATGGCTCGGAGCTGCGAGTTGGAGCCGAACACGAGATCGACGCGCGTGCCGGTCCACTTCGCCTTGCCGCTCCTGCGGTCGCGGCCCTCGAACAGCTCCTGATCGGCAGACGTCGCCTTCCACACCGTGCCCATGTCGGTGAGGTTGACGAAGAAGTCGTTCGTGAGCTTGCCCGGCTGGTCGGTGAGAACGCCATGCTTCGTGCCGCCGTGATTGGCGCCGAGCACGCGCAGGCCGCCGACGAGAACCGTCATCTCCGGTGCGGTCAGCTTCAGCAGCTGTGCCTTGTCGATGAGCATCTCTTCCGCCGACACGGCGTACTTCTTCTTCGCATAGTTGCGGAAGCCGTCGGCCTCGGGCTCCATCGGCTCGAAGGACTCGGCATCCGTCTGCTCGGCGGTCGCGTCCATCCGGCCGGGCGTGAACGGCACCTCGATGTCGAAGCCGGCGTCCTTGGCCGCTTTCCTCACCGCGGCCGAGCCGCCGAGCACGATGAGATCAGCGAGCGAGACCTTCTTGCCTCCGGTCGCCGAGCCGTTGAACGCCTTCCGTATCTCCTCGAGCTTGGCGAGAACCTTGCCCGTGCGGAGCGGCTCGTTGGCCTCCCAGTCCTTCTGCGGCGCCAGGCGGATACGCGCGCCATTGGCGCCTCCGCGGTAGTCCGACCCGCGGAACGTCGAGGCAGACGCCCAAGCGGTGAAGACGAGATCGGAGACCGAAATTCCGGATGCGAGAATCTTCGCCTCCAGGTCGGCGATGTCCTTGGCGTCGACGAGCGGATGGTCGACGGCGGGGATCGGATCCTGCCAGATCAGATCCTCCTTCGGCACCTCGGGTCCGAGATAGCGCGCCTTGGGGCCCATGTCGCGATGGGTGAGCTTGAACCACGCGCGCGCGAAGGCGTCGGCGAACTCGGCGGGGTTCTTATGGAAGTGGCGCGAGATCTTCTCGTAGGCCGGGTCCAAGCGCATCGCCATGTCGGCGGTGGTCATGATGGTTGCGACCTTCTTGGAAGAATCGTGCGCCGCCGGTGCGAGGTGCTCGGGCCGCGGGTTGACCGGCGTCCACTGCCAGGCGCCCGCCGGGCTCTTGACGAGATCCCAGTCGTAGCCGAACAGCACGTCGAAGTAGCCCATGTCCCACTTGGTCGGATTGGCGGTCCAGGCGCCTTCGATGCCGGAGGTGATCGCATCGTCGCCCTTGCCGCTCTTGAAGGAGCTGAGCCAGCCGAGGCCCATCGCCTCGAGCGGTGCAGCTTCGGGCTCAGGGCCGACATTGGTGGCAGGCCCGGCGCCGTGCGTCTTGCCGAACGTATGGCCGCCGGCGGTCAGCGCCACCGTCTCGTAATCGTTCATCGCCATGCGCTTGAACGTCTCGCGCACGTCGCGACCGGAGGCGAGAACGCTCGGCTGGCCGTTGGGCCCCTCCGGGTTGACGTAGATGAGGCCCATCTGCACGGCGGCGAGCGGGTTCTCGAGCTCATGGTCGCCCGAGTAGCGCTTGTCGCCGAGCCAGGTGTTCTCCGCACCCCAGTAGATGTCCTCCTCCGGCTCCCAGATGTCCTCGCGGCCGCCGCCGAAGCCGAATGTCTTGCCGCCCATCGACTCGATGGCGACGTTGCCGGCGAGGATCATGAGGTCGGCCCACGAGATCTTGTTGCCGTACTTCTTCTTGATCGGCCACAGCAGGCGGCGCGCCTTGTCGAGGTTGCCGTTGTCGGGCCAGCTGTTGACGGGGGCGAAGCGCTGGTTGCCGGTACCGGCTCCACCGCGGCCGTCGGCCGTGCGGTAGGTGCCGGCCGAATGCCACGCCATGCGGATGAACAGGCCGCCGTAGTGGCCGTAGTCGGCGGGCCACCAGTCCTGGCTGTCGGTCATCAGCGCCGTGAGGTCCTTCTTCAGCGCCTCGAAGTCGAGCTTCTTGAACTCCTCGGCGTAGTTGAACGCCTTGCCCAACGGGTTTCCGGCCGGCGTGTTCTGATGCAGGATTTTCAGATTCAGCTGGTTCGGCCACCAATCCTTGTTCGATTGGCGTGCGAACGTCACGTTCGCCATCGCGCCGTGCACCGGGCACTTGCTGATCTCGTTCATTGCGTCTTCCTTTCGCGTAGGTGTCGCCTCGAGGCCGTCCAGTATCGGAGGCTCGTAGCGAACGCGTTCAATAAGGTAAAGCTCTCTTTTCTGATAAAATTCATCAGATAATCTGATGCGTCGCAGTATGCGCCGGCGGACCCGAGACGGCAGGCCCGAGGAACCTAGCCCGGGGGCACGGCTCGGAAAAGGACTGTCGGCCGGACGCGCCGACACGTCATCACACTATCGGCGATGATACGGGTGGCCGGCGATGATGGTGGCGGCGCGGTAGAGCTGCTCGGCCAGCACGATGCGGGCGAGGCCGTGCGGCAGCGTCATCGGCCCGAGCGAAAGCACCAGCCGCGCGCCGTCGCGGGCGGCCTCGCCGTGACCGTCGGGGCCGCCGATCAGAAACGCGAGGCCCTTGGTGCCGGCGTCGCGCTCGCGGCGCAGGACGTCGGCGAACGCTGCGCTCGAGATCGCCTTGCCGCGCTCGTCGAGGACGACGCGGGCCTCACAGCTGCGGGCGGCAGCCAACAGGCGATCGGCCTCGTCGGCGCGGCGGGCGTCGGCACTGTCCGCGCGCCCCTCGGCCAACTCGATGGCATCGAGCGGTGCAAGGCCATGCGCCTTGCCGAGCGCAGCGAGCCGATCGAGGTAGCGGTCGAGCAGGGCGCGGTCCGGGCCGTCCTTGATGCGGCCGACGGCGGCGACGAGGAGACGCATCGCTTGTCGCGAGCCGGCGCCGCCGGCCCGTCCATTTCTTGGTGTGCGTCCGACTCCTCTCCGGGGAGCCGGCCGGACGCACGACGGGCACGTAGCGCGTCAGCCTGCCGCTCAATGCGCCTGGGTGTCGCCCGGCCGCTCGGCGAGCCACATCTTCTCGAGATTGTAGAACTCGCGGACCTCGGGCCGGAATACGTGCACGATGATATCGCCGGTGTCGATCAGCACCCAGTCGCACGCTTCGAGGCCCTCGACACGGGCGCTGACGCGGCGCTCCTTGAGCTTGGTGTGCAGCTGATCGGCGATCGCGCCGACGTGACGGTCGGAGCGGCCCGAGGCGACGACCATGTAATCGCCGATCGAGGATCTCCCGGCGAGATCGATGACCTTGATCTCCTCGGCCTTGGCCTCGTCGAGCCAATGCACGATCTCTCCGAGAAGGGCGGACGAGGCGGCCCTGCCGGGCGCGGCCTCGGTCGGAGGTGTGCCGCGCGCGGCACCCTCATGCGCGGTTCGCATCGTGTGGTGAGCGTCCTTTCCTCATGCACCCCCTGAAGGGCTCGGGCGCCACCATGGCGGCCAGCCGCCTTGTGGCGCGGGATGCGCCGGGTCGAAAGTCGGGATTCGGCGCTGCGTGCAGGATACCCGTCCAGCCGCGGCGATCAACCGGCTTGGAGGAGGGACGGTAACCACAGGTTGAGCATTTCGCTTCTCTCCGCGACATCAACCGCCGCCGGCCGGCCGTTGGCGCAGGGCCGTCGAGGAGGCAGGGCTGAGGCGGGTGGTCAGCAGCACCCAGCACGGCGGCCGGTGCCGCACGAGAACGGCGGCGCGCGATTCCGGCAGACGCGCGCGGGCGAGCGCACGGCCGGCGGGCGAGGCGAGCGCCTTCAGACGCCATCCGGGGCGGTCCACGACCGCGATCGGTACCAGCCGGGTGATGTCGCGCCACTGCCGCCAGCGGTGGAAGGTGGCGAGGTTGTCGGCGCCCATCACCCAGACGAGGCGCGTCGTCGGATAGCGCCGCACCAGGAACGCGAGCGTCACGGCGGTGTAGGGGGTGCCGAGTTCGGTCTCGAACCCGGTCACGGTGACGCGCGGCCTCGGAGCAATGGCGCGCGAGGCCGCGATCCGTGCCGCCTGGCTGGCGAGTCCGGCCTGCGGCTTCAACGGGTTGGCCGGCGTCACCACCCACCACAGCCGGTCGAGTGCGAGGCGGCGGAGCGCGGTCGCCGCCAGAATGCGGTGCCCTTCGTGCGGGGGATTGAACGAGCCGCCCATGACGCCGATGCGCTGGCCACGGCCGGCGGGCGGCGGTTTCACTCGGACCGAGCCGAACGAGACGAGGCGGGCTTGCGGCATTGGCGGGCGACGGCCTGGTGCGACAGAGGGCGACAAGAGCGGCCGAATCCGCGACACTCGCGGTTGCGCGCCCGATGGGTGAGGCCATGATTTGGAAGGCAGCTCGCGACCGACTGCAAGTCCTCAATCGCTTCGGCTGGGAAAACTTCCTGGACGGCTGGGACCCGCTGCCGTTCACCCTGCTCAACTATTGGGAATGGGGCATCGCCCGGCTGGAGAACGCGGCGGCAAGAGCGGCGCTGGCCGAGTTCGTTGTCGCGCGAACGCTCGAGGCGGAGGGCGCGGGGCCGGGTGAGGTCGGCCGCGGCTACGATCTGACGCTCCGGTCCGGGGTCAAGATCAAGGTGACCAGCGAATCGTGTGTGCGCGACTGGCCCGACGAGCGGCTCGCCAGCATCGCCTTCGACGTCGCGCCGCGCTGGTGCTGGGACGAGCGGCGCGGGCGCCCGGAGAACGCTCTGAGGCGGCCTGCCGACATTTATGTGTTTGCGCTTCTGGTGCACGCGCCGCGCGCAGCCGTCAATCCGCTCGATATCGGCCAGTGGACATTCTATGTCGCCGCCGCGCGCAGCCTCGACGCCCAGGAAGGTGCCGCAGCGCTGATCACGCTCAGAACGCTCGAGTCGCGCGCCAAGAGCTACGATCCGAGCTGGCGCGGACCGCTGCACCAGCGGCAACTCAAGCTCGAGCTGGAGAGCATCGCCGCGGCGCTGCGCGGCGGGAGATAGGATGAGCGCGCGATGGTCGTAGACGGTGGCGATCGCCTCAGACGATCTCCTCTCCGGCGGGCGTCACCAGCACGGTACGGCAGGCGGGGGGCATCCGGATCGAGTTCATCACCTTCCACTGCCGATCGCACAGCTCGAGCATGCGCTTCCTGTCCTCGCGCGACAGCGTGCCCTCGATGGTCACATAGGTCGTGATCTCGCCGAGCCGGTTCGGGCTCTCGACCACCTTGCCGTCGCAGGCGAC
>JBFMEX010000048.1:0-73753 GCA_040752215.1 Pseudomonadota bacterium | reverse complement strand
CCATTCATTAGAGGTGCGGCGAAGCGAGCGTCAGCGAGCGAAGGGCGAGGGGAGTCATATCCTGTGGCCGCTTGCGGCCACGCCATTGTCGCTGAGCGACAGCGAAGCGCCTGCTGGGGCGCAGTCGCTTCATTCGTCGACTTCTCCACATATCCACATGGTCGTACCGATCGGTCGCCGCGTTCTCTTTTTTCAATGATTCAAGATTCAGATTCAGGGCCTAAATTATTACGCAATTACTGACGCTTATCGGATCAAAAGTGAGTTATTGGGCGGGATAGGTGAGCTATTGGGCGGAGTCGCGTGAGGAAGTGGGCGGCACAAGTGAACAAATGGGCGGGCAAAAGTGAGAATGCGGGCGGACCAAAGGGGTTGTGGAGCGTCTTCGGAGCTATCGGTGAGAAAATGGGCGCCGGCTGTCGCGGGAGTTAAGTGAGTTTTTGGGCGGCTACTCTGTCGGACCGGTCGCGTCATCGAAAGTGATGACCTCGGTGCTGCCGCGCCAGCGGGCCTGGCGACCGATTCGGCTCTTTTCGCGCTCGTCATAGGCCCGCTGCATGGCCTTGGGAGATTTCTTGAACCAGCTCATGCCGATCTTCTGCACGGCCCGGCCGTTTTTGATGGTCATGGCCGTGACCTCGAAATCGGTCAGGTGGTTGACCTCGTCGAGCGCGGGCTTGAGGCAGTATTTGTTGAAGTCGGCGAAGCGGTCGAGCTTGCCCTCGGGCACGCCGAGCAGCCCGCGGAATTCGTCGATCGTGAATTCCTCATATTGCTTCACGAGCCCGATGCGGCGCTCGATCATCTCGTAGAGGCGGATCGAGTATTTCGACCGCAGAGTGTACATAATGTGGGACTTGATGCTCGCCCAGGCCTTGCTTTGGGTGATGACCGTCAGCAGATCCGGCGGAAAGGTGTAGTAGAAGTACCCGTCGTCCCTCTCCTCTTCCTTGTTGGTGCCGAGAAGGTGGACACGGAAGGTCGCCATTTCGCCCGTCTGCGGGTCGCGCGCACGGATCTTGGCCCAGGCGCTCATCAGTCGGTCGAAAGCGTCGTGGAGGCGGTCGTTGCTGTCATGGCTGCCGCGTAGGCCGGCCTTGAGGACCTTGTGCACGGGGCGGGTCCTGATCTCGTTCCACGCATGGGCCAGGAGCTGATTGTAGAGGATGGTCTCCGAGCGGTTGAGCGGTGTCAGCTCGATGATGTCGACGAGTTCGCGCGGCTTGATGATGCGCCCCTCGTTGGTCGGATCGAGCGGCTGGCCGGTCACCTTGATGTCGGTCGCGAGAAGTCCCGCTGAAGGCTTTCTCGGCTCGTCCTCGTCGATTGCATAGGGGAGTGCGGTAAACGTGCGTGTGCTCACAGGTAAAGCGTGCCGATGAATAGTGAGCCAGTCAACCGGTGAACTCACTCTTCAAATTCGACTCACATTTGCCGGCGCCCAATTTCTCACCTGTGAGAAAGTGAGAAATCGCGGAAGCGCGCGGTGCGACTCGACCGCCGCCCATTCTCTCACTTTACTTCTGGTGGTCGTGCGGATGGGGGACGCGACGCAGGGGCAGCTAGCCCTTTCTCCTCCGGCATAAAGTGGTCCGGAGGCCTAGGTCTCCGGACCGTGATCGTCGGGTCATGACCGTGAGCCATAAGAACGCGGCCAAGGCTTGACATCATTTCGGCCCGTGTCCGGCTTGAAGAAGCGCCAGTCGATTTGCGGGACGGCGATCGAGGGCTGTTTGCGCACGAGGGCGAGGAAGGAGTCGTGGGAGAGGGCCCTGGATTTGGCGAGGGCCTCCGCGACGGTCATTACGGAGGTCTTCTCCTCGCTGATGAGCGCCTTGGCATCCTCATAGGCCTTGTCCACCATCTCCCTGGCTTCGGCAAAGAGAGCCTGGGGGACGTTGTGAAGCCCGAGATGGCGGAACATGCCATGCCAGAAGGACGTGCCCGACTGCGAGAGACCGAGCAGGGTCACCGCAGTGAGCGCGAGCTCGCTCGCGCGTGCAAGATCGGACGAGGCATCGCCGCCCGCGCCGCCGCTTACCTGGCCAATGATGACCTGCTCGGCCGCGCGCCCTGCAAGCAGGGCGACGAGTTGCTTTTCTATGGCGGCGCGCGTCGTGACGCCGCGGACCATGCGTGCGAGCACTTGCCCCGATGTTTCTGCGGTCGGGACGATCGAGAGGGTGATGTCCTTCACGTCCAGAAGCTTGTGCGCGGCTATGCCGTGCCCGGCCTCGTGGACGGCGATGAGCCACTGCTGCTCCTTGGACATGCCGGCGGCTCTCGATTCGATGATCGCCGCCAGGTCCGCGCGCTGCAGGGAACGTCCCCTTCGACGGGCGAGTTGCTTCGCCTCTCGCACCACCTGCTCGATGGCGGCGCCGGACATGCCGGCGCACATGACCGCGAGATCCTTGAGGTCGCCCGCGCGGGCGGCGTCGCCTTTCAGGTGGAAGGCCAAGATCGCGGGGATCGCGGCGAGGTCGGGCAGACCGATGCGGATCGACTTGCCGAGGCGGCCCGGCCGCACAAGGGCCGGATCGAGACGGTCCGGATGATTGCAGGTCGCGACCACGATCACGCCCTTGCGCTTGCTCAAGCCGTCGAGTTGCTCGAGGAGGGCGTTGACGATCATGTGCGTGCTGGTGCTGCGCTCAGAGGTCATCGCCTCCCTTGACGGAAGGCTGTCGAGCTCATCGATGGCAACGACGCAAGGCGCATTCTTTTCCGCTTTCTCGAATATCGCACGTATCGCTTCGATGATCGTGCTGACATAGACGGTGCCGCGGTTCCAGTCGGCGTACGAGGTGGCAATCAGCGGGAGGCGTGCACTTGCCGCGAGCGCGCGTGCGAAAGTCGTCTTGCCCGTGCCGGGCGGGCCGTGGACGACGATGCCGGCGTCGATCTCGAACCAGTCGAGCTTGCCGGCGCGATAGAGCTTGATGTCGTCGGTAAGGGCTTCGCCCCACCTGCGGGCCTCGTCCATGCCGGCGAGTTGGGAGAAGAGAGGGCCGTCGGGAACCTTCGGGCGCGGAGGTTCGGGTATCTGCGGCTTCCTGGCGAAGTCATTCATGGCGATGTCGTCCTTTGGTCGGGCCCCGCCGCTCCCGCAGAGACGAGGGGAGGGCGGGCCGGCTTAGGTCATGTGCGGTTGATTAAAATCGTCGTCGGGACGCGGCTCGATGATCGGCCGTTCGGCCATCCACTTCTCGATGTCGCTCAGGCGAAAGCCGATGCGGTTGAGACCCATGCGGATCGGAGCCGGAAACCGCTTCGCACGGATGAGACGATAGACGTGCTGCGGGGTGTAGCTCGTGATCTCGCTCACCTGCTTCATGGTCAGGATGCGCAGATGGGCATAGCGGTCATGGTCGTCGTTTGGCATGGCGTTGCTCCGTTGCTCGGGTGGGCTGGGTGTTGCCCTATGGCGCGAGGGGTTCGCGTCGGTGGTTCGACGCTATGGAGCGAAGGTTAACGGAACTCGCGGGTTGCTTGCGGGTCTCAAGCTTCCTTCCTAACACTTGCCGCGACGGTTTCTGCCGGAGGCCGACCGTAGTTGGGATAGCCGTGGTGGGGACGAGCGGTGTTGTAGAATTCGGTCCAGGCGACCATGGCATCGTCGACGTCGTATCGGGAGAGGGTGCGGAAGTCCCTTCCGAGCCACGGCAGGAATTCGGCGATGACGATGCGGCGGAAGCGGATGAAGGCGCCGACCTTGCGGCTTGTGGCGGCAGGCAGCCTTTGGTGTCTCCAGCCCTGGTTGCGGACGAGCCAACGGGAATGGCTTTCATGTCCGTATGTCGTGCAGGTCCTGGTGCCCGGCAGGCCGCAGTCGAATTCGAGATGTTCGTGAAGGGCCTTGAGGCAGGCGCCCGCGTGCTGCGTTTCTCGATGGAACGAGAGGCGTGCGCGCGCGGTGCTCGTCAGGACGTCGATCGCGCAGTGGACGACGAGCTTGGCTTCTTTCTTGGGGAGGAGCGGGAAGGCGCCGTGGACCAGGAACTCGCCAGGATAGGAGCCGGTGAGGCCACGGTCGAGCCAGCACGGATTGATGGTGGCGAGAAAACGCATCTGTTCCGGAGTGAAGGGGGGCTTCGATCCGCGGAAGGGCAGGTCGAGGGCGAGCCATCGGTCATGTCGGGTGGCCAGGCCCGACTTGCGGAGGATGGCGTGCACGGTGGTCGAGGATACGGCATGGCCTGCAAGTTCGTGTTCGATCCGGTTGCACCCATAGGCGGGGTGCTTCAGGGCGAGCGCGGCAATGCGTGCGGATACGTCCTCCGGGGTCGTGCGGGGATGGTGTCGGTGGGCTGAGGGCCGGTCGGCCAGTCCGGCCTCGCCGGCGGCGTCGTAGCGTCGTTTCCATTCGTAGAAGCTGGTGCGGTCCATGCCGGATCGGCGGCAGGATTCGGCGACGTTGCCGAGGCGCTCGGCAAGCCTGATGGCGCGCAGACGCCGCGCGACCGGGTTTGCCGTCTTGGATCGCTTGGACCGTGTCATGGAGCGTCCGCAGGAGGTCGCGGCCGTCGATGTCCGCGGAGCGCGACGGTCACGCGGAATCCGGTTCGGAGGCCGGTGCGGCGCTTGTCAGCCTGATGAGTTCCGTCTCCCATAGAGCGAGAGCCTCGCGCTTCTCCTTGTCATAAGCGTAGCGGTTATAGGGGGCGTCGGTCACACCCCGGCGGACCGCTTCCTAGGCGGCAGTCACGAGGAAGGTGGATTGGTGATCTTCGTCAGATGGGCCTCCCACAATTCAAACGCGGCGCGCATCTCGGGGAGGTATTGGAAGCGGTTATAGACGCCGGCGACGCCGCCGAACGTGCCGGTCGAGTGATTGAGGATGCGCTCGACGACGTGCGGGGCCACGCCGAGCCTCGCCATGCCGGTCGCTGCCGTCCGCCGCAGATCGTGGAGAGTCCAGTCGAGGTCCTGTATGTCGCCCGCGGTCTTTCCAAGTTGGCTTGCGGTATTCTGCCGCCTTTTGTTGATGGCCTGGTCGAGGGTTCGTTTGCCCTTCGAGTAACCGGTGTAGGCTTGATCGAGCTTGCCGCGCGCCGGGAAGACCAGTGTCGTACCCTCGAAGCGAGGCAGCGCCTTGAGGATGCCGATGGCCGTCTTTGTCAGAGGCAGCGCATGCGGTTTGTGGTTCTTGGTTCGGCTGCCGGGGATCGTCCAAATCCCCTGCTTTAGATCGAGTTCGTCCCAGGCGATGCCGCAGACTTCGCCGCGACGCTGAGCGGTCAGCGCCAGGAGGCGCACCACGACGCCGAAGGTATCGCCCTGCTCGAGGCTTGTTTGCCAGATGAGTGCCAGCTCGCCGTCGGTCAGCACGCGATCTCGGCTCGCAGCTTTGACCGGTGGCTTCATGGTGCGGCACGGGCTGTCATCGACCAGCCCCTGCTCGACGCACCAGTTAAAAAGCTTGCGGGCGGCTGCGAAGGCGTGACGCGCCGCACTCGGCGCGTTGCGCTTCATGATCGGCTGAAGGGCAGCCGCGACATCGGCCTTCGTGATCTCGGTCACGAGCCGCTTCTTCCAATCCGGGAGGAAATAGACCTGTAGCAGTCGCTTCGTCTCGGCGGCGGTGCTGGCGCGATTGTGGTGCCGACAATAGTTCTCGAGAAAGGCGTCAAGGATGGCTGCGAAGGAGAGATCCTCAGTACGAGCTTTATCTTCGCCGCGGGGATTTGCGCCATCCGCGAGTGCGGCGAGCGCGGCATGAGCCTTCGCACGCGCCTTGGCGAGCGTTGTCGACGGGTAGCGGCCGAGGTTGAGGCGTCCGTACTGACCGGCATGGCGGTACTTCAGATAGAACGTCTTCACACCGTTCGAGGTCACGCGCACCCCGAAGCCGGGAATTTTGCCGTCCGGGTGCTGGGCAACGCCGGAGGCGGGGGCGGGCAGCGTCTTGACCATCACGTCGTTGAGCATCGAAGACCCGTTTGAAGTCAGGACTGGAGGTGTGGAGCCAATTCGGGGCGGGCCGTGGACCCTGATCCTGTCTGAGCTGACGCAGGGGACTGGGAGCGGGACTGAAGGTCTGTCGTGGACCCACTGTGGACCCAAAACAGGTCGCCTTGGCAGGTGTTGCCAAATTCATCGACGCGACCATATTTATATGTAAAACATGAGCTTTTCAAGAAGTGACGTTCGTCTGCGCTCTGCCATGTTTTGCGGAAAATCCAGTCTGGGGGACTGGGGGTCGGGAGTTCAAATCTCCCCGCTCCGACCAAGGCACTTGCGATCTAGGCCCGTGGTGGGCAGATCCAGCGACACCCTCAGCGGCACTCAAAGCCCGCGCCGCCTATACTGCTTGGGATTTCGGCCTTGCGGGTGGTCGGCGCCATTCTAGTAATTGGCGGGCTAGTGCCGCTCGTGCTTGGCAATGATCGCTTCGACCGCTGCTTTCAGCCCATTGGATTGCGTGCTGATGATGCCCCAAATGATCACGTCGCTCACGCGCTGATACTCATGGCGTAGCTTGTTACCGATCGAGCGTATGGCATGCCATGGGGTGTCCGGCTGTTCCGCAAGCCACGCCTCTGGAATGCGACGCACCGCCTCGGAAATGACCATGACCGCATAGGAGGCCGCGCGCACGTCGGCGGAACTGTTCCGGAAGCCGTCGTAGTCGGTCCGGTCGCGAATGGAATGATGGAACTCGATTTCCTTCAGGATGTCGCGCAGGGGGATGAGGTCGTCCTTCATGCGGCCTCAGAGCACCCGAATGGCTTCACGCTCGATCTGCGGCTTGATCAAGGGATGGAGCGCATCGTGGGTGCCAAGCTTTACCTTGAGCCCGAGCTCCTGCGAGAGCATGTCCTCGAGCTCGACAAGTTCAACGAAGCTGAACTTGCCGGGGTCAAAGTCTATGAACACATCGAGGTCGCTGTCGGGCCGGGGCCTCGTCGCGGGCTCGCGAGCCGTATATGTAGAGCGCCGTCGCGCCAAGGGCCCTCACGGCCTCAGCACGTGCCCGGATACGCGCAATGATGTCGTCGCGGCTCATGGGTGCTCTGCTCCTAAGTCTCAGGATACGGGAATCGGCTCCTTCTTTCCAGCTTGGCCGTCGAGAAGAGCCTCGACGCGGATTTCCCACTTCGGCGGCTTCCATCCAAACATGACACTGGACGAAGCCGACGAGTTGGTTGGGACCAACGGCACTTGGTACTGCAAGACATGGCCGCCCAACCCGACTATTCACTGCTGCAAGTGGACCTACAGCGACGCAACTCGACACGTCGAGATTGGCTAGGGGGCTGACGGCGTGATCAATGACCTGGAGCGTCGATTGCCTCTACCTCCAGGCATGTCAGATGAGGAGGCGCTGCGTCCGGCCACCGAGGAGCTGAAGCAGTATGCCCCGCCATCTGTAGGACGAAGCCGAGCACGATAAGACCCGGGCCGAGCCCGAAGCGCCACGCGCGAGACCTCATATCGTGATCCGTCGCGCGCCTTCGCCAATCCGCCGCAGCACGCTCCCCGCGATGTGAGCCGCCCCTGAACGCACGCACGCCGAACGTGCTCCCGGCCCTCATCGCCGTGCTTATCGCTTTCGTGCGACCCGCTCAGCGCCGCTAGCCGCCTGACCTCGACCGCCACCCTTGTTCGGCTTCGCTTCGGTGCGCAGCAGCTTGACCAGATGCTCAATCTCGCTGGCCCGAATCTCGGCTGCCGCGTCGCGCATGCGCTCGTGCATCATGGCCGCGACATTGGCCATCGAAACGAAATCTTCAACCACGATCACAGCAACCCAATCGACGCCATCTTTATGGCCTTCGAGCGTGATGCGGTCGGCGTAGGCCCTGAACATTGTTTCGTCGATCGGCGCACCTGCGAGCGCTCGCGCGATGGCGTGGCGTGGCTCAACGAGTTCGTCGGCGAGCTTCATCTTGCGAGCGTGCAGTATCTTGTTGCATGCCTCACGAAGGTTCAGCGGCTCGGTCTTGCTGCCGGTCGTGAGTTCGCCTACCCGCAAGGCACCAATGCCCTTGCCCTTGCCCTTGCCCTTGCCCTTGCCCTTGCCCTTGCCCTTGCCCTTGCCCTTGCCTTTGCCCATGTCAGCTTGATCGAGACAGGTTCGCATGACGGCGGCAACGTGCAACAGGATGCGCGAGGTCTCTGGCACGATCAGCGAGTGGAACAACTCGTCGATGGGGTCGAACGTCTTGTCACGAGCAATGTCTAGCAACCGGCCGCGCCGGGCTGCGTTCGCGATGAGCGGCCGCATCGCCGTGAACATGCTGACGAGCAGCAACAGGTCGCGCCGCACCGCGCCAAACTCGACTCGATGACCATCGAGAAGTCGAGTCGTGAAGTTGCTCATGTGCGCCAACCGCTGAACCTGCCCGCCCGAGTCGCCATGGACTCAAACATGCAGCGTCCCCGATGCGGGAGAATGTGTACTGGGCCTGCAACTTTGCAGCGCCCCGAGCCTTCTGACGGACGGCGCATTTCTTGGCGCTCCCTACGGGAGTCGAACCCGTCTTTCAAGATTGAAAATCTCGCGTCCTAACCGATAGACGAAGGGAGCGTCGAGGGCGAGGGTATAGGTAGGTTCAACCCAGCGCGCAAGGGCGGCGGGACGAGCTGCGACACCCACCGTGACGGACGTCGACTGCATGCCTCCCCGCTGCGGCGGATGGCGTAGCCACCGCAGCCCGTCTCGCCCAATCCCGAGGAACGGTTTCCCAAGGCCCGCGTGCCTTTGGCGGGGGGGCGCGGCAGAGCCCCCCGTTGCGACACTCTCGCGGTCGCCGTCCCCGCTGACGGCAGGCGGGCGTCCCAGCCTCGATGCCGCTCCCGCCTGGCGGCGGCACACAGATGGACACGCACAAGGCATTGCCGCCGCGACCCACCAACCCTGGCCGCGTGGGCCGGTGGGACAACCGCCGCATCGCCACCCAGGGCAACCTGGTCACCCCTGCCGGCGCGGGTCGGCGGCATCCTCGATGACGAGCTCGACACGGTTGCGCCCGCCCCAGGTGTCGCGCCGCAGGTGCCCGGCCACATGCAGCGGCAGCCCGCCCGCCTCCTGCAGCAGCAGGCCGAGCGGCTGGTCTGCGGCACGGAAGGCGATCGCCTCGATGCGCGAGCCGTCGCCGGCCTCGAGCACGCAGCGCAGGTGCGCGCCGCCGACGACCTTGGCGAACTTGACGCGGTGCGCCGGAAACGCGAACCGCGGCTGCGGATTGCCTTGGCCATAAGGCCCCGCGCGCTCGATCAGGCCCATCAGCTCGTCGGCGACGGCGTGCGGCGTCAGCGCGCCATCGATCTCGAGGCTGGCCTCGGCTCGCGCGCGTCCGGCGCTCGGCGCCAGCTCGGCAGCGAGGTACGCCTCGAGACCGGCGAGCGCGCCCCGAGCCACGGTCAGTCCAGCCGCCATCGCGTGCCCGCCACCCTTGACGAGATGGCCGGCGGCGACGCCGCCGCGCACCGCTCTGCCGATATCGACGCCCGGCACCGAGCGCAGCGAGGCGGTACCGAGCCGCTCGCCGCCCTCGCCCGCCTCGTCCCACGCGATCACGCACGCCGGCCGGCGGAACCGCTCGACGAGCCGGCTGGCGACGAGGCCGACGACGCCCTTGTGCCACGCCTCGGAGCCGACGATCAGCAGCGGCAGGTCGGGTGTCGCGTCGATCATCCGGTCGGCCTCGGCGATCGCCTCGTCGAGAATCCTGTTCTCGATCGCCTTGCGCTCCTTGTTGAGCCGGTCGAGCAATTCGGCGATGCGCGCCGCCTCCGCCTCGTCCCCGGTGGCCAAGAGACGCGCGCCGAGCGCCGCGTCGCCGATGCGTCCGCCGGCGTTGATACGGGGCCCGAGGATGTAGCCGAGATGATAGGTGCTCGGCGGCTCGTCGAGGCCGGCCGCGTCGGCGAGCGCGCGCAACCCGGTATTGGCGCGCTGGCGCATCACCTTGAGGCCCTGGGTGACGAACGCGCGATTGAGACCTGTGAGCGGCACCACGTCCGCGACGGTCGCCAACGCGACGAGATCGAGCAGCTCCAAGAGCGCCGGCGCGTCGCTTGTGGCAGCGTAGTATCCGCGCCGGCGCAATTCGCGCGTGATGGCGACGAGCGCGAGGAACGTGACGCCGGCCGCGCAGAGGTGGCCGAGGCCGGAGATGTCGTCCTGACGGTTCGGATTGACGAGGGCGGCGACCTCGGGCAGCAGCGCGTCGGCCTGATGATGATCGACGACGACCACGTCGGCGCCGAGCCGGCGGGCGGCGGCGAACGGCTCGAAGCTCGTGGTGCCGCAGTCGACGGTGACGATCAGCTTTGCGCCGTCCTTGACCAAGCCCTCGATCGCCGCCGTGTTCGGCCCGTAGCCCTCGAAGATGCGGTCGGGGATGTAGATGCGGGCGGCAAGCCCGTGGTGCGCCAGGAAGCGAGCCAGCAATGCCGACGAGCAGGCGCCGTCGACGTCGTAGTCGCCGAAGACGGCGATCGCCTCGCGCCGCTCGATCGCGTCGGCGAGGCGCGCCGCCGCCTTGTCCATATCGACCAGCACGCTCGGGTCGGGCAGCAGCGCCTTGATGCTCGGATCGAGGAACACGGCGACCTCGTCGAGGCCGACGCCGCGCGCGGCGAGCACCCGGCCCAAGAGCTCCGGCAGGCCGTGGCGCTGGCTGATGGCGGCAGCCAGAGGTAAGGCAGCGGCGGCGAGCCGCTCGCGCCACACGTAGCCGCGCGCCGAGCGCGTCACGTCGAGCAGCGCCCGGCGCCCCTCGTCCTCGGCAAGACCGACCTCGCGCAGCGCCACCATCGCCCTCTCCCCCCGAGAAACGGGCCAAGATAGACGATTCATAAGGCACGACCCCGGCGCGGGGATCGCTCGCCGACCGGCTATCCCCAGGTTGTAGCAGCGAGCCCCGAGCTGCCCACTGCCTACAGCTTGAACTCGGCGAGCTTCCGCGCCACTCCCTCGTTCTTCAGCGTGACGTAGCGCGGCATGCCGTTCTCGTAGGGCGGATACTGCTCGCCCTGGATCAGCGGCACCAGGTACTCGCGGCAGGCATCCGTGATGCCGAAGCCGTCGGCGGTGATGAACTCGCGCGGCATCATCTTCTCGACGTTGGCAACCTTGGAGAGTGGCGCCTTGCCGATTTCCCACACGTAGGGATTCGACGACTTGCGCACGATCGCCGGCATGATCGCATTCTCGCCCGCGATCGCCATCTCGACCGCCGCCTTGCCGACCGCATAGGCCTGCTCGACGTCGGTGCCCGACGCGATGTGGCGCGCGGCGCGCTGCAAGTAGTCGGCGACCGCCCAGTGGAACTTGTAGCCGAGCCCCTTGCGGATCATGTCGGCGACGACGGGTGCCGCGCCGCCGAGCTGCGCGTGGCCGAACGCGTCCTTGGTGCCCTGCTCGGCCAGGAAGTGCCCGTCGGGACGCTTGGCGCCTTCCGACACGACGACCGAGCAGTAGTCGTACTTGTCGACCATCTGCTTGACCTTGGCCATGAAGCGCGCCTCGTCGAACTCGATTTCCGGGAACAGGATGACGACCGGAATGTCATTCTCCTTGTCGGCGGCGAGCCCGCCGGCGGCCGCGATCCAGCCGGCGTGGCGGCCCATCACCTCGATCACGAATACCTTGGTCGAGGTGCGCGACATCGAGCGTACGTCGTAGGAGGCTTCCCGCGTCGAGATGGCGATGTACTTGGCGACCGAACCGAATCCGGGGCAGGTGTCGGTGATCGGGAGATCGTTGTCGACCGTCTTCGGCACGTGGATCGCCTGCACCGGGTAGCCGAGCTTCTCGGAAAGCTGCGAGACCTTGTAGCAGGTGTCGGCGCTGTCGCCGCCGCCGTTATAGAAGAAGTAGCCGATGTCGTGCGCCTTGAAGACCTCGATCAGCCGGTCGTACTCGCGCTTGCTCTTCTCGAGGTCCTTGAGCTTGAAGCGGCACGAGCCGAACGCACCCGACGGCGTGTAGCGCAACGCCGCGATCGCCGCGTCGCTTTCGGCCGAGGTATCGATCAGATCCTCGGTCAAGGCGCCGATGATGCCGTTGCGGCCGGCGTAGACCTTGCCGATCCTGTCGGTGTGCTTGCGCGCGGTCTCGATGACGCCGCACGCCGAGGCGTTGATGACCGCCGTGACACCGCCGGACTGAGCATAGAACGCGTTCTTGGCCATCGTCGAAATCCTCCCAAGGTGTCGTCATGTCCCGCCGGCGCGCCCCGGGTCGGGCGGGGCATCGAGGGCCCATGATCGCTCGTTGGGCGCATTCGATAGCACCCGGCACGCGGGGGAGGAAAGCGCGCGCCCCGCGGCCCATCGGCGCGGGTGTCATACCTGAGGGCTGCGCTGGCCGATCGCGCGCGATGTGGTCTTGATGCGCCGCACCGTGCCGGTGCTGGCGCGCATCACCAGCGTCTCGGTCTCGGCGATGCCGTCGTGACACCACACGCCATCGAGCAGCGAGCCGTCGGTGACGCCGGTGGCGGAGAAGATGACGTCGCCCGAGGCCATGTCGGCGAGCCCGTACTTGCGGTCGATCCTGTCGATGCCGATGCGGCGAGCGCGCCGGCGATCCTCCTCGCTGATCGGCGTCAGCCGGCCCTGGATCTGACCGCCGATGCAGCTGAGCGCGGCCGCTGCCAGCACGCCCTCCGGCGCGCCGCCGATGCCGAGATAGATGTCGATGCCGGTCTCCTCCGGCTCGGTGGTCCAGATCACGCCGGCGATGTCGCCGTCGGGAATGAGCTTGATCGCCGCGCCGGCCTCGCGCACCTGCCGGATCAGCTCGCCGTTGCGCGGCCGGTCGAGGATGCAGGCGGTCAGCCCGGAGACGGCAACCCCCTTGGCCTCGGCGAGCCGGGCGAGATTGTCGCCCGGCTTGGCGTCGAGGTCGACGAGGCCCTCCGGATAGCCGGGTCCGATCGCGATCTTGTTCATGTACATCGAGGGCACGCGCAAGAGCCGGCCCTTCTCGGCGATGGCGACGACGGACAGCGCGTTGGAGAGCCCCTTGGCGCAGATCGTGCTTCCTTCCAGCGGATCGGCGGCGATGTCGACCTCGGGACCGCCGCCGGCGCCGATTGCCTCGCCGATGTAGAGCTTCCCGGCCTCGTCCTCGCTGCCTTCCCCGAGCACGACGCAGCCGACGATGGCGAGCCGCGCCAGCTCGCGGTGCATGGCGTCGACGGCCGCCCCGTCGGCAGCGCGCTCGTTGCCAAGCCCGCGGAACCGCGCCGCGGCGATCGCGGCCGCCTCCGTGACACGCGCCACCTCGAGCACCAGCTCGCGGTCGAGGCCGGAATGGTTGAGCTCGTCACTCGTCATGGCTCGACTCCCGCGTGCGCCCGTGCCAGCGCGGAAAAGCTCCGATCTTTCGGAGACAGCGGACTTGCGCTCGCACTCAATGTCTGCTGCGCGCGGCGACTCTCGCTCCGTGATCCCCGCCTGCGCGGGGAGGCCGCCGCGTGCGGCCAGTGGCAAAGTCGGTCAAAGCTCTCGTGCCCCCGAGTCACAGCGTCTCGATCCGTATCATCTGCGGCCGCTCGGCGACCTTGCCGTCGGCCTCGATCGCATCGAGCGCCTTGCGGATTGCCTCCTCGGTGGTGTCGTGGGTGATGATCACGACATTGACTTGCGCGCCCAGTGCGCCGCGCGGCGAGCGCTGCACGATGCTCTCCAGCGACACGTCGCGCTCGGCCATGCGCTTGGTGATCGCCGCCATCGCGCCCGGGCGGTCATAGACGGAGAGCCGCACGTAATATCCGCCCTGGTGATGACCGAGCTTGGCCCGCTTGTAGGGCTTCAGCTTGGAGGACGGCGCGCCGAACGGGTGAAGGATGAAGCCGGCGCCGATATCGACGATATCGCTTACCACCGCCGAGGCGGTCGGGCTCGCGCCCGCGCCGGGACCGACCAGCAGCAGGTTTCCGGCGAAGTCGGCGTCGACCGCGATTGCGTTGGTGACGCCGGAGACGCTGGCGATGGCGTTGTCGAGCGACACGAACGCCGGGTTCACGCGCGCCTCTATTCCGCTCTCGGTCGTCTGCGCGACACCCAAGAGCTTGATCCGGTAGCCGAGCTCGGCCGCCGCCTCGATATCGGCCTCGGTAATTCCCTGGATGCCCTCGATGTGGATCTGGTCGAACGCGACCCGCGTGTTGAACGCGATCGCCGCCAGCAGGGCGAGCTTGTGGGCGGCATCGAAGCCGCCGATGTCGAACGTCGGATCGGCCTCCGCGTAGCCGTTCGCCTGCGCCTCCTTCAGCACCTCGTGGAAGGCGGCCTTCTCCTCCTCCATCCGCGTCAGGATGTAGTTGCAGGTGCCGTTGAGGATGCCGTAGACGCGCTTCACCTCGTTGCCGACCAGCGCCTCGCGCATGGTCTTGATGATCGGAATGCCGCCGGCGACCGCCGCCTCGAAATTGAGCGCGACGCCCTGCTTCTCCGCGAGCCGGGCAAGTTCGAAGCCGTGCCTGGCGAGCAGCGCCTTGTTGGCGGTGACGACGTGCTTGCCGGCCTTGAGCGCCGCCTCGACAGCCGCCCTGGCGACGCCGTCCTCGCCGCCGATCAGCTCGACGAACACGGCGATGCCCGGATCGCGGGCCAGCGCCACCGGATCGTCGTGCCAGCGTGCGCCACCGAGCTCTACGCCACGGCGCTTGTCGCGGTCGCGCGCGGAGACGCCGGCGAGGCGGATCTCGCGGCCGATCGTCTCCTGCAGGCGGTCGCCGTGGGCCGCCAGCAACTTCAAGAGGCCGGAGCCGACAGTCCCAAGACCGGCGACGCCGAGGGTCAATGGCGCTTTCATTGGCAGGTCAGCGGATGGCTTTCTGCGGGATCGGAATGACGTTGTGCAACGTCTCCGGGGCGTGGGCGAGGAACTTCTTGATGTTGCGTGCGGCCTGACGGATGCGGTGCTCATTCTCGACCATCGCGATGCGGACGAAGCCTTCGCCGTACTCGCCGAAGCCGACGCCCGGAGAGACCGCGACGTCCGCCTTTTCGATCAGCAGCTTCGAGAACTCGACCGAGCCGAGATGGCGGAACGGCTCGGGTATCGGCGCCCAGGCGAACATGCTGGCGGGCGGAGGCGGCACCTCGAAGCCGGCGCGCGAGAAGCTCTCGACGAGGCAGTCGCGGCGGCGCTTGTAGATCTGGCGCACCTCCTCCACGCAGTCCTGCGGGCCGTTGAGCGCCGCCGCGGCCGCGACCTGAATCGGTGTGAAGGCGCCGTAGTCGAGGTACGACTTGACCCGCGCCAGCGCGCCGATGAGGCGCGCATTGCCGACTGCGAAGCCCATCCGCCAGCCGGGCATCGAGTATGTCTTGGAGAGCGAGGTGAACTCGACCGCGATGTCGATCGCGCCCGGCACCTGCAGGATCGACGGCGGCGGCTGGTCGTCGAAGTAGATCTCCGAGTAGGCGACGTCGGACAGGATGATGAGGTCGAGCCGCTTGGCCAGATCCACCGCCGCCTTGTAGAAGTCGAGATCGGCCACCATCGCCGTCGGGTTGGACGGGAAGCACAGCACCAGCGCCAGCGGCTTCGGAATCGAGTGCCGGCAGGCGTGATCGACCATTCTGAGGAACGCCTCGCCATTGCCGGCCGGGAGGTGGCGAATGGCGGCGCCCGAGATCAGAAAGCCGAACTCGTGGATCGGATAGGTCGGGTTCGGCACCAGAATCACGTCGCCGGGGGCGGTAATCGCCTGCGCCATGTTGGCGAAGCCCTCCTTCGAGCCGAGCGTCGCCACGATCTCGGTCTCGGGATCGAGCTTCACGCCGAACCGGCGCTCGTAGTAGGCCGCCTGTGCGCGGCGCAGCCCCGGGATACCCTTCGAGGCCGAGTAACGGTTGGTGCGCGGCTTGCTGATCGTCTCGATCAGCTTGTCGACGATGTGCTGCGGAGTCGGCAGGTCCGGGTTGCCCATGCCGAGGTCGACGATGTCGGCGCCGCGGGCGCGGGCCGCCGCCTTCAACCGGTTGACCTCGGCGAAGACGTAGGGCGGCAGGCGCTTGATGCGGTGGAATTCCTCGATCACGGGTGCGGCTCTCTGGAGCTGAAAGTGACGGTTGGCCGGCGGACGGCAGGGCCTCGAGACGGCTTCCCACCCCCCGTGCCGCTCGAGCCGGACGGGGCGCAACGCAATCCGGTGTCGTGTTTACGCCGATGCGCCGGGCTCAGTCCAGTGGCGCCGGCATGGGACGCTCGGGAATCCCGAGGCGCGGCGCTGCACCGAGGGCCTCAGCGCGTCCGCTCGATCTCCTTCAGCGCCTCGGCCTGACTGGCGGATGCCTTCTGGGTCAGCTCCTCCATCCCCTTGATCGCGGCCTTCTTCTGCTCGGCGACGACCGACTTCTCGGGCGTTGCCGAGAGTGCCGGCAACGGAGTTTGCATCCCCTGGCCGCACCCCCCGGCAAGGAGCGCGGCGGCGAGGCTGGCGAGGGCAAGGGGGCGGCGGTGCGGCATCGGCGGATCGAACCGGTCTGTTGCGGGCCGAAACACGTTTTCCCGTCCGAATGGACGGCTTGATTCGGGCTGGGCTTGCGGGGAAGTGTACATCATCTTTAATCTTATTGCAGTGCGAAGGGCTGCCGGCTATCCGGGCCGCTCTACGCTCGCGACTCCAGGCTTCCACGGCAGATCGGCTCGACCTCCATGCAGAAGACCACCACCGCCCCTGAAGAGGCGCTCCCCCCCACCCCCTATCGCATCAGCGATCCCGAGGAGTTCACGCGCAATATGCTGAAGCTCTTCGAGGAAGGTGGCCGCGCGATGGCGGACTTCCTCGAGCGCTCCGATACCCGCTCGGGCCCGTTCTCGGCCGCCAGCGAGATCACCGAGGCCTCCAAGACGATGGCCGACTTCTGGCGCCACTGGATGAGCGAGCCGGCCAAGCTCGCCGAGGCGCAGGGCTCGCTGATGCGCTCCTACATGGAGCTGTGGGGCAACTCGATGCGCCGCCTGATGGGCGAGGACGTCCCGCCAATCGCCGTGCCCGAGCCCGGCGACAACCGCTTCAAGGACCCGGAGTGGAGCTCCAATCCCTACTTCGACTTTTGGAAGCAGGCCTATCTTCTCACCACCGGCTGGGCCGAGAACGTCCTCAGGCAAACCGAGGGCCTCGACGAGCGCACCAAGAGCAAGGCCGAGTTCCACTTCCGCCAGATCGCGAGCGCGCTGTCGCCGTCGAACTTCCCGATGACCAACCCCGAGGTCGTGCGCGAGACGTTCCAGACCAATGCCCGCAACCTCGTGCAGGGCATGAGCCACCTCGTCGAGGACATGGAGAAGTCCGGCGACCTCTTGAAGATCAGCCAGACCGACATCACCGCGTTCGAGGTCGGCCGCAACCTCGCCGTCACTCCCGGCAAGGTCGTCTTCCAGAACGAGCTCATCCAGCTGATCCAGTACACGCCGTCGACCGACAAGGTGCGAGAGGTGCCGCTGCTGGTCATCCCGCCGTGGATCAACAAATACTACATTCTCGATCTCACGCCCCCCAAGAGCTTCGTCAAGTTCGCAGTCGATTCCGGCTTCACCGTGTTCCTGATCTCGTGGGTGAACCCGGACTCCTCGCTCGCCCACAAGACCTTCGAGGACTACATGAAGGAGGGCATCCTGGCCGCCGCCGAGGCGGTCAAGCGCGAGACCGGCGTCACCTCGTGCAATGCGCTCGGCTATTGCGTCGGCGGCACGCTGCTCGCCACCACGCTCGCCTATCTCGCGGCCCGCGGCGAGGACGTGTTCAGCACCGCGACGTTCCTCACCACCCAGGTCGACTTCACCAAGGCCGGCGACCTCCTGGTGTTCATCGACGACACCCAGCTCAAGAGCCTCGAGGAGATGATGGCCGAGCGCGGCTACCTCGATGGCTCGCGCATGGCGACCGTGTTCAACATGATGCGCTCGCGCGATCTCATTTGGCCCTACGTCGTCAACAACTACCTGCTCGGCAAGAAGCCGTTCCCGTTCGACCTCCTGTTCTGGAACCAGGATTCGACGCGGATGACGCCGGCCAACCACAACTTCTACCTGCGCGAGTTCTACCACGAGAACCGCTTCGCCAAGGGCGAGATGACGATCGCCGGCACCAAGCTCAATCTCAGGAAGGTGCGCCTGCCGGTCTACGAGCTCGCCACCAAGGAGGACCACATCGCGCCGGCCAAGAGCGTGTTCATCGGCTCCAAGCTGTTCAGCGGCCCGGTCGAGTTCGTGCTCGCCGGCTCCGGCCACATCGCCGGTGTCGTCAACCCGCCCGACAAGATCAAGTACCAGTACTGGACCGCCAGCAAGGCCGCCGCCGACACGCTCGAGGACTGGATGGCGATGGCGCGCGAGCACCCCGGCTCCTGGTGGCCGCACTGGACCGAGTGGCTGGCCAAGCATTCCGGCGGCTGGACCACCCCGCGCGAAGCCGGCACCAAGCTCGGCGTCATCGAGAGCGCACCGGGAAGCTACGTCCGCGCCAAGTCGTAGGCGCCGGCGGCGCGCTCCCGCAACGACTGCCGCGCAACGTGCCAAGGAGGCCACGACGATGGAGCCGCACAAAGAGCCGGACGCGCTGCTCGGCCGCTTCGGAGGCATCCTCGGCCTCGTCGGCGCCGTCGCCGTCGTTCTCCTCGTCGCCTGGCTGCTCGGGATCGTCTGATACTCGAGCGAATCTCCCGACCCGGGCCGCCGCTGGCCGCGCGCGGCGGCCGACTCTCGGAACGAGTGTCGCCGCGCCGCCAACAAAATGAAATCGCGGCACGCTGGACACCGCCGCCAACGGGTCGGAACTCTCGCGCGCCGGTATGGGTCGGGGATCGATATCGAGCCGCAGCTCGCCCGGCACCGCTCTCATACGCCGGCCGATCGCAGCACCGCTGCCAGCAGGCCCGGGAACCGCCGCTCCAGCTCGTTCGCGCGCAGCGTGTTGACGACCTCGGTACCGCGCCGCTCGGAGCTTATCACGCCCGCCTCGCGCAGCACCTGGTAATGGTGCGACTGCGTCGACTTCGGCAGCTGGTCCGGCGCCGCGGTCGAGCAGTTGAGCGGGCACGGCGAGCCGGCAAGGCGCTTCACGATCTCGAGCCGCGCCGGATCGGCGAGCGCGTAGAGCACGCTTTCGAGCGTCACGTCGTCGATCGCCGGATGCACGAATGGCCGCTGCATGAAAGGCTATATGCCCTCCGCCCGTCGCCCGTTCAATGCCCTGCCGCGCCCCTGCCGCGGGTCGCCTCGAGGTAAGCGTCGAGAAAGCGCTCGTAGATCGCCGTCAACCGATGAAGATCGTCGATCGCCACCCGCTCGTCCACCTGATGGATGGTCTCGTTGACGAGCCCGAATTCGATCACCGGGCAGTGGTCCTTGATGAAACGCGCGTCCGATGTGCCGCCACCCGTGGTGAGCCGCGGCGCGATGCCGGTGACGCTCTCGACCGCCCTGCGCATCGTCTCGACGAGCGGACCCGGACGGGTGAGGAATACGTCGCCCGTCCCGGAGAATGTCATTGCGTAGCGCGCACCCGTCGCGCGCGCCGCCGCCTCGCACTGCATCCGCACCCAGTCCTCGATGCGGGGGCGCGTCCACAGGTCGTTGTAGCGGATGTTGAAGAGCGCGCGCGCCGAGGCTGGAATGACGTTGGTGGCCGTGTTCGGCACCGACAGCACCGTCACCTGCAGGCGCGAAGGCTCGAAGGCCGCCGTGCCCTCATCGAGGGGCGAATCCGAGAGACGGGTGATGAAGCGGGCGAGCTTCGGCACCGGGTTGTCGGCGAGTTGGGGATAGGCGGCGTGGCCCTGCCGGCCGAAGACGATGAGCTCGCCGTTGAGCGAGCCGCGCCGGCCGATCTTGATCTCCTCGCCGAGCCGCATCGGGCTCGACGGCTCGCCGACCAGCGCCGCGTCGAGCGTCTCGCCCCGCTCGGCGAGCCAGCCCAAGACCTTTGCCGTGCCGTTGATGGAGGGGCCCTCCTCGTCGCCAGTGATGAGGAGCGAGATCGAGCCCTTGGGTGCTCCGCCGATGCGGGCGCTGCAACGGAGCGCCGCGGCGACAAAGGCGGCGATGGCGCCCTTCATGTCGGCGGCGCCGCGGCCGTAGACGAACCCATCGCGGACCTCGGCCGCGAACGGCGGCACGCTCCACGCCGACTCGTCGCCCGGCGGCACCACGTCGGTGTGGCCGGCGAAGCAGAGGTTCGGCGCCGCGCTGCCGAGCCGGGCGTATAGGTTGTCGACGTCGGGCGTGCCGGGCTCGGAAAAGGCCAGCCGGTGGCAGGCGAACCCGGCCGGCTCGAGCACGCTCTCGAGCAGAGTGAGCGCACCGCCCTCCTCAGGTGTCACGCTCTTGCATCGGATCAGCGCCTGGGTCAGTGCGACCGGATCGGTAGGATCGAGGCTCATCGGCTATCCGGCGGAATCCAAGGTGGCACCAAGATCTCGGGTTGCGGCTCTCCGCCGCGCCCGGGTCGGCATCGCTGGCCCCCCTCTGGCCCGGAAACGGTCCGAGGTCAATCGCCAACCGAGGGCTTAAGACGACGCGACACGCCCCGTCGCCGCCACGACCTGCGTAGCTCGGGCACCGATCGTCAGGCCGAGCCGGCGCCTGCCGGTGCCCGCGACGCCGGCTGCACCAAGTTCGGCACGGGCGCCGTCGGCGGCGGGCTCGCAATCTGCCCGTGCAGGATAGTGATCTTCTGCCAGATCTTGGCCGAGAGATCGGCCGTCAGCTGGCCGATGTCGCTCGCGGTCTCGATCACGATCGGATCGCGCGTGCCTTGCGCATAGAGCGCCGCGATCTTGGCCGCCAGCGACAGCATCTCCGAGCAGTAGTCGAGATAGCGCGACAATTCGAACGGCGTCAGACTGCGCGTGGGCGAGGATTCCGTCACCGCCCCGACCGTGACCGGCTTGCTCGGATCCTTGGTCAGCTGGTGCATGTCGATCACGTGCACGATCGAGCGCAGCTCGTGCAGGTCGTCGAGCGCCCGCTGCCGGTGCAGCCGGGACTCGATCGTCGCCAGAAAGAAAGCACCGGCGCCCATCAGCACCAGGATGTTGACCCCGGCATCGATGCCCTCCAGCACGCCGAACAGGTTCTCCGCGTCGCGCTTCACCTCGATGATGCCGCCGACGTAGGCGAGCAGCGCGAGGCCGGCCAGCAGCACCGCGCCGATGCCGATCCGCAACGCCACGTTCGGCTCGGTCGCGGACTTCACCCGCGCCTTGCTCTCGCCCGCGATATCGTTGAGCTCGCCGCACACCTGCAACAGCCCGGAGCCGGGAAAGCGCTCTGCGATCCGCCGCTCGAGCTTGCCGAGCGTGTCGATGATCCGGTCGGGGTCGAGCGTGCGATAGCGGGGCATGCGCCCCTTCTTGGCCGCACATGACGGCCGCGTCAACTGCCGACCCGCGCGAGCAAGCTACTCCGCATCGGCCCGCTCACGCGCCAGCGAGGCGATCAGGTCGGTGAAGCGCTCGCCTTGCACCGAAATGTGCTCGCGCAGCAACTGCTCCGCGCGCTCCCCGTCGAACGCGGCCAGCGCCTCGACGATCGCCTCGTGCTCGGCCAGCGAGGCTGCCATGCGCCGCCTGACGCGGAGCTGCAGCCGCCGGTAGGGCTTGAGCCGTCGGTGCAGCAGGCGGCATTGCTCGATCAGGAACCCGTTGTGGCTCGCCTCGTAGATGGCGTGATGGAAGCGCTCGTTCTCGTAGTAGTAGGCGTCGGTATCGCCCTTTCTCGCCGCGCGCCGGCACGCCTCGTGGGCGGCCCGAATGCGCGTCATGTCCGCCTCCGTGTGGCGACGGGAGGCGAGGCGCACCGCCATGCCCTCCAGCTCGGCCATCACCTCGAACATCTCGACCAGGCGGTGCGGATCGGCGGTCGCGACGACCGCGCCGCGGTGCGGACGAATCTCGACGAGGCCAACCGCCGCGAGCTGCTGTAGCGCCTCCCGTATCGGCGTGCGCGAGACCCCGAAGCGCTGGCCGAGCGAGACCTCGTCGAGCCGCTCGCCGGGGGCGAGGCGACCGGTTGCGATGTCCTCCTCGAGGGCGTCCTTCAGATTCGTCTTTCGGTGGTCGGTCATCACATTCCTCGACAACGTCTGCATGATATTATTAGTCATCCGAATGCGTCAAATCAAGAATTGTATACAATTGTCTTGACAACCCATACAGGCTGGCGCTTAAGTGCTCCTGCGCTGCTGGAGGGCGCCGGAGAGCCCCGACAGCAGCAATCGAAAAATCACAAGCGCCAGGGAGGATGCCCACCATGTGCACGTCCACGCCGAAGGCCGTTCTGGCCGCCGTGACCGTTCTCTTGCTGTCGAGCGCCGCCAACGCCCAGACGGTGTTGAAGGCGTCGCATCAGTGGCCAGGCGGAAAGGGCGATCCACGCGACGAGATGGTCCAGATCCTGGCCCGCGAGGTGAAAGCGGCCAACGTCGGCCTCGACGTGCAGGTGTTTCCGGCCGCCTCGCTGTTCAAGCCGAAGGAGCAATGGGGCGCGTTGACGAAGGGGCAGTTGGACGTCGCTCTGTTCCCGCTCGACTACGCAGCCGGCCGCCACCAGCAGTTCTCGGCCACGCTGATGCCGGGACTGGTCGGCAACCACGACCGCGCGGTTCGCCTGAACGACTCGCCGTTCATGAGCGAGATCAAGAAGATTATCGAGAAGGCCGGGGCCATCGTGCTGGCCGATTCCTGGCTGTCGGGTGCGTTCGCCTCCAAGAAGGGCTGCATCACGGGCCCCGACAGCGTGAAGGGGCAGACGTTCCGCGCCGCTGGCCCCGCCTTCGAGCAGATGCTCGCCGCCGCCGGCGCATCAATCACGTCGATGCCCTCCTCCGAGATCTACACCGGCATGCAGACCGGCGTGCTCGACGCCGCCAACACCTCCTCGGAGAGCTTCATCTCTTACCGGCTGTTCGAGCAGGTCAAGTGCCTGACCGCACCGGGAGAGAACGCGCTCTGGTTCATGTACGAGCCGCTGCTGATGTCGAAGCAGTCCTTCGAGAGCCTCAACGAAGCGCAGAGGAAGGCAGTGCGCGACGCCGGGAAGAAGGCCGAGGCCTACTTCCTCGAGGAGGCGAAGAAGGGTGACGCGAAGATGATCGATGTCTTCAAGAAGGCCGGCGTCGAAGTGATCGAGATGTCCAAGGACGACTACGAGGCCTGGAAAAAGGTTGCCGAAAGCTCCGCCTACAAGAAGTTCAGCGAGGACGTGAAGGGCGGTGATGCCTTGATCAAGAAGGCGCTCGAGGTGAAGTGATGAGCGGCTCGGGCGAGAGCGTGGCGCGTGCATCGGGGACACCGTCCCCCGATGCAGCGGCGATCGAGGCCCTGGCGAATGCTGGGGTCGACATCGAAGGCATCACCCCTGCGCAAGGAAGCAAGGTCGAGCACCCCATCGTCCGCGGCATCGAGGCCGTCTCGCGCGCCGCAAGCGTCCTTGCCGGCGCGCTATTGGTGGCGGCGACCCTTGTCGTCTGCCAGATGATCTTCGTGCGCACCGTACTGCGCTGGAACACGATCTGGCAGACGGAGTTCGTCGTCTACTCGGCGACCGCCGCAATCTTCCTCGGTGCGGCCTACGTCCTCTCTCACCGCGGCCATGTCGGCGTCGACTTCGTGCAAGCCAAGCTCGCTGGCGCCGTCCGCCGATGGGTCGATCGGCTGGCGCTCGCACTTGGCCTCCTGTTCTGCGCGAGCATGACCTATGCCAGCTGGCACTATCTCTACGAAGCCTGGGACCAGGAGTGGCGGACGGAGACCGTGTGGGCCATCCCACTGTGGATTCCGATCCTGCCGATGTTCGTGGGGTTCGCCTTGCTCTGCCTCCAGTACGTAGCCGAATTGATCAAACTCGAGGGGAGGATGAGATGACCCCTATTCTCGCCGGCTCATTGCTCATCCTGCTCTTGTTCGCGATGCTGGCGACCGGCATGCCGATCGCCTTTGCGCTCGGCCTGTCAGCGATCGCAGGCCTCATCGTCGCCAAGGGTCCGGGCGTGTTCGACGTGCTCGCCGAGACGGTGTTCGGCGGCATCGCCAATCTCGCCTTCGTCTCAATCCCGATGTTCGTGCTGATGGGCGCGGCCATCGCCGCTTCTCCCGCAGGCCGCGACCTCTATGGCGCGCTGGACCGCTGGTTGAACCGCGTTCCCGGCGGTCTCGTCATGTCCAATATCGGCGCCTGCGCGATCTTCGCCGGCATGACCGGCTCCTCGCCCGCAACCTGCGCCGCCATCGGCAAGATGGGCATCCCCGAGATGCTGCAGCGCGGCTATCCAGCCTCGGTCGCGACCGGCTCGATCTGCGCCGGCGGCACACTCGGCATCCTGATCCCCCCATCCGTAACCATGATCGTCTACGGCATCGCCACCGAGACCTCGATCGGCCGACTGTTCCTCGCTGGCGTCATGCCCGGTCTGATGCTGACCGCCATGTTCATCGTCTGGGCGCTCATCGACGCCCGGCGCAAAGGCTACCGATTCGATCTCGCGAGCACGCGCTTCACGTTCGGCGAGAAGCTTGCCGCCCTGCCCCGCGTGCTGCCGTTCATCGTCATCATCGCCGGCACGCTCTACGTGCTCTACGGCGGCATCGCCACGCCGTCGGAGGCAGCGGGCGCCGGCGCGCTGCTGACCCTCGTCACCGTGATCGTCATCTATCGCCTGTTCTCCGTCAGGCTCGTCGGCGGCGTGTTCCAGGCGACGATGAAAGAAAGCGTCATGATCATGATGATCATGGCCGCGGCGGAATTGTTCGCATTCGCGCTCTCCTCGCTGTTCATCACCCAGACCGTGGCGCAAACGATCGCCGGCCTCGGCCTCAACAAGTGGATGCTGCTGGCCGTCGTCAACGTGTTCCTGCTGGTCTCCGGTATGTTCCTGCCCCCGGTCGCGATCATCGTCATGTCGGCGCCGCTGCTGTTTCCGATTATCACGCAGGCCGGCTTCGACCCCTACTGGTTCGCCGTCGTGCTTACGATCAACATGGAGGTCGGCCTGATCACGCCGCCCGTCGGCCTCAACCTGTTCGTCATCAACGCCATCGCCCCCCAGATCCCGACCCGCGAGGTGCTGTGGGGTGCACTGCCCTACGTGCTGGTCATGTTCCTCGGGATCTTCCTCCTCTGCCTGTTCCCCGGCATCGCCACCTGGCTGCCGGACGTCGTCATGGGGCCGGTTCAATGAGCCATGCCTTTCTCGATAACCTCCTGTCGTCGATCGCCGAGCAGGGCCGGCGCCTGATCCAGAAGGCGCCGCAGCCCCGGCCACCAGCGAAGGAGAGCATGGCCGAGCTCTGTGAGGCCATTCTTTCCGAGCGTGGGGAATCCTCGGGCATCGTCCGTGCCCAAGTCGTCCTCGAGCTCTACCGCACCCTCGACAAGCCCGGTCGGACCGCGTTCTTCGAGATGCTGGCGAGCCGCTTCCGATCCGACCATGCACGCATCGCCGCCGCGATTGAGGCCTACGCAAGCGCGCCCTCCGACGCCAACGCGATCCGCCTGCACGAGGCCGCCGAGCCCCGCCGTCAGGAGCTGATCCGCCGCCTCAATCGGTCACCGCGCGGCACTGCCTCGCTAGTCGCCATGCGCGAGGACTTGATCGAGCTTCTGAAATCGCATCCCACGCTCGCTGCCGTAGATCACGATTTCGGCCACCTGCTCTCGTCCTGGTTCAATCGCGGCTTCCTCGTTCTGAAGCGCATCGACTGGAACACCTCCGCCGCGATCCTCGAGAAGATCATCCGCTACGAGGCCGTGCACGAGATTCGCAGCTGGGAAGACTTGCGTCGGCGAATCGAGCCGAGCGACCGGCGCTGCTATGCATTCTTCCACCCCGCCATGCTCGACGAGCCGCTGATCTTCGTCGAGGTCGCCCTGACGAAAGGGAGCCCCGACGCCATCGCTCCCATCCTTGCCGACGCGCGCCCGGTGCTCGCCGAGCGCGAGGCCGACACGGCTGCCTTCTATTCCATCTCCAACTGCCAGAAGGGTCTGCGCGGCGTATCGTTCGGGAACTTCCTCATCAAACAGGTCGTCGAGGAGCTGAAACGGGACCTGCCGTGGCTCGCGACGTTTGTGACGCTCTCGCCCGTGCCCGGCTTCGCCGGCTGGCTCGATGGGCTGCTGGCGAGCGGAGCGAGTGACGTCGTGAGCGATGATCGCCGCGCGCTTCTGCGCGTCGCACTCGCCGAGCCCGGCTGGCACGAAAGTCGGGGGCGAAGCGCAGAGCTCGAGCAGATCTTGATGCCGCTCGCGGCCCATTACTTCCTCCGCGTCAAGGCCCCGGACGGCGGGCCCGTCGATCCCGTCGCTCGTTTCCACCTCGGCAATGGCGCACGCCTGGAGCGAATCGATTGGCTCGGAGACGTCTCACCTCGCGGACTGCGTCAGGCCGCGGGACTGATGGTGAACTACCGCTACGACCTCGCCCACATCGAGGCCAACCACGAGGCGTTCGCGCGCGAGCGCAAGGTTGCCGCATCCAGCGCCGTCCACCGCCTTCTCGCCGCCGCTTGACGCATGACATTCCCGGCGCAATCGGCCGATTGACCGGAGCGCTCTGCACTGGCGACCGTCAAAGGAGAACCGAGATGACAAGAGACGGCCCCCTCGACGACCTCCTCGTCGTCGACCTGACGAGGGTGCTCGCCGGCCCCTACGCGACGATGGTGCTCGCCGACCTCGGCGCCCGCGTCGTCAAGGTCGAGACCCCCGACGGCGGCGACGACGCGCGCCACTTCGGCCCGTTCATCAACGGCAAGTCGGCCTACTTCATGTCGCTCAATCGAGGCAAGGAGAGCATCGCCCTCGACCTGAAGCAGCCCTCCGATCGCGCCCTGCTCGAGGCGCTCGTCGCCACGGCCGACGTGCTGGTCGAAAACTACCGCCCCGGCACCATGGAGAAGCTCGGCTTCGGCTGGCCGCGACTGCAGGAACTCAACCCGCGCCTCGTCTACGCCGCCGTCTCCGGCTTCGGCCACAGCGGGCCCTACCGCGGTCGCGCCGCCTACGACATGGTAGTGCAGGGCATGGGCGGAATCATGAGCGTCACCGGCCATCCGGGCTCCGGCCCGACCCGCGTCGGCACCTCGATCGGCGACATCACCGCCGGCCTGTTCGGCGTCGCCGGCATCCTCGCCGCGCTCCTCGATCGCCAACGCTCGGGCAAGGGCGCTTTCGTCGACGTCGGCATGCTCGACTGCCAGGTGGCGATCCTCGAGAACGCGATCGGCCGCTATCTTGCCGACGGCCAGGTGCCGGGTCCGCTCGGTGCCCGCCATCCCTCGATCACCCCGTTCGAGGCGATCGAGACTTGCGACGGGCATATCATCGTCGCCGCCGGCAACCGCGCCCTGTTCGAGAAGCTGTGCAACGCGATTGGACGCCCCGACCTGCTCGCCGACGCCGAATTCGAGACCAACGACAAGCGCACGCAGCATCACGTGCGGCTCCGAAACGAGCTCGAGCGCACGTTGCGGACGCGCCCTACGGCCGAATGGCTGACAGTCATTGGCGACGCCGGCGTGCCGTGCGGTCCGATCAACACCGTCGCCGACGTCGTCGCCGACCCACATGTGGCGGCCCGCAACATGATCATCGAGGCGGAGGACCCCGAGGCCGGCACGATCCGCATGGCCGGCAACCCGATCAAGATGACCGGCTTCGCCGATCCCGCGACACGCCCGCCGGCGCCGGCCCTCGACGGCGATCGCGAGCGCATCCTCGCGTTGCTCGCCGGGCGCGCGCGCGCCTGACCGCCGCGCTTGCACGGCGGGGGGCGTGGCATGGTAGGAAGCGCAACACCCTGCCGCCGTCCGACCGGCGTGCGATCTCCAGCCCTGAGGACCCGACATGCTGCAAACGACTATGTGCCGGCGCGGGATGGTCGTCGCCCCCCACCACCTCGCCGCCGACGCCGGCCTCTCGGTGCTGCGCGAGGGCGGCAACGCCGTCGAGGCGATGATCGCCGCGGCAGCGACGACCGCCGTCGTCTATCCCCACATGAACGCGCTCGGCGGCGACAATTTCTGGCTGGTTAGTGCCGCCGGCCGAGCGCCGACCGCGATCGATGCGAGCGGCCCCGCCGCACGTCTCGCCGACACGCACCTCTACCGGGAGGCTGGGCACGCCGCCATTCCCTCGCGCGGGCCGCTCGCCGCGCTGACCGTCGCCGGAGCGGTCGGCGGCTGGCAGCTGGCGCTCGATGAAGCGCGCCGGCTCGGCGGCCGCATGCCACTCGCGCGCCTCCTCGAGGATGCCGTGGCCCATGCGATGGATGGATTTCCGGTCAGCGGCACGCAGCATCGGGCGACACGCGCCAAGCTTGCCGAGCTGAGGGACCAGCCGGGGTTCGCAGAGGCCTTCCTGCCCGGCGGCGAGGTGCCGGCGCTCGGCGCCACCTTCACGAGCGTCCGCCTCGCCGAGACGCTCGAGCGGCTCTCGGCCGCCGGGCTCGACGATTTCTATCGCGGCGACATCGCCCGCGTGATCGCCCGCGAGCTGGAGGCCGCCGGAAGCCCGCTGCGGCTCGCCGACCTCGAGGCCTACCGGGCGCGGCGCGTGACGCCGCTGTCGGTGCGCCTCGCGCACGGCACAGTGTTCAACCTGCCGCCGCCGACCCAGGGACTCGCCTCGCTGATGATTCTCGGCCTCGTCGAGCGCCTGCCTCGTCCCATGCCGGACAGCTTCGACTACGTGCATGGCCTGGTCGAGAGCACCAAGCAGGCATTCCTGGTCCGCGACCGATACGTCACCGATCCCGACTTCATGACCATCGACCCGCAGGCCGAGCTCGCCCCCGCGCGTCTTGCCGAGCGCGCCACGACGATCGACATGAAGCACGCATTGCCCTGGCCGCAGCCGGCCAATCCGGGCGACACCGTCTGGCTCGGCGCGGTCGATGCCGCCGGCAACGCCGTCAGCTTCATTCAGAGCATCTACTGGGAATTCGGCTCCGGCGTCGTGCTTGCGACCACCGGCATCGTCTGGCAGAACCGCGGCACCAGCTTCTCGCTCGATCCCGCCCGGCAGAACGCGCTCGTCCCGGGCCGCCGGCCGTTCCACACCATCCAGCCGGCGCTGGCGCTGCTCGACGACGGCCGCGTGATGCCCTACGGCACGATGGGTGGCGAAGGCCAGCCGCAGACCCAGGCGGCCATCTACACGCGCCACGTCGTCCATGGCCAGGAGTTGCAGCAGGCGATCAGCGCGCCGCGCTGGCTGCTGGGGCGCACTTGGGGCGCCGACATCATGAACCTGCGACTCGAAAGCCGCTTCGATCCTGCAGTCGTCGACGCGCTCTCCCGCGCCGGCCACGACGTCGAGCTGATCGGCCCCTTCGACGAGGTCATGGGCCACGCCGGCGCGCTCGTGCTGCATCGCTCCGGCGTGCGCGCCGGACTGATCGAGGGCGCCGCCGACCCGCGCGGGGACGGTCGCCCCGCGGGCTTCTGAGCCCACCCCGCTACCAGCCGATCGCTCGCGGCAGCCACGTGGCAATGTCCGGCAACAGGAATACGACTGCCAGCGCCGCCATCTGCAGCAGGATGAAGGGAATCACGCCCTTGTAGATCGCCATCGTCGGCACCGAGGGCGGCGCCACGCTGCGCAGGTAGAACAGCGCCCAGCCGAACGGCGGAGTTAGGAACGAGGTCTGCAGGTTGAGCGCGATCAGCGCCGCGATCCAGACGAGATCGACGTTTGCCGACTGCAGGATCGGCAGGAACAGCGGCACGACGATATAGCTGATCTCGATCCATTCGATGAAGAAGCCGAGCAGGAAGATGATCGCCAGCATGAACAGGATCTCGGCCGATACCCCGCCAGGCAGCCATTCGAACATGTCGTGCACCAGCGCCTCGCCGTTGAGGCCGCGGAAGGCGAGCGCGAACACCTGGGCGCAGATCAGGATGAACATCATGCTGGCGGTGATGCGCGTCGTCGCCAAGGTCGTCTGCCGCAGCACGTCGAACGAGAAGCGCCGCGCCAGCATGACGACGACGATCGAGCCGAGCGCGCCCATCGACGCTGCCTCGGTCGGCGCCGCCACGCCACCGATGATCGATCCGAGCACGGCGAGCACCAACGCGATCGGCGGCAATCCGACGCGCGCAGCCTTCCGCCACAGCTCGCCGCGGCCCATCGATTGGCGCTCGTCGAGGTCGACCGGCGGCACCAGCTCCGGCCGCACCATGCCGAGCACGACCATGTAGGTCGTCAGGATGCCGGCGAGCAGCAGGCCGGGAAGCAGCGCCGCGGCGAACAGCGTGCCGACCGACTGGCCGAGGATGTCGGCGAGCAGGATCAGGATGGTGCTCGGCGGGATGATCTGGCCGAGCGTGCCCGAGGCGCAGATCGTGCCGCACGCCGTCGGCAGGTGATAGTTGCGCCGGATCAGCGCCGGCAGCGTGATGAGGCCGAGGGTAACGATCGTCGCGCCGACGATGCCGGTTGTCGCGCCCATCAAGACGCCGACCAGGATGATGCCGATGCCCATGCCGCCCCTGAGACCGCCGGCGAGATGGCCGATGACGTCCATCAGGTCGTCGGCGATCCTGGATTTCTCCAGCATCACGCCCATGAACACGAACAGCGGGATCGCGATCAGCGTGTAGTTGGCGGTGATGCCATAGATGCGCGCCGGCAGCAGCGCGAACAGGCCGGCGCCGAAGCCGAGATACCCGAACACCAGCCCGGATACGGCGAGCGTCAGCGCGACCGGCATCCCGACCGCGAGCAGCGCGAAGAAGGAGACGATCGAGAGAATCGCCAGGATCTCGTTGGTCGCCATCTCAGAGCCCCGTCTTCTGGGGCGAGCGTGGCGAGGCCGTGGGATCGACGTAGGCAACCCAGGCGCGCAGTGTCGCCGCGATGCTCTGGATCAGCAGCAGCAGGAACCCGAGCGGCAGCATCGACTTCAGGACCCACCGGTGACTGAGACCCCCGGGGTCGGGAGATCCCTCGCCGATCGAGTAGGACTGATAGACATAGGGGATCGAGAGATAGAGCAGGATGGCGACCACGACGCACACAGCCGCCATCGAGACGACGTCGACCAGGCGCTGCACTCGCGGCGGAAAGCGCCCATACACGATGTCGACCTTCACGTGCCCGTCGTGCAGCAGCGCATAGGAGAGGCCGAGCAGGCAGACCGGCGCCATCAGATGCCACTCGAGCTCCTGCATCGCCACCGATCCGGTGCGGAACAGGTAGCGCAGCAGCACGTTGAAGGCCATCACCGCGACCAGCGCGAACGCGAACCAGCCGGTCAACCGGCCGATGCGATCGATCAGCCGGTCGAGGCGGTCCGCCAGTCGTTCGAGATCTCCCACGTCGGTTCCCCTCGTCGCTGAAAGTCCCGGGGGGCCCGCGCCCCGGGCCCCCGTCGAGTCGCGCAGTTATGCTCGCGCGCCAGTGTGGTGATCGAGAAGTCCGCCACATACTTCTCGGCTTGGTGGCGAGGCGGACGTCTCGATCTGAGCCACACTAGATCCTTGATGTCGCTGGTGTCGTTCAGATCGCGAAATTCGTTCGCCGCCCGCTGCTCAATGAGACGAATTTCGCGATCACGACACTAGCCCTTGGGGCCGATCTGGCCCCGGATCTGGCTCTGGTAGACCGCCTCGCTGATGCCGGCCCACTTGTCGTGGGTGGCCTTGAACGCCATGAAGCTGTCGTGGACCTTCTTGACCAGCGGATCCTTGGCCGTCGCCTCGGCGAGCACCGCCTCGGTCGTCTCCTTCATCTTGGCGATCACCTCGGGCGGCAGCGGGGACGCCTTGACGCCGTGGTTCTTGACGAGGTCGTCGAGCGCCTCGGCGTTGGTCGCCTCGCACCACGTATGGCTGATGACGTTGCAGGCAGCAGCGGCCGTGCGCACCACCTCCTTGAGATCGTCGGGCAGCGAGTTCCACGCCGCCTTGTTGATGATCAGCTCGGTTACCGTGGAGGTCTCGTGCCAGCCGGTCGTGTGGTAGAACTTGGCCGCCTTGTGCAGGCCGAGGCGACGGTCCTGGAACGGCCCGACGAACTCCGCGGCGTCGATCACACCGCGCTCGAGTGCCGGGAAGATCTCGCCCGCCGGCAGCAGCTTCACATCGACGCCGAGCGAGGCATAGACCTTTCCGGCGAGGCCCGGGATGCGCATCTTGAGGCCCTTGAAGTCCTCGACCTTCTCGATCGGCTTCCTGAACCAGCCGGTCATCTGAATGCCGGTGTTGCCCATCGGGATCGGCACCAGATTGAACGGCTCGTACACCTCCTCCCACAGCTTCAGCCCGCCGCCGTGATAGAGCCAGGCGTTCATGCCCTGGAAGTTGAGGCCGAACGGCACCGCGGTGAAATATTGCGCGGCGAACGTCTTGCCCGACCAGAAGTAGCTGTTGGCGCAGTTCATCTCGACCGTGCCTTTGGACACCGCGTCGAATCCCTCGAGCGCCGGGATCAGCTCGCCGGCGGCGAAGTGCTGGATGACGAGGCGTCCACCGGACAGCTTCTTGACCAGATCGATGAAGTAGGTCGGGCTGCCGGGCCCCTGCACGTAGAACGGCGCGCCGGGTCCGTAGGCGTTGGTCATCTTCCAGCTGAACCTGGTCTCGGCGCGCACGATGCTCGGCGCGGCGATGGTGCCGGCCGCCGCCGCGGCCACCGTGCCGGTCTTGAGAAACGATCTGCGGTCCATGTGCTTCTCCGTGGGTTGGCCCCACGCACGGGTGCGGAGGCGGCAGAGGGGGCGTCGCTGACGAGTCCGACGCCGATCGGTGTCGGGCCCGCGCGGGCGGGCGCGCTGGCATACATTCGGCCAGCGGCTGGGACTGTAGGTGGTTGCCCAATCCTCTGTCACGCACCAATGTCAGGCAAAGCATGCCTATCGATTGGGCGTCGCGGCGGCGGCCCCAAAATCGATCCGGTCAATTGAGAAGTAGTCGCCGGCAATCGATCGCTGCGGCGGAAGAGAGCAAATGCTCCTCGCCATTCCGGCAGCACCGTCACCGGCGCGCCGACACAGCGGCTCGCAGTCTGCCGAGGCCGTGCCTGGCGCGCCCGTCAGTTGCCGCTCGCGCCGGTGCCTTCGGCCTTCGCACTCGGCACCAGCGTGTCGACGTACTGCGCGAGTCCGCGCTTCGCCTCGCGATCCAGCATCTCGACCAGCTCCTGATAGGCCTCGTTGGCCTTGGGCGGCAGTTTGTGAGCGATGCCGCGGTGGCAGTCGATGCAGGTCTGCCCGGCCTTGAATGCCTCGGCATGCGTCTTCGAGGCACGCGGCTCCTGCGCGGAGTAGTCCATGAAGTCGAACTGGTGGCAGTTGCGGCACTCGCGGCTGTCGGTCGTCTTCATACGCCGCCACTCGTTCTTGGCCAACGCCAGGCGCTTGTCGTTGAACTTCTCCCGTGTCGAGACGGTGCCGAGGAAGTGGTGATAGAGCTCGTTGGAGGCGCGGATCTTGCGCACGATCTTGTGCTGCCACTCCTTCGGCACGTGGCAGTCCGGGCACGAGGCGCGGACACCCGAGCGGTTCGAATAGTGCACCGTCGAGCGGTACTCGGCGAACACGTTCTCCTTCATCTCGTGGCAAGAGATGCAGAATCGCTCCGTGTTGGTGGCCTCGAGCGCCCAGTTGAAGCCACCCCAGAACATGATGCCGGTGATGAAGCCGCCGATGATCAAACTGCCGAGCGCCACCGCCGACGACGGTCGCCAGAACCACCGCCACAGCCTGCGGAGCCCCCGCGCCTCGCTACCTTGCGCATCGTTGCTGGCCATAATGCTCTCCCCTTGGTCCGCGCCGCGCGTCGCCCCGTCCCGGCGCTGCGCCGGAATCGGCCGTTTCGCCGGTCATTTCACCTGCGTCGCGTTCTGGAACACGTTGTTGACGAGCGGCCGCGCATCGGCCTGCGGCACGTGGCACTGCTGGCAGAAGTAGCGGGTGCCGGCGATCTTATCGAGGCGCGCTCCGGCGCGATCGACGTAGTGCGTCTCGGAGACCTTCGGCGCCTTGGCCTTGATGTGGCCCGGCCAGTCGTGGCAGTCCATGCACGCGTTGTTGGTCGTCGTCACCTGGTAGGTATCGATCTTGTGCGGGATCAGCGGCGGCTGCTGGCGATAGGCGCGCCCGAAGCCGCCGTCCTGGAACGACTGCTTCTCGATGTCCGGCGGCATGTTGGTCTGCTCCAGCGTCGCCTCGCCGCCGAGCGCCTTGAGCTTCAAGCCGCCTTCCTGCGCGACGCCGGCGCCCACGACGAGGAGCCCCGCGGCCAGCGCCGGCAGGGCGAGAGCGAGAGCGCGCTTCCGGTTCGGTCTCATTGTTCTCCTCCTTCAATTTCCCTTGGCTGCGGCTTTGTCGATCAGGCCGCCACCTTCTCGGTTTGCCTTGCGGCCGGTACAGGGTCGAGCCGCTGGTCGAAGCGATGCGTGAATCGGAACACCCGCTCGGGACAGACGTCGATGCATCGCGCGCACGCGGTGCAGTCGGCCGCGGCGATGATCGGCCCAGCGCCCGCCTTGGCGCCTTTGAGCGCCGGCGAAATGACGTGCATCTCGGGGCACACGGCGTAGCAGTCCATGCAGTCGTCGCAGTGCTCCCGCCCCGCGGCGGAGACGCGCAGCAGCGCACGATGGTTGAGCAGGCCGTAGAAGGCGCCGACCGGGCAGATGTGCCCGCACCAGCCGTTCTTGGCGACAACCACGTCGAACAGGAAGATCAGCACGATCGCCGCGAGCCCCGCCGACGCCCCGAACAGCACCACGCGGTAGAAGCCGGTGATCGGGTTGACGAGTTCGAAGGCGATTGTGCCGGTCACCGCCGAGGCGAGGATCACGCCGGCCAGCACCACATATCGCGTCGAGCGCTTGAGCGTTACACCCTTGTCGATGCCGAGCCGGCGGCGCGTCCACAGCGCGAGGTCGGTCACCGGGTTGATGGGGCACACCCACGAGCAGTAGAGCCGCCCGCCGAGCACGAGGTAGGTGGCGAGCACGATTGCAGCGCCGATCAGCGCCGAGGTCTCCGGCGCATGGCGCGCAACGAGGCTCTGCAACAGAATCAGCGGATCGGTCAGCGGCAGCACGCCGAGCGTCAGGCTGGAGGCGAGCGTGCCCTTGGCGATCCACACCCCGAGCCACGGCCCACTCGCGAACAAGAGCAGGAAGCCGAGCTGCGCGAGACGCCGCGCGACAAGCCAGCGATGGGTGGCCCAGAAGCCGTGCTCTGCCCATGCGTCTTGGCCCGGATGCAGCTTGGCCGTCATCTGCCGACCTCCGGCAGGCGGTCCGGAAGATCGATGATGCCGGGCACGAGCTCCTTGCCGGCCTTCTTCTTCTCCTCCCAGCCGAGCCTGTAGTGGGCGCCGAGCTCGCCGGTCGCCAGCGCCGCCGGCAGCACCTTGATCGCGGCCACCTCGAGCACGCACGACTTCTCGCACTTGCCGCATCCGGTGCACTTGTCGCTGTGGACGAAGGGCTCGAACACTGCGTGCTTCTGCGTGCGCGTGTTGTGCGTGCGCTCGAGCGTGATCGCCTTGTCGATCACCGGGCACACGCGGTAGCACACGTCGCACCTGAGCCCGAGCATGTTGAGGCACGTCTCGCGCCCGACCAGCGAGGCGATGCCCATCTTGGCATCTTCGATCGTCGTCAGGCTTTTCTGCAGCGCGCCGGTCGGGCAGGCCTTGACACATGGGATGTCGTCGCACATCTCGCATGGCACGCTGCGGGCGACGAAATACGGCGTGCCGAGCGCCGGCCCGTCGCCGATGTCTGCGAGCCTCAGCGTATCGTAAGGGCAGTCGCGCACGCACAGCCCGCAGCGCACGCAAGCCGACTGGAACTCCTCCTCGGGCAACGCGCCGGGCGGCCTCAGCGTATGCGCGGGCAGATCGCGCGAGGCCGCCACAAGCCCGGACAGCAAGGCACCCGTCGCCGCGGCGCCGGTGGCATAGCGCGCCATCTCGGCCAGCGCCTTGCGGCGCTGCGGGCTGAATGGCGTGCCGCCTTGCTTCCTCGTGAGTGGCATGTCCTCGCGCCCCTCGAAACGACCCTATTCAATCATGCGGAGACGATCCTGCACGCGCACTTCTTGAAGTCGGTCTCCTTCGAGATCGGGCAGGTCGCATCGAGCGTCAGCTTGTTGACGAGCTGGCTCTCGTCGAAGAACGGCATGAACACCAGCCCGACCGGCGGCTTGTTGCGCCCCTTGGTCTCGACGCGGGTGACGACCTCGCCGCGCCGCGTTTGCACCTTGACCACCTGGCCGCGGTGGAAGCCGCGCTTGGTGGCGTCCTCGGGATGCATGAAGATCGTCGCGCTCGGCACCGAGCGGTGCAGCTCCGGCACGCGCCGCGTCATCGAGCCCGAGTGCCAATGCTCCAGCACGCGGCCCGTGCACAGCCACAGGTCATAGTCCTTGTCGGGGCTCTCCGCCGCCGGCTCGTAGGGGCAGAAGATGATGCGCGCCTTCTTGTCCGGCTTGCCGTAGAACGACACGCCCTCGCCCGCCTTCACATAGGGGTCGTAGCCCTCGCGGAAGCGCCACAGCGTCTCCTTCTCGCCGACCACCGGCCACCTGAGACCACGCGTCTTGTGATAGAGCTCGAACGGGCCGAGATCGTGCGCCTTGCCGCGGCCGAACTGGGCATACTCCTCGAACAGCCCCTTCTGCAGGCAAAAGCCGAAGGCCTTGCTCTCGTCGTTGTCGAAGCCCGCCTGCAGCTCTTCGAGCGGGAACTTGTCGACGACGCCGTTGGCGTACAGGATGTCGTAAAGCGTCTTGCCGCGGTACTCGGGCTTCTTCGCGATCAACTCCTCCGGCCAAACCTCCTCGACCTTGAAACGCTTCGAGAACTCGACCGTCTGCCACAGGTCCGAGCGCGCCTCGCCCGGCGCCTTCACCTGCTGGCGCCAGAACTGGGTGCGCCGCTCGGCGTTGCCGTAGGCGCCCTCCTTCTCCATCCACATCGCGGTCGGTAGGATCAGGTCGGCGGCGAGCGCGGTGACGGTCGGATAGGGGTCGGACACGACGACGAAGGTCTCCGGATTGCGGTAGCCCGGATAGCCCTCCTGGTTCATGTTGGGCGCGGTCTGCATGTTGTTCGTGCACTGCACCCAGTAGGCGAGCAGCTTGCTGTCCTTGAGCATGCGGTGCTGGACGACGGCGTGATAGCCGATCTTGTCATTGAGCGTGCCCGCGGGCAGCTGCCAGATCTTCTCCGTCATCTCGCGGTGCTTGGGGTTCATCACCACCATGTCGGCGGGCAGCCGGTGGGCGAAGGTGCCAACCTCGCGCGCGGTGCCGCACGCCGAGGGCTGGCCGGTCAGCGAGAACGGACCGTTGCCCGGCTCCGAGATCTTCCCCGTCAGCAGATGCACGTTGTAGATCAGGTTGTTGACCCACGTGCCGCGCGTGTGCTGGTTGAAGCCCATCGTCCAGTAGGAGACGATCTTCTTCTTCGGATCGGCATAGAGCTTGGCGAGCCGCTCGAGCTTGGCCGGCTCGACGCCCGACAGCTTGGCGGTGTACTCGAGGGTGTAGGTCTCAAGCAGCTTGGCGTACTCCTCGAACGTGATGTCCTTCATGCCGCCGGGATCGAGCGCGCCGTCCTTGCCGGCCTTGTGCGAGGCGTTGACCGCTTTCGCCTCCAGCGCGTGCGTCGGCCGCAAGCCGTAGCCGATGTCCTCGACCGTGCGCGTGACGGCGACGTGCTTGTCCATGAACTCCTTGTTCACGGCGTTGTTCTGGATGATGTAGTTCTGGATGTAGTTGAGGATCGCGAGGTCCGACTGCGGCACGAATATCAGCGAGTTGTCGGCGAGCTCGTGCGAGCGGTGCTCGAACGTGGAGAGGATGTGCACCTCGCAGCCGTCGTGCGTCAGCCGCCGGTCGGTCAACCGCGACCACAGGATCGGGTGCATCTCGGCCATGTTCGAGCCCCACAGCACGAACGCGTCGGCCTTCTCCAGATCGTCGTAGCAGCCCATCGGCTCGTCGATACCGAACGTGCGCATGAAGCCGGCGACGGCGGACGCCATGCAGTGGCGCGCGTTCGGATCGAGGTTGTTGGAGCGGAAGCCGCCCTTGTAGAGCTTGGCGGCCGCATAGCCCTCCCAGATCGTCCATTGGCCGGAGCCGAACATGCCGACGCCGGTCGGCCCGAGCTTCTTCAACGCCGCTTTCCACTTCTCGGCCATGATGTCGAACGCCTGGTCCCACGTCACGGGCGTGAAGTCGCCGTTCTTGTCGAACTTGCCGTTCTTCATCCGGAGCAGCGGCCTGGTAAGGCGGTCCTCGCCGTACATGATCTTGGACAGGAAGTAGCCCTTGATGCAGTTGAGGCCGCGGTTGACGGGCGCATCGGGATCGCCCTGCGAGGCGACCACCTTGCCCTCCTTGGTGCCGACCAGCACGCCGCAGCCGGTGCCGCAGAAGCGGCACACGCCCTTGTCCCAGCGGATGCCGTCGGTGGCCTTGGCCGCCGCCTGCTCGCTCGTCACCGGCAGGCCGGCGGCGGCGGCGGTCGCGGCAACTGCGCTCGCCTTGATGAGGGAACGGCGATCGAGCTTCACGGCAGAATCGGTCATGGGCAATCCTCCTCAGGCGAGAGGGCCGGCAGGCTCGGCCGGCTCGCAGTGGTGATAGACGAGGGCGGCGGCAACGATGCCGTCGAGGCGATGGATGGCGGCAAGCGTGTCGATGGCGAGCGCGTGATCGGTATCCTCGACGGTCACCACGACTCGGCCACCGTCGGCCGTCTCGTGCACCTCGACTCCCTCGAGGCGCGAGAGCGATGCGACCACCTCCGGCACCCTTGCCGGGATCGCATGGACGAGAACGCCGCAGATGTTCATGGCCGGGACTCCACTGTGCTCGTCGGCAGCACGACGATGGCGGCGAGCGGACAGGCGGCGACGCAGCTGCCGCAGCCGGTGCAGCTCTTGCGGTTTACGGTCACGTTCGAACCGCCGCCGACCTTGGGCCGGAACTCGAGCGCGCGATGCTCGCAGGCCGCCTCGCACGTCCGGCAGGCGATGCCCTTGGTCTCGAGGCAGATCGGTTTGACGGTGGCCTGCTGCGCCCACGGCTGGCCTGCATCGCCCTGCTCGAAGCAATCCTCGGGGCACGCATTGCGGCACGCTCCGCAGAACGTGCAGCCGGCGCGGTCGAACAGCACGATCGGATAGCCCGCGTGTCCGCGCTCGATGATGCGCTCGGGGCAAGCCTCGATGCAGGCCTCGCACTGCGTGCAGCGCTCGGTGAACAGCTCCTCCGCGAGCGCCCACGGCGGCCGCAGCTGGGGCGGCCCGCCGCGCAGGCGGCCGAGCAACGCTCGCCGGGAAAGTCGCTCGCTAGCCATCACACCCCCATGGAACCTGGGGCACGATAATTCTGACGCAGATCGGCCGTTTTGACAGCCGCCAAATGTCAAATTGTCTGCTTTTGCGAAATCTGCCTGCTTTTGAGACGTGACCGTTTTCTCGGCACGCACACTGCGCACGACACCCGGGCTACGTCTTGCCGGGCCTCGACCCGCGCCGCCACGCCTCGACGCGCTCCATCAGCCAGCCCCACGCTTCCCGCTCGCGCGGCCCGGCGGTCTTGGAGATCGCGATATCGAGATACGCAACCTCGGCCTCGATCTTCTCCGGGGGCAGCATGTGCAGCCGCGTCGTCAGCACGGCGAGCTCGATCACCGCCGCCTGCGCGCGATTGTAGCCGCTCCACGGCGCGTGGCTGACGGCATGCGCGCGCCGGCAGAGGAAGCGGGGACGCTGCGCGTCCTCGACCACGCGCACGACGGCGAGTTCCCAATGCGAGACGGCATCCGCCAGCCGGGCACCGGCGATCCTGTCGGCCGCGACGAGCGGCCAGTCCCGCCGCCCGGTCACGCAGCCGGCGATGACGCGCACGTCGTCGATGTGCGAGGCACAGGCGAACGGATGGGCACGCAGGTTGTCCAGCGTGCGCGAGGGCGCGAACGGCGCGATCACCCAATGCTCGCCATCCTGGATCAGTCCGAGCGGCGCGATATGCGCCACGCCGTCCGCGCCGCGCGTCGTCACGACGGTCTCGATGATCAGCGCCATCCTCTATTCCTTTTGCCGCCGGGGCGGCCTCGGGCCAGTTTCGGGCTGGCCCGTCGGGCCCGCCTCGGTCGTCCGTGCGCGCTTGTCGGCCAGCGTCGCTCCAGCCACGGCGTGGCGGGTCAGATCCTCGTCGCCCTTCTCCGCCGCCACGCCCCACTCGAGCGGCGCGTCCTGCACATAGCGCTTGGCGAGCCGCCATGCCGTCTCGGCTCTCGCGATCTCGTAGCCGAGATAGAACGCGTGCGCGCCGTCGGCCTCGACGCCGAGCCGAGGGTAGAGGTCGAAGGGGTGCGTCGAGACGTGGTGGCCCTCGCGGTTGTAGACGTGCACCCCGTCCTCGCCGGCCACAATCCGAAAATTGGCATCGCGCACCGCCGCCGCCGCCTCCTCGATCTCGCGCGGCGCGAGCGGGAACGGCCTCAGATCATGCAGCGACAAGAGCCCGCCACCGAGGCCCTTCGGCAAGCTCTGGTCGGCGCGGGCGCGGAACATCAGCCGGCGCGCGGCGTCGTGCTCTTGAACCGTGCGGCGCGTATGCGGCGAGACCTGCACCACCAGCACGTTGCGGATCGCCAGCTCCGAGCAGATCCCGAGCAGCATCGCCGTCACGCCCTGGCTGTCGGCATCAGTCAGCTCGGTCAAGTTGCCGGTGCCCATCAGCATCTCGGTCGCGGGCCGCATCCGCCGGAACGCGGCATAGCGCTCGAGCGAGGCCATGAAGCCGAAGTGGATCGGATCGAGGATCGGATCGGCGAGATGCGCAATGCCCTTCGCCTCGGCCCGCTCCACCGCGCGCACCAGCGAGGCGAGATCGCCGTGCGGCTTGGCCACCAGCACCGGCACCGCGCGCGTGCCGGCGACGACATCGAGCGAGTCCTCGTCGAGGCTCAGCACGAGGTCCGCACCGGCACGTGCACCCAGCCGCAGCTCGTCCATGTCCCCGGAATCGACGCTGACCGCGAGGCCCGCCCTCCTCAGCGCGGCGATCGTCTCCCCGAGGTGCGGGAACGGCGTGTCCGGCTGGCAGCCGATATCGATCACGTCGGCGCCGGCCGCAGCGAGCGCGAGACCGCGGGCGACGATCTCCTCGACGGAGACGAGCGGTGCCTCGACGATCTCGGCGAGGATGCGAGTGTCGTGACGCGAGAGGTCGGGCGGCCTGCCGCCGTGGCCGAAATACTCCGGCAGGTCGACGATCTCGTCCGGCCCGCGCTCGAACGGCACGCCGAAATGGTCGGAGAGGCTCGCGAGGTTCATCCTCGCCCGGCCCGGCACGATCACGCGGGCCGCGCGAAGCGGCCGCGCCAGCCGGTTCTTGACGATCGCCTCGGTCATCAGCGCCGCGACCTTGATGCCGAGGTTGTCGATCCGCCATGCCGAGCCCCCCAGCCCGAGCGCGGCGACCGTCGCCTCGAGCCGCGGCTCGGCCAGCCGGCCGGTCAGGAACAGGATGCTTTCAGCCATTCCAGTCGCGCCTCGACGGCCGCCTCGAGCTCGGCCATGCTCTCGGCGACGGTCGTATCCTCGAACGACTTCAACCGCGCGGTGTTCTCGAGATCGATGCGGCGCGGATAGACCTTGACCATGCCCTTCGGCGCCTCGGTGTCGAGCTCCGGCGCCGTATCGCAGGCAAACACGATCGTCGGCACGCGGCACTTGCCGGCCTGCGCGAACACGTTGGTCGCCAGATTGTCGGAGATGCCGGCGACGCACTTCGCCACCGTATTCGAGGTGGCCGGCGCCACGATCAGCGTGTGGTAGACGCCATAGTAGAAGTTGCCGACCGGGGCCGCGCTCGCCGTGGTGTCGCGATAGACGCGGGTATCCGGCGGCAGCGTCAGCTCCTGCTTGTACATGCGCACCACCTCGGCCGCCGCCTTGGAGACGAACACGTCGAGATGCGGCAACCGGCGCATGATCGCCAGGCACTCCTTGAAGAAGTGCCCCGAGCCGGTCAGCGCCCAACCGAAGCGCGGGGTCGCGAGCTTAGCCTTTGCCATCAGCGAGGGCCCCTATCACACGCGTGGAGTTGCGTCGACCTTGCTCGTCGCAGAGCGTTGCCGGCTCCCTGTGCGTCATGCCGAGCAGCGCCTCGAGGCTGGCCATGTCCGCCGGGCCGAGCACGTGGACACGAAGGCCGGCGCGCGCTGCGATGCCAGGAAACAGCGGATCGACGATGCCCGCGGCCGCCAGCTCCTCGGCACTCCGCCCCGGTGCGACACGGCACGACTTCAAGAGCACCACCTCGCGCACCCCGAGCCGCTCGGCGAGCCGCGCCGCGAGCCCGTCGGAGGTGATCGACCAGTCGGCGGGAATACTGCGATCGCGAGCCGAGAGTGCGAGCGGCAGCCAGACGGGGATCCGGCCCGAGGCCACCGTGCGGCGCATTTCGGCCAGCGCCTCGGCCGCGACCAACCTCCCGCACAACCCCGCCATCATCAAAGCCGACTGGTGCATCGCCAAGATCGCCATCCGATGCGCCGTCGCATCGTCCAAACCCTGCTCCGCCTGCGCCGCGCGCACCGCATCCGCGAACGGGCCGCCGCCAGGAACCAGCACCAGGCCACGTCGCGCACGCGCCAGCAGCGCGAGGGTGTCGGCGAGGCGGCCGCTCTCGATCAGGCTGCCGCCGACCTTGACCACCAGCTCGATCCGGCGTGGGTGCGCAACCAAGGGACGCTCCCGCTCAACGGCGCGCGTGGCGGACGATCTCAACCCCGACCGCGCCCGGCCCGCGCTCCAGCTTCTCGACCCGGACCTTGATGCCGGCGATGCGGCGGTCGGCGAGACAATGCTCGGCGATGCGCTCGGCCACCGTCTCGACCAGGTTGATGTGACCGACCGAGACCACTGCGTCGACCGCCTTGACGAGATCGTCGTAGGAGGGAACCTCGGCGATCTGGTCGTGGCTCGCGTGCACCGTCGGCGCCATCCACGCCTCGAGTGAGAAGCGCACCTTCTGGCGCACGCCCTGCTCTTCCGGATAGACGCCGATCTCGATCGCCAGCACGTAGTCGCTGACGAAGATGCGGTCGCTGCCCATCCGCTCGGCGCCCGGTGCCGGCATCAGCCTTCCAGCCAGGATCGTCTGATCCGTCATCTCGCTTGCTCCTCGTCGGGCCGGCCGAGCCAGGCATCCTGACCGGCGGGCGGGATAGCGGCGCGCACCCGCGCCATGGACTGAGGGTCCAGCTCCGCCTGCCGATCCTCGTTATGGCAGAGCGCCCCGCGGAAGCCCAGCACATCCGGCGCCAGCGCGAGCAGCGGCGGGATATGCCGGAGCCGCAGCGACCCGGCAAGACCGACCAGGAGGCCGGCCCTGCGCGCCCGCTCGAGGAACGCCGACAGGAATGCGTCGTTAACCAGCTCGGGCAATGCCGGCGATGCCTTGTCGGCCGTGTCCAGCATCACCGCCGCGAAGCCGGCCCGCCCCATCGCGGCGACGAGGGAGAGGTCCGGCGTCCGGTCGGCGATCAGCACGCCGACCACACGCCTGGCGTCGAGGTCGAGGCCAGCGAGCGCGGCGATCGTCGCTCGCGCATCGCCGCCACCGAAGAAGCCGACCTTGACCAGGTCCGCGCCCGCCGCCGCCATCTCGCGCACCGCGCGCGCGACCGGCCCCGGCTCGCTGGCGAGGTCGCCGATCGTGGCGCTGACCGGGATCTGCGCCGGCACCGAGGCCCTGATCCGGTGCACCACGTCCGCTCCGAGCGCGCCCAGTGCGCCGGCCGCCGGGTCTTTGCAGTCGATGATATCGGCGCCGCCGCCCGCCGCGCGAACGGCCTCGTCCGCGTCGCGCACGCTCGCCAGCAGCCGGATCGCGCGTGTTGTCGCTCGCTTGCTCATCGCTGGCTCATGGGTCGGCGAACACGCGCCGCTGCTCGGCCATCACGCGATCCGTGCAGCCGCGCTCCGCGCCCGCCAGGGCGATGACGGTATCGGCGACCACCCGCGCCGGCGACCCGGCGAGGCGGACGATGCGGGTCGCCAGTATCACCGCCTCGCGGCGATCATGGGTCACGAACAGCACTGTCGTCGGTCGGCGCCCCCACAGCTCCACCAGCAGCCTGCGCAGGTCCTCCGCCGTCGGGTCGTCGAGCGACACGAACGGCTCGTCCATCAGCAGGAGATCGGGCTCGACGATGAACGCCCGCGCCAGCGCGACGCGCCGCTGCATGCCGAGCGAGATGCGCTCCGGGTACGCGCTCGCCGCCTCGGCGAGCCCGACCCGCGCCAGCATGTCAGGCACGCTCGCGAGGCGCGGATCGCCATCGGGCAGCGCCAGCGCGACGTTCTCCGCGACCGTGCGCCACGGGAGCAGGCGCGGGCTCTGGAACACGTAGGCGAGGCTCGGATCGGCGGCACGCAGCTCCACGCTGCCCTCGTAGTCCGTGTCGAGCCCGGCTACGATGTTGAGCAGCGTCGACTTCCCGCACCCCGACGGCCCGGTCAGCACCACGAACGAACCGGCCTCGATGGCGAGATCCAGCCCCTCGAGCACGGTCGTCGCGGCGCGTCCGGCCACTGCCGGAAAACCCTTGCGCAGGACGCGGATCCGTACCAGCTCGCTCACCGCCGCCACCTGTTGACCTTGGCGTCGATCGGCTGCAGCAGGCCGATCTCGATCGCCTGCACGACCAGGATGAAGGTGATCGCGTAAGCGAGGATCATGGCCACGTCGAACAGCTGGAAGGCGACGTTGAGCTGATGGCCGACGCCGGTCGAGCGGCCGAGCAATTCCACCACGAGCACGATCTTCCAGACCAGCGCCAGCCCCGAGCGGGCCGCCGCGGCGAAGAACGGCGCCAGTTGCGGCAGCGTCACGTGGCGCAGCGTCCGCCACCAGCCGAACCGGTAGACGCTCGCCATCTCGGCGAGATCGCGCGACAGGCTGCGCGCGCCCTCGCGCACGGTGACGGCGACATTGGGGATCTTGTTGATCGCCACCGCGGTGATCGCGGCGAGCTCGGTCAGGCCGAACCAGACATAGCACAGGATGATGACGACGAGCGCCGGCAGGTTGAGGAAGAAGATCAGCCAGCTGTCGAAGAAGCGGTCGGCGGACTTGACGCGACCGAGCGCGAGCCCGATCGCCGAGCCGATCAGCATGGCGAGCACGAAGCTGACCACGACACGGGCCAGCGTCGCGCCGACGTGGCGCATCAGCGAGCCCGTCTCCACCTCGCGCAAGAAGGTGTGGCAGACCTCGGCCGGACCCGGAAACAGCCGGCTCGAGACGAGGCTGGCGACGATCGCCCACACCACCACCAGCGCGGCCAGCGAGCCGAGCGTCCAGACCAGGCGGGGAATGCCGATCGCCCCCTGGGCGGTAGTAGCTCTAGTTGCCAGCGCCATGAAACAGCTTCTGATCGAACCTCGTGCCGCTGCCGACGAGCTCCGTCCCGCCTTCCGCCATCAGCAGCGCCATCAGCTTTTCCGCCGAGCGGGTCTCGGCCTCGCTCCAGCGCCCGGGAATGCCGGCGCGATAGCCGGCCTTGATCGCCGCCAACTCACCCTCGCTCGCCGGCTTGACCAGCGGCTTCAACCGCTCCCATGCCACCTCGGAGGTCGCGAGCACGCGGTTGGCGGCCTCGACCGCTCCGAGGAACGCGGCGATCTCCTGGCCCTTCTCGGCGCCGGTCCGCTCGCGCCACACGAACCCGACCAGCGGCGGCGGCGGCGCGACGCCGAGCCCCTTCATCATGTCATCGACCGAGAGCACGGTCTCGAAGCCTGCACCTTTCAACCTGGCGGCGAACGTCCAGAACGTCAGCACCGCGTCGAGCCGCCCGTTCCTCAGCTCCTCGCTGACCAGCGGCGCAGCGCCGAAGATCGGGCTCGCGATCTCGGCCACGTCCTTGCCGGTCGTGCGCCGCGAGTAGGCGCGCAGCAGCAGCCAGCTCTTGTCGATCGCGCTGCCGGCGACGCCGAGCCGTTTGCCGGCGAGGTCCGAGATTGATCTGACGCCCGAATCCCTGCTGACCATCAGCGCGCCGAGCGCCGAGGAGTAGGGCGCGAACACCAGCGCCTCGCCCATGCTGCGCTGGCGCATGGCCCAGGTCCAGTCGCTGACGATGATGTCGGCCTCGCCCGCGAGCAGCGCCACCGGCCCGGCCTGGTTGGTCGCGACGTCGATGATCTCGATCTCGAGGTCAGCCGCCTTGTCGAGCCCCTCGGCCCGCATCGTCTGCAGGAGCCAGGCGAGCGAGCCGAGCTTCAGCGAGGCGACTCTGAGCTTGCCGGCGGGGCTCGCCCATGCCGGCAACGATCCCGCCAGCGTCGCCAACGCGCCGGCACCGATGCCGACCAGCAGCTCGCGTCGTCTCGTCATTTGCTCACGTCCTTCGCCAACAGCCTGTTCTTGGCGAGATACTTGACGCCGCGCAACCAGGATTCGTCGGTGTTGCCGCGAATGTCGACCGACATCGCCTTGGTCGTGCGCTCCGCGACCACGTCGCGGACGTAGAGATTGAGATTGAGGATCAGGTTCGACACCTTCTGTACGGTGGCGACGATTGCCAGCCCCGCCCCGGCCGCCTTGGCCAGCCGGTCCTCGCAGCCGTTGCAGGAATGGATCGGCAGGTTGGCCTTCACATCCGCTGCCACCGGGGCGAGGTCGACCACCTGGTAGCGCCCGTCGGCCTTGATGTCCTCGATCAGCGCAGCGGTGACCAATTCCAGCCGCCTGGTCTCGTCGGCCCGCACGCCGTACGCCTCGCCCTCCTGGCTGTCGTCGATCAGGCCGAACGGAAACACGGCGATCCTGATTGGCTCGGCGGCGCCTGCCGGTGACGCCGCGAATGCCAGCGCGACGCCCAATGCCGCAACCCAACCCTGGCCACGCATTGCGATCATTCCGATTTCTCCTTCGACGCGGCGGCCGCCGCCTCGACCGCCCGGCGCACGCCGCGCAGCCATCCTTCGTCGCTGTTGTCGCGTAGCGGATAGGTGTAGCTGCCCTTCACAGCCCCGCCGGCCACCTCGCGTACCATCAAGTTGAGGTTCAGGATCATCAGCGTGATCTTCTGGATGTTGCCACTGACGACCAGCTCCGCGCCGGCCTTGCGCGCAATGTCCGCCTCGCATCCGTCGCACTTGTAGAAAGGCGCCGCCTGCCTGATCTCGCCAGCCAGCGGCGAAAGGTCGACGACTTCGTAGCCGAGCCGCTCGCCGAGCAGCCGCTTCAGCTCCTCGCCCGCGAGCGCGAGACGCTTCACCTCGGCCGGGCTTGCCTTCGGCGTGGCGAGCACCATCAGCGGATCGCCAGTCAATGCGCCCTCCGCCGTCTGGTCGACGAGATCGAGCGGCATCACCGCGGCCTTGGTGCCAGCCATGACCGAACCTGCGCCGAGGAGAAGCAGCAGTGCAGATAGGAGGCTCCTTCCCGTCATCGTCGGCGGCTCGTCCTCTGTCGCGGTCCTTGTCGTCTCGTTCGCCTCGTGTCCCCGCACATCGACGCGCTTCCCCTCCGATCGACCAACGGGAGGCAACCGTTGCCACGGTTACTCCGCCGTCGCTCACGCGCGGCTCACAAGTGCGTGAAGGCTCGGGCGATCGCGGCAGAGACGACCGGCGCGCGCTCGCCTTGACCGCCACAGCATTGTAACTATGTTACAACGCCGTCAGCAGCAAGGGCCGCACTCGCATGGCATCGCCGACCAATTGGCGTCTCGCTCCCGCATGCTCCGCCGCGCCTCGGCTCGCGCGCGCCGGCTGGTCGGTACTTGCGCTCTCGTTGGCGCTGCTGGTGGCGCCGGCGCTGGCCCCGGATGCCAGGCCTGCCGGCGCCCCGGCGGTGACCAAGCCGGCCGCGCAACGGATATCGATCGTGCTCTTGCGCGAGCAGCGCGACCGGCTGCCGCCGCTCTCGCTCCTCGACCTGCCGCCCGACGACGACGGCCTGGGCGGAGCCAAGCTGGCGATCGCCGACAACAACACCACAGGCCGCTTCCTCGATCAGGAGTTCACCCTCGAGACCTTCGACAGCGCCAAGCCGGAGGATCTCGTCGCCGAGGCGGTGAAGCGGGCCGACGCTGGCACCGGCTTCATCGTCACCGACGTCTCCGCCTCGACCCTTCTCGCCATCGCCGATAGCGTCAAGGGCAAGGACGCCGTGATCTTCAATGCCGGCGCCGCGGACGACCGCCTGCGCGGCGAGGACTGTCGCGCCAACGTCAAGCACACCGGCCCCTCGCGCGCCATGCTCACCGACGCCCTCGGCCAGTACCTGGCCTGGAAGCAGTGGCGCAAGGTATTCCTCGTGCTCGGACCGCAGCCGGAGGACAAGCTCTACGCCGACGCGTTCCGGCGCACCGCCAAACGCTATGGCCTCAAGATCGTCGAGGAGCGCGAGTTCAAGTACGAGCCCGGAAGCCGGCGCTCCGACGGCGGCTTCGAACAGGTCCAGCAGCAGATCCCGACCTTCACCCAGAACGCGCAGGCCCACGACGTCGTGGTCGTCGCCGACGAGGGCAGCCTGTTCGGCGACTACCTCCCCTATCGCACCTGGGAGGCGCGCCCGGTCGCAGGCACCGCGGGCCTGTTCGCCACCAGCTGGCACCCCGCCGTCGAGCTGTGGGGCGGCACCCAGTTCCAGAACCGCTTCAAGCGCATGAACGCACGCAACATGCGCCCGCTCGACTACAACGTGTGGATGGCCGTGCGCTCGATCGGCGAGGCGGCGACCAGGAAGCGCGGCGGCACCACCGCGGATCTGATCGCCTACATGCGCTCATCCGAGTTCGAGCTTGCCGCGTTCAAGGGCCAGAAGCTCACCTACCGCGCCTGGGACGGACAGCTCCGCCAGCCGGTGCTCGTCGCCACCGACAAGCTGCACGTGACGGTATCGCCGCAGCCGGGCTTCCTGCACCAGTTCACCGAGCTCGACACGCTCGGCATCGACAGGCCCGAGACGACGTGCAAGGCGTTTGCGAAATAGCCCCGGAAAAAAGGGAACCGGCGCCGTCCTGAACGCCGGCAGCGACAGGAGCGACACGTGGCACACTTCAAGGCTGGTCTGATCGGGGCGACCGCGGCCCTCGCCGCGCTCGCGGGCATGGCCGGCAGCGCCGCCGCTTACACGGTCTACGTCACCAACGAGAAGGACAACACCGTGACCGTCATCGACGGCACCAAGATGGAGGCGGTCAAGACGGTCAAGGTCGGTGCCCGCCCGCGCGGCATCATCCTCTCGCGCGACAACAAATACGTGCTGATCTGCGCCAGCGACGATCACATCGTCCAGGTCTACGACGCCAAGACGATGGAGTTCGTGCGAACGCTGCCCTCCGGACCCGACCCGGAGCTGTTCGTCTTCCATCCCTCCGGCAACCCCCTCTACATCGCCAACGAGGACGACAACCTCGTCACCGTGGTCGACTTCGAGCACGGCAGGATCATCACCGAGATCCCGGTCGGCGTGGAGCCGGAAGGCATGGGCATGAGCCCGGACGGCAAGATCCTGGTCAACACCTCCGAGACCACCAACATGGCCCACTTCATCGACACCGCGACCAACAAGACGATCGACAACGTTCTGGTCGACAACCGGCCGCGGGTCGCAGAGTTCACCGCCGACGGCGCCGAGGTGTGGGTCAGCGCCGAGATCGGCGGCACCGTCACCGTCATCGACCCGGCGACGCGGCAGGTGAAGGGCAAGATCAAGTTCGAGATCCAGGGCATCAGCTCGGACGCGATCCAGCCGGTCGGAGTGAGAATCACCAAGGACCGCAGCAAGGCGTTCGTCGCCCTCGGGCCCGCCAACCGCGTCGCCGTCGTCAATGCCAAGACGTTCGAGGTCGAGCGCTACATTCTCGTCGGTCAGCGCGTGTGGCAGCTCGCGTTCTCGCCCGACGAGAAGCAGCTGTTCACCACCAACGGCACCTCCAACGACGTCACCGTGATCGACGTCGACAAGCTGCGCGCCATCAAGTCGATCAAGACCGGCCGCTACCCGTGGGGCGTGGTCACCGCCCCGTTCTGACGACATTCAGTCGTTTCCACCCCGAGGAGCCCTCGACATGATTGCCCGTTCGCTCGCCGTCCTCGCTGCCACCGCTCTCGTCGCCGCCCCGGCGCTGGCCGAGGGCTTCCTCGCCGCCAAGCCCGAGAAGCTTCCCGATCTCGTCATCGGCACCGACGACGCCGGCTATGGCGTCTCGCAGAAGGACTTTGCCATGGTGACCGGCAAGGGCTATCGCTTGAAGATCGTCTCGACCGGCAAGAAGGAATGTGCCTGGGTCGCGCCAGAGTTCGCAGCCGCGGTCTGGCTGCGGAAGGTCGAGGTCAAGAAGGTCGAGATCAAGGTGGCGCAGCTGAACGAGATCGAGATGGAGGACGAGGGCGAGGCCGAGCTGTTCTTCGTCCCCGTCAAGCCCGGCGACTACACCTGGATGTGCAGGGGTCTCGAGGGCAAGGGCGTCACCGGCAAGCTGGTCGTCAAATGAGCGCAATGACCGACAGCACACCGCTCGCACTCGACGTCAAAGGCGTCAGCCACCGCTTCGGCGACTACCTGGCGCTCGACAACGTCTCGCTCGCCGTGCCGCAAGGCACGTTCGGCGTGCTGCTCGGCCTCAACGGCGCCGGCAAGTCGACGCTGTTCTCGCTCGTCACCCGCCTCTACGACAACGTCACGGGCGAGATCCGCATCCTCGGCGACGACGTCCGCCGGCGGCCGACCGCAGCCTTGCAGAGGCTCGGCGTCGTGTTCCAGAGCCGCACGCTCGACCAGGACCTCTCGCTCGCTCAGAATCTCACCTACCACGCCGCCCTGCATGGCATCGGCGCGATCGAGGCCCGCCGGCGCGCCGCCGCGGCACTGGAGAGGGTCGGGCTCGCCGATCGCGCCAAGGAGAAGGTGCGGCATCTTTCGGGCGGCCAGGCGCGCAGGGTCGAGATCGCCCGCGCGCTGCTGCACCGGCCCGGTCTCCTGCTGCTCGACGAGCCGACCGTAGGCCTCGACGTCGGCTCGCGCGAGAGCGTCATCAGAATCGTCCGTGCCCTGGTCGCCGAGCGCGGCCTCGGCGTGCTGTGGGCCACCCACCTGATGGACGAGATCGCACCCGACGATCTCGTGGTTGTCCTCCACAAGGGCCGTGTGCTCTTCTCCGGCAGCGTGCCGGGCATGCTGGCGGCAGCGGGGGCGAGCAGCCTCCCGGCCGCGTTCCGCAAGCTGACCGGCACCGAGGGCCTGGAGGCGGCATGAACGTCGAGACCACCCGCCCGACGGCGGCGAGCGCCGTGGCCGCCGCGCGCGCCGAGCCGAGCCGGCTCAGCCTCGGCGGCTACCTCGCCTGCTTTCGCGGCATCGTCTGGCGCGAGGTGCTGCGCTTCCTGCATCAGCGCGAGCGGTTCCTGTCCGCGCTCGTGCGCCCGCTCGTCTGGCTGTTCATCTTCGCCGCCGGCTTCCGCCAGGTGCTCGGCGTGTCGATCATCCCGCCCTACGAATCCTACGTGCTGTACGAGGTGTTCGTGACGCCGGGCCTCGTCGGCATGATCCAGTTGTTCAACGCCATGCAGTCCTCGCTGTCGATGGTCTACGACCGCGAGACGGGCGCCATGCGCACGCTCCTCGTCAGCCCGTTCCCGCGCTCCTTCCTCCTCCTTTCCAAGCTCATCGGCGGCGTCGCGGTGTCGCTGCTGCAGGTCTACGTGTTCCTCGCCATCGCCTATTTCTGGGAAATCGAGCCGCCGCTGATCGGCTACCTGACCGTGCTGCCGGCGCTGGTCCTGTCGGGTCTCATGCTCGGCTCGCTGGCACTCTTCATGTCCTCGGTCATCAAGCAGCTCGAGAACTTCGCCGGCGTGATGAACTTCGTCATCTTCCCGATGTTCTTCGCCTCGTCCGCACTCTATCCACTGTGGCGGATCAAGGAATCGAGCCCGCTGCTCTACGAGATCTGCCGGCTCAATCCGTTCACGCACGCCGTCGAGCTGATCCGCTTCGCGCTCTACGGCAAGCTCGACGTGACCTCGCTCGTGATCGTCGTCGGCTGCACGGTGCTGTTCCTCGCCGCCGCCGTGTTCGCCTACAATCCATCCAAGGGTCTCATCGCACGCCGTGGCGGGCCAGGTGGTGGCGGAGGCTGAGCGCATGATCGCACGTCGACCGAGCGCATGCATCGTCATGGCCGCACTCGCGGCGAGCCTCGCTCCCGCGCGCGCCGTGCCCGGCTCCACCTCCGCGACCGCCTATCCCGACTGGCCATGCGTGCAGCACAAGGTAGCGAAGCTCTCCTCCGTCCAGATCTGGGACGGCCCGCCGGTCGAGGACATCAAGGAGTGGTGGAACGATCCCGGCGCGGTGAAGCTCGTTCCGCTCCTCGTCAGTCGGCGGGTGCCCGTCGCCGAGGCCGAGAAGGCGATCGAGCGCTATGCCAAGGAACTCCCCGAGGCCGAGCGCGACCAGCGCCTCACGGTCTTGTTCGCCGGCGCGCTGGCGCGCACCAACGAGACCCGCGCCTCGGTTCTCAGCGGCATCGAGCGCTTCCAGCGCCGCCAGCGCGCGCGTGCCGAGGAGCTCGAGCGCCAGGGGATCGAGCTCGCAAGGCTGCACAAGGAGAAGGACGCCGGCGGCGGCGAGGCGGCGGAGAAAAGGTTCGCCGAGGCCCTGGAGCGCTACGACTGGGACGCGCGCGTGTTCCAGGAGCGCCAGCAGAACATCCCGCTCGCCTGCGAGATCCCGGTGCTGATCGAAAGCCGCATCTTCGAGATCGGCCGCGCCATCCGCTCGCATATGAAGGAGTGAGCGGCGGGGCTCCCTCTCCCCGCTGGCAGGGAAAGTGCTTGCCGCGGACGTGATTCGGCAGCCGGGGCGGGGGGCGGCCGCTTGTGCCACGAGCGCGTGCTTTTGATCGGGGGCCGATCTCGCGGATTGCATGAAGGCCATCGGTGTTCGCGCCGAGTAAACAGGCCGGACACATGGGCGCTACCAACCAGCACTTCATGACGATGCGAAAGTCCTTGCCAACAGGATGCCGCCCACAAATGGGATTACGCCAGTGTCGGCGCACCGCTGAACGTACTTTCGCTTGCTGCCGGAGTAGTCTGGCTGTCGCTCGCGTAGAATGGCTCGATTGACAATTGGGGGCGAGTTGCTGTGGCTGAACCGCCGAGATGGACAAGACCAATGTTCGGCGGCTTGCGAAGGTCATCGGCTTGCAACCGCCAAAGTCCTCGCGTCCAGAGCGGACGCAGCCCGGCTCAAGGGTGTCAGCGACCTCTGGGCCCGAACCAATAGCGGCCAGCGCTTACGCCTCGGGCAATAGCACAGGCGTTCGGCGATTGTCCGCCCGCACGGATACTGGTGAAAGCGAGGTGGGACCCGCAGGCGGCCATAAGACTTGTGAGCTAGACGATCAATCTAATGATGCCGGAGCCAATCATTACGCCACCGAGCACCTGGGCAGTCAGCTCTCCCCTGACCGCAAGCTTTTCGATGGCAACGAGGGCGGCGAGGGCCACGATCCAAGGGAGATTCATGGCGCCACCGACGAACAGCAGCGTCATCAGCGCCCAGCAGCAGCCAAGACAATAGCGGCCATGGCGAACTCCCATACGCCACGCCCCTGCGAGGCCGTCTTGCCAATCGCTCAACAGGAAACCGAGCGGAGACCGGCATGCGCGCAAGCACGTTTGCTTGACTGGACTGAACTGAAAAATGCCAGCGATCAGAAGCAGCACGGCGCTGAGGCCAACCGACTTGCTCACAATCATGGGCGTGATCCAGCCGAATGACTGCAGCCCCCATTGCATGATTGTTGCAGCTCCGCTGAAGGCCGCCCACAGCGCCAAATAGCCGCTGATGAAGAAAAATGTCCTGAGGCGTTCGTTGCGTTTGCGGCCCAGCACCGCAAATGTCAGCACCATGGGTGCCGCAGACGGGAGCATCATAGCTGCCATCATGACGGTCCACATCGAGAACACGGCCCCCCAATTGGCAAGCGACCACGCGGAGAGAGGCATCATCAATTGCATGACGGGGCTCGCCATATCGACTGAGCCCCACAACAGCAGCAGCCAGCCCGTGACCGCCGCAACCCATACGCCGGCAGCGGTCCAAGGTTGGGAGCGGATCAGCACTTCGAGGCACCGGAGACTTGCAAATCAGCCTTGGTAGGTAAACGGAGCGAAAAAACCATTTCGCCCGGCAATGTCGCATGTAATGCCGTAGTCATTGATCTGGAGGCGGGCCGCACGCGCGACGGTGACCGGCTGACCGGGCGATACCGCCAGCGGATGACCCTTGATCTCCGCGGTCCCCCCGCCTTGTCCTTCGATCGGGTCCATTTCGGTCGAGACCACTGCGTCGACTTCCAAGCGGAAGTGAGCAGTCGGACCCTTGTCGAAGTTGATTCGTGCCGGTCGCGCGCCCAGCACCTGCCCGATCAGGGGGCCTAGATTGGCAATGTGTCCTCCATCGGCGCCTGAGAAGATACCTTGCAGGGCAGCCCGTTGCTTGTCATTTCCGCGTTCGTCCAGATAGAGCGCAACCTTCCACTTGCCGTCCTTCATGTTGCCCGGCGCATGCGCGATCAGTGCCGCATTGAGACCATCGAGCACGGCGTCGCCATGGCGACCCTTGTCGATGTGCCATGCGACGACGACCTTGCACTCACCTTCCGTCGGAGGTGAGAAGAATATGCACGGGCACGCCACCTCACAGTTGCAGGCCTCGATGCAGGTCCCTTCAACACTCCACGCCATGGGTTGCTCCTTTCGTCAGCGGAGGCTGCCGCCGCGCAAAGAGCGGCCGCGCCGCAGCGCCACCAAGCACAACTGTCAGCCCCCGCATGACGACTGATATGCCTATCATATGGCGATCAGGCAGCTCGTTCTAGCGCAGCTTGCTGCTCACCCTCGGGACAAGGCCGAGGGCAGGCTCCCGAGCCTCACCATCACAGTCGCAAAGCGAAAAGGGCGAGGCAGACCGCAGGTGATCGCGCCCCCTCAATCCCCCATCACCACCCCCTCGCGGCGCGGGTCGGCGCCGCCTTCGAGGCGGCCGTTGCGGCGGGTGACGATGTGCAGCCCCGAGGTCATCAGGTCGGGTTGGACCACGTGACCCCGCGCTTTCATCTGCAGCGCCGGCCAGATCGCCGCGCCGTCGATCTCGATCTCGAATGTCTTTCCGCGGCTGCCGGCGTTCAACAGAGCCGCCGCCTCGCCGGCGTCCATGCCCCAATCGATCAGGGCCACCAGCGCCTTGACGACATAGAGCGGGATCCGGTTTCCCCCCGGCGAGCCGAGCACCGCCTCGACCTCGCCCGCCGCATCGAGCACGATCGTCGGCGCCATCGAGCTCCGTGGCCGCTTGCCGGCCTCGACCCGGTTGGCGATCGGCCGGCCGTCGCCGTCGACGGCGCGAAACGAGAAATCGGTCAGCTCGTTGTTGAGCAGGAATCCGGCCGCCCACAGACCCGACCCGAATGCCCCCTCGATGGTCGCCGTCATCGCGACCGCGTTGCCCTCCCCGTCGACGACCGAGAGATGCGTGGTGCCGCCCCGCTCGACCGTGGCGTCCGCGCCGCGCGTCGGCGCCGCCATGCCTGGTGGCGTGCCGGCCGCTGGCGGCTTCATCGCCCGCGCGGGGTCGATCAGCTTCCGCCGCTCGGCGAGATAGCCCGCATCGAGCAGTCCCGCCGGCACGGTCACGAACGACGGGTCGGCGATGTAGCGGTCGCGGTCGGCATAGGCAAGCCGCTCCGCCTCGGCGATGAGATGCAGCGCGAGCACGCTTCCCCCCGCCGCGCGGCCGGTGATCCCCTCGAGCGGCTCGATCAACTTCAGCGTCGCCCCGACCGCGATCGCCCCCGACGACGGCGGGCCCATGCCGCAGATGCGCTTTCCCCGATAGGGCGTGCAGACCGCCTGCCGCTCGACGACGCGGTAGCTGGCGAGATCCTCTTCCGTCATGCCGCCGGGCCTGCCGCGTCCGACGCCGACGGCGGCGATGATCTCCTCGGCGATCGCACCCGTGTAGAACGCCTCCGCGCCATGCTCTGCGATCTCGTCCAGCGTCGTCGCGAGTTCGGGGTTGGCGAGCCGGTAGCCGACCGGCCACGCCGACCCGTTCGAGGTGAAGAAATACTTGCGCGCGGCGGGCGCGAAATGGTCCGGCCCGAACCACGTCAGCAGCAGGTGCAGCCGCGGCGACACCTCGAAACCGTCGCGCGCGAGGCGGATCGCCGGCCCGAGCACCTCGCGCCACGGCAGGCGCCCGTGCTTCTTGTGCACGTGCTCCATCAGCCGGACGAGGCCCGGCACACCGACCGCGAGACCCGATCGCACGGCATCACGGAACGCAATCGGCTGCCCGTCGACCAGAAAGCGGTCGGGGCGCGCCGCGGCCGGCGCCGTCTCGCGCCCGTCGTAGGTGGCGAGCGCCCTCGACGCCGCATCGTAATGGACCACGAACCCGCCGCCGCCGATGCCGGACGACTGCGGCTCGACCAGATTGAGAACGAGCGCGGCCGCGATCGCCGCATCGACCGCCGAGCCGCCGCGGCGCAGCATCTCGCGGCCGGCCTCCGAAGCATGCGGGTTCGCGGAGGAGACCATGTAGCGCTCAGCGCTGACGAGCGCTTTCGATTGGCGCCCGCTCGCCGCCTCCGGCTCGGCGGCGTCCCGCTGTGCCTCGGCCGGCGTGCCAAGCGCGAGGCCGACGATCAGCGCGAGCGCACTGGCCAAGGTGCGGACAATCGCTCGCGCGGCGGGGCGATGTCGCACCCGGAAGCCAGTCACCGTCCGCCCCCTCCCTCGAACACGTTCGCCAGCCGCACCGCGCATCCTGCCTGCATAGCGCGGTGCTCCGGCACTGGCCAGCGAGCGGGCTCGTGCATCCCTGCGCTCGCAGGCGGGGCCATCGCATATGAACGAGATCGATGGGCGCTGCCCCTCGATTCCCCGCGCCGGAGTAGGGGGGCAGACCCTGCGGGTCTGACCCCGCTACCCGGAGTTTGCCAAGGGTTCGGCCGTCGGCGGGGATCCGGGCCGAGCCCCGAGGAGCCAAATGCGATAGTCCGGTGCTCGCAGGGAGTTGACCCGAAGTCCGGCCGGACCGCGTTGCGCCGACCGCGGCAGCGATGCTATCGCGTTTCACCCATGCCAGTCCGCGCCGAGGTTTGAATGAGGCTCAGCTCCGCGAACGATCGCTGCCGGCTCTGGCGCGCGGCGGCTCCCATTCTACTCATCCTGCTCATGCCGCTCCCGGCCCTCGGCCAGGACGCCAAGGTGCGCACGCTCGCGCGCGACGGCCTGAAGCTCGAGCTGGCGCCGATCGAGCCCGACGCGGTGCGCGCCTTCTTCCTCGGCCGCGGCTTCCGCGCCGACGACGCCGAGTTGCTGGTCCGGGACGGCTGCATGTTCCGCTCGGCTATCGGCAGCCAGGCGACGGGCGCCGACGCACCGCCCGTGACCGTGGCCCTCTCGCGTTGGCGGGTGACGCCTGAGAGCGCCCCGCCGCGCCCGCCGCCGACGCGCGAGGACTGGGAGAAAACGTGGGCCGCGCTTCAAGTCTCGGACGACGCCTCGGTCGCGTTCTACTGGGCGCTGTTTCCGACCGAGCAGACGTTCTCGGCCAACGACTACAATTGGGGCATGCTCACCTTCGGCCTGCCCGCCGGCACCCGCTTTGCGCTCGATGTCGCCTGGAGCGCCGGCGGCAAGGACCACACCGAGCGACTGGAGGACCTCGCATGTGCAAAGTGAGATCCGCGACCACACTCGACCGGCGCGCGCTGCTCGGCGGCTCGCTCGCGCTGTCCGCCGCCGCGATGCTGCCGTTCTCCGCCGAGGCCGCCGGCACGGTGCTGCTGCAGACCGTGCCCGGAACACCGGCCGGCCCCGACTTCACGCTGCCCGACCTCGACGGCAAGCCGGTTCGCTTCGTCGATCTCAAGGGCAGGGTCGTGGTGGTCAACTTCTGGGCCACCTGGTGCCCGCCGTGCCGGTCCGAGATCCCGTCGATGGAGCGCGCCTGGGCAAAGCTCGCGGCGCAGGACGTGATCATGCTCGCGGTCCATGTCGGCGGCGGCGGCGACAAGATCTGGGAGTTCCTGTCCGAGTTCAACGTCACCTTCCCGGTGCTGATCGACAAGTCCGGCAAGGTGTCGAAGGAGTGGCAGACGATCGGCCTGCCGACGACCTACATCGCCGACAAGGAGGGCCGCAAGGCGCTGCGCGCGATTGGCGGCCGCGAGTGGGACCATCCCGAGCTGATCGCCAGCATCCTGGCGCTCAAGGCCTGAGCCCGCGCCGGCAGCCGCCGCACCCGCAAGCTGGCGAGCGATCTCCAGACCATCATCGACCCCGACCGGCAATGGCGCGATCTGCAGAGCCAGGGCCAGCCGGCAGCGGCCCGGACAATGCTCGACGAGGTGGCTCGCATCGGCAAGCGGCGCGGCGGCGTGCTCACCGACGCCGGCCGCGAGTGGCTACGGATCGCCCTCAAGCACCTCTGAGCGCGGAAGGTCCTTTGCCGGAGGCGATGGGGCGGCTTCCTCTGATTGAGCCTATCTCGTGTGCGGACAATGCGTTAACATCGGGCTTGGCGGCCACACGCAACGCGATCACTTTCCCGTTCCAGGAGCCTCGAGATGAGCACCGACTACACCACCGATTTGAAGCGCTATGTCCCCGCTCCCAACGAGAAGGCGGTGGCCGGCATCGTCAAGCACCTTGGCATCGCGTTGAAGAGCGCCGACGCCTCGCTCGTCTCCTGCTCCAGCAAGGACGAGCTCGCCCGGGTCCGTGACAGCTGGCTGAAGAAGAAGCTGAAGCTCGCCGCCGACGACGCCACCCTCGACAAGGCGCTGAAGGCGGTCTGCGAGAAGATGAAGGCCGACAAGAAGAAGCAGCGGGTCACGTTCTACTACCTGCTCGCCGAGCAGTTCGGAAAGCTCGACTCGCTCGGCTGATCCGACTCCGCCCCGGGGGCGGACGACGGCCGACCGCCCCCGCGCCGCGCACGCCTCACAGCTCCACCGCCTGGCCGACCTTCGGCACCACCACGTTTCGCCCCTCCATCGCCGCGACGAACTTGTCCGCGGTTTGGTCGATGATCGGGAACGTGCCGTAATGGCACGGGATCACCGCGTCGAACGAGAAGAAGGTCTTGCAGGCATAGGCCGCCGTGCGCGCGCCCATGGTGAAACGGTCACCGATCGGCACGATGCCGATCTTCGGCTCGTAAAGCTCGGCGACGAGCGCCATCCCCGGTGACACGTCGGTGTCGCCCATGTGCAGGAGCGTCTTGTCGCCGTCCGGCTGGATGACGATCCCGTTCGGGTTGCCGAGATAGACGTTGCCCGACGAGGAGGAATGCAGCGCCGGTACCAGCGTCAGCGCAAAGCCGTCGACCCGGACCGTGCCGCCGGTGTTCATCGGCTCCAGCCGCTCGGCGCCCTGCCCGGCGACGTGCATGGCGAGCTCGTAGTTGGCGAACAACACTGCCCCCCGCTTGGTGCAGATCTCGGCCGCGTCGCCGAGATGGTCGTCGTGGCCGTGGGTCAGGGCGACGTGCGTGACGCCGCGTGTCGCCTCGTCCCAGGCGATGCCCGCCGCCTCGAATGTCGGGTTGCCCTTGAGGAAAGGATCGATGAGGATGACGCTTCGGCCGGTCTCGATCCGAAAGCAGGAGTGTCCATACCACGTGATCCTCATGCCGCCAGCCTTTCCATTACTCGCCCGAATGTGTCTGCGCCGGTGTCATAGCGCGTGCCGCCGATGCCCGACAATGGGCGCCGGCCCGACCGGCCCGCTCCGCCGATGACCGCAAGCCCGCCCGCAACGGGCATCACGACCACCGACGTCGCCGCTTACGCCGGCCTGCTGCCGGCAGGCAGGAGGCTGCTCGGCATCGACGCCGGCACCAAGACGCTCGGCCTTGCGCTGTCCGACGTCACCAGAACGATCGCGTCGGCGATGACGACCATCCGCCGCACAAAGTTCGCCGCCGACGCCGCCGAGCTGCTGGCGATCGCCCGCGAGCAGGACGTCGCCGGCCTGGTGCTCGGCCTGCCGATCAATCTCGACGGCACGGAAGGTCCCCGGGCGCAGTCCGCACGTGCGCTCGCCCGCAACCTCAACCGCTTGTCGCCGCTGCCGATCCTGTTGTGGGACGAGCGGCTCTCGACCGCCGCCGCCGAGCGCATGCTGATCGCCGCCGACCAGAGCCGCAAGCGGCGCGGCGAGGTGATCGACAAGCTGGCCGCCACGCTGATCCTGCAAGGTGCGCTCGACCGCATGCGCAAGGCGCACGAGAGCAACGGGTAGCGCACGTTGGCTTCCGCAGCCCAGCGCGCCGCGCATGACATGACGGTGCCCGCGAACGGTCGCACGAGTGCCGCATTGCTTCCCGAGGATCGCTTTCGACGCTCGGTCGGCGACGATCCGCGCCGCGAGCGGGCGCAAGCGGGAGCGACCGTGAAGCCCACGACGACGGACATCGAGGCGCCAGCGCGGCGGCGACACCGGGCGCCGCGCGCCGCCGCGCCGAGCGCCATCGAAACGCTCGCCACGCGTTATCACGCGAGCCTGCGCCGCGAGGTGCGCCGCCTGCTGCGCGCTTCTCCGCGCGCCGCCGAGATGGCAAGCGTATGCCCGGCCGTGGTTCACGTTCTCGCCGGCCGCCTCGCGCCTCCCGCGGTCCGCCGCAAGGCGCGCCGGCAGATTGAGGAGGGGGCCGCACTGAAGACGGTCGCGGCGACGCTCGGATTGCCGCTGTGGCTGCGCCGCCTGCCGCCGGAGGCGTTCTCGGACGCCATCCCTCCGCTTCCCGACGGTGAGACGTTCGCGCGGCGCATCGCGGCCCGACTCCCGGACCGCCCGGGCAAGGCCGGCCGCTGGCTCGCCAGCGTCGCGTTCGCCGCCGCGGCCGGCGACGAGGCGTTCGCGGTGTGGACCGCGGAGCAGTCGGCCTTCCACGACAGCGAGACGAGCCCGCGCCGGTTCGCCATCCTCGCCGCCTACGCATGGTTCTCGCGCCAGCCGCAGTCCCGCGCCCACGAGCTGATCGTGGTGCCGTGGCGCTCGGAGATCGCCTTCGATACCGCGCTGTGCGCGGCCAAGAGCTGGTTCAACCGCATCTGCCTCGTCCTTCAGCTGCCGCCCGGCGCGCTCACCGACACCTGGCTGCAGCCGAGCGAGGCGATGGGATACCGGTTTGTTCCGCTTCTCGATCACGACACCCTGATCGAGGAATCGCGGGCGATGCACAACTGCGCCGACCAGTACTCGGAGCGCCTGTCGCGCGAGAAATGCCGTCTGTTCTCGATCCGCCGCGGCGACAGTCGGGTCGCCACCCTGGAGGTCGGGCCGCATCCGCGCGAGGTCGGCGTGCTCGGCATCTGGCAGCTCAAGACGCGCCACAACATGCCGGCGCCGGTCGAGGTCTGGCAGGCCGCCTACCAATGGCTGGCCCAGCAGAAGAACCTGAAGCGCCTGCCGCCGCTGGCCGCCGGAGAACGCGGCTTCGACGGCGAGACCTGGCGGGCGTTGATGGCCCCCTACCGCGAGGCCCGCGGCGGCGCACCCTGGTTGCCCGAGCTGGCCTCCCGCGCCACGTTCCAGCCGCTGGAGACGGAGCTTTCCGAACTCGCGCTCGCCGGCGGCGTGCGCTCGTGGCTGTTCACATGATGCGGGCCGCGAGAGGCGGCGCTTGACAGCGCCCCGCGCAGCCGCTCCGTTGACTGCCTCTCGATCCCGAACAGCCCGTCCCGGAGCCCATGGCCGCGCCGATCCCCACCCTCGACCTCGCGGCCCTCGCCTGGTTCGCGATCGCCCTTGTCGGCTATCAGGTCCTCGCCGACTACGGCCCCGTCTCCGGCCGCGCCATCGCCTGGGCCATGCAGCACCAGCGCGTCGCCTGGATGCTCAACATGAGCCGGCGCGACAACCGCACGGTCGATGCCATCCTGCTCGGCGGGCTGAGCCACGGCAACGCGTTCTTCGCCTCGACCAGCGCCATCGCCATCGGCGGCCTGTCCGCGATCCTCGCCTCCGGCGACAAGGCGCAGGCGCTGCTCGAGCGCATACCTTATGTCGCCAAGTCTCCCGCCTACCTGTGGGAGATCAAGGTGATCCTGCTGATGGCGGTGTTCGTCTACGCGTTCTTCAAGTTCGCCTGGGCGTTCCGCCTCTCGCATTACACCGCGATAATGATTGGCGCCACGCCGCTCGACGACGAGCCCGACGAGGCGGCGCGCCGCGACCACGCCGAGCGCACCGCCGAGCTGCTCGGCATTGCCGCCGAGCATGCCAACCGCGGCTTGAGGTCGTACTACTATGCGTTCGCGACCATGGCCTGGTTCTTCCATCCCGTGCTGTTCATCGCTGCGACAACCTGGGTCGTCGCCATCCTGGCACGTCGCGACTTCTTCTCCCGCTCGCGCAATATCGTCGCCGGCCGCTGAGCGGACCTATCCGCGCTCGCTGGTGACGCCGGAGCTGCGCGCCGCGAGCGGGCGGCGGTGCCGGAGACGGAAGGCGCGTGGCGGCATGGCGAACCAGCGCCGAGAGGCGCGGCTGAACGCGCTCGCATCCGAGAACCCGAGTTCCTCGGCAATCTCCGACAGCGCCATGTCGGTATCGCGCAGGAGGTGCGCGGCGAGTCCGGCGCGCGTGTCGCTCACGACTTTCCCGTAGGACGTGCCGAGCCGCTCGAGTCGCGACTTCAAGGTGCGCGGCGCGAGCCCGAGCGCGCCCGCGACCGATTCGATATCGATCCGGCCGGAGCGCAGCCGCGTCGCCAGCTCGTGACTGACGAGTGCGCTGGCGTCGTCCTCGGTGCCGATGTCCGCGAGCCACCGCTCGGCGAGATCGTTGAGGTAGGTGAATACGATCGGATCGGCGTCCGGCATCGCCCTGCCGAGCGTCGCCGCGTCGATGGTGACGCAGGTTTGGGTACGGTTGTAGCGCACGCGCGGCCCGAACACGAGCAGCCCCGCCTCGTTGCAGTCGAGCCGCCGATGCGGGAGATCGACCGAGACGGGAACCCAATCGGGGCCCGCCGCCCGGCGCAGTCGGTGGATCAGTCCGGCCAGCATGAAGGCATTGAACTGGACCGGCGACACGTCGACCGCCGGCGGCCGCCAATAGATTTTGCCGATCCCGGCGTGCTCCATGAAGCCGGCCTCGATCCGGGTGATGAATATGTGGGCAAAGCCTGCGGCGCACTTGAGCGCGTCGCGCACCGTCGCAGCGCGTGCGGTGAGCTGGGCGAGCAGGCTCATGCCGGGCAGCTTGATGGCCTTTGCCGCGCGCAGCCCGAAGCAGGGATCGTCGAGCCGCGCCGCCGCGACGTCGAACAAGCGTGCCACCCCCTCGAGCGGCACCATCGCGAGCGGGTCCCTGGAACGCCACGCGGCGCGCAGGCGCGGCTCGCGCAGCATCTTATCGAGTGCGACGCCCCGCCCCTCGAGATAGCCGCCGAGCTCGATCAGGATGCTGGCCCGGATCGATGGTTCGTTGGGCATGATCTGGCCTCTCTGGGCGAGGTCAGGCGGTCGACACGCCGGGTTGTGAAAGTCAGGCTCCATCCGCCGCCAGCGGCAGAAGTAGCCAGTCTACGGTCAATAAATGCAGCGCCAAAGTCAAGATTTCTCGCGCGGTGGGGCGTATGCAAGTGGCGAACGGTGAAAGCATGCGCTTGGCGCATGGTGCGTCGACGAGACGACGCCTCACCGAAGTTCCAGCAAGCAATCAAGAACAAAGGCTCTCATGCTCATGAAGACCACAAGCATCGGGCTCTCCTCGTCCGTATCGTCCGTCCTGCATCTCCTGCATCGCGCCGGACAGTGCGCGGACGAGCTGTTTGCCGCGAACATGCGCGACAGCGATCTCACCCCGCGCCAGTACGTCGTGCTACGCGCCGTCGCCGACAGCGAGGACCCGAGCCAGACGACGCTGGTCGAGAAGACCGGCATCGACCGCTCGACGCTCGCCGACATCGTCCGCAGGCTGGTCGAGCGCGGGCTGCTGCAGCGCCGGCGCACGCGCCGCGACGCGCGGATGTACGCCGTCCGCCTGACGGACGCCGGCAGCGCCGTGCTGAAGTCGGCTGGTCCGGCATCGCAGGCCACCGACGAGCGCCTTCTCGCCGCCGTGCCCGCGCGCGATCGTGATGCGCTCGTCAACGCCCTGACCCACATCGTCACGGCGCTGACGCCCGACGCTGCGGAGTCGGCCGAATGAGCGCGTCAGCTCATTTTCCGCTCGGTGTGGCGCGGGCGAGGATCCCGCGCGTGTCGGCCCAGTCGAGCCCGACGCCATAGGTCTGCCGCGACAGCATGCCAAGTCGCGTCGCAACAAATGCATCGGCGACGGCCGCCGGCGCGTGCGCGCGCAGGATCGCACCTGCTGCGAGCTGCGCGAGGCCCTCGACGAGCGTGCGTGCCCGCTCGTCCATCGCACGTGGCTCGTGCAAGATGCTCTCGAGCCTGGCGTGCGCCGCCGTCAGGTGCGCGTCGCCGGCCGTCGCTTCGGCCAGCTCCTCCATGACGAGACCAACCACCTCGGGCTCGCGCTGCATGACGCGGAGCACGTCGAGCGCCATCACGTTGCCCGATCCCTCCCAAATGGCGTTCACCGGAACCTCGCGATAGATCCGCGCCAGGGGCGCCTCCTCGACGTAGCCGTTGCCGCCGAGGCACTCCATCGCCTCGGCGACCATCGCCGGTGCGATCTTGCATACCCAGTACTTGGTGACCGGCGTCATCAGCCTTCGCCAGGCGGCGGCGCGCGGATCGGCGGCGAGATCGAAAGAGCGTGCGAGACGGAACGAGAGCGCCGTCGCCGCCTCGACCTCGAGCGCGAGGTCAGCCAGCACTTGCCGCATCAGCGGCTGCTCGACGAGCCGGCGGCCGAGCACCTTGCGGTGCTCCGCGTGGTGGATCGCCTGCGCGAGCGCGTGCCGCATCAGACCGGCGCTCGCGACGGCGCAATCGAGCCGCGTGTGGGTCACCATGTCGATGATCGTTGCCACCCCGCGCCCCTCCTCGCCGATCGCCCAGGCATGGGCGCGCTCGAGCTCGATCTCGCTCGACGCGTTCGATCGGTTGCCGAGCTTGTCCTTGAGGCGCAGGAGGCGGATCGCGTTGACCGAGCCGTCGGGAAGGAACCGCGGCAGCAGCAGGCAGGTGAGTCCGCCCGGCGCCTGCGCGAGCACCAGGAACGCGTCCGACATCGGTGCCGAGAGGAACCATTTGTGGCCGGTCAGCACGTACTCGCCCGCGAGCCCGCCACCGCCCACCGGCTCGGCACGCGTGGTATTGGCACGCACGTCCGTGCCGCCCTGCTTCTCCGTCATTCCCATGCCGAACGTCACCGAGGCTTTGTCCGGCATCGGCTCGAAGCGCGGATCGTAGCGGGTCGAGAGCGCCTTGCCGATCCACTCGCGCGCGATATCGGGCACGTGCGAGAGCGTCGCCAGCGCCGCGCTCGTCATGGTGATCGGGCAGCAGTGCCCGGCCTCCGACTGCACGGCCATGTAGAACGCCGCCGCCCGCGCCACGTGCGCCCCCGGTGTCGGCGCCCCGCCGGAGCCGAGATGCAACCAAACCGAGGCGTGCAGCCCCTCGGCCATGCTCGCCTCCATCGCCGCATGATAGGCGGGATGATAGACCACGCGGTCGAGCCGCTGGCCGAAGCGATCGTGCGATTCGAGCCGCGGGGTGACGAGATTTGCCTCCCGCCCGCGATCGAGCGCCTCGCGACTGCCCATCAGCTGGCCGAACGCCGCCAGCCGGCCCGCCGCCTCCGCGGCGCCCTCGCGTGCCACCGCGTCGACGAGCGCCAGATCCGAGGTAAACAGACCGAGCCCCTCGAGCGGCGGCGCCTGGTTGAAGACCTCGTGGGTCGAGAACTCGTTAGCCATGCGCGGCCCCCGCGTTCGATCGATCGTCGCGTGCTCTTTGCGAGACCTAACAGGAATCGCTCACCATGACACCTCGTCCGCGCCGACGCCGCCTTCGTATCCCTTGCCTCGCCCCGAGACTCCCCCTATAGACACCCCTTTAATGACAGCGGCTGCGCTCAAACTCCCCCCGAGCTTCCCGCACCGTCACCTGCTCTCCTGCGAGGGCTTGACGGCTCCCGAGATCAATTCCCTGCTCGACCTCGCCAACGAGGCCGCCGACATCAGCCGCCGCATCGACAAGAAGCGCGACGTGCTGCGCGGGCGCACGCTCATCAACCTATTCTTCGAGGCCTCGACCCGCACCCAGGCCTCGTTCGAGCTCGCCGCCAAGCGGCTCGGCGCCGATGTGCTCAACATGAACGTCTCGACCTCCTCGGTCCAGAAGGGCGAGACGCTGATCGACACTGCCGTGACGCTCAACGCGATGCGGCCCGACATCATCGTCGTCCGCCATCACGCCGCCGGCGCGGTCGAGCTGTTGTCGCAGAAGGTCGACTGCTCCGTCGTCAACGCCGGTGACGGCGCCCACCAGCATCCGACCCAGGCTCTCCTCGACGCCCTGACCATCCGCCGCGCCAAGGGCCGCATCGCCGGCCTGACCGTCGCGATCTGCGGCGACATCCTCCACTCCCGCGTCGCCCGCTCCAACATCGACGTGCTGAACACGCTCGGCGCCAGGGTGCGCATCATCGCCCCGTCGACGCTGCTGCCTGCCTGCTCCGACCGGCTCGGCGCAGAGGTATTCACCGACATGTGGAAAGGCATCGAGAGCGCCGACGTAGTTATGATGCTACGCCTGCAGCGCGAGCGCATGGAAGGCTCCTACGTGCCCTCGGTGCGCGAGTACTTCCACTTCTTCGGCCTCGACCACGAGAAGCTCGCCCGCGCCAAGCCGGACGCGATCGTCATGCACCCGGGCCCGATGAATCGCGGCGTCGAGATCGCCTCGACCATTGCCGACCACTCGCGCAGCGTGATCCGCGAGCAGGTCGAGATGGGCGTCGCCGTGCGCATGGCGGTGCTCGAGGCGCTGGCTCTCCACCTCCCGAACCATTGATCGGCGCCATGAGCTCACCCAAGACGAGGCCGGAGAGGAAGAGGCCGCAAGGCGCAGGCGCGCCGCCGACCGTCTTCATCAATGCGCGCATCGTCGATCCGGCGAGCGGTCGCGACGAGCCGGGCGGCCTCCTGATCGAAGGCGCCGTGATCACCGACCTCGGGCCGCATCTGCGCCGCAATGCGCCGGCCGGCGCCGCGGTCATCGACTGCAAGGGACATGTGCTCGCGCCCGGATTGATCGACGCCCAGGTGTTCGCCGGCGAGCCGGGCGGCGAGCACCGCGAGACGCTGAAGACCGCGAGCCACGCCGCTGCTGCCGGCGGCGTCACCACCATCGTCGTCATGCCCGACACCAATCCGGTGATCGATCAGGTCGCACTCGTCGACTTCATCCAGCGCCGCGCCCGTGACAACGCGATCGTCAATATCCACACCATGGCGGCGATGACCAAGGGTCTCAAGGGCGAGGAGATGACCGAGATCGGTCTCTTGCAGCGCGCCGGGGCGATCGCCTTCTCCAACGGCAAGTCGACTGTCGCCAACACCCGCGTGATGCGCAACGTGCTCAACTACGCCAAGGATTTCGGCGCGCTCATCTCGCACCACACCGAGGACCCCTACCTGTCGCAGAACGCGACCATGAACTCCGGCGAGGTGGCAACGAGGCTCGGCCTTTCCGGCGTCTCCAAGCTCGCCGAGACGATCGTGCTCGAGCGCGACGTGCGGCTCGTCGAGATGACGCGCGGGCGCTATCACGCGGCAACCATCTCCTGCGAGGAGAGCCTCGACGTGGTGCGCAACGCCAAGGCGCGCGGGCTGCCGGTCTCCTGCGGCGTCTCGATCAATCACCTGACGCTGAACGAGAACGACATCGGCTCCTACCGCACCTTCTTCCGCCTGCGCCCGCCGCTCAGGCGCGACGAGGATCGCGCGGCGATGGTGCGCGGGCTGGCCGAGGGCGACATCGACATCATCGTCTCGAGCCACGATCCGCAGGACGCCGACGACAAGCGCCGCCCGTTCGCCGAGGCGTCCGACGGCGCCGTCGGGCTCGAGACGCTGCTGCCGGCGGCGCTGCGCCTCTACCATTCGGGCCAGCTCTCTCTCGCCGCGATCCTGAAGGCGATGACGATCAATCCCGCGCGCCTGCTCGGGCTGCCGGGTGGCCAGCTCGCCAAGGGCGCGCCCGCCGATCTCGTCCTGATCGACCTCGGCGAGCCGTGGGTCGTCAACAAGGACACTTTGCGCTCGCGCTCGAAGAACTCGCCCTTCGACGAGGCCAAGATGCAGGGCCGCGTGTTGCGCACCGTCGTCGCCGGCGAGACCGTGTTCGAGCACGCCGCCGTCGAGCGGACTTAGCGGTCATTCTCCTGGAACGGGCACCTCGTGATACTCGACGCGGCTCGAGGGTCGAGCGATCGGCGGGTCATTCTCCCGCAGACCTTCCAGGTGCAGTACGATCGCTTCGCGCAACAGAGCTTCAACCTCCACCTCGCTCGCGCCCCCGCGACACAGCCTGGCCGGTCCGGAACACAAGCCGAGAAAGTGCTGCCTGCCTTCTCGACGACAATCGCTTGGCGCATTTCGTTCATTCCTTGGCGGGAGCCGCCTGCTTCATAATGCTGCCGAGCGTTCCAGGGTCCAGATCGTCTCCGGGCCTGCCGGCCAGCGCAACACGTCCCTACTTGGTTGGGTGCTGCAACCGACGACCGCTGCCACGGGCGGCAATCGCCACCCACCCGTCCCGCTCCCGCAGCCGAAGCCGCAGCCGCAGCCGCAGGGCATCACGCCCCTTCATCATGGCATTGCAGGCTTGCCCAGGAGATCGTGAACCGTCAGGTCCACGCATGGCCTAGTGCACACGCGAGAGTTGCCCGCGTCTTCGCCAATCGGTACGCTTCCCGGCCAGTCGGTCACCACGGACCCTGCATGGACCCTCTCCTCTCCTGGCCGGCGCTCGGCGCGCTGGTGCTCGGCTATATCCTCGGCGCGATCCCGTTCGGGCTGCTGCTGACGCGCGCGGCCGGGCTCGGCGACGTGCGCGCCATCGGTTCCGGCAACATCGGCGCCACCAACGTGCTGCGCACCGGCAACAAGGGTCTCGCTGCGGCGACGCTCGTCCTCGACGCGCTGAAGGGCACCGTCGCCGTGCTCGCCGCCGAGCGATTGGGCGCGGTCCACGGAATTGCCATTCTGGCGAGCTTGCTCGGCGGCCTCGGCGCATTCCTCGGCCACCTGTTCCCGGTTTGGCTCGGATTCAAGGGAGGCAAGGGCGTCGCCACCTACATCGGCGTGCTGATCGGCGCCGCCTGGCAGGCCGCGCTCGTGTTCTGCGGCGTCTGGCTCGCGGTCGCGGTGCTCACCCGCTACTCGTCGCTCTCCGCACTCGTCGCCAGCGTGCTTGCGCCGCTCGCACTCGAGCTCATGGGCGAGCGCCCGGCCGCCCTGCTGGCGCTCATCATGACCGCGCTTCTACTCTGGAAGCATCGCGGCAACATCGCCCGTCTCGTCAAGGGCGAGGAGCCCCGCATCGGTGCCAAGTCGTAGCGCGCCCAATCTGTTCAAGGCGGCGCCGCTGCCGGTTGCCGCGCTCGATGACGCGGGACGGCTGGCGTGCCTGCGGCTCATTCGCTCCGACAACGTCGGCCCGGTCACCTTTCGCGAGCTGATCAACCATTACGGCGGCGCCGAGCTGGCGCTCGAGGCGTTGCCGGAGCTGGCCCGCAAGGGCGGCGGCCGGCGCACCATCCGCATCTGCACGCGTGCCGCCGCGCTCGCCGAACTCGCGGCCGCCGAGAAGGCCGGCGCCCAGCCCGTGTTCACGATCGAGCCCGGCTATCCGTCCCACTTGGCGCAGATCGACGTGCCGCCGCCGTTGCTCTACGTGAAGGGCGACGCTGGACTGCTGGCGCGGCCGGCATTGGCGATCGTCGGCTCGCGCGAGGCCTCCGCCGCGGGGCTGAAGCTCACCCGTTTGTTCGCGCGTCGGCTCGGCGAGGCCGGACTGGTCGTCGTCTCCGGCCTCGCCCGCGGCATCGATGCCACCGCCCACGAGGCGAGCCTCGCCACCGGCACCGTCGCCGTGCTGGCCGGCGGCATCGACGTCATATATCCGCCCGAGCACACCGAGCTTGCACGCAGAATTGCCGCGCAAGGCTGCCTTGTCGCCGAGATGCCGCCCGGCTTCGTGCCGCGCGGTCGCGAGTTCCCGCGCCGCAACCGCATAATCTCCGGTATCTCCGCCGGCGTTCTGGTGGTCGAGGCGGCGCGCCGCTCGGGCACGCTGGTCACCGCGCGCAACGCCGGCGAGCAGGGTCGCGAGGTGTTCGCGGTGCCGGGCCACCCGCTCGATCCGCGCGCGGAAGGCACCAACCAGCTGATCAAGACGGGCGCCACCCTGGTCACGGCGCCCGACGACATCCTGCAGGCCCTCGAGCCATCCCTCGGCTACCGCATGGCCGCCTTCCGCGGGCCGCCGAGCCCGATGCCGGAGCCCGCCGCCCCACCGGCGCCACCGCCGCTGCTCGGTGACGACGACCGCAGCCGCCTGCTGGCGGCACTCGGCCCGGCCCCGATCGACATCGACGCCATCGTCCGAGCCAGCGAGTTGCCGATCCGCGCCGTCCAAGTGCTGCTGATGGAGCTGGATCTCGCCGGCCGCATCGTCCGCCACGGCAGCCAGCTCGTCTCGCTCGCCCCGGACGACTCAACGTGACGGCGATCGCGCCTCGCGTTCCTGGCACAACCGGGCCTCGGTGTGGGCGAGCCGGAGGATGCCGCCGAGCGTGACCAGCCCGCCCTCCTCCGCCATCCGCTGCAACTCCTGAATGATGTCCGCCATGTAATCGATGTAGTCCGCCTTGGCCGCGCCGGACCTTATCGCCGGATCGCGCGTGCCGCCTCCCCGGCGCCGCGAGCCAGAATCAATCGAATTCACCATATTGACCATCCCGCATCCGAGCGCAAAACGCTCCGCTTGCGCTACGTTACGCAGGCCGGGAATGGCTTGCAACCTTTAGTTTTAACCATCGACTCTATTCTCTCTCTGGTATGCCTTGCGACCCCGGTTTGACTCGAGCGGCAACATCAACCATGTTCTGCCGCCCCGGGGGGCCCGAGACCCTGCGGCCAGCTCAGCCCCTTGGCGCCGCCCGCTCCGGCGCCGACAGCGGATGGCAACCGTCTTATGAACGTCGTCATTGTGGAATCGGCCGCTAAGGCCAAGACCATCAACAAGTATTTAGGCAGCAATTACAAAGTGCTGGCCTCGTTCGGCCATGTCCGCGACCTGCCGCCGAAGGACGGCTCGGTCGAGCCCGACAACGACTTTGTCATGCACTGGGCGGTGGACCCCGGCTCGCAGAAGGTGCTGCGCGACATCACCGAGGCGGTGAGGAAGGCCGACAAGCTGATCCTCGCTACCGACCCCGATCGCGAGGGCGAGGCGATCTCCTGGCACCTGCTCGAGATCCTGTCGCAGAAGAAGGCCCTGAAGAAGGGCGTGCCGGTCGAGCGGGTCGCATTCAACGCGATCACCAGGCAGGCGGTGCAGGCGGCGATGGCCGCGCCGCGCCGCATCGACGAGCCGCTGGTATCGGCCTACCTCGCCCGCCGCGCGCTCGACTATCTGGTCGGCTTCACGCTCTCCCCGGTGCTGTGGCGCAAGCTGCCGGGCGCCCGCTCGGCGGGGCGCGTCCAGTCCGTCGCGCTGCGCCTCGTTTGCGACCGCGAGGCCGAGATCGAGGCGTTCAGAACCGAGGAGTACTGGACCATCGAGGCGCTCCTCGATACGGCCCGGAAGGAGGAGGTGAAAGCCCGCCTGACGGCAATCGCCGGCCAGGCGCTGAAGAAGCTCGACATCAAGGACGAGGCCTCCGCCAAGGCGATCGTCGCGGCGATCGAGAACGGCCAGTTCCGCGTCGCGAGCGTCGACAAGAAGGCGGTCAAGCGCAACCCCTACCCGCCGTTCGCCACCTCGACCTTGCAGATGGATGCCTCGCGCAAGCTCGGCTTCTCGGCCAAGCAGACCATGCAGGTCGCCCAGCGCCTCTACGAAGGCGTCGACATCGGCGGCGAGACGGTCGGCCTCATCACCTACATGCGAACCGACGGCGTACAAATCGTGCCGGAGGCGGTAGCGCAGATCAGGAGTTTGATCGAGTCCGAGCACGGCAAGCGCTACACGCCGTTCGCCCGCGAGTACAAGACCAAGGCCAAGAACGCCCAGGAGGCGCACGAGGCGATCCGCCCGACCGACCCCCGCCGCACCCCCGACAGCGTGCGCCGCCATCTCGCCAAGGATCAAGCCGCGCTCTATGAGCTGATCTGGAAGCGCGCGGTGGCGAGCCAGATGGCCTCTGCCGAGCTCGAGCAGACCACCGCCGAGATCGAGGTGACAGGTCGCGACGGCAAGACCTACGGCCTTAGGGCCACCGGCTCGGTGGTCGTCTTCGACGGCTTCCTGAAGCTCTACGAGGAGGGCCGCGACGACCGCTTCCGCTACATCGACAAGGGCAAGGACGACCCCGCCGGCGAGGACGAGGACACGCGCCGGCTGCCGCCGCTCGCCGCCGGCGACAAGCTCACCGACCGCGAGATATCGGCCGATCAGCACTTCACCCAGCCGCCGCCGCGCTACTCGGAGGCCAGCCTCGTCAAGCGCATGGAGGAGCTCGGCATCGGCCGGCCCTCGACCTACGCCTCGACGCTCGCCGTGCTGCAGGAGCGCGACTACGTTCGCATCGAAAAGAAGCGCCTGGTGCCGGAGGACAAGGGCCGGCTGGTGATCGCCTTCCTCGAGAGTTTCTTCATGCGCTACGTGGAGTACGACTTCACCGCCGCGCTGGAGGAGAAGCTCGACCTCATCTCGGACGCCAAGCTCGCGTGGAAGGATGTGCTCAGCGACTTCTGGCGCGAGTTCACCGCCGCCGTCGCCGAGATCAAGGATCTGCGCGTCGGCGACGTGCTCGAGGCGCTGAACGAGATGCTCGGCCCGCACATCTTCCCCCCGCGCGAGGACGGCAGTGACCCGCGCACTTGCCCCAAGTGCGGCAGCGGGCGCTTGAGCCTCAGGATTTCCGGCAAGTCCGGCGCCTTCATCGGCTGCGGCAACTACCCCGATTGCAGCTATACCCGCCAGCTGACCGGCGACGCCGAGGGTGGCGGCGGCGATCGCGAGCTCGGCCTCGATCCCGAGACCGGCCTGCCCGTGCTCGTCAAGACCGGCCGCTTCGGCACCTATCTGCAGCTCGGCGAGCAGAAGGACTATGCCGACGGCGAGAAGCCGAAGCGCTCCTCGATCCCGAAGGGCATCGACGCCGCGAGCATCGATCTCGACAAGGCGCTGCAGCTGCTGCGCCTGCCGCGCGAGATCGGGCTGCATCCGGAGACCGGCACGCCGATCACCGCTGGGCTCGGCCGCTACGGCCCGTTCGTGCAGAACGACGGCACCTATGCCAACGTCGAGAGCATCGAGGACGTGTTCACCATCGGTCTCAATCGCGCCGTCACCCTGCTCGCCGAGAAGAAGTCCGGCAAGGGCGGCCGTTTCGGCCGCAGCGCGGTGCAGAAGAAGGTACTGAAGGATCTCGGCGAACACCCCGAGGAGGGTGGCAGAATCGAGGTGCTGGACGGCAAGTACGGTCCCTACGTCAGCCACAACAAGGTCAACGCCACCATCCCCAAGAGCAGGAAGCCCGAGGAGCTGACGGTGGAGGACGCCATCGCCTTGCTCGCCG
>JBFMEX010000047.1:0-13891 GCA_040752215.1 Pseudomonadota bacterium | reverse complement strand
AACGTCGGCATTGGAACGACATCTCCCGGCCAGAAGCTCGACGTGGCGGGCAACATCCGGGGAGGCAGCGCGGGAAACGGCAGCATCGTCATCGGCAACGACGGCAATGCCTACATCGAAATGCGGGAGATGGACAATGCCGGCACGCCCTACATCGATTTCAGCAATGATGCCACTACCGACCACGACGCACGGATCATCCTCACTGGAGATGATACGTTGTCCGTTGCAGGGGCCGCTATCTTTAGCGTCGATGACAGCAGCACGACCGCGACGACCGTAAAGGTCAATAACGCGGCGGCGAATTCCAACGCGTCATTGCAGCTTGTCAACTCCGAGCGAAACTGGAGCATCGGCAACAACGGCACGACGTTTGCCGGCGACCTGATCATATTCGACAACACTGCCAGCGCCACGCGCATGTTGATCAACGGGTCCGGCAACGTCGGCATCGGGACGACCAATCCGGCCGCAAAGCTTGATGTAAGAGGTGCAATTCATGCTGGTGAGTCCGATATCTACTTCACGAAGACGGACCACATACACACTGGCATTGGAAACGCGAATGGGTATGCGGCAATAGAAAATGCATCGAACTATAATGCTCTTATGATACTCGGCAGAACCACAGGCGGCGCCAATGGCCGCTTTGTTCGACTATGGGACACGCTTAGCGTAGAGGGAACGCTTCTAGTTGCTGGCAACGCATACAAACCGGGAGGTGGTTCATGGACCGCAACTTCGGATGCGCGTCTCAAGGAAATCGACGGATCTTATGAACACGGCCTCGGCTCCATCGTTCGCCTCAATACCGTGCGCTTCCATTACAAGAAGGATAACCCGCGCCGCGAGCCGTCGGACAAGCAATTCGTCGGTCTTGTTGCGCAAGACGTGCAGAACGTCTTTCCGGAGGCCGTCAGTATGCGTTCGGACGGCTATCTCGACCTAGATACCACGCCGATCAACTTTGCACTGATCAACGCCGTCAAGGAGCTGAAGGCTGCGAACGACCGACTCCGCGCCGAGTTCGAAGCATACAAGGCCGCACATCCTTGACGAACCCAGCAATGCGCAACGTCCCGTTACCCGGGGTCACAACGCATCACCAGTTTGGTGTGTGCCCGGTGTGTGCCCAGGGGGATCGCGATTTTGGAGGATTAGCCTAACTTATTGATTTTATTGGTGGAGCCGAGGGGAATCGAACCCCTGACCTCTGCAGTGCGATTGCAGCGCTCTCCCATCTGAGCTACGGCCCCGGTCCGGGTGCGCGGCATTTAGGGGGCGCTGCAGAGGCTTGTCAAGGAACTGTCCGCGTTCGCGAGATATGAGACGGAACATGGGACCGGCGGCGGGCGAGGCGCGAGGCGACGCCAGAGGCGAGGCTTTGGTCGTTCGCGGCGTGCGCAGATGCGAGGGGCCACACACACGTGAACAGGCCCGCGACTGCCGTCGGTGCAGCGGCCGGGGTCAACGCCCCGCCATCGCCACGCCGCAGCTGCGCTGCGGGGAGGGCTTGTCGGGGATGACGACTTCGAGGGGGTGTCGCCGCTCGCTCGCCCCGCCCGGAACCTGTCCCTGGAACCAGATTCCCGGGCCACCAACGGCCGGCGACTTTGGCGGGGCACAGGGCAGAGCCCCGGAGCGCTGCAGATGCGATGCGGCTACCACGGCCGAGGCCTGCTGCCGTCACCCATCCCGGCTCGGCCTTGCCGGGCCGCGCCGGCACGGCTATACCGGCGCGCGAATGTTTCAACCTGTAGCCAACGCCGACCAGAGTCCCAGTATTCTAATGCGTTGCGCGCGGCGACTTTCGTTCCGAGAGCCAGCCGCGGCCTGCGACGGCGCAGGTCGAAATTTTCGCTCGTGGGCATGACACCTCGACGGCATCCGTCATCGGGAGGGGCCCGAGGCGGCGCCGATCATGCCGGCGTTCCATATTCGATGCCGCCCCGGCGCCGAGCACCGGCGAGGTCCCCGCGGGGCGAGGAAGCCAGCCATGACGCCCGGAGCGCATGCCTCCCGCCGGGCCGCCAGCAGAACCGGAGGCAGGCGAGAGGGACATGTACGAGCTGCTCGGATTCATCAGCTATCTCATCACGCTCTACACCTACGTCGTGATCGCCGCCGTGATCCTGAGCTGGCTGATGGGCTTCGGCATCGTCAATCCGCACAACGACATGGTGCGCAGCATCTACTACGCGCTCAACGCCGTCACCGAGCCGTTGCTGCGCCCGATCCGCCGCATGATGCCGAACCTCGGCGCGGTCGACATTTCGCCGGTCGTGCTGCTGCTCGCCCTGTTCTTCGTCCAGACCGTCGTCATTCCCAACATCGCCAAGGCGCTATGACCGGTGGCGACGAGCCTCCCTGGCGGATCGCCGGCGGGCGGCTCGTCGTGCGCGTGCGCCTGACGCCGAAGTCGTCGCGCGACGCGGTCGAGGGGCTGGAGGCGACCGCCGAAGGGCCGGCACTGAAGGCGCGCGTGCGGGCGGTGCCGGAGGACGGCGCCGCCAACGCCGCGCTGGAGCGGCTGGTCGCCGATTGGCTCGGCGTGGCGCGCCGCGACGTGCAGCTCGAGAAGGGAGCGAAATCGCGCGTCAAATCGCTCGTTGTGGCGGGCGAGCCGGGCATGCTGATGGAGCGATTGCAGAGACGACTGGCGGAGCAGGGCTGAGCTGCCTGCAAGCCGGCCGAGCACGAGACAAGAAACGCAATCGATCAGGAGGACGCCCACGATGCCCAAGGCCAACATCATCGACGGCAAGGCCGTCGCCGCCGAGGTCCGCGCCCGCGTCGCGGCCGACGTCACCGACCTCGTCGCCAAGCACGGCCTGAAGCCCGGGCTCGCGGTGGTGCTGGTCGGCGAGGACCCGGCGAGCAAGGTCTACGTCAAGAACAAGGCGCAACAGACGGTCGAGGTCGGCATGAATTCCTGGGAGCACAAGCTCCCGGCGGAGACCACCGAGGCCGATCTGCTGGCGCTCGTCGACAGACTGAACAAGGACCCCGCCGTCAACGGCATCCTGGTGCAGCTGCCGCTACCCAAGCACATCAACTCGACCAAGGTGCTGAACTCGATCGATCCCGACAAGGACGTGGACGGATTCCACCCCGTCAACGTCGGCCGGCTGTGGATCGGCGAGCGGGCGCTGGTGGCGTGCACGCCGACCGGCTCGGTGATCCTGGCCAAGAAGGCGCTGCCCGAGCTCGCCGGCGTCAATGCCGTCGTCATCGGCCGCTCCAACATCGTCGGCAAGCCGGTCGCCGCGCTGCTGCTGCGCGAGAACTGCACGGTGACGGTGGCGCATTCCAAGACCCGCGACCTGCCGGGTGTGGTGAGGGGCGCCGATCTCGTCATCGCCGCGGTCGGAGTCCCGGAGTTCGTCAAGGGCGACTGGGTGAAACCGGGCGCCGTCATCATCGATGTCGGCATCAACCGCATCACCGGACCCGACGGCAAGGGCAGGCTCGTCGGCGACGTCGCCTTTGCCGAGGCGGCGAAGGTCGCCGGCGCGATCACGCCGGTGCCGGGCGGCGTCGGTCCGATGACCATCGCCTGCCTGCTGCAGAACACCGTACTGGCAGCGCGGATGCAAAAGGGAATTTAGGCAGCGGCTTCCTACCACGCTACTGCCTCACTGCCCTACCGCCTACTGCCCTACTGCCCCCTTCACGCCGCCTGCCGCTGGCGCATGGTCTCGCCGCGGTAGGACAAGGCTTCGGCGACGTGCAGGCGGCCGACCGTCTCGGTGCCGTCGAGGTCGGCGAGTGTGCGCGCGACCTTGAGCGTGCGATGGAAGCCGCGCGCGGTGAGGCCGAGCGCATCGGCGGCGTGGCGCAGAAGCGCGACGCCTTCGGCATCCGGCATCGCGATGCTCTCGAGCAACTGCCCCGAGCACTCGGCGTTGGTGCGCACGCCCTTGGCACCCAGCGCCGCGAGCCGCTCGCGCTGGCGCTCGCGCGCGGCCGTCACCCGCGCTTTCACCTCGGTGCTTCCCTCGGCCGGGGCGGGCAGAACGAGATCGGCCGCCGAGACCGCAGGCACCTCGATCTGCAGGTCGATGCGGTCGAGCAGGGGGCCCGAGATGCGCGATTGATACTCGGCCGCGCAGCGCGGCCCCCGCTTGCATGACTCGCCCGGACGCCCGCCGCCGCAGCGGCACGGGTTCATCGCCGCGACCAGCTGGATGCGCGAGGGGTAGGCGATGCGGTGATTGGCGCGCGCGATCACGGTCTCGCCCGTCTCGAGCGGCTGACGCAGGCTGTCGAGGACTTGCGGTGTGAACTCAGGCAGCTCGTCGAGGAACAGCACGCCCAGGTGCGCCAGGCTGACCTCTCCGGGGCGCGGGCGCGAGCCGCCACCGACGAGGGCGGCCATGCTGGCCGAATGATGCGGCGCGCGGAACGGACGCTCGATCGCAAGCTTGCCGCCCATCAGCTCGCCGGCCAGCGAATGCACCATCGACACCTCGAGCATCTCCTCCGGCGACAGCGGCGGCAGAATCGAGGGCAGGCGCGCGGCGAGCATCGACTTGCCGGAGCCGGGCGGGCCGATCATCAAGAGATTGTGGCCGCCGGCTGCCGCCACCTCGAGCACGCGCTTGGCCGTCTCCTGGCCCTTGATGTCCCTGAGGTCGGGGCGCGGACCGGTGTCGCGCTCGATGTTGGGCTTCGGCCGGGCGAGCGTCTGCAGGCCCTTGAAGTGATTGACCAGCGACAAGAGATGTGGCGCGGCGAGGATGTCCATTTCCTCGCCCGCCCACGCGGCCTCGGAGCCGCAGGCCGCCGGACAGATGAGGCCCTTGCCCATCGCATTGGCGCCGATCGCCGCCGGCAGCGCGCCCGGCACGGCGCGGATCGACCCGTCGAGCGCCAATTCGCCGATCGCCGCATAGCCGGCGAGCGCATCCGGTGCGATGGCGCCCATCGCCACCATCAGCCCGAGCACGATCGCGAGATCGAAATGGCTGCCTTCCTTCGGCAGGTCGGCGGGCGCGAGATTGACGGTCAGATGCTTGAACGGCAGCCCGAGCCCGACCGCGTGCAGCGCATTGCGGACCCGCTCGCGGCTTTCGGCCACCGCCTTGTCGGGCAGCCCGACGATGGAGAACGCCGCCGCGCCGGGCGTGATGCGCACCTGCACCTCGATCGGCCGTGCCTCGACGCCGATGAACGCCAACGTGGAGATCTGACTGTACATGCCCACCCCCGCGGCCCGCCGAAGGGCCCGTCCCGCCATTCACTCTACCAGGAGCTTAACCGGACACGGAGCATAGGGCAAGAACATTTGTGGAACATTTCTCAGGCCGCGATCGGCTGCGACCGTTCCCATTCATGGGCTCCGAAGTGAGCGCAACGCACCTCCTGAAGATCACGCTCAAGTCGGACCGCGTCGACCTTACGGAGCGAGTCTGTTTTCAATGAAAGAAACTCCCGTAGTTGCACAGCCTCCTTCAAGCCTTGCTCCTGTGATTTTTCCCAGCGCAGCAAGGTCGCCACAGGAAACAAATGCACAACAACCAGCAATTTAGCCAGTAGATCGTAGCGATCTGCTTTTGACCTGCTCCCTGTCTTCCCTCCAGTCATAAGTTGAATCGGTTCTCGTTCTCTTCTTCAAGTCCATTTTTTTGTTCGGCCCCTGCGGAGCCATTCTTCCGTCCCGGCCGCACGACGCTCACGCCGTCGCGCGCAGGGGCGGTCAAGGACGGCGCTTCTTCAGCGCCGCCGCAGGCTTGTCCTTGACGGCCCCGAGCACGATGGCAGGGTGAGGCGACCGCCATGCCGTCCTCCACTTCTGCTTTCGCAGCCCACGTGTGCGCGAACTCCTCCGGCGTCTGGTAGCCGAGGCTCGAGTGCGGACGCACCTCGTTGTAATCGACGCGCCAGGCCTCGATCACGCGCCGGGCCTCTGCGAGCGAGCCGAACACGTACTCGTTCAGGCACTCGTCGCGCAGCTTGCCGTTGAAGCTCTCCATGTACCCGTTCTGCATCGGCTTGCCCGGCGCGATGTAGTGCCATCGAACCGCGTTCTCAGCTGCCCAGCGCAGCATGGCGTTGCAGGTCAGCTCCGTGCCGTTGCCCGAGACGATCATCGCCGGCACGCCCCAGATTGCCACTAGCCGATCGAGCACGCGCACGATGCGGCGGCCCGGCAGCGACGTGTCGATCTCGACGCCGAGGCCCCGCCGCGTGAACTGGTCCTCGACGTTGAAGACGCGGAAGCGCCGGCCCGTCTCCAGCGTGTCCGACACGAAGTCGAGCACCCAGATCGCGTTCGGCCGAGCCGCCTTCTCCAGCGGTGCCCGCGTCCCGATCGCACGCTTCCGGCCGCCGCGACGGCGCACCTCCAGACGCTCCTCCTTGTACAGCCGATAGACCTTCTTCAGGTTCATGACGACGCCGCGCCGGCGCGCCATCTCCCTCAGACGCCGATAACCGAAGCGCCGCCGCTCGGCAGCGAGCTCCTTGAGCAGGGCCCGCTCCGGCGCGTCGTCCGGTCGTTTGCTCACGTAGCGCACGGTCGACCTGTCCACGCTGAGAAGCCCCGTGGGGCGGCGAGGAGCCACTTCGGTTGCGGTCCGGGTGCCGCAGCGGTGCCGGCGCTCGGGTCGCTCGTGAGCGCGAAGACCTCGAGCGTGCGCTGGTCGGGGTCGACGTACCAGGCGTGGGCGACCTTGTCGGCGGCGGTGATGGCGAGCTTGACGGTGCGGTTGATGCGGGCGGTCGAGGGCGACAGGATCGCGGCGATCCCGTCGGGCGGCATTTCGAAAAACGCAGTGGCGGTGCGTTTCGGCATATACCCGCGCCGCCAGCCGGCGAGCTCGGACACGACGACGTGCGGGCCCAAGTGCAACTCGGGCTCGTCGAGGATGACCCAGCCGCCCGGGCCGCCGCGGCCGCGGACGAAGGGTCCGCCGAGCTCCACTCCGAGCGTCGAGGCGGCCCTCGCATGCCGCGGGGCCGGCCGCGGGTGGGTATGCAACACGCCATAGGCGATCTCGCCGACCACGTCGGGCGCCAGCGCCTCGATGTCGGCACGGGCGGCAGGTTTGGGATTCGCCTGCGACATGGGGGTAGCGTAGCCGAGGTGACGTTGCGCCGGCAGTGACGCGTCGGGGGTCGGTGGCGCCATGTCCATTTCAAGTCTCTCGTGGGGCCCGGCACGTCGGCCGGCCCCACGGCCAACCTCGGCCGGGATGGCAAGGTCCCCATGATCCGGCACCGGCGTGTCGGGGCTCGACGCCGTCCCGCGCCCCCTTCTTTCGACGGTCTTAATCGGGCGGGGCAAACGGACTACATAGTGACCGTTTGCCGCGCCCCCTCCCTGTCGTGCATCGTGTTGCCCCAATCGCGGCGAAGGTCTCGGACCCGTACAGAATATCCAAGGATATCAAATGTCACGCCAGGCACTGAACGCCAGCCTCCAGCTTACGTCGTTCCTCAACGGGGCGAATGCCGCCTACATCGAGGAGCTGCAGACCGACTACGAGCGCAATCCGGGCTCGGTCAGCGACGAGTGGCGCCACTTCTTCGAGAGCCTGAAGGAGAGCCAGGCGCCCGGCGCGACCGAGGCCACTGGCCCCTCGTGGGCGGTGCCGATGGAGCAGCTGGAGCAGCAGCGCAGCGAGATCGTCGATGCGCTGGTCGGCGACTACCAGGCGGCGGAGCGGACGATCCGGGACAAGATCAGCGCGCGCGCCCACGTCGCCGGGCTCGAGCTGACTCCGGCGGCCTCGCTCAGGGCGACGCAGGACAGCATCCGTGCGCTGATGCTGATCCGCTCCTACCGCGTGATGGGCCATCTCGCCGCCGACCTCGATCCCCTCGGCCTCACCGACCGCAAGGTGCACTCCGAGCTCAAGCCCGAGACCTATGGGTTCACAGACGCCGACCTCGACCGGCCGATCTTCATCGACCGCGTGCTCGGACTCGATACCGCGACCATGCGCCAGATCCTGCGCATCGTGAGGCGCACCTACTGCCGGCACATCGGCGTGCAGTTCATGCACATCACCACGCCGACGCAGAAATCGTGGATCCAGCAGCGGATCGAGGGCGAAGAGAAGGACATCCGCTTCACCATCGAGGGCAAGAAGGCGATCCTCAACAAGCTGATCGAGGCGGAGCTGTTCGAGAAGTTCTGCGACGTCAAGTACACCGGCACCAAGCGGTTCGGTCTCGACGGCGGCGAGGCAATGGTGCCGGCGCTCGAGCAGATCATCAAGCGCGGCGGCCAGCTCGGCGTGCGCGAGATCGTGATGGGAATGGCGCACCGCGGCCGGCTCAACGTGCTTGCGAACGTGATGGAGAAGCCGCACCGGGCGATCTTCAACGAGTTCAAGGGTGGGTCGTTCAAGCCCGACGACGTCGAGGGCTCGGGCGACGTCAAGTATCACCTCGGCGCGTCGTCGGACCGCTCGTTCGACGGCAACAACGTGCACCTGTCGCTGACCGCCAATCCCTCGCATCTCGAGATCGTCGATCCGGTGGTGCTCGGCAAGGTGAGGGCCAAGCAGGACCAGCACGGCTGCAAGCCTGACGAGCGCACGCCGGTGCTGCCTCTCTTGATCCACGGCGACGCCGCGTTCGCCGGACAGGGCGTGGTGGCGGAGTGCTTCGGCCTATCCGGCCTCAAGGGCCACCGCACCGGCGGCTCTATCCACTTCATCATCAACAACCAGATCGGCTTCACCACCAATCCGCGCTTCTCGCGCTCATCGCCTTACTGCTCGGACGTGGCACGCATGATCGAGGCGCCGATCTTCCACGTCAACGGCGACAACCCCGAGGCGGTGGTGCACGTCGCCAAGATCGCGACCGAGTTCCGGCAGAAGTTCCAGAAGCCGGTCGTGATCGACATGTTCTGCTACCGCCGGTTCGGTCACAACGAGAGCGACGAGCCGCTGTTCACGCAGCCGCGCATGTACAAGGAGATCAAGCGGCATCCCTCGGTGGTCGAGATCTACGCCAAGCGCCTGATCGAGGAGGAGGTGGTGACGCAGGAGCAGGTGGACGGGATGCGCGCGCAGTTCCGCGCCCATCTCGAGAGCGAGTTCCAGTCTTCCGACACCTACAAGCCGAACAAGGCAGACTGGCTCGACGGGCGCTGGTCGGGTGTCGGCTTTGCGGAGGACGAGGCGCGACGCGGCAAGACCGGCGTCGCCACCGAGAAGCTGAAGGAGATCGGCCGGAGGATCACCACGCTGCCGCCGGACCTCAACGCGCACAAGACGGTGCAGCGGCTGATCGAGCGCCGCCGCGAGATGATCGAGACCGGCGAAGGCATCGATTGGGCAATGGCCGAGCACCTCGCATTCGGCACACTGTGCGCCGAGCGCTACCGCGTCCGGCTATCGGGCCAGGACTGCGAGCGCGGAACCTTCTCCCAGCGCCATTCGGTGATCATCGACCAGGAGACCGAGCGCCGCTACACGCCGCTTCGCCACATCGCGCCGGACCAGGGCGAGTTCGAGGTGATCAACTCGATGCTGTCGGAGGAGGCGGTGCTCGGGTTCGAGTACGGCTACAGCCTTGCCGAGCCGAATACGCTCGTGATGTGGGAGGCGCAGTTCGGCGACTTCGCCAACGGCGCGCAGGTGATATTCGACCAGTTCCTGTCGTCGGGTGAAAGGAAGTGGCTGCGCATGTCGGGGCTCGTGTGCCTGCTGCCGCACGGCTACGAGGGGCAGGGCCCGGAGCACTCCTCGGCGCGGCTCGAGCGATACCTGCAACTCTCGGCCGAGGACAACTGGCAAGTCGCCAATTGCACCACGCCGGCCAACTACTTCCACATCCTGCGGCGCCAGCTTCACCGCAACTTCAGGAAGCCGCTGATCCTGATGACGCCGAAGAGCCTGCTCCGACACAAGCGGGTGATCTCGCGGCTCGACGATCTCGGCCCGGAGATGACCTTCCACCGCGTGCTCTGGGACGATGCCGACAAGACGATGAAGCCGGACAGCACGGAGGCGGTGACGCTCAAGGGTGACGACGCGATCCGTCGGGTCGTGCTGTGCACGGGCAAAGTATACTACGACCTGATAGACGCGCGCGAGGCGAAGGGAATCGACGACGTCTACGTGCTTCGCATCGAGCAGCTCTACCCGTTTCCGGCGCGCACGCTGATCCAGGAGCTCGGCCGGTTCAGGAATGCAAGCGAGTTCGTCTGGTGCCAGGAGGAGCCGAAGAACATGGGCGCCTGGACCTTCATCGAGCCGAACCTCGAATGGGTGCTCAATCACGTCGGCGGCAAGGCGCATCGCGCGCGCTATGCCGGGCGGCCGGCATCGGCCTCGACCGCGACCGGCCAGCTGAGCAAGCACCTGCAAGAGCAGCGCGGGCTCGTCGCGGAAGCACTTTCGGGCTGAAGGGACCCGCGAAAAGCGGTATTGGCGAAGCGAGATGCAACGCGCCGCGGGCGGTCCCTCGCCCGAAAAGCGGCGTTGATCGGAGGAATGGGAGCCACATGACGATCGAGATCCGCGTGCCGACACTCGGGGAATCGGTGACCGAGGCCACTGTCGGCCAGTGGTTCAAGAAGCCGGGTGACGCCGTCAATGCCGACGAGCCGCTGGTCGAGCTCGAGACCGACAAGGTGACGGTCGAGGTGCCGGCGCCGGCCTCGGGCGTGCTGGCGGAGGTCAAGGTGGCGCAGGGCGAGACGGTGGCGGTCGGCGCCATTCTCGGTGCGGTGCGCGAGGGTGCGGGCAAGGCCGCGGCCGCGCCTGCGGCGGCGAAGACCGAGGCAAAGGTGGAGAAGCCGGCGGCTGCGCCCGCTGCCAAGGCGCCGGCTTCCGCGCCCGCTCCCGTTCCCGCCAAGGGTGACACGGCGCCCTCGCCGGCGGCGCGTAAGGCGCTGGCCGAGTCGGGTCTGGAGGCGGGCGTGGTGCAGGGGTCCGGCAAGCGTGGCCAGATCTTGAAGGAGGACGTGGCCGCGGCGGCGGCAAAGCGTGAGATCGCGCCGGCAACGTCGACGCCGGCACCGGCCGCGCAATCGGCGCAAGCCTACGTCGGGGCGCCGCTGCCGGTGCCGGCGGCGGAGCTGCGCGTCCCCTCGGCACCGAACGACGCCGCGCGCGAGGAGCGGGTGCGGATGACGCGGCTGCGCCAGACCATCGCCCGCCGGCTGAAGGACGCGCAGAACACCGCTGCCATGCTGACGACGTTCAACGACGTCGACATGAGCCAGGTGATGGCGATGCGGTCCCAGTACAAGGATCTGTTCGAGAAGCGCCACGGGGTGAAGCTCGGCTTCATGGGCTTCTTCGTCAAGGCGTGCCTCGTCGCGCTCAAGGAGATCCCGGCGGTCAACGCCGAGATCGACGGGCAGGACATCGTCTACAAGAACTACTATCACGTCGGCGTCGCGGTCGGCACCGAGAAGGGCCTCGTCGTGCCGGTGATCCGCGAGGCGGACCGCATGTCGATCGCCGAGATCGAGGCGCGGATCGCCGATTTCGGCAAGCGGGCGCGCGACGGGCGCTTGTCGATCGAGGAGATGCAGGGCGGCACGTTCACGATCTCCAACGGCGGCGTGTACGGCTCGATGCTGTCGACGCCGATCCTCAATGCGCCGCAATCCGGCATCCTCGGCATGCACAGGATCGAGGAGCGGCCGGTGGTGCGCAACGGCCAGATCGTTGCCCGGCCGATGATGTATCTGGCGCTGTCCTACGATCACCGTATCGTCGACGGGCGCGAGGCGGTGACGTTCCTCGTTCGCGTCAAGGAATGCCTCGAGGACCCGCAGCGGTTCGTGCTGGATTTGTGAGGAAAGTGATTCCCGACAGCTGGAAAAAACGCATCATCGATTGGGCCAATCGGGAGCCTGAGATTCGTGAGGTGTGGCTGTATGGCAGCCGAGCACGCGGAGATCATCGCTGTGACAGCGACATTGATCTCGCGATTGTTCCTCTTGGCGATGCTGGTTGGATGTTGGCCACATTTGTCGACGAGGCAGATCGGTGGCAATCCGAGCTTCAGTCAATCCTTCCGGTTACCGTCGATTTGGATTTCGGCGACGCGGCACAAGCCGACAAGATTGTCGGTCCTGCGTTGAGCCGCGATGGGGTGCGAATCTTATTGAAGGAGTGAAGCCTAGATATGCCAGGACCTTACGACCTCATCGTCATCGGCACCGGCCCCGGGGGCTATGTCTGTGCGATCCGCGCCGCGCAGCTCGGGTTCAGGGTGGCGGTGGTCGAGAAGCGCGCGCGGCACGGCGGCACCTGCCTCAACGTCGGATGCATCCCCTCGAAGGCGCTGCTGCATGCGAGCGAGCTCTTCGAGGAGGCGGGACACGGCTTCGCGGCGATGGGCATCGAGGTCAAGCCGAAGCTCGATCTCGGCAAGATGCTCGCGTTCAAGGACGAGGGCGTCAAAGGCAATACCGACGGCGTCGCGTTCCTATTGAAGAAGAACAAGATCGATCCCTACCACGGCACCGCGCGCATCGCTGGCCAAGGCAGGGTGGAGGTCGCTCTCGCAGACGGCAAGACGCAAACGCTCGAGGCGGGCTCGATCGTGATTGCGACCGGCTCCGACGTGGCACGGCTGCCGGGAATCGAGATCGATGAGCAGCAGGTGGTCTCGTCGACGGGTGCGCTCGTGCTCGAAAAGGTCCCGAAAAAGCTGGTCGTCGTCGGCGCCGGCGTGATCGGGCTCGAGCTCGGCTCGGTGTGGCGCCGGCTCGGCGCGGAGGTGGTGGTGGTGGAGTTCCTCGATCGCATCCTGCCCGGCATGGACGGTGAAGTGGCCAAGCAGTTCCAGCGCATCCTGCAGAAGCAGGGCATGTCGTTCAAGCTTGGCGCGAAGGTGACGGGCGTCGAGCGCAAGGGCAAGACGCTGGCGCTTTCCGTCGAGCCGGCCAATGGAGGAGACGCCGAGCGCATCGAGGCCGACGTGGTGCTGGTCGCGATCGGCCGCGTGCCGTACACCGACGGGCTCGGGCTCGCGGAGGCCGGCGTGCAGATCGACAACAAGGGCCGCATCGTGGTCGACGACCACTACCGGACGACGGTCAACGGCATCTATGCGATCGGCGACGTCATCCAGGGACCGATGCTGGCGCACAAGGCCGAGGACGAGGGTGTGGCGGTTGCCGAGCTGATCGCCGGCCAGGCTGGGCACGTGAACTACGGCGTGATCCCGAGCGTCGTCTACACCTACCCGGAGGTCGCCTCGGTCGGGAGGACCGAAGAGGAGCTGAAGGCCGCCGGCATCGCCTACAACGTCGGCAAGTTCCCGTTCACCGCCAATGGCCGCGCCAAGGTCAACAGGACGACGGACGGCTTCGTCAAGGTGCTGGCGGACGCCAAGACCGACCGCATCCTCGGCGTCCACATGATCGGGTCGAACGTCGGCGAGATGATCGCGGAGGCGGCGGTGATCATGGAGTTCAGCGGCTCTGCGGAGGATCTCGCGCGCACCTGTCACGCGCATCCGACGCTGACGGAGGCGGTGAAAGAGGCCGCGCTCGCCGTCGACAAGCGCACGATACATATCTGAGCCTGGCCCGTAAGTTGGCGCCGCACTCCTGCCTCTCCTCTTGGGGGGAGGTGAAGTGGTCGCCACTGACTCTACCTCGCCCCGTCGGGGAGAGTTCGGCGCGGCCATGACCTCGGTGAGGAAGGACGACGCTCGATCCGCGGGTGTGGGGGTGCCACGATCGCGATGTGAGCCGTGGGGCATGCCCCCACCCGGTGCGGCGCTCGGCGTATTGCCACGATGGGAGCGCTTCGGCCGCGCCGACCACTCCCCATCGGAGTGGTGAAGAGGGGCGCTGCCCACTCGATCTTGCCCCTGCGGGCCGAGGCAGAGTGAGCGCGCCGAGGCGGCTGCGACGCACGATCATGCCCCTGCTGCGAGTGAGCATGCGAACGGGCGCGGCTGT
>JBFMEX010000046.1:0-29178 GCA_040752215.1 Pseudomonadota bacterium | reverse complement strand
GGCGGCAAGGCCGGCACGGGCCTCGACGAGATAGCTGCCGGCGGCGAGGTCGGCGTCGAGTGCCGGGGCAAGGCGGGACAGCACGTGAGTGTCGTCCGGCTTCGTCACGGTCCAGTGGATCGGCTCGCCGAGCGCGATGCCCCCCTCCTTGAGTGTGGCGACCGCGCTGAGGCCGGGTTGGCCCTCGTTGCGCTTGGCCGGGCGCGGCGGCGTGGCCAAGATCGGTCCCGTAGTCTGGACCGGTGCGAGCGGGCTCGCCAGCTTGGCGATCTGAACCAGGGCGGCCTCGAGGCCGGCAGTGTCGCGGACATCGAAATGACGCCCGCCGGTTGATCTGGCGACGCATGCGATGGCTTGGAGGTCCGCTCGCTCGAGCGCCAGCGACAGCACGTGGATCTTGATACCCGGTTGGGCCTTGGCGATCTCGGCGGCAGCGGCGCAGGGGTCCTGCTGGCAATTGTCGGGTCCGTCGTGGATCAGGGCCAGCGCGCCGCTGCTGCCGGCACCGAGCGCCTTGGCAGCCTGCTGCAGGCCGAGCGTCAACGGGCCCTTGCCGCGCGGGTTGAACTTCTCGAGCAGCCGCGGCAGCTCGCTCGCAGTGCCGACCGCAGGCGGGGCGACGATTTCGGTCGATCCGCAACCGCCGCCGAACGTGGCGAGGCCGATGCGGACGCTCGCCGCGTTCGGTGCCAGCGCGCGGGCGAGCGCCTCGCGCGTGGCGGCCAGCTTGGACGGCCCCTGTCCTTCGAGGCTGCCCCACATCGAGCCGGAGCCATCGAGCACGACGATGGTGGCGGGCGCCGCGGCTTGGGCATCCTGGCTCGCCGCCGGGCGCGCCAGGACGGCGAGCGCAACGAGCCCTGCAAGGGTGCCGATCGCCGGACCGATCCGCATGAGACGAGCTCCTTCCGCTGTCGAACGCCCCGGCATTGTATCAGAGCCTGAATTGCGTTAGCGAGGGCCGACCCGATGGTCCGGATCTGAAGCGTATGAGCAACTCCGTGTATGATTTCCTCGCGGCGCGCCGCTCGGTGAAGCCGCAGATGCTCGCCGCGCCTGGGCCGGACGCGGACCAGCTGAGACGGATCCTGACCGTCGCCAGCCGGGTTCCCGACCATAAGAAGCTGGCCCCGTGGCGCTTCATCGTGTTCGAGGGCGAGGCACGCCGGGCGATCGGCGAGGTGTTCGCGGACGCTTGCCGGGCCGAGGACAAGATGGAGCCGTCGGAGGTGCGACTGGAGACCGAGCGCCAGCGGTTTCTGCGCGCGCCGATGGTGATCGCCGTCGTCTCCCGTATCAAGCCGACGCCGGGAGCGCCGGAATGGGAGCAGATCCTTTCCGCCGGCGCGGCGAGCTTGAATCTCTGCCTCGCCGCCAACGCGCTCGGCTTCGGCACCTGCTGGATCACCGAGTGGGTCGCCTACAGCCCGCGGGTGCGCGCGGCGCTGGGCCTCGGTGACAGGGAGCGCATCGCCGGCTTCGTTTACATCGGCACGCCGAGCGAATGCCAGGAGGATCGCGAGCGTCCCGCGCTCGACGACATCGTCACCCGCTACGGGGCCTGATCGGCGGGCAGCCGTGCCGCACCATGACGGCGCTTTACCCCGTGTTCATCTCATCGACCTATCCTCCGCGACGGCGTGCCCCGTCGGGCTCATGTGCATTGCATCGCCGTTGTGCGGAGTGACGCCCCTTGAGCTCGATCCTCGATGTCCCGCTCCAGCTGATCATGGTGCTCTCGCTCGCCGCCAGCGCGGCCGGCGGCGAGCCTCGAGGGCCCGGCGCCACCGCACTCGCCGAGCCGCGACAGGAGCGCCAGATCGGCGTCTCGAAGGCGGACGGGGGGCCATTTCGCTTCAGTGAGCAGATGTGGCTGCGCGTGCTTTCGGAGCGCCGTGGCGAGGCGCGATTCGAGACCTATGCGAGTCGCGTGTTCCGCACCTCTGCCGGGCGCTACTACGCGCCGGTGCCGGGGGAGCGCCGCGAGCTGATGGCGCTGCGGGGCAATCCGACGATCGCCGGCCATTTGGCCGAGCGCTTTGCGAGGGCGAATGCCGCTTGGCTGGGCGCGCGGCTGCGACGGCCGGCAAGCACAGGCGAGCTCTACATCGCACATCTGATCGGGCCGGAAATGGCATTGCTGGTGATCGAGGCGCTCGGGGCGCGCCCCGAGGCGACGCTCGCCGAGCTGGTTCCGGATACCGTCGAGCCGCTGTCGGCGGTGGCTTTCGAGGGCAACGCGGCAGCGTCGGTCGCCGCGGTCTATGCGCGCCTCGTCGCCGCCGTCGATCCCGGCGACCGGCGCATCGCCGCGCTGGAACGGCGCCATGTGCGCAGGCCCGTCAGCCGGGCGGCATCGCGCGTCTCCTTGCGGCGCGGCAAAGAGGACGAGCCGGTTACGGTCAGCGATGCCGCGCGCCCGGTGCGGCTCGGCTGGCGGACGACGACGCGCGCAGCGGCCAGCTCGGCGGAGTAGTGCCGGCCCTCAGTAGCGGAACTGCTCGATCAGGCTGCGCTCGTCGAGATTGTGGCCGGCGTCGAACATCATCAAGAGATCGATCTCGTGCGCTTCGGAGACGACGACGGACGCGACACCGCGTACCTCGGTGTGATCCGCGACGGCGCTCACTGGCCGCTTCTCCGCCTCGCGCACGCGGAACGAGATGACGGCTTGGTTGGACAGCAGCGCGCCGCGCCAGCGCCGCGGGCGGAACGGGCTGATCGGGGTCAGCGCCAAGAGGCGCGCGTTGATCGGCAGAATCGGCCCATGGGCGGAAAGATTGTAGGCTGTGGAGCCGGCCGGCGTCGCGACCAGGGCGCCATCGCAGATAAGCTCCTCGAGCCGCACCTTGCCGTCGATGGCGATCTCGAGCTTTGCGGCCTGATAGGTCTCGCGGAACAGCGACACCTCGTTGATCGCGAGTCCGCGATGCTCCTTGCCGGCGCAATCGGTCGCGACCATCTTCAACGGATGGATGCAGGTGACCTCGGCCGCTGCGAGGCGTGCCGAGAGATCGTCCTCCTGGTACTCGTTCATCAGGAAGCCGACCGAGCCCCGGTTCATGCCGTAGATCGGAATCTTGTCGTTCATGAATCGGTGCAGCGTCTGCAGCATCAAGCCATCGCCGCCGAGCGCCACGATCGCGTCGGCAGCCTCGGGCGGGCAGTCACCGTAGCGCGCGACGAGCCGCGCGGCCGCCTCGCGGGCCTCCGCGACGTCGCTGGCGACGAAGGCGATTCGCTCGAATTTCGTTTCTGATTTTGGCATGTTGGCTCGGGACGGGGCCCGTCGCCGGGGGGCGGGGCGTCGGGAAGGGCGTGGCGGCGAGACGCGGCGGATGGAGCAGAGAGGCTGGCGCAAGTGACGCAAAACGACAAGCCCGTTCTGATCTATGCGACGTTTCCGCGTGGTCCGCTGGCCGAGGTGGTCGGGCGGGCGCTGGTCGAGCGCCGGCTGGCGGCGTGCGTGAACATCCTGGCCGGTATGACCTCGATCTATCGCTGGGAGGGCGCCCTCCAGCGCGACGACGAGATAGTGATGGTGGTCAAGACAACCGCGGCGCGGGCCGAGGCGGCGATGCAGGAGATCGAGCGCCGCCATCCCTACGAGACGCCGGCGATGCTGGTGCTGCCGATCGACGGCGGCTCGCGCGCATTCCTCAGCTGGATCGCGCGCGAGTGCGCGGGCTCGGATTGAGCGCCGGGCCTCGATCGCCGCGCCCGGCCCGCCATCGCGGCAGACCGCTCGCAGTGCTTCAGAAGACGCCGCCGAGGCTCAGCAGCAGATTGTAGCGGGGCGTTCCGGGCCGCGAGGCGCCGCGTCGGGGAGCGCTGGCGTAGCTGTATGACCGCTTCTTCGGCGGCGGGCTCTCCCAGGTTGCGGTATCGCTGCGCCGCGGAGCCGGTCGGGCGGCGCGCTTCGGCTTAGCCGGCCCGCGTGGCGCGGCGCCCTCGCTTTGCACCTCGGCAGCTGCCTCGGCGCCTGTGCCGGCCGGCTCGACGGCGGCCAGACGGCTCGGCGCGGAGATACTGTCGGAGCCTCCTTCTGCCGAGCGGCTGCGGTCGGCGATCCGCGGAGCCGATGTCAGCACCGGCGGCGCCTCGGCGACCGGCACAGGACCGCCGATCGTCATGCGGCCGGGGAGAGGCTCGCGAGCCGCGACCATGGCCGGTGGTACCGCTGCATCGGCCAGTACGGCCGCGCCCGGCTCGGCGGCATGGGCGATCATCTTGTGGACCGGCTTCGGCGCGGGCGGAATTGCATCGGCGACGACCGGTGCTGGCTTGACCGCGGTAATGGATTTCTCCGCAGCTGCGACGGACTCACGCGCGGACTGCGTCGGAGCGCTCGCGCTCGCGAGCCGCTCGATCCTCGCTAAGGGCTTCGTCTGCGCCTGCGCGACGATCGCCTTCGGAACGCAGCGTCGCTCCTCGCCGGCGACCTGGCCGCTCGGACAGCCGATGCCACAGGCGGGCTGCATCTGTCCCTGTACCAGCATCAGCAGGATGTAGTCGGGATCGACAGTCGGCAGGGTGGCGTTGACGCGCTCGATGAAGCTGCTCATCGCCCGCTTGGAGCCGGGCCCCCAGTCGCCGTCGATCTCACCATGATAGCAGCCGACGCGCTTGAGCTCGCGCTGCAGATCGCGCACGAGCTCGTAGCGACTGGCGTCATCGGCCGGCTTTGTCGAGGACAGGCGATGGTGCGGAGCGCTCGCTGCCGGCGTCGTCGTCACCACCGTGCTCCACGATCCGGCGTCCTCCAGCGCAGACGACTTGGGTCGCTCGGGAGGGGCTGGCCTGCGCTCGAGCCTGGCGAGGCGGGTCGGATCGTCGAGTGCGACCAGTGGCGACTGCGGCGAGAACAGGCGCGGCGTCGTCGCGTGCGCCCCGGTGATGCCGGCCGCGGACGGCTCGACGCCGGGTGTCATGATCCGGGTGATCTCGGCGAGGTCGCGATGCGGCCCCTCGCCGGGGTAGTAGGCAAATGCGCCGACGGTCAGGCCGGCGGTCAAGAGGAGAAACCCGCTGAGGCTACGCATCTCCGTTACTCCTGGTCACGCCTACGACCCCTCCCGACACCGAGGGGTCAGCATACAGAGCGTATATGGTGCCATTGTGGACGCCACGGCGTGGCCTAGTCGGTTGCGGCCAGCGCGCGCCGCCCGTATCCGTATGCTTCCCAAGTTAACCCTGATAGGTGCTTGTTTCAACTGCAAAGTGTGGTCGGCGCAACATTTCCCTCGCAGTAGTTTGGCGGCCTGCACTCGCGGCCAGCACAAGAGCTGGATGGGTGGGTCGCGTGCGGAAATCGTCTCCGGTGCGTGGGGATAAACGGTGCACAAATGTGGGGGACCTGTTGAGGAGTGCGCGGGCGAATTGTTGCGCGCGTGACACGTGCTCGGACCCCCGGTGAGGTGCGACCGACTAGCGCCCTGATTCTCTTAACTCTTGGTAACGAATCGCGTAGCGTCCGCAACCGAGGGGGCCTGTTTCGCGTCTGCAACAAGTCATCCGTCTACGATGTCCTCGTTATGCACAGCCACGGTCAAGCGGCGACCCTGACGGTGCATAGCCGAGCGTCCAAGGTGGCATTCGCCCACGCAAGTGCCGTGTACGGAAGCGCGAGACTGGGATCTGCCGGCCATTGGGGATGGTCCGGGGCTCACGGATCACCGGGTCGAGGCTCCCGCCAGCGGCACGCCGTTTCGCGTCGGGGTTGATGGGCCTGCTCCTCCTCCAGGCTGACAAGTGGTCGCGCCGGAAGCTGTCTCAGCGTCGAGCCGGCGCCCAAATGGAGAGGGCAAAATGAGACACGTTCTAGGCGTGTTGGGCGTGCTGGCGGCGGGCGTATTGCTTGCCGTTTCGGCCGCCATGAACTGGCGGTTCGGATTCAGTCTGGGAAAGACCGAATTCGACGGCGCGATCTACGGATCGGCCAGTGCCGCGGCCGACTGCTTGAAAGCGCTCGTGCCGTTCTTCTTCTTCGCCGCTATCAGAAATCGCGTGTGGAGCCAGGCCGCGGCGTCAGCCGTCGTCTGGGTGGTGGTGACGGCCTACTCGCTCACCTCCGCGCTCGGACACGCGGCGCTGAACCGCCTCGACACGGCGGGCCAGCGTGCCGTCGATGCGCTCGCATTCAAGGACCTGAGGGCCGATCTCGACCGCGCCAAGGAGCAGCTCTCCTGGGTGCCGCAGCATCGACCCGCACAAATGGTCTCGAGCGAGCTCGATGCGGCCAAGAACCAGCGCCAGTGGAGCTGGACCAGCGGTTGCACCAAGGTCGAGGGCAAGTTCAATCGCGGGTTCTGCGACAAGTACCATGCGCTCGCCGCCGAGCTTGGCGCCGCCGAGCAGGCAACCGCGCTCGAGTCACGCATCGCCTCCATTCAGGCGAAGCTCGCGAGTGCCACGAGTGGCGGAACGGTGATGGCCGAGGCCGATCCTCAGGCCGCCGTGCTCGCCAAGATCGGTGCGTTGTTCATGCCCGGCATGAAAGTCGACGACGTGCAGATGGCGCTGACGATCTTCATCGCGCTGCTGCTCGAGGTCGGTTCTGGCTTCGGCATGTACATCGCCTTCAGCCAGTGGCGTCTCTACGACCGCCACGCCCCGACCGCGCCTCAGATGGCGTCGGCCGGCACCGCCGCGGCAGCGGTGGCAGCGCCCGTCACCGTGGCGCCGCGGATCAGCAAGCCGCGTTCCGGCGCCAATGACAACAAGTCGGCGCCACAGCCCGAGCAAAGGCCCGAGGTGCAGGCTCAGCTCGTCACTCCGCCGCAGGCCCAGCCGCAACTGCAAGCGCAGTCGCCGGCTCCGGCCACGGCCCAGCAGCCGAGGCTCGTCGCACCGGAGACCGATGTCGAGCGTTTCTACAAGGAGAGGATCGAGACTCAGGATGGATCAAGTCTGACTGCAACCAGCCTCTACGAGGACTATTGTGCCTGGTGTGAGGAGCAAGAGAAGGAGCCGCTCGCGCTGCCGACGTTCGGTCGCGAGTTCGGAGAGTTGGGTGTGCAGAAGGCCAAGATTGCAGGCAGGGTCCGATACATCGGCATCGCTCTGAAATCCGGCGCAGATCTCGAGGAGGATAAGAAGCTGCCGGCCTTCGGCTCGGTAGCCGCCTGACAAGGCGAAAGAACAGAGAAAGGCCGCGCAAGCGGCCTTTCTTCGTTTCGGGGGGCGGTCCGAGAGGGCCGCCCCTTCGCGATTCATGGCGCGCGATGTCGCTCGACGCGAGCCCTCGCTCAGGTATCGAATGCCACCCGCGGCAGTTGCGAATGTTGCGGGGATCGGGCAGGGACGGGATAGTGATTGTCGCAGCAGTTCTGCGGCAGAGCTGTCGAACGGCGTGGAGACTCGGGTGGGCGAGGGCAATACGAGTGCAGGGCTGCGCGTCGAGAAGACGATGACGCTGACGCGCGCCGAGTTCGCGACCAGTCTCGCCGCGCTGCTCGGCCGGCCGGTCGCCGCCGACGGCGGCCCGGTCAGGGTCGCGCTCTCGGAAGGTGTCGTCGTTCTCTCTTGCGAGCCGCTGGCGGCGGTGCGGCTCGGCGGCCTGCTGGAGTTGCCACGCGCGCGGGTCGTGCTCGCGTTCGAGGGCGTTCCGCCGGATAGCCGTGCGGCATTCCTCCAGCGCTTCGATATCGCCTTCCAGCGCGGCGGCGGGTGAGGCTCAGGCGACTGCGGCCACTGGAGCGGCGGCGACGTCCGCCTTGCCCGCGATCAGCAGTGCGAATGCGTAGTCGAGGGCGATCTCCCTCAGTTGCTCGAACCGACCCGAGGCGCCGCCGTGGCCGGCCTCCATGTTGATGCGCAGCAGTACGAGATTGCCGCTCGTGCTGCGCTCCCTGAGCCGTGCCACCCACTTCGCCGGCTCCCAGTAGGTCACCCGCGGGTCGGTCAGCCCGCCATAGGCGAAGATGTGCGGATAGGGCTTGTGCGCGACGTTCTCATAGGGGCTGTAGGAGTGGATGATGGCCAGCTCGTCGGCATTGAGGATCGGATTGCCCCACTCCGGCCACTCGGGCGGCGTCAGCGGCAGATCCTTGTCGAGCATGGTGTTCAAAACGTCGACGAAAGGCACGTCGGCGATGATGCCGAGGAACAGCTCTGGCGCCATGTTGGCGACGACGCCCATCAGCATGCCGCCGGCGGAGCCGCCGTTGGCGACAATCCGGCCGCGCCGCGTCAATCCGATCTCGACGAGATGCTCGCCGGCGGCGACGAAGTCGGTGAACGTGTTGGGCTTACGCGCGAGTTTGCCTTCGGTGTACCAACGGTAGCCCTTGTCCTTGCCGCCGCGGATGTGGGCGATGGCGTAGATGAAGCCGCGGTCGACGAGGCTGAAGCGGGTGGTCGAGAACGACGCCGGTATGGAGATGCCGTAGGCACCATAACCGTAGAGCAGCACCGGAGCCGAGCCGTCGAGCGGCGTATCCTTGCGATAGAGCAGCGAGACCGGCACGGTCTCTCCGTCGGGCGCGGGCGCGAAAAGGCGGCGCGTGACGTACTGCTCCGGGTCGTGACCGCTCGGAATCTCCTGGCGCTTCCTCAGCGTGCGGGCGCGTGTCTCCATGTCGTAGTCGTAGACCTCGGCCGGCGTGGTCATGGACGAGTAGGTGAAACGCAGCGTCGTGGTGTCGAACTCGTGGCCCGCGGACATGCCGAGCGCATATGCCTCCTCGGGAAACGCGATTGCGTGCTCGGCGCCGTCGGCGAGACGGGTGATGACGATCCGCGGCAGGCTGTCCTCGCGCTCGAGACGCACCATGTGGCGCTGGTAGACGATTGTATCGAGGATGATGCGACCGGGCTTGGCCGGCACGATCTCGCGCCAGCTCTCCATGCCGGGTGCGGCCACCGGTGCCTCGCAGATGCGGAAATCCTCGGCACCACCCGAGTTGGTGGTGATGACGAGCCGGTCGCCCTCATGCTCGATCGCATACTCGTGGCCGTGCTTGCGGGCGGCGACGAGGCGCGGCGCGTCCGTCGGCCGGTCGGCGTCGATCAGACGGATCTCGCTCGTCTGATGGTCATGGGCGTCGACCAGGATGAAGCGATCCGACTGGGTCCGTGACACCGAGACGTAGAAGCCGACGTCGGCCTCGGCATAGACGAGCACGTCGTCCTCGATGCGGGTGCCGACCGTGTGTCGGTAGACGAACAGCGGCCGATGGTTGGCGTCGAGCCGGACGTAGAAGAGGGTCCGCGAATCGCCTGCCCATACGAAGCTGCCGCGGGTATCGGGGATCTCGTCGGCGAGATCGAGGCCGGTGGCGAGATCACGGAAGCGGATCGTGTAGAGCTCCGAGCCCTTGTCGTCGATTGCGTATGCGAGGAGGCGATGATCGGGGCTGTGGGCCGAGCCGCCGAGATCCCAATAGGCCTTGCCATCGGCCTCGCGGTTGCCGTCGAGGATCACTGCTTCGTCACCGCCGCCGCGCGATCGCCGGCAGAGCCGCGGATACTGGCCGCCGGTCACGAATGTCGAGTAGTAGTCGAATGGTCCGTCGGGCGCCGGCACCGAGCTGTCGTCCTCCTTGATTCGCGCCTTCATCTCGGCGAACAGCCGCTCCTGCAACTCGGACGTGCCAGCCAGCATGGAGTCGGTGTAGGCATTCTCGGCCTCGAGATGGGCGCGGATGTCGGCGGCCAGAAGGGACGGGTCGCGCATCACCTCCTGCCAGTTGTCGGCCCGCAGCCAGGCGTAGTCGTCGACGAGCGTGATGCCGTGGATGCGCGTCTCGACCGGGCGGCGCGCGGCGTGTGGCGGGACGATCTGAGCAAGCGAGGTCGGGCGGATCATGCAATCCTCGGTTCTGTGGCGCGCAGCCGACGTGCTCGGCCGAACGGCGTGCATCACGGGGGAGTGGGCGAAAAGGGGCTAGCGCTCACCGGGGGCGAATTTGAGGGCGAGGCCGTTGATGCAGTATCGCAGGCCGGTCGGTTTCGGACCGTCGGGGAACACGTGGCCGAGATGGGCGTCGCAGCGGGCGCACCTCACCTCGGTGCGGCGCATGAAGAACGATCTGTCATCGTGCTCGGCCACCGCGTCGGCGGCGGCAGGCTGGGCGAAGCTCGGCCAGCCGGTACCGGAATCGAACTTGTCGGTGGACGAGAACAGCGGCTCGCCGCAGCAGACGCACTTATACGTCCCAACAACCTTCTGGCCGTTGTAGGGGTGCGTGAACGCCCGCTCGGTGCCGTGCTGGCGCGTGACGTAGAATTGCTCTGGCGTCAGCACGGCCCGCCACTCCGCTTCGGTTTTGGTGATCCGGGGGCGGTGCGCCGGTGGGCTGTCGTTGGGAGGGGACATGGGCTGCTGCTCCGCATCGCGCTTGCCGAACGCGCCATCCGGTGGTCGGCCATCGCGCCATGGCAGCATCGAGACCCGTGCCACTGTTGTCAAATCAGCCTTGTGTGAGGGGGGAGCTGGGGCCGGGAAGGGCCCAGAGTTGAGGGGTCAAATCTCGCATGGTGCGCAGGACAATGGAGATGTTCGGGCGTCGGTTCCGGTCCCTGGCTAGTCGATGGTGTGGCAAAACGCCCAAATAAACTGCACTGTTGCACAGGAATAATAGTCTCGTGGCTGGAGTTCATGATTTGGATTAGCTATCTCCAGTCGACGACAAAGGTCTTCAGTTGACAAGATTGAGCGCTTGATGTCCAAGATCGCATGTTGGCGATGTCTCCTTCATATTCCGAGTATTCCGGGTGGGAGACCGCCTCAGAGCTTGCGCTCTGCATGGATATTCAGGTCGTCCTGCGGGTCGGTCAGTGAGCGCCACTTGGACACGACTGGGTGCAGGCACCTTTGTGGAAGGGATGTGCGATGGACGACACACTCGAGCCGGGACTGGTCGAGCTGACGGCGCGGATCGTCTCCGCCTACGTCAGCAACAACACGGTCGTCGCCAGCGAGCTGCCGCAACTCATCAACGACACTCACGCCGCGCTGAGCAGGGCAAGCGGATCGCAGCCGCTGCCGGACCGGGAGGAGCCGCGGCCGCGGGTGGCGGTCAAGAAGTCGGTGATGCCCGACTACATCATCTGCCTCGAGGACGGAAAGAAGTTCAAGTCGCTGAAGCGCCATTTGAGGACGCACTACAACTTGTCGCCGGAGGAGTACCGCGAGAAGTGGGGGCTGCCGCACGACTACCCGATGGTGGCACCGAACTATGCCCGCGCCCGTTCCGATCTGGCCAAGAAGATGGGACTCGGTACCAGGCGCGAGAAATAGCGCGCCAGCGCTGGGTCGTGGTGCCTCACTCGGCGGGGCGAGCGCTCGGTGGGAGTTGGACGCGCCGGCTGTTGCGCGGCGGCTCCGCCGGATGGTCCGCCACGAGCCTGCGGGTCTCGGCGCGGTAGGCGGCCAGCAACGCCGCGTGGCGCGCCAGATCGTAGCTCCAATGGCCTGCGCGACCGCGGCGGCGCTCCTCGCGCAGGGCGAGCCGGAGTCGCGCCAGCAACGCCAGCCGCCCGGCCCGGCTCGTGTCGGCGATCTCGTGCGGCCACACCGGCAGCACGCTGGCCAGCGCGGCATCGCGCGCATCTGGGGTCGCGTCTCGTGATGTCATGGGAAGCTCCGGCAAGATTTCGCCGCAACACTGCATAGTCGAGATCGAGCGGGGATTTCGGCCTTCGCGGCGTGGATTGGCCCCGTCCTTGCTGGCTCGTTCTCGTCGACTCGTGCCGCACGGGTCGGCGCAAGCCGACTTATCCCCGGCGTTCACACCGGGCCTAGATTCGGCCGGGCGAAGCCGTCTTCTTGGCTATACTGGAGAAGTGCAAAGGAACGGCGCGGTTGCACGCAATGCTGCAGGAGTATTTGTTCGGAGCACGCTAGATGTTGCAACCGCATCATGTAGAGCGACAGCAATGGACGTCGGACCCGGGCGACCATGCTTGCGGGCAGGCGGCCCTCGATCGGTCCGATCGGGCCGAGCGCACCGCCATCGAGTACGCCGTGACGCAAGTGTTCGGGATCGGGGCCGGAGAACTCGGGCGGGCGACACGCGGCGAGGCGCGGGTGGCGCTGGCCCGGCAGGTGGCAATGTACCTCGCCCACGTCGGCCGAGGCCACTCCTTCACCGAGGTCGGCCGGCAGTTCGCCCGTGATCGTACCACCGTGGCGCATGCCTGCGGCGTGATCGAGGATCGCCGCGACGACCCGGTGTTCGATCGCACGCTGGAGTTGCTCGAGCAGGTCGTGCACGCGCTTGCCAGCCCTCGCCCGACCGATCCCCGTTGCACCGTCTGACAGGAGCCGTCGATGTCGATCGAGGCCGAGCGTGACCCCATGGCGGGGCCCGACGAGGAACTGCTGCGCCTCCTTGCTGCGCTCCGGCGCCCGGGCACCTGGGCCGAGCGGGACGAGCGGCAGGGCCGGGCGGTCATCGTCGGCGCGGAGGGAGCGGGGTGCCGGCAGCTGGCGACGCTGAGCCGTGCAGAGTGGCGTCGGGCGGTTGCGGCAGGACTGGTCGAGGCCCACGACGGATGCCGCTGGGGCCTGACCCGGCTGGCCCGCCAGGCGTTGCGGCGGCTGCGCAGCGCGCCTGCACACCTCGGGCGACAGGCGCGGACGGCGGGGCCGGCGCGCGCAGCCCCGATGGCCGATAGGCCGACCGTCGATCTCGCCGAGAGTCCGCTTGCCTGGCTGCGTCAGCGGCGGGGCAAGAATGGCGAGGCGATGATCAGCGACAGCCAGTTCGACGCTGGCGAACGGCTGCGGATCGACTACACGCTGGCCCAGCTGATGCCGCGCGTGACCACGCGTTGGTCGCACACGGCCGGCGCCGTCCGTGCCGGGCCGAGCGGCGCCGGAGTCGAGCTCGGCGATCGGGCCATCGCCGCCCGGGAGCGCGTTCAACGGGCGCTGAAGGCGGTCGGGCCGGAGCTTTCGGGCGTGCTGATCGACATTTGCTGCCACCTGAAGGGACTGGAGCACGCCGAGCGCAGCGCCGGCTGGCCGCAGCGCTCCGGCAAGGTGGTGCTGCAGATGGCGTTGACGGCGCTGGCGCGCCACTATGGTCTCGATAAGAAGAACGGCGGGACCGGTGCCGGACGCATCCGACACTGGGGCGGCGAAGGATTTCGGCCGACCCTCGACGGCGCGGCGGCAGATGCCGAATAGCGGTGCCTCAAGCCGCGCTGGCGGCGGCATGCTCGGCGTCGGAGCGGATGCGCTGGACCATTGACGCGAAGCCGTTGGAGCGCTGCGGGGTCAGATGCTCCTTGAGCCCGAGCGAGGCGAACTCGCGCTCGGCATCCACGGCCAGGATCTCCTGCGGGGTCTTGTCGTGGTAGAGGGCGAACAGCACGGCGACGAGCCCGCGCACGATCAGCGCGTCGCTGTCGCCGGCGAGCACGAGGCGCGGCTGCCCGTCGCTGCCCGGCTCGAGGCGGCTGGCGAGCCAGACCTGGCTGGCGCAGCCGCGCACCTTGTTGGCCTCGGTCCTCAGCGCCTCGTCGAGCGGCGGCAGGGCGCGGCCGAGCTCGATGACGTAGCGGTAGCGATCCTCCCAATCGTCGAGGAATGCGAAATCGTCGCGAATGTCGGCGAGTGTGGGCATCGGTGTCCGGAAAACATCTGAGCCATAGATGCCGCACGGGCCGGGCGGCATCCTGGTCAGATAGGCCGGCCGGCGTATTCAGGCAAGGACCGGCCGCGCGATCCTTTTCAGACGCCGCCGCGCACATTGCCGCGCCCGCGCCAGCTCGGCGCGAGATCGCTCGGCGTCAACGTCTGCTGGCGCCCGTCGCTTCGCTCTGCCGGGGCCGGTCGCTCGCTGGACAGGGGCCGACTCGCGACCGTATCGGACCGGTCGCCGCCGGTGACGTAGGCAGTCACCGCCGCGTAGACGAGCTTGGCGCCGAACTGGGCCTTCTCGCCGAACGTCTCGCGCAGCTCGCGACCCTTCGTGCAGGTGTCTGGATTGCGGTCGCAGAACGTGACCGCCCACTGGCCGGCGTCGGACAATCGCTCTCTGAGACGGCTCTGCTGGGTCTCGTCCGTCGGCAGCAGCACGACGACGATACCGAGGAGGAAGCAGGTGCGTAGGACCGACATGGCGTTTCGTCTCTTTCCTGCACGGCTTGGTGCAGCTCTCCCGATCATGCTTACCAGCGAGACGCCAAGAAATCGCGTAGCCGGGCACCGGGATTTGCCTCGAATGCGAGCCGGCGCGGCTACCGTTGGGTAACGGGTTAACAGCGTCTTAACGATCCTGCTTCGATAATCGCGCGCGTGAGTGCCATTGTCGATCGAGAGGGCTCAATGACCCCGCGTCGGGTGAAGCTTGGACTGGCTGCCTTCGTGGCGCTGAGCGGTGCCGCCGCCGTCAATTTGGCGCTTATGCAGCCGGCTGGCGGACGCGGCGGGGCGACGGCGCGTCCGGCGCGCGGCCTCGACCGCCTTCCCGGCATCGAATCGACGACACTGCAGTCGCCAGCAGCGGCAACAGCCGCGACACCGAACGCAGCCGCGCGCCGCGAGGGAGCGCTCGATCGCACCGCGACGCCGTCGCGCGAGGAGATCGACGACGCCGAGACCACGCGCGCAGCGCAGCGCGAGCTGGCGCTGCGGGGCTATTACCAGGGCGCGGTCGACGGGATCGCCGGCCTAATGACCCGGGGCGCGATCATGGCCTTCGAGTACGACCATGGCCGGGCCTTGTCCGCGACTGCATCGGAGGATCTGCTGAAGGCCATCATGCTCACCGATCCGCAGCGGCCCACACAGCCGGTCGCGGCCTGGAGCCCCGCCATCGGTCCGCGCGCCGAGCAGGTGGTGCGCACCGTGCAGCAGTCGCTGATCAGGCTCGGGCACAAGATCAGCAGGGTCGACGGGACGCTCGGCTCCGATACCGTGCGCGCCATCCGCGCGTTCGAGGCCACGCAACATCTCGGCGAGACCGGCCGGGTGTCCGGCGCCCTCGTCGCCCGCCTGGCGGCGCTGGCGAGCCAGGGGCGGCTCGCGGCCAGCCGCAACTGATTGCGCACCCGATGCCCTCGGAGCTGGTACACGAGGCGACGGACGCTCCGCCCGTGCGCGGGGTGACAGCGAGCGAAGGCGACATGCGGCTCAAGTCCGAGATCTGGGTGAAGGCATACCTCAGGCAATGTGCCGGCCAGGGCATTGCGGCCGTGGTCGTCCGGCACGGCGACGACGACGCCGGCGCGATCTACCTGAAGATCAATCGACTCGACGGCACCGCCCGGCTGTTCGGGCCGGCCGCAGCCGGATTGTCCAATCCCGACGGCGAGCGCCGCTGGACGGAATGCCTCGGCGCTGAAGGCGTGCCGGAGGCGGAGGTCGATGCACGACTCCGCCGCGAGATCGACTTCGATTCCGACCTCTGGGTGATCGAGGTCGAGGCCCGCGACGGGCGCCACCTGCTCGACGACTGGCTCGCGCCACGCGAGTCGTGACGCCGGGGAGCCGACCGATCGACGCTTGCTCCCGCGCTCACGATGCGATCATCGCGAGGCTGCATGGGGCGACACTCCTGCGCAACGATACGAGTCGACACGCGGCGCAGCGCGGGCCAGACGCGGGAGGCCGTGCGGTTACGGCCACACTCGGGACACGAACCATCGCCCATTAGGAATTCGTTTACCGTTGCAGCTGCCAAATCAGTACAGACTGGCCATCAGTCGAAGAGTCGGACGAAGAGCCGGCAGCAAGTGAGGGAGGCGTAGCAACGGGCCTGCGAAGGCGGGGAAGGGGTCATGGCACACATACTCGAATTTCAAGCGCGGTTGGCTTGCAGTGCGCAGGCGCAGAAGCGCGATTACGGCCGCAGCGCCGACATCGTGATCTTTCCCGGAGTGCGCTACGAGCGCGCCGGCGCGTCGTCACAGGCCGCGACGCCGAAGGCGCATCGGCGCCGCCGCGACACGATCGAACTCGAGGATTGAGCGACGCGCGGTCCGACCGGCCACGGCGGCCTCGCGTAGAGCTTCCGATATCCGCAATCAGGCGGCACCGCTGGCCCCGAGCAGCGCCAGAGCAGTGGATCGGACTGCCGATCTGCGCGTGTCGAGCGAGCTACTGCGGAGCGCAGCTGGCGCGGGCGAGATCGGCTTCGATCTGGCGGGGGAATGCGATGCCGGCGTCGGGAGCGCGTACGACCGCGATGCCGGAGCGCGCAGGGATCTCCAGCATGCCAGGCCCTTCGCGCGCAATGCCGCGTGCCTCGGGCGTCAATCCGAGGAACCGGTCGTCGCCCGGCATCAGCAGGATCCTGACCTCGGCGAAACGGCCCGGCTCTGCGGTTGCCGTGTAGATGTTCTCGCCGCCCTCCAGGTGCACGGACAATGTCCAGCCGGCGCCCGGCAGCCGTGCCTGCACCTCGATCGCCCCCTTGTCGGTGGCGAAGCGGCACATCGCGTAGCGGACGTTCGGCGAGAGGAAGGGCAGTGGCTGCGTCCCGGGCGTGACCGGCGGCAGGACAACCATCTTGTTGAGGGGCAGCAGCGGCTCGAGGCGAACGAAGGCCGGCGCAACCGCGAGACTGGGCGCGACCAGGATCGACACGATGTGCAGGATGCCGATCGAGACCAGGGCGGCGAGCACCAGCCGCCAACGCATGCGCGGTCGCTGGAGGCGGAGCTTCATCGGCATTGTACCTGACGGATTTCCGGCAGCATGGCGGCTTCGGTCTCGGGACTGGCGGCGAGGGTCGAGACGCGCCCCTCGACGATCTCCAGCACCAGCGCGATCCGGCCCGCGCCGCCCGTCGGCAGCCAGTTCCCCGGTCGCGCGTCGCGCGCCATCGTCAGCATGAAGTGGCCATCCGGCGCGATCGTCATGGTCTGACTAGTGAAGGCGTGGCGGCCGGCGATGTTGGGAATGAGGGCGCCGCGGTCGTCGAACGCCGTCAGACTCCACCAATGGGCGCCGAGCTCGTCGCCCTCGATCACGTACTCGCACGAGGAGTGCAGGCGATTGCCCGCGCTGTCGGTGCGGGCGACGTAGGTGCGGGCGATATCGGTGCTGAGCGGCATGGCGCCGAGCCGGGCGAAGTGGGCGCGGGTGTAGGGGTCGGCATCGGCACGGGCGGCATTCCTCCAGGTCACCCATGGACCAGCGCTGTAGGTGGTGATTGCCGAGCCGGCCTCGACCATGTACCAGCTGGTGCCGAGCCCGCCGAGCAGCACGATCCCGAGGAACACCGATACGTCCGCCAGGCGGGCCGTCAGCATTGCCAGCAACAGCTTGAACTTGTACCAGTAGAAATGCATCGGCGTGCCGCTAGTTGGCGTCTCTCGGGCGGATCGAAGGGGCGCGCGTGGCCAGCCGGTCGGCTGTGGCCGGTGCGCCCGGCGCGGCCGCCGGCGACAGCCCGGCGGGCGAGGGGCCTTCGGCCTTTCGGTCTGCGGCCCCCTTCGGTGTCGGCGGCTCTGCGGGACGCTGTGGCGCCTGGCGCGCCGGCTCGCCGCTCTCGCCCGGCTCGACGGCGAGGCCGGCCGCCTTGCGCAGCGACGAGCCGATCCGCTTCAGCGCCTCGCGTGTCGGGTCGGCGACCAGGCTCGGTGATTTCTTGGACGCCTCCGCTGCCGCCGTCTGTGCCTGGGCAAGTGTCGGATCGGCCCGTTTGAGCTCGGCGAGGCGCTGCAGTTCGGCGACCTGCGTCGGATGCGCCGAAAGGCCCGGGATGGGCGGGATGTTCATGTTGGTATGCGCTACCGACATGAACGAGTTCCAGATCTGCGCCGGTAGGCTGCCGCCGGTGATGTTGTTCATCGGGCGGAATTCGTCGTTGCCGATCCACACGCCGGTGACCAGCTGGCCGGTGAAGCCCATGAACCACGCGTCACGATAGCTGGAGCTGGTGCCGGTCTTGCCGGCCGCGTGGGTGAACTCGAGCGCCGCGCGCCTGCCGGTACCTTCCTCGACGACCATCTGCATCATCTGGTTCATTTGCTCGGCGACGCGGCGCTCCACCACTTGCGGCGCCGGCGGCTCGTCGCGCTCGCGGCTGTAGACGAGCTCGCCCTGCGAGGAAACCAGCTCGAGGATGGCGTAGGGCTTGGCGAGCTTGCCACCGTTGGCGAACGTCGCGTAGGCCCCGGTGTGCTCGAGCGGGGTAACGCCGCCGTCGCCGAGCGCCATCGAGCAGGTCTTCTTGACGCCGGGCACGCCGATACGCTGGGCCAGCTCGATCACCTTCTCGCGCCCGACAGCGAAGGAAAGCTCGGCAGCTGTGGTATTGAGCGACTTGGCGAATGCCTCGCCAAGCGAGAGCACGCGGCCGCTGCCGCCGCCGCCGGAGTAGTTGGAGGGATGCCAGTTGCCGCAGCTGCGCGAGGAATCCCTGACCCGCGAGCGGGGATTGTAGCCGTTCTCGAGCGCCGCAGCGTAGACGTAGAGTTTGAACGAGGAGCCGGGTTGGCGCTTGGCGGCGGTGGCGCGGTTGAACTGGCTCTCGCCGTAGTCCGTACCGCCAACGATGGCACGCACGGCGCCGTCGGGGTCCATGCTGACGAGGGCGCCGGTTCTGGCGCCGACGCGACGGCCGGCGTCGCGGATGGTGGAGACCAGTGCCTCCTCGGCCGCCTTCTGCAAGCCGGTGTCGATAGTCGTACGGGCGGTCAGCACGAACTGTCCCTTGCCCTGGGCCACGCGCTGCACCTCCTCGAACGCCCAGTCGAGGAACCAGTCCGGGCTGTAGGGCGCGCGGGTCTCGACAATTCGCGCAGGGTTCATGCGCGCGGCGTGCACCTGGCCGGCGCTATAGAAGCCGGCTTCGACGAGGTTGGAGAGCACCTCGTTGGTGCGCGCGCGGGAGGCCGGCAGATTGATGTGCGGGGCGTACTTGGTCGGAGCCTTGTAGAGGCCGGCGAGCAGTGCCGCCTCGGCCAGATTGACGTCGCGGATCGACTTGCCGAAGTAGAATTGCGCTGCCGCCTCCACGCCGAAGGCGCCGCCGCCCATGTAGGCACGGTCGAGATAGAGCTTCAGGATCTCGCGCTTGGTGTATCGGGACTCGAGCAGGAATGCGAGGAACAGCTCCTTCACCTTGCGTTGAAGCGAGCGCTCGGAAGACAGGAAAAGATTCTTGGCCAGCTGCTGCGTCAGCGTCGAGCCGCCCTGCACCACGTCGTTGGCACGCAGGTTCTCCACGAGCGCGCGAGTGGTGCCGAGGATGTCGATGCCGAAGTGCTCGAAGAAGCGGCGATCCTCGGTGGCGAGTGTCGCCTTGATGACGTGATCGGGAATCTCCTCGAGCGGCACCGCGTCGTCGTGCAGGATGCCGCGCTTGCCGATCTCGTTGCCGGCCTTATCGAGCATGGTGACCGAGAATTGGCCGGTCAGGAAGCGGCTCTCGTCGAAATCGACGAAGGCCGGGAGCGCAGCGGCATAGACGACGATCAGGCCGCCGGCGGCGAGCGAGACGGTCTCGGAGGCGGCCTCGTTGAGCAAGCGCCGCCAGCCGGTGAGGCGGAAGCGGGCGAAGAAGCTCGACGCGGCGTTCCAGCGGTCGCGGATCCGCGCCCATACCTCGGCCAGCGATGAGTCGATCCGCGAATCGATGCCGAGCCAGTTGACCAGCCTGTCCCGCCCGCCTTGCTTGAAGAACCAGTCGCTCACGGTCTCACGTCTCGACTCGCGTTGGCTTCGTATCCATGTCCGGCTAAGCTCTGCGGCACGGCTGCGACGACTCTGCCGGATTGCGACCGGATTGGAATCACATCGCGACCGCAATGAGGCTTCTAGCATTCCGAAGGGTCATCACGCGAGGGGCGGTGTGGAGGACGAGGCGGAGCCGTTCTGGCGCAGCACGCCACTCGAGGCGCTGAGCCCGGAAGAATGGGAGTCGTTGTGCGACGGCTGCGCGCGCTGCTGCCTGCTGAAGCTCGAGGATGAGGACACCGGCGCAGTCCACCTGACCCGGCTGGCCTGCCGGCTGCTCGACGTCGGCTCGTGCCGCTGCTCGGACTATCCGCGGCGCCACCAACGCATGGCCGACTGCGTGGCGATCGATCCCGACAAGGTGAAGGCGCTCGGCTGGTTGCCCGCGACCTGCGCCTACCGACGTGTCGCCGAGGGGCGCGATCTCGCGTGGTGGCATCCGCTCGTCTCCGGCTCGCGCGAGACGGTTCACGAGGCGGGGATCTCGGTGCGCTCATGGGCGCGGAGCGAGGCGGGCGTGCCGGCGAGCGCCCTGCACCGCTACATCATCCGGGACCTGGAGGACGCATGAGGGTGCGAGGATATCCCCGGCGCGCGGCACAGTGATACGCTGAAGGGTTTGCGTAATTCAAAGTATATATGGAGCATTTATCGTGCTGATCGTAGAAATAATTCCAGAGATGGAAATATAGATTTGACAGCGCGCCGCTGCTTCGATATAAAAACGCTACAACGCCGAAATCGTCGCTGCCGCCTGGCGGAACGTAGGCGCTAGCCTCCACAAACAATGCTGGGGTTCAGCTCTTAATGGCAGTCGATGAGGCCGCCTGGGTCGAGGCACGCCGGCTATATGCGGCCGGTGACCTGACCCTCGCCGCGATCGCCGGCGAAATCGGCGTATCGGTCGGCCAGCTCCGGCGCCGGGCCAAGGCAGAAGGCTGGGCGCGAGGTCGGTCCGCCACCGCCAACAGACGAGCTTCCGCCCCGGCGCGCGCCGGCAAGCGGAGGACCTCGGACGGACGTGTCGCCAAGCGGACCGTGGGCCGGACCTCGGACGACCTGCCGGAGGGCGGCAACGTCCGGGCGGCCGTCGTCAATCGGCTCTACCGGGCGATCGATACCAAGCTCAAGCGACTGGAGTCCCGGATGCAGTCCGGCAAGACACTGACCGCCGCGGACAGCGAGCGGGAGACACGCGAGCTCGGCACCATGGTGCGGAGCTTCGAGAAGGTGACGGAGCTCGCCGCTGACCTCGACCGATCGCGACAGCCGGCCGCAGCAAGCCGGCGCGGCGACCTCTCCGCCGCGGATGCGGAGCGCATGCGCCGCGAGATTGCGGAGCGCCTTGAGCGCCTCGCAGGCCGCGGGAACATTGGCGAGGGATCTGGCGGCGCTGGATGACGCCGAGGTCGCGTTCTTGGCCAGCGATTGGCAGGTGTGGGCGCGCGACGACCAGCTGCCACCCCCGGCGCTCGCGAGCGGCGCACCGTGGCGCACGTGGCTGATCCTCGGCGGGCGCGGCGCCGGTAAGACACGCGCCGGGGCGGAGTGGATCCGTGCCGTCGCCACCGATCCGGCGGGCGGCGGCGAGGCACGCATCGCTCTCGTCGGCGAGACGCTGAGCGAGGTCAGGCGGGTCATGATCGAGGGCGTGTCCGGCCTGGTGGCTATCCATGCGCCGAACGAGCGCCCGCGCTTCGAACCCTCGAAGCGCCGACTGGTATGGCCCTCGGGCGCGATCGCTGAGATGTATTCGGCCGAGGATGCGGAAGGATTGCGCGGACCGCAGTTCTCCGCCGCCTGGTGCGACGAGGTCGCCAAGTGGCGCGAGCCGGAGCGGGTGTGGGACATGCTGCAGTTCGGCTTGAGGCTCGGGGCGTGGCCGCAGGTGGTCGCGACCACGACGCCGCGGCCGGTGCCGTTCCTGAAGAAGTTGATCGAGGACGAGGCGACGGCGGTGACGCGCGCCGCGACTCACGACAACGCCGCCAACCTGGCGCCGAGCTTCATCGCCGAGATGACGCGGCGCTATGCGGGCTCGGCGCTCGGCCGGCAGGAGCTGATGGGCGAGCTGATCGACGAGCGGGCGGGCAGCCTGTGGCGGCGCGACTGGATCGAGGCGGCGCGAGTGACACGGGCGCCGGATCTCCGCACCATCGTCGTCGCGGTCGATCCGCCGGTGACGGCGACCAGCGCATCGGATGCCTGCGGGATCGTCGTCGCGGGTCTCGCCGACGACAATCGCGCCTACGTGCTCGCCGACCGCACCCTGCAGGGGCGCGAGCCGGCCGCATGGGCCCGGGCGGCGATCGCCGCCTATCGTGATTATCGCGCCGACCGCATCGTCGCCGAGACCAATCAGGGCGGCGACCTCGTGATCATGGTGCTGAAGCAGATCGACGCCGCGGTGCCGGTGCGCACCGTGCGCGCGACGCGCGGCAAGTGGGTGCGCGCGGAGCCGGTCGCAGCGCTTTACGCCGAGGGCCGGGTGGCGCACGTCGGAAGCCACGAGGCGCTCGAGGACCAGATGTGCGCGTTCGGCATCGACGGGCTCGTCGGCGGGCGCAGTCCCGACCGCGTCGACGCGCTGGTGTGGGCGCTGACCGATCTCTTGCTGTGCGAGTCCGGCGAGCCGCAGATCCGCCGCCTCTGACACCGGCCAATGCAACATTCGGAGACAAGAATGCCGCGCATGCTCGACGCGCTGAGCCGGCTCGTGCCGTGGCGCCGCCCGCTTCCCGAGCCGAAGGCGAGCCGCACCGGGGCGCTGGTCGCCATCGAGACGCTCGGCCAGCCGGTGTGGGCGCCGCGCGACTATGGCGCGTTCGCGCGCGAAGGCTTCATGCAGAACGCGGTCGTCTATCGCTCGGTGCGCATGATCGCCGAGGCCGCCGCCTCGATCCCGCTGCTGCTCTATGAGGGCGAGACGGAGATCGAGGCGCATCCGCTGCTCGACCTCGTGCGCAAGCCGAACGCGGAACAGACGAGCGTCGATCTGCTCGAGGCCTGGTACGGCTATCTACTGGTCTCCGGGAACGCATACTGCGAGGCGGTGGCGGCCGGCGGCCGGCTGCGCGAATTGCACGCGCTCCGTCCCGACCGGATGAAGGTGGTGCCAGGCGCCGACGGCTGGCCGGAGGCCTACGAGTACGCAGCCGGCGGGCACTCCGTGCGCTTCGACGCCGAGCCAATGGCGGGCGTTCGCCCGATCCTACACGTCAAGCTGTTCCACCCCGCCAACGATCACTATGGCATGAGCCCGATCGAGGCGGCGGCGACCGCGATCGACATCCACAACACCGCGTCGGGCTGGAACAAGGCGCTGCTGGACAACGCCGCGCGGCCCTCTGGCGCGTTGGTGCTGGCGGCGCGCGAGGGGCGGCTGACGGGCGAGCAGTACGAGCGGTTGAAGGGCGAGCTGGAGGCCGGCTTCCAAGGCGCGCGCAACGCCGGCCGGCCGCTGCTGCTCGAGGGCGGGCTCGACTGGAAGCCGCTGAGCCTCAGCCCAAAGGACATGGACTTCATCGAGGCCAAGAACGCCGCCGCGCGCGAGATCGCGCTGGCGCTCGGCGTGCCCCCGATGCTGCTCGGCATTCCGGGCGACAACACCTATGCCAACTACCAGGAGGCGACGCGCTCGTTCTGGCGCCAGACGGTGTTGCCCCTCGTCGACCGCACGGCGAAGGCGCTGTCGGGCTGGCTGGCGCCGGCGTGGGGCGAGGCGCTGGAATTGAAGGCCGACCTCGACCGGGTCGAGGCGCTGGCCGGCGAGCGTGAGGCGCTGTGGGCCAGGCTCGAGGCGGCCTCGTTCCTGACCACGGACGAGAAGCGGGCGGCGGTGGGCTATGGGCCACTGGAGGTGGACGACAACGACGGCGTGGCGCCCGAGATCGGCGCGCGGGTGGCGCTCAAATACTCCCCCGACCAGCCGCGTGTACCGGCCGGCAATTCGGATGGCGGGCAGTGGACGAGCGGGGGAGGTGGCGGGCTCGCGACTGGCACAGACGATGGCCGCGTCATCTCGGACGCAGAGGAGCCGGGTCTCGCGCCGTGGGACGAGGTCGCGCAAATGCGCGGTCCGTTGCGGACAGTACGGATCGGCAATCGGCTGTATCAAGCGACCGAGCAGCAGGAGACACGCCTCCTGACCGCGGCGAACCGCGCCGAAACAGCACTCGAAAGAGTGCGCAGACTCGATCCCGAATGGACACCAGCCCCGGAGGCCACCGCAATCCCGCCATCGACCGAGGGGGCGATCGCGTCCTACACGGCGCTGGCGCAACAGGCCGAGTTCCGGGCAACGGTGATCGAACGCGGCGGCGTGCCGTTGGGGTTCGCCAGCGCGGACCACTTCCGCGACTTCGGGCGATCGGCGCGCGCGGCCTTGTCCGAGGCTGGCTATCGTGACGCCGAGCCCTATCTGCGCGGGAGCTCGGTGACAGGGTACAGCTACGAGACCGGCGAGCCATTCGATGTCGGACGGCGCAGTGACTATGATCTGGCGATCGTCAGTCCGACGTTGTTCAATCGAGCCACGGCGCTCGGGGTCCGATCTCGTGGAAGGGGGGGCCGAACAGTGCAAATAGACGGTAATGCGTTGCGCGACCTTGGGCTCCGGAGTCTTCTCGACACACTGGCATCTGATATCGGCCGAGACGTATCAGTGGTAATCTATCGTTCGAACACTGACCTTCAAGTTCGAGGTCCGAGCCTGCCTTTGCCGTGATCAGGAGACGAAGCCATGACGGTTGACGCCTATTTTGGGGTGAAATCGCACGACCTCGATCAGGCTGGTCTGTGGATCGAGGCCGTGACGGGACTACCAGCTGAGCCGCGTGAAAGTATTCAACTCGGCGGCAGCTATCTCGCCTTCCGAGGTCGCGCCGGGGAAAAGCTAACGCTTGCCAAGAACAGAGACGTGTATGACGGCGAGCCGGTTTTCGATGTGGGTTCGAATTGGCTACTGGTCCTCCTGGTCGAGCGAGCAGACGACGGATCGCCGTTGCTGCGCGCACTGGAGGACGTGCCCGAAAGGTTGGTGAGGCTGAAGACTATTCGGTACTGATCGAAGAATTTGGAGACGCTGTGGGCGCGGCTCGAGGCGGCCTCGTTCCTGACCACGGACGAGAAGCGGGCGGCGGTGGGCTATGGGCCACTGGAGGTGGACGACAACGACGGCGTGGCGCCGGAGATCGGCGCGCGGGTGGCGCTCAAATACTCCCCCGACCAGCCGCGCGTTCCGGCGGTCATCGCTTGGCAGCGACGGCCCGCGCCGCACGGTCGGCGTCGACGCGGGCGAGCAGGGCGGTAATCCAAGGCTTCGGGACCACGATCGGGGCGTCGGGTCCGTTGCGGGCGAACAGCTTGATCGCATAGCCATCGGGCGGCGCGGCGCGCAGATCGGCCTCGGGGATCTCGATCAGGTAGCTCTCGATGACTGTGCAGCGGCTTTGGCGATCGCAATGCGACTTGGCGATCACCTTCGACATGCGCAGCGTCTTGGCCGAGGCATTGTTGGCGAGCTCGTAGGAGCGCCGGCCGCTGTCGAGATAGCCGATCTCGAACGCGAGCACGAAGCGCAACAGCGCGCCGCTCTTGCGGTCGACGTGGGCGAGGAGACGCTTCCTGCCGACGCCGATCTCGTTGGCGCTCTCGATCGTGCCGGTGGCGTACTCGAGCTCGGGGCGAAACTTGTCGTCGACGAGTTGGATCGCCGACGTCTGCTCGATCTGGGTGGCGGCGCTCGCGCACGCGGCGAGCGCGCCGACGGCGCCCATCGATAGCCAACGCCCGATACGCATTGAACGCGCCCTCCGCTCCGCTGGACACAGACTATCAGGCCCGCGCCGATGCCACCAGCGCCGGGCGGCGCGCGGACCGATCATGTGGCGCAAGCAGTAGGACCAGGACCGAGGATGAGCCAGGCGATGCAACAAGCGGGACACGAGATGCGGTTCACGCCGCTCGATCTGAAGCGCGTCGCCGAGGACGGCCGCTTCGAGGGCTATGCGAGCCTGTTCGAGCGCGAGGATATGGGCCGCGACGTGATCGCGCCGGGGGCGTTCAGGGACACGCTGCGGGCGCGCGGAGCGGCCGGCATCAAGCTCTTGTTCCAGCACGACGCGAACCAGCCGATCGGCGTGTGGGAGCGCCTCGTCGAGGATGCGCGCGGACTCTTTGCGGTTGGCCGGCTGATGACCGAGGTCGCCAAGGCGCGCGAGGTGCTGTCGCTGATGCGCGCCGGTGCGCTCGACGGGCTGTCGATCGGTTTCCGCCCGGTCAAGGGCCGCCGCGACCAGCGCACCGGTGTTCGGCGGCTGGAAAAGGTCGATCTGTGGGAAATTTCCGTCGTCACGTTCCCGATGCTGCCCGAGGCGCGGGTGCATGCGGTGAAACGCCGCCCGTTCGAGGGCCGCGTGCCGACGGAACGGGAGTTCGAGCGCTGGCTCACGCGGGACGCTGGGCTGACGCGAACCGAGGCCAGGGCGGTGATCCGCTCCGGCCTCAAGGGCCTCGCCTCTCTGCGGGATGCGGGACGGGGTGACGCGAGCGACGCGCGGCTCGCCGCCGTCCTCGCCCATGCGGCGCGCGTGCTGCGCGCCGGAGCCTAGGATCTCGAGAGACGAGAGAGCACATGCAGGACAAAGAGTACGAAGTGAAGTCGAGCGATCACGATCCCGCCGCCGCCTACGAGGACTTCATGCGCGGCTGGGAGGCATTCAAGGAAACCAACGACCGCCGGCTGGCGGCGCTCGAGCGGCGCGGCGGCGGCGACGACGTGGTGTTGCGCGACAAGCTCGCACGTATCGAGCGCCACCTCGACGGCATCGAGCTGAAGCAGGCCCGCCCGCCGCTCGGCGGCGCGGGCGGGGTGCGCTCGACCGTTGCGCTCCAGCACAAGGGCGCGTTCGAGACCTACGTCAGGAAGGGCGAGCCGGGCCAGCTGCGCGAGCTCGAAGGCAAGGCGCTGTCGGTCGGCTCCGATCCGGATGGCGGCTACCTGGTGCCGGACGAGACCGAGCGCACCATCAACCGCGCGCTCCGCGACATCTCGCCGATCCGCGCCATCGCCGGCGTCAGGCAGGTGTCGGGCACCGTTTACAAGCGCCCGTTTACCGTGTCCGGGCCCGATACCGGCTGGGTCGGCGAGACGGCGGCGAGGCCGCAGACGCAGTCGCCGACACTCGCCGAGCTGTCGTTCCCGACCATGGAGCTCTACGCCATGCCGGCGGCGACCTCGAGCCTGTTGGACGACAGCGCCGTCAACATCGACGAGTGGCTCGCCGAGGAGGTGCGGATCGCGTTCGCCGAGCAGGAAGGCACCGCCTTCGTCGGCGGCGATGGCATCAACAAGCCGAAGGGCTTCCTCTCCTATCCGACGGTGGCCAACGCGTCGTGGACGTGGGGTAACGTCGGCTTCGTCAAGTCGGGCGTGGCGGGCGCGTTCCCGACCACCAGTCCGGGCGACACGTTGATCGATCTCGTCTACGCGGTGAAGTCCGGCTATCGCGCCAACGCCCACTTCGTCATGAACCGGGCGACGCAGGCGGTGATCCGGAAGATGAAGGACGCCGATGGCGCCTACTTCTGGCAGCCGGGCGGCAGGCCGGGCGAGGCGCCGACGCTCTTGGGATTCCCGATCGCCGAGAGCGAGGACATGCCGGATCTCGCGGCCGACAGCCTGTCGCTCGCCTTCGGCGACTTCCGCCGCGGCTATCTGATCGTCGATCGCGTCGGCATCCGCGTGCTGCGCGATCCGTTCAGCTCGAAGCCCTATGTGCTGTTCTACACGACCAAGCGGGTCGGCGGCGGCATTCAGGACTTCGACGCGATCAAGCTGATGAAGTTCGCCGTGTGAGTGGCGCGGCGGCCGCTGGGGTCGCCGCGCTCGCGCTTCGCTTCGCGGGTCCTCCTCCCGCCCGCGGGGCTCCCTGCAAGGCCGCCGGATGCTCCTTTCCGGCGGCCTTGCAATTTTCAACGTCTTCTCCAGCCGAGGAGTGAGAACCGATGCCACTCGTGATGACGAGCGGGCCTGCGACCGAGCCACTCACGCTGGCCGAGGCGAAGGCGCACCTGCGGATCGACGTCGACGACGAGGATCAGCTGATCTCGAGCCTGATCCTGACCTCCCGGCTGCACGTGGAGGCGGCTCTCGGTCTCGCGCTGCTGACCCAGTCGTGGCGGCTCGTTCTCGACCGCTGGCCAAAGAGCGCGGCGGTCGCAATTCCGCTGCAGCCGTTGCAGTCGGTGGCGGAGGTGCGCGTGCTGGCGGCCGACGGCACTCCCGCCGTCGTGCCAGCGGCAGACTACGTGGTCGACGTCGCAAGCATGCCTGGACGGATCGTGCGCACCGGTGCCGCTTACCCGACCCCCGGCCGCGCCGCAGGAGGGATCGAAATCGATTTCACCGCTGGATATGGCGCGCTCGCAGCGAGCGTTCCGGCTCCCATTCGGCAAGCGCTGCTGCTGCTCGTCGCCCATTGGTACGAGCACCGCGACCCGATCGAAATCGGTGCGCCGGGCACTGCGATACCCGACGCCGTGTCGCGACTGCTGGCGCCGCTCCGGAGCCGCCGCCTATGACGGACAAGAAGATCGGAGAGCTGCGCCATCGCATGCGGCTCGAGGCAGTCAGCCGTACGTCCGACGGGGCCGGCGGCGCGGACGAGACGTGGTCTCTCGTCGCGGAGCTGTGGGCATCGTTGAAGCCTCTCTCCGGCGAGGAAGGCCTGGAGGCCGATCGCGTCGCCGGTCACGTCACCCACGAGGTCGTTGTGCGCTATCGGCCCGGGGTCATGCCGGCGATGCGCCTCGTGCTCGGGGCGCGCGTGTTCGACGTGCGCGCGGTGCTCGATATCGACGAGCGGCGGCGCTTCCTGCGCTGCCTTGTCGAGGAGCGAGACCTGTGAGGATCGAAGTACGCGTGGACGGCGCCGGCCGGGCCGATGTGCGTGGTGCCGCCGCGCGCCTTGCCGAGGCGGTGCGACGGCGCGCGGCCGCACGGCACGAGGGGCATGCGCCCAGGTTCGCCTACGCGGCGGACGGAGACGGCCGAGCCGAGGCACTGCCGAAGACCAGGAGCGAGACATGACCAGCGCCAGCCATGACCTGCAGCGATCGATCTTTGCCGCACTGACGGCCAGCACGCCACTCACGACGCTGCTCGGCGGGCCGCACGTCTATGACGACGTGCCGCGTCAGGCGGCATTTCCCTACGTGACGATCGGGCAAAGCACGGTGCGAGACTGGAGCACGGGCGGCGAGCCGGGCCACGAGCACCTGCTGACCTTTCATGTGTGGTCGCGGGCGGCCGGCCGCAAAGAGACCTACGAGATCATGGGGGCGCTGGAGGCGACGCTGCACGACGCGCCGTTGTCGCTCAGCCAGCATCGCCTCGTCAACCTGCGCCACGAGGTCTCGGATGCCCGGCGCGATCCGGACGGAGAGACCTATCACGGGGTGGTCCGCTACCGGGCGGTGACCGAGCCGATTTGAATTGACCCGGCTCCGCCCCGCGCCGTGCATCAAAGGGTGCCGGC
>JBFMEX010000045.1:0-35595 GCA_040752215.1 Pseudomonadota bacterium | reverse complement strand
TTGGCCGACGCGACCGAACGGCAGGCGGCCGAGGCGGCCGCTGCGGAGGCGCTCGCCGCCGCCAGCAGGAAGCGCGAGGCGGCCCGCGCCTGCCAGAGCGCGCTCGACGCGGCGGCCAAGTCGGGCGTGATCCTATTCAAGTCGGGGCTCGCCGTGCTGGAGGCCAGGAGCACGGCGACGCTCGACCGGCTGGCGGCGGCGGCTCGCTCGTGCGGCAATCTCGAGATTCGCATCGCCGGGCATACGGATGCGACCGGCGCCGCCGACCGCAACCAGAAGCTCTCCGAGGACCGCGCCCGCGCTGTCGCCGACTACCTCGCCGGCAAGGGCGTCCCCGCCGCGGGATTGAAATCGGCGGGCTTCGGCGCCACCAGGCCGATCGCCCCCAACGACACCCCCGCCGGCCGCGCCAAGAACCGCCGGATAGAGTTCACCGTGTCGACGGAGTAGGCGGGCAGATGGTCGAGCCGCGACTCTTCCCCTCCCCCATGCGGGGAGGCGCAGGGGTTGGGGGAATCCCGACGGGTGAGAAGAGTCATTCCGGCGACATGACCCGATTGCCTGCGATCCGCGCGCCAGTGTGGACGACCCGCGCGATCGGGAGCGCGTCTCTCGAATAGGGGCTGCGAGGTCGAATTGAGTAATGCGTCCCTGGAACTCGCTCTGCGAGGTCGAATTGAGTAATGCGTCCCTGTAACTCGCCTGGAACTCGCTGGAACTCGTCTGGAACTCCGAATTGAGTAATGCGCGATGCGGCCCGGGCCCGGCAGGAGATCACGCCGGTCCGCTCCCACCGGCACCTGCCGGACGCGGTAGGCTCCCTGAATTGCCGTGCCGGCAATTCAGGGAAGCCGCAACGTTGCGGCGACGTTTGACGCGTCGCCTTCCCGCGACTAGCTATTGGGTAGGTCCTGTTGCTCGTGGCGGCGCAAAGTGAGGAGTAGTCGGCAAGGGGAGTTCTGTCGCTCCTGCCGCTTGCCGATGCACCGCAGAGCACGGAGAGCGTCATGGCTACCAACCCGCATACCGCTGCTCCGCTCGTCCTCGAGTTTCTCAAGAAGAATACGTTTTTTGGGGCGCTCGCAGACGACGTGCTTACTGCGCTCGTGCAGCGCGGTCACATCAAGACATTCACCAAGGGGCAAACCATCTATAAGCGCGGCGACCCGGGCGACAGCCTCATGGTCATCCTCTCGGGTCGGGTAAAGATCGTAAACGTCGCGGCGAATGCTCGGGAAGTCGTGCTCAACTTCCTGGGCGTCGGTGACGTTAACGGTGAGATCGCTGCTCTCGACGCTCATGATCGCTCCGCCACCGCGATTGCGCTCGAGGACACGGAGGCCTTTGTCGTCTACCGTCGCGACCTTCTGCCGGTGCTCGATAGTAATCCGGGAGCCGTGTTCGAGATTGTCCTCGTCTTATGCGAAAAGGTTCGCATCGCTTCGGCAATCATCGAGGCACTCGCATTGCAGTTGACGGGGCGCGCCGCCTTCGGGCTGCTGCGCCTCGCCCAGCAGCACGGCCGCGTCACGAAACGCGGCATTTTGATCGACCTCACTCTGTCGCAGAGGGACCTCGGCAGCTACCTGGGGATGTCGCGCGAGAACGTCAATCGCCAGCTTGGCAAGCTGAGAGATGCTAGGGTCATTCATATCGACGATACCCGGATCTATATCGTCGACGAGCAGGCCCTAGCCGAACTAGCCGGGGCCGAGACGTGAGAGTGTTCGATGTACACAGCAGGGGTGAATAGCCTCGGCATCGTCATCATCTCTTGAAATCGCTTCGGCTGGTGATGCTGATGGTAGGCGATGCGTCATGAATTACTCGCTGCGACGACCACGCGGCTTAAAGATCGGGGTTCTGGCCGGATCGGTGGTTTGCATTCTCGGCCTCGCGAGCGTTAGCCGTGCCACCTGGTACGAAGCACTGCGTGAGCGGGCCTTCGACGCCGCCATGAGCATCGGCCTCGCCTTGCCGGCCAGTCAGGCGGTTGTCGTCGTCGACATCGACCGACCTTCCCTGCACGCCATTGGCGACTGGCCGTGGAGCAGGCAGCAACTGGCAGGGCTCGTCGCCGGTATCGCTGCCGCCAAGCCCAAGGTTCTGGGCATTGATATTTTGATCTCAGGTAAGGGTGGACATTCACCGGCGGCACTTGCTCAACGGACCGAGGCATTCACTGACCACGATGCGGCAGGACGACCTTCGCACGAGCTGGATGATGGTGACGAGCAGCTTGCCAATGCCGTGCGCGGGCTGCCCACCGTGCTCGGCTTCGCTCTCGATCCCGAGCACGATGGACGGGTCTCGTCAGCCACCCCCATCCTGATACAGGGGCGGCTGGAATTGCCCGACTTGTGGCGGGCGCGAGGGGCGATTTCTCCAAACCCGCGCCTCGCGGTTGCGGCGAGCGGTCTCGGGGTCTTGGCCCTGCCCGGCGACGCCGACGGCAACATCCGCCGATTGCCATTGCTGGCTCGCTCCGGCGATCAGTTGATTCCCGGCTTTGCAATTGAGATCGTGCGGGTTGCGAGCGGCGCCTCGGCGCTGTTCGCATCCGCCAATCCGCAGGCCTTGAGGGCAGGTGATACCAGCATGCCGCTCGGCATAGATGGCATGCTGAGGTTGCTGGTCGCCAAACCGGACCGCTGGCCGAGCCGTACAGTTCCGGCAGCCGCTCTGTTGAGGAGTGCGGCGGAAACAGGCTCGCTCGCCAACAGGATTGTCTTGCTGGGCAGCTCGGCCCCGGAGGTTGGTGGCCTGCGAACGATAGGTTCGGGTCTCCTGGCTCCATCCGTGCAGCTCCATGCGGATGCGGTGGAGCAGATCCTGGCTGGCTTGGCACCGCGACGCCCGGAGTGGTTCTCCACCTTGGAGCTGCTCAATTCGCTGCTTCTCGGCGCCATCGTGACGCTCGCCACGTTGACGCTCGGTCCCGCATTGGGCGGCTTGGCATTGGCGACAACCTGCCTTGGTTGGATGATTGCAGCGGTGGTCGCGGTGAGGACCGGGCCATATCTTCTCGATCCGATAGTGGTCCCGGCGCTGGTCACCGCCAGCTTCATGGTCGCGTCTCTCATTGTAGCCGTCGATACGCGGCGACGCGAAGCCACTATTCGACGCCGCTTCGAGCAGCATCTCGCGCCAGCGATCGTGCACCGAATTGTCGAAGAGCCCGGATTGCTGAAGCTTGAAGGCGAGCTGCGCGAGGTTACGTCGCTGTTTACCGACATCGAAGGCTTCACTTCGATGACCGACCGCTCCGATCCGCGGGCACTCGTGCGCGCACTCGACAACTATCTCGATGGTGTGACCAGAATCGTAATCGAGCATGGCGGCATGATCGACAAGATCGTCGGCGACGGGGTGCGTGCGTTGTTCAATGCGCCGCTCGACTTGGCCGAACATCCCGCGCGCGCCATCGCCTGTGCCAAGGCGATCATCGCGTTCACCGAACGCTTCCGGATGACACCCGAGGCGGCAGCTCTTCAATTCGGCAAGACCAGGATCGGGATCGAGACAGGCACGGCCATAATCGGCGACGTCGGTGGTGGACGTAAGCTGGATTACACGGCACACGGGAATACCATCAACACCGCTGCCCGGCTCGAAGCGGCGAACAAGCAGCTCGGGTCCTCGATTTGCGTTGGCCCCGGCACCGCCGGACGCGTCGATGCCAGCTTACTGCGCCCTCTCGGCCGAATTTCGGTGCGCGGCCGCAACGACGACATAGCCGTTTACGACTGCTGGCCCGAATCGTTCGACTCCCGTGATCGGGACGACTTTCGCGCGGCGATGGCTGTCGCAGAAGAAAGGCCGGCGGTCGCCGCCGCGATGATCCGCGCGCTTGGGGAGCGGATCGTGGGCGACCCGGTGCTCCCGAGATTGGCAGAGAGGCTAGGCGAATTGGAATGTGGGTTGCCGGCGGCGCCGGATGGCGGAGCGCCGCGCCACGCGCCGTCGCCGCACCCGGCATCCCCGACAATCACTTGACGCTTCTCAACATCTCCAGGACCCGCGCGTGCTTCCAGCGCGCGGGCTTGCTCGGAGGATCACCGGGTCTGGCGATGTCGGAGCCTTCCTGGGGCCCGACAATGACCGTCCGCCCTGCCGCCGTCAGCTCGACTCGTCCAGAGCCGACGAGCACGGCGAAGGTCCCTCGGCTGGGTCCGGCATAGAACCGCGTGCCGCGAACCGCAATCAACCCGTAGAGACTGCGAAAGGTCCCGTTGAAGGGCGTCTCGCCGCTCGTGTGGTCGAACATGATGACGCCATCCAGGAGCTCGAAATCCCCGCCCGCATCGACGATATAGCGATCGATTCTCAGTCGCGTATTGGCGCCGAGCCGTAAATTGGTCCGTCTGCCGAGGCGCAATGCGAGGCGAGAGTTCCCCGCCGTCGAGACGACTTCGTTGAGGCGGATCTCCCCACCAACGCTCAGCGCTCGGCGCTTTCCCTCGGCCTCAGTCGACGCCTCGCCTTGCAGAAACGCTACCTCGCCGACGATTTCGGATGTTGCGGCCTGTCCCGTGGTCCAGAAGGCCACGAGCGAGCAGCCTGTCAGCCGGAGCACCTTTCGACGGTCGATACGATCACTGTTACCGCGCAATGGTCGGAGGCTCAGCATAGGGATCGCCACTCGTGGTTTTGAATCGGCGGCTGGTGCTTCGGCGAAGCTAGCACCGGTTGGACCGAACCGCAGCATGAACAGGTTGCTGCAGCGCACTTTGAGCTGACGATTGGCTCGGAACCCGGGCTGACGCGCTAGGCTCCCGAATCAACCATGGTGCTGTGCTCCGCAGCACTGCAAGTCACCGAGGTCCGCGCGAAATTACCCGCCATCGGAACCCAAACGCCCGATGTGAAGAATGCATCAACATGAGGATCTAACCATGACCGACACGATGAAGAATGCCAACGCCCTCCGCGCGCTCACCGACACCGAGATCGGGATCGTCAGTGGTGCCGGCGGTGCTGGCTCACCGACCTTCTCCGTCGCCACACTGGAGCGGATCGCTCTCCAGCAGAGACTGACCGAATCCCTTCTGTCGCACCGTGAGGACGAGCTGGGCGATGCGATCCGCGACCGGATCGCCGGCTTTGGCCACTGAACCTACGACCACAACGATCGACCGACCAGTGTCGCTCGATCTGCGCGCGCCGTGCCGTCGAGATCGACGGCATGACCACCAACCCTCGAAAAGATTGGAGCAACGAACATGACGACACAGGACAAGACCTCGAGCGGGCTCGACGCACGCCAGCTCACCGATGCCGAGATCGACGCCATCAGTGGCGGCGCTCTATTCCTGGCGGTCCCTGCCGGCGCCTTCAGCCTCGGCCTGGTCATAGGTGCGGTTGCGGGAGCTGCGATCGGAGCCGCGCTGGTCGTGGACGCCCTGTCCAAATAGCCAGTCCTCGTCCGCCGCGCATTGTCGAAGACGAGAACCCGACTTGAACAAAGGAGAAGCCAAATGTCCACTCATGACTCGATGAACGAAATGACCATTCAGCAGTTGACCGCCGACGAAATCGACGCCGTAAGCGGCGGCGCATTGTTTCTGGCCGTTCCTGGCGCTGTTGCCGCAGGCGCCGGAGCAGCGATCGGCCTGGCGGGCGGCCTCGTCGTCGGCGCCGCGATCGGGTTTGCGATCTCTAAGGCTCTGAAATAATGCTGGGTCCCTTGGCCGAGCGGAACACAAGTCGTATCGTCAATTCCGCCCGGTCAGGACGACCGATGCCTCCTGGATCACCACCGTCAGCGCCTTCTCGCTCGCCCGGCGCGGCTCCAGGAACGCCGGGACGTAGCTGCCCTTGCGAAGCTTCGGAATGGCGAGCTCGACCGTGCCGACGCGCGTCTCCCACGTTCGCTCGCGGTAGCCTTTGCGATGCTTGGTGCGTGAGGCCGAGCGCTCGCCGTGGCGGGCGCCGGTCAGCCCCTCGACGTCCGTCTCCATCAGCCGGTTCGAGATGACCGCGATCATCTCCCTGAGGAAATCGGCATCGGGGACTTCTCAGCCAGGGCTTGCAAGGTCATGCTGTCGATCGTCATGGTTCGCTCGCCTGGTTGCGTTTGGACTTCGCAACCCGAGCCAACCTCGATTCGGACCATGACCGCCTCCCCCGCCGGCGTCCTGTGGGCACCCGGGGGACAAGGCTTCACGCGGCGTTCCTCTGCGGTCGGCTTGACGCCTACCGCTACTACGCCACGTGCTGGGACGTCAGCAGGCGATCCGGTCATGCCGCCGGAATGGGCCTCGCCCGAAAACCAGAAGCGGCGGCCGATCGGCCGCCGCTCGCGCATTCGGAAGTGGCGTCCCGCCGGCCGCTCAGCCCTTGGCGGCCTCGTCCTCGGCCGGCACCTCGGCGGCGGAGGCTTCCGCGATCAGCCGCTGCGCCTGGCCGATCCAGTCGTCCTTCTCGATCCGCCCGCCGAGGCTCAGCGCCTCGTCGACATTGGCGATGTCGTCGTCGGAGAGGTTCGCGACCTGCTCCATCTTGTACAGGTTGAGCTGCTTCAGCCGCGCCGCGAGATCGGCGTCGATGCCCTTGATCTGGGTCAGATCCTCGGCCTCGCCCTTCGGCTTCTTGAAGCCCTTCCAGGCGGCGTTGAGCCGGCGCGCACGTGCGTCCGTGCGCTCGGCGATGCGGGCCGACTTGCCGCGCCGCCCGCGCAGGTAATAGAGCTTCGCCCGGCGCACCTTGCCGCGCCGCACCACCTCGATCTCGGTGATGTAGGGCGAGTAGATCGGGAACACGCGCTCGACGCCCTCGCCGTAGGAGATCTTGCGCACCGTGAAGCTCTCGTTGAGCCCGCCGCCCGAGCGCGCGATCACCACGCCCTCGTAGGCCTGGTTGCGCACGTTGTTGCCCTCGATGACCTTCACCATCACCTTGACGGTGTCGCCGGGTCCGAACTCCGGTACCCCACGCTTGGCGAGGACGGCGTTCATCTGCTCGCGCTCGAGCTCTTGAATGATGTTCATTATCAGCACCTTGGCTTGTTCTTCATCATTGCAGAGGAGCGAAACGTCCGTCTCGCGACGGCGCCGAGATCGCTCGTGCGGCCCGGGAGGGCAACCCTTATCGGGATTTGGTGGGCGGGTGATAGCCGAAACCGGCGCTGTTGTCGAGTGCGCCGCCGTCGTTGCGCGAGATGTCGATCGTGACCTCGACGCGGCCGAAGCCGAGGAGCGACCTCGCGGGCGCGGTGTCGAGCGTCCGTAGGCCGGCCGACTACTACAGGATGAGGTCGCTGCCGTCGATCACGTGAGGGGTTGCGCTGGTGATGCGCAGCGTCACGGTTGCGCTGCTGTCGAACAGGACGATCGTCGTCTCGGTTGCGGATATGGAGACGATCATGAGATCGGCCAGCGAGTTGATGCCGGCGATGTGGGTGAGGTCGATCTTGTCGAGCCCGTCCTCGAAGTCGATGATGCGGTCCGAGCCGCACCCGGTTGCGAACACGAACGTGTCGCGACCGGCGCCGCCGCGCAGGATGTCGTCGCCGGTGCCGCCGTCGATCCGGTCGTTGCCGCCGTCGCCATAGATGGTGTCGCTACCGGCCTCGCCGTAGATCCGGTCGTCGCTGCCGCCGCCGAAAATGCCGTCGTTGCCGCTGCCGCCCCTGATCACATCGGCCCCGGCGCCGCCATTCAGCATGTCGTTCCCACCGTCGCCGAGCAGCGTGTCGTCGCCGTTCTCACCGAACAGGCGGTCGTCGCCGCCACCACCGAAGAATCCGTCGTTGCCGTCGCCGCCCCTGAGCTCGTCCTTGCCGCTGCCTCCATTGAGCGTGTCGTTGCCGGCCTCGCCGAGCAGCCGGTCGTTGCCATCGCCGCCCGAGAGAATGTCGCCACCGTCACCGCCGTAGATCGTGTCGTTGCCGTCGGCACCCGAGATCGTGTCCGCTCCGGCGCCTCCGGTGAGCGTTTCGTCGCCCGACGTGCCGTCGATGGTGGCGCCCGGTGCCGCGACTGCCGTCACGATGTTGCCGACCGTGGTGAGGCCACTCGAGCCGACGTCCTCGATGCGCGGCGCGATATTGTGCTCGATCGTCGTCCCGCTCGTGTGGTCGGTGCGGATGGTCGGCGTCAGCGCGCCGTCGGCAGCCTTGGTAACGGTGTTCGAAGAGATCAGGGCCTGATCCACGTCGGCGAGCCAGATGCCTTGTGCGGCCCCTGTCTCGATCACGTTGCCCTCGATGACGATGTGATGGGCGGGTGCCGGCGCCGCCGAGCCGGATCGCGGCAGTGCGCCCTGCATGAAGATCGCCGGCACGTCGTCGCCCGCGCCCTTGAGCAGCGAGTTGTTGCGGATCGCGATGTCCGACATGTCGCCGAACGATCCGTCGTTCCACAGCTGGATCATGTCGGGATGATCGCCGAGCGCGAGCTGGGTGTGAAAGTCGGAGAACGCGTTGCCCTCGACGGCGACGCGGCGGACATTGGCGAGGTCGACGCCATCGCTGCGCAGGTCGCGGAACGTGTTTGCGGTGATCTCGATTTCCTCCGCGCGTCCGACCGAGACGGCGGTCTTGAGGTCGTGGAAGGTGTTGGCGTCGAGCCGGACAACGCTCGAATCGAGCACCAGCACGCCCTGCCCGTCGTTGGTGTGGTTGTCGTCGGCGCTGCCGCAGACCTCGGAGCCGGTGATCGCAATGTGGTCCGACTTGTCGATGCGCACCGCGGCCACCCAGTCCGGCTCGCCGGGCGCGAGCACATGTTCGATCCGGATTCCCTCGATCGCAATGTGGCTCGAGTTCTTGATCTGGAGCGAATCGAGCGTTGCCGGCGTGGCGGGATCGGCGGATTTGATCGTCACCGTCCCCGCGAAGCGTGACCCATCGATGACCACATCGCCGAAGCGACTCGGCGCCAGCTCTATGACGCTGCCGGGGGTCGCAACGGCGAGCGCCAATAGCAGCTCGGCGGCAGTTGTAACGAGGGCCATGTCCCGATCCTTCCCGAGAAAATCGTGGGCTCGCGCCCCATGCGCAAGAATGGTGCCAACGGGCAACGCGTGATGGCTGATGAATTCGCGCCGAAGTTGCACGCGGGCACAACCTGTAATATATCTATCCAAGAGTTGTTACCCAAATGTTGTACTATCTCTGATTGCATAACTTGTAGCTCGTAGCCAGCCGGCGCTCCCCTCGTATCTCGTCAGCGCGTCCAAACCTGCGATGCGTGGCGGGAATTCATGAAACGATACAAGAGACTTGCGTTCTACGCCGGGCTCACGGGCCGGCTGGCGGCGGGCTCGGCCGGGCGGGAAGGAGCGGCTGACGACGTACACGCGTCGCACCATCATGCTCGATGCTGTGGCGAGCGCCGGAGCGAGCGAGGGATGACGGCGCCGGTCGAGGCGTTCGCCGCCGCGGTGATCGGGGTCCTGATCGCCTCCGTGGCGACGGCACAGGCCGACGAGACGCCATCGCGCGCCGTTGCCGAGCCGGTGCGCGGTGTGCTGCGACCACTGACGCAGGCCGCGGTGTCGGTCGACTTGCCGGCGCGCGTCGCTCGCATCGGCGTGCTCGAGGGCGAGCGCTTCGCGGCCGGAGCCACGCTCCTCGAGCTCGACTGTCGGCGCCAGCGGGCCGAGCTCGCCGGCGCCGCCGCACTGCTGCGCGAGGCGCGCATCGAGGCCGAGAGTCAGCAGTTTCTGGCGCGCCACCAGTCCGGCGCCCGAGTGGACCTCGAGACGGCGCTCGCCAAGGTGGAGCGCGCCAAGGCCGGTGTCGCCGAGATCGAGGCGCGGCTCGATCATTGCGTGGTCGTCGCCCCGTTCGACGGCCGCGTCGCCGAGCTCGCCATCCGGCTGCACGAGATGCCCTCGCCCGGCCGCCCGCTGGTGGTGCTGATCGAGGAGGGCGAGCTGGAGGTCGAGATGATCGTGCCGTCGCACTGGCTCGCGTGGCTCGAGCCCGGCAAGCGCTTCAGCTTCACGATCGACGAGACGCACTGGGCGCACGAGGGTCGCGTGCACCGCATCGCGGCGGTGGTCGACACCGTGAGCCAGATGGTCAAGGTCACCGGCCGCCTCTCCAATCGAGATGGCCGCATCGTCACCGGCATGAGTGGCAGCGCGATATTCCTCGCCGAGGGTCATTAGCGATGGGCAAGCAGGCGCCAGCCGGACTGGTGCCCCGGCCGCGCAGGGCGGCTGCAGCGGTGCCCCCCGATGGCGCGCGGGAAACGGCGCTGCTCGCCTTGCTCGAGATCGAGCGCATCGTGCGTGAATGTCGGCGCGAGGACCAGTTGGCGCTGGTGATGACCCACGAGACGCAGAAGGTGCTGCGCTGCCGCCAGTGCTTCCTTCTCGGGCTCGACGCACGTTCCCGCGCCGTGGTGACCTCGGCCACCGGGCTCGCCCACGTCGATCGCGGGGTGCCATTGATTCAGTCGGTCGAGGCGCGTGTCGCGCGCATCCGTCGGCAACAAGCGCTCGCCGCCATCGAGGTCATCGATCTGACTGGCGAGCCGCACCTCGAGGGTGACACGCTCGCGGTCTATCCCTTTCTGCACTGGCTCTGGGTGCCGCTGGCCGACCCGGCTGGTGCCGATCTCGGCGGCCTCCTGCTGGCGCGCGAATCGAGCTGGCGCGAATTCGAGGTGACCATCGCAGCGCGCCTCGCCGGTGCCTACGGCCACGCGCTCGCGGCGCTGCGCAACGCGCCGCGCAGACTGAAAGGGCGCATCCACTCGGCGCACCGCCTGATCGTGCTCGCCGCGCTGGCGCTCGCCGCGCTCGCCATCCCGGTGCCGATGTCGGCGCTGGCCCCGCTCGAGGTGGTCGCGCGCGACGCCTTCGTCGTCACCAGTGGTGCCGACGGCGTGATCGAGAGCGTCGAGGTCGAACCCAGCGCCGAGGTCGAGGCAGGCGCCCTGCTCGCCCGCCTCGTCGATCTCACCGCCCGCAACCGGCTTGAGCTGGCCGAGCGCGAGGTGCTCGTGGCGCAAGCGAAGCTCCGCAAATGGCAGCAGCTCTCCTTCAGCGATGCGCGCGGCAATCACGAGCTGGCGATCGCCAAGGCCGAGCTGGACACCCGGCTCGCCGAGCGGGACTGGGCCCGCGAGCAGATGCAGCGCACCGAGATCCGCACCCCCCGCGCCGGCGTCGCCGTGTTCCTCGACAAGAAATCTCTGACCGGCAAGCCGGTGGCGATCGGTGAGCGAATCATGGAGGTGGCGGATCCGAGTCGGGTCGAGGTACGCATTGACTTGCCCGTCGCCGACGCGCTCGTTCTCGGCAAGGGCAACTCCGTGCGCATGTTTCTCGACTCCGCGCCGCTCGACACGCTTCCTGGCAGCATCGTCAGGGCCGACTACAAGGCGCAGCCCTCGCCGGCCAACCAGCTCGTGTTCCGTGCCACCGCTGCAATCGAGGGTGCCGGAGGACCGCCGCCGCGCATCGGCGTCAGAGGCATCGCGCAGGTGATGGGGGACACCGTGCCGCTCGGCTACTATCTGTTCCGCCGGCCGATCGCCGCCCTGCGCCAATGGACCGGGATATGACCTCCTCCGCCGGGACACCGCTGCCGCGTCTGCGTGAGGATCTGCGGCTGATCGATCCGCATCGGGGCGACGCCGGCCGCCTCATCTACGATCCGCTCCGCCACCGCTACCTCAAGATCGATCACGACACCTCGCTGCTGCTTTCGCTTTGGAACGCCCACACGAGCGCGGCCGCGGGCGCCGATGCATTCAGCGAGCGCTACGCGCGTGACATCGACGAGTGGCGCATCGGCGAGCTGGCGACGTTTCTCCTCCGTGCCGAGCTGGCAGACGGCGCCCTCGCGCACGACTGGCGAAGGAAATGGCAGCAGCGGGAGAGTACCAGGAGGAGCTGGCTGGCGCAGGCGATCCACGGCTATTTGTTCTTTCGCGTGCCACTCGTTGCACCGGATCGCTTTCTGCGCGCCACTCTTCCCTACATCGCGCCGCTGATGAGCCGGGCGACCGCCTACACCGTGGCAATGCTCGCCGTCGCCGGTCTCTATCTCGTGTCGCGCCGCTGGGAGTCGTTCCTCGCCACCTATCAGGACGTCTTCACGCCGGCCGGCGTCGCCACGATGCTGGTTGCGGTCGCGCTGGTGAAGTCGCTGCACGAGCTCGGCCACGCCTACGCCGCGACGCGCCATGGCTGCCGCGTGCCGACGCTCGGCATCGCCTTCATGGTGCTGATGCCGCTGCTCTACACCGACGTCACCGATGCCTGGCGGCTGCCTGGCAAGCGTCAGCGGCTCGCCATCGACGCCGCCGGCGTCGCCGTCGAGCTGGCACTTGCAGCCATTGCGCTGTTCTTGTGGCCATTCGTGCCGCAAGGGCCGGCGCAAAGCGCCGCATTCATGGTGGCCACCGCGAGCCTCGTCATGAGCATCGGGTTCAATCTCAACCCGTTCATGCGCTTCGACGGCTACTACATCCTCGCCGATGCGACCGGCATGGACAATTTGCAGCCGCGCGCCTTCGCGCTCGCCCGATGGCGGCTGCGCGAGATCCTGTTCGGCCTCGGCGAGCCGCCTCCGGAGGCCTTCGGCCGCCGCCGCCGGCTGTGGCTGATCGCCTACGCATGGGCGACCTGGATCTATCGGCTGATCGTCTTCACGGGCATTGCGGTGCTCGTCTACGCGATGGCGTTCAAGGTTCTCGGCATCGTGCTATTTCTCGTCGAGATCCTCTACTTCATCCTGTTGCCGATCTGGCGCGAGGTGCGGACCTGGCGGCGCGGCGCGACGAGCGCGACGCGACAGGCCGCGATTACGTTCGCCGGTCTGTCGTTGCTTGTTGCGGCGCTGCTCGTGCCGTGGTCGCGCGACGTCGCGGTGCCGGCCATTCTCGAGGCCCGCGAGACGATCATGGTCCATCCCCCGCGACCTGCCCGCGTCAAAGCCGTGCTGGTCGCCGTGGGTGATGCCCTGCAAGAGGGCGATCCGCTCGTCGAGTTCGATGCTCCCGACGTCGACAACGAGATGCGGTTGACTGAGACCCGGATCGCACTCGCCGAGCGACGCCTCGCGCGCCGCGTCGCCGACCCAGCCGACCGCGAGCAGAGCCTCGTGCTCGAGGACGAGCTCGCGGCGCTCCGGGTCAACCTTGCCGGCCTGGGCGCGATCAAGGATCGGCTCGTCGTGCGTGCGCCGGTCGCCGGCAGGGTGCTGGAGTTGAACGACACGCTTCATCCGGGCCGCTGGGTCGCCATGACCGAGCCCATCGCCCGCATTGGCGACCCATCCGCCGTCGTGGTTCGTGGCTACGTTGCCGAGCAGGACCTCTGGCGTCTCGGCGATGCGACCCGCGGCCGGTTGATCCCTTACGAGACGCCCGCGGCCTCGATTCCGCTCACCCTTGCCGGCGTCGCCCGCTCGGGGGCGCCGGCCATCGAGCTGGCCGAGCTCGCACAGCCGCACGGCGGACGCATTGCCGTTGCGGAGGATCGCGACCGCCGTCTCGTCCCGATCACCGCCCAATTCCTGGCGGCGATGGCGCCAGACGAAGCCTTGCCGCCGATTACACGCGTAACGCGCGGTCTCGTTTTGCTGGAGGGCGAGGCCGAAAGCCTTGCCGGTCGCGCCGCCCGGCAGGTTGCACGTGTTCTCGTCCGCGAAAGCGGATTTTGACGTCCAGCAAGGGCCTCTGGCTGAGCGTGGTTCAACGTATTGATATTGTTTGTCTTCCCCAGGGAGCACCAGTCTTGCCACCGGAAATTGCCGCGAATGCAGCAGCGATCGCGAATTGCCGATCAATTCAAGATGGCACCAGCTTTCAAGAATTGCCTATCCCGAAATTAACCAAGCCGAAATGTAGAGTGCGCTACTACCACCGATAGAATCTGATGAATACTATACATTTCAGGTTGTTTTGATCGGACCCGATGGGGCGGCACATGCGAACCAATGCGAGCGGTAAATCGACGACGGGCAGTATTGGCTCCGCAACGGCCTCACGCCCATCGGCAACCGCCGGCGACCTCTACACCTCGACGGCATACCGTCTGCTCGAGTCCCGCATCGCCTTCGACGGCGCCACCGCTGCCACGGCTGCGGATGCCACTCACGATACCCCGGGGCCGGCTCCCGCGGCCGACGCGGCGCCGGACGCCGTGCCCGACACGACGGCCGAGTCGACCGGGGGAGAACTCGCCGACGCCGTCGCCGAGTCGGCGCAGCAGTCACCGGCCCAGCACTCCGACGCGATCGTGTTCGTCGATTCTGCCGTCCGCGATCTGGCCCTGATCGCCGCCGCGGCGCCCGCCGGCGCCGAGATCGTGCTGCTGGAGGGGAACTCCGACGGGCTCGCCCAGATCGCCAGTTATCTCTCCAACCGCAGCGGCATCGCCGCGATCCACATCGTCGGCCACGGCGAGACGGGCGAGATCCGGCTCGGCAACGCGGTCCTCAGTGCGGCGTCTGCCTCGGGCGAGCACGCCGACGAGTTGGCGGTGATCGGCGCCGCCCTCACCGAGCGTGGCGACATTCTGATCTATGGCTGCGACGTCGCCGCGGCCGGGGACGGAGAAGCGCTTCTCGACGCGCTCGCGAATGCGACCGGCGCCGACGTCGCCGCCTCCGACGACGACACCGGTCATGCCGCTCTCGGTGGCGACTGGGATCTCGAGATCCGCACCGGGTCGATCGAGGCCGGCCTGATCGATGCGCCGGAATGGAATGGATTGCTGTCCAGCACCAATACTGGCAGCTGGTCGATCGCCGGCTCTACGGCTACGACCTCGACGTCGGGCATAACGACCACAGCGACGTTCACGGCCAACAGCGCCAACTCGGCGTTCGGCTCGATCGCGAACGGCACCTTCAATGCGATACCCGTGTTCTCGAATGCGGCCGAGGAAGATTCGTCGCTGTCGTTCGTGTTCACCTGGGACAACTCTCCCGAGCCGGCCACGGGAATTCCGCAACCTCAGGCGGCGACCGACGGTGGAATGGGAACGATCACGATTACCTTCTCCCAGGCGGTGACCAATCCCGTCATCAATCTGGATCGCCTCGGTGGCAATTCGTTCATCGATCTGAATACGTTGGTCTCGGGTGACGAGGAGAGCCGCTCGAACAGCGCACTTTGGACACTGATGACTCCCGCCGCAACGCTGACCGAGCTTTCCGGCACCAGCCACTTCGACGTGACGGCGACGACGATCCAGCGTACGCCGAACGAGCTCATGGCCAATTCGGGAACCTCGTTCGAGTCCGGCACCAACTCGCTGACCAACACGGCTGCCGGCTCCGTTCGTGTCAACGGCACGTTCACGACCTTGTCTTTCCAACTCACCGGTGTCGGTGTCGAGGGCGCCGGCGCCGACAGCATCGAGATTGGCTTCGTTCTCGACGCGGCACCCAACGCGCAGAACGACGCATTCTCGGTGGACGAGGACGCGACCCTCGCTGGCAACCTCTACGCCGACAACGGCTCCGGCGCCGACAGCGATCCGCAGGGTGACACTCTGACGATCACCCAGATCAATGGCACCACCTACACGGTGGGAGCTCCGATCGTACTCACCAACGGCACGCTCACCATCACCAACGCCACGACGGGCGCCTTTGCCTTTTTGCCCAATTCGAACTTCAATGGCACCCAGTCGTTCAACTATACGATTTCCGATTCCGATGGCGCCACCGATACGGCCACGGCGACAATCACCGTGAACGCCGTCAACGACGCTCCCGTGGACGGCGACGAGACCAACTCGGTGACGCAGGACACGACGCTCACTGTCGCCGACGGTGCGGCGGGCGATCTCCTCCTCAACGCCACCGACGTCGACGGCGGGGCGCCGACAATCACCGCGTTCTCGGTAGCCGGTGAAAGCGGACCGTTCACGGTCGGCACGCCTTACTCCATCTCCAGCGTCGGCACGCTCAGCATCGACGCCAACGGCAGCTACAGCTTCGCGCCTGCCGCCAACTACACCGGCGCGATCCCCGTCGTCACCTACACCGTCTCCGACGGCAACGGCGGCACGGATACGTCCACGCTGACGTTGTCGATGGTGGCAGTGAACGGCCCGCCGGTTGCCATGGACGACGCGCTCTCTGTCCTGGAAAACGGCCCGCCCGCCACGGACGACGTGACGCCAGGCACGCCGGGCCAGGACGCCGATCCCGACGGCGATCCGCTGACGGTGGTCGCGGTCAATGGCGTCTCGGCCAACGTCGGCACCAGTGTCACCGGCTCCGGCGGCGGCACCTTCACCGTGCAGCCCGACGGCAGCTGCGGCTTCGATCCGGGCACCGCGTTCGACGACCTCGCGGTCGGCGAGAGCCGAGTGACGACGGTCTCCTACACGATCTCCGACGGCCATGGTGGCACCGACGTCGCGACCGTCACGGTGACGGTCACCGGCGTCAACGACGCGCCGACCTCGACTCCGCTGGCGGATCAGTCGGGCAGCGACGCCGATCCGGTCACGCTCGACGTGTCGGCGAGCTTCACCGATCCGGATGCGACCGACACGCTGACCTTCACCGCCGCCGGCCTGCCGCCGGGCCTCGCGATCGATCCCGCCACCGGCGTGATCGCCGGCACCATCGACCACGCGGCCAGCGTCACTGGACCTTACACGGTGACGGTCACCGCCACCGATCCCTCTGGCGCGACAACCGCCCAGACCTTCGCCTGGACGGTGACCAACCCGGCCCCCAATGCCATCGCCGACCATACGAGCACGCGCGAGAACCTGCCGGTGACGCTCGACGTGCTCTCCAACGACAGCGATGCCGACGGCGATCGGATCCGGCTCGTCTCGGCGAGCTCGTCCGAGGGCGCAGTGAGGGTCCGTCCGAATGGCACGCTCGTCTTCACGCCGCGTCCAGGCTACGCCGGCCAGGCCACGGTGACCTACCGCATCAGCGACGGCGATGGCGGCTTCGCCTCCGCCCGGGTTCTGATCGACGTCGAGGCGGAAGCTCCGGCACTCGGCGCCGGCACACCGTCGGTGCCGGAGTCGATTGGACCGCCGTCGGGAGCCATGGCCCGGCTCGAATGGCGCGGCGCCGTTCTGGCCGCAGTCGAATCGGCCACGGGCGAGCTCGTGGCAGGTACACTCGGCGCAAGCGCGGCCGACATCGAAGGCGGCACACATCGCACTGGGCATGGCATCGGCCACGGTACGATTGACGGCGACCCGATATCGGTCGAGCAGTCGTTCGCTCCTGGTTTTGCTTTCGGCCAGGGATACCGCGACGCCCGCTACGCCAACGACGAGCGGATTCGGCCGAAGAGCGGCTTCTCGATTCGCTTCGGCAACATCGCCGGTGAGGCCGATGTGTTCTCTGTAGAGAGCCTGGTTCGCAGCGAGTCCATCCTGGTAAAGCTCGAGCCGGTGAGCCGGGAGGTTGCCGACCGCATCGTGGGCTATCGCTTCACGCGATTGGACGGCACGCAACCGCCGAGCTGGCTCGATGAGATCGGTCAGGGCGTCCTGGTGGGTCAGGTGCCGGCCAACGTGGAAGCCCTCCAATTGCGTGTCATCGCGGTGATGGAGGATGGATCGGAGCAGCACATCGATGTCGTGATACACACCCGCACCGGCGAGATCCAGCGCATCGCCGGCGGCAAGCGCGCCGAGCTCCCAGTGATGTTCTCCGAGCAGCTGCCGGCGGATCGCGCCTTGTCGCTCGACGACATCGAAGCGCTCGGCGCGATGCTCCGCAAGACGGCATGAGGGGGGAGCATCGCATGCGGTCGAGCGTCGCCGGGGGCGGAAGGCTCTCGGCGGCCGGCGGCGGTTGATATAGTGTGACCGGACCGGCCGGGCCTCCGCGCGTATCAACATGCGCGGACGGCTCGTGCCACCTGCAACCGGTGACACATGGCGCAATCGCAGCATGCCTACCTGACGACGCGCGAGGTGGCGGATCTGTTGCGCCTCAAGGAGCGCAAGGTCTACGACCTCGTCGCCAATGGCGAGATCCCGTACGTCCGCGTGACCGGCAAGCTCCTGTTCCCGCGCGACCTGATCGAGGCCTGGCTGGCGCGCAATCTCGAGTTCAAGGACGGCGTGGAGAGCCTGGCAAAGCGTCCTCCAATCGTCGCCGGCAGCCACGATCCGCTGCTCGACTGGGCGCTGCGCGAGGCCGAGACGGGGCTCGCGGTCAGCTTCGGCGGCAGTCTCGACGGCTTGCGGCGGATGGCGAAGGGCGATGCGATCCTGGCCGGAACGCACCTTGCCGAGGAAGGCGTCGCGATCGGCGCGGGTTGGAATGTCGCCTACGTGCGCCGCCAACTCGCCGGCCAGCCGGTTGTCGTCATCGAGTGGGCCCGCCGCCGCCAGGGACTGATCGTGGCACCCGGCAACCCGCTGGCGATCGAGAGCGTCGCTCAGCTCAAGCGCCGCAGCATCGCGGCCCGGCAGCGCGAGGCAGGTGCGTTCGTGCTGCTCTCGCGACTTCTCGACGATGCCGGAATGAAGATGTCGGAGCTCAAGCTGATGCCGGCCCCGGCGCGCACCGAGGCCGACGTGGCGGCGGCGGTGGGTGCGGGCAAGGCCGATGCGGGAGTCGCCATCGAGGCCGTCGCGCGTCAATACCGGCTCGGCTTCGTGCCGCTGGTCGAGGAGCGCTACGATCTGGTGATCTGGCGCCGGTCCGTTTTCGAGCCGTCGGTCCAGCGGCTGCTCGAGCTGGCGCGGACGGCGGCGTTCCGCGAGCGCGCCGAGAGTCTCGGCGGCTATGATGTGTCGAATGCAGGGGCCGTGCATTACAACGGGCCGTGAGCGTCGCTGCCCATGGCCCGTTGCGAAGGCCTTCGTGCCAGTCGCCGGAGTGCGCTCAGCCGGCCTTCTTGCTCAGGGTCGATTCGGCATTGGGGAAGAACACCTGCCCGCCGTCGATCTTGAAGCTGCGCACGGCATTTTGCCCTTCCGGACCGACCAGCCAGTCGACGAACGCCTGCCCCTCCTTGGCCTTGACGTGCGGGTGCTTGGCCGGATTGACGAGAATGACGCCATACTGGTTGAACAGCTTCGGATCGCCCTCGACGGCGATGTCGAGATCACCGCGGTTCTTGAAGCTGACCCAGGTCGCGCGATCGGTCAGCGCATAGGCGCTCATGCCGGCGGCCGTGTTGAGCGTCGCACCCATTCCGGAGCCGGTCGAGCGGTACCAGCCGCCGCTCGCCGCCTTGACGTCGACGCCTGCCTCCTTCCACAGCGCCAGCTCGGCCTTGTGCGTGCCCGAGTCGTCGCCGCGCGAGGCGAACGGAGCACCGGCGCCGGCAATCTTCTTCAGTGCGCTGGCGGCGTCCTTCGAGCCGGCGACCTTGGCCGGATCGGCCTTCGGGCCAACGATGACGAAGTCGTTGTACATGACGGGGAAGCGCTTCACGCCCCAGCCGTCGGCGACGAATTTCTCCTCGGCAGCCTTGGCATGGACGAGCAGCACGTCACCATCGCCCTTCTCGGCGTTCTTGATCGCCTGCCCGGTGCCGACTGCGACGACGCGCACGTCGATCCCCGTCTTGGCCTTGAATAGCGGCAGGATGTGCTTGAACAGTCCCGAGTTCTCCGTCGATGTGGTCGACTGGACGACGATGAACGGATCCTCGGCGTGGGCCGGAGTGGCGAGCGGCATCGCGAGTGCGAGCGTGGCGGCGGCGATCATAGATCGTGACATGTGCAACAGGTCTCCTGTTCGGTCGAGTGGATCGGTAGTGGCTAGACGAGGAGGCGCCCCTCGAAGTAGGCGCGCGCCTCCTTCGACAGCGGGCTGCGAAAGAAGGCGTCGGCTCGGGCGACCTCGGCGATCCGACCCGCGTGCAGGAAGACCACCTCGTCTGCGATCCGGCGTGCGAGCGCGAGATCGTGGGTGACGAGAATGATCTTGGTGTCGTCCTCGTGCGCCTTGCGGACGATCTCCTCGACCCCCTGCGCGGAGGCCGGATCGAGGCTCGCAGTCGGCTCGTCCAGCAGCAGCACCAGCGGTGCGGTGGCGCGGGCGCGAGCGAGTGCCAGGCGTTGTTGCTCGCCGCCCGACAGCAGGCGCGCCGGCTGGCGCTCGAGGCCGGATAGCTTGGCATCGCTCAGCAAGCGGGCGATCAGGTCGTCCTGCTCGGCACGGCCGAGATGGCCGAGCACGAAGCGGATGTTGTCGGCGACCGAGCGCCGCAGCAGCATTGGCCGTTGCAGCACGAGTGCCTGGCGCGCGTAGAGCGCGGGCGCCGGTGGAGCGCCGGCGAAGGTGATCGTGCCGGCGGTGGGCGCAACGAGTCCATCGATAATCCGCAGCAGCAGGCTCTTGCCCGAGCCATTGGGCCCCAGGATGACGGTGCGACTGCCCGCGGCGATGTCGAGGTCGATTGAGTCCAGCAGCTGCCGGCCGCCGTCGGCGAAGCAGATTCCCCTGAGGCGGATCGGCAGCAATCGGGCCGCGCCATCGGCGAGCGCTGTTGCTGCCGGGCTCGCATCAAGCATAGGCGAGCCTCCGTGCCATCGCGTTGAGCATCATCACCGAGGCATTCACGATGACGGAGATCGTGATCAGGATCGCCCCGAGCGCGAGCGCGAGCGCCAGGTCTCCCTTCGACGTTTCGAGCGCGATCGCGGTCGTCATCACGCGCGTGACATGCTCGATGTTGCCGCCGACGATGATCACCGCCCCGACCTCGGCGATGGCGCGGCCGAAGCCCGCCAGCGAGGCCGTCGTCAGGCTGTAGCGTCCGTCCCAGATCAGCGCGGCAATCTTGTCCCGCGTCGACAAGCGCAATGAGCGGAACAGCTCGTCGTACTCGCGATGCAGGTCGAACAACGATTGACGGGCCAGCGCGGCGATGATCGGCGTCACGATGATCGCCTGCGCGATGATCATCGCGGTCGGCGTGTAGAGCAGGCCGAGCACACCGAGCGGACCGCTGCGCGACAGCATCAGGTAGACCAGGAGGCCGACGACGACCGGCGGCAGCCCCATCATCGCGTTCAGCACAGCAACGATCGCGTCGCGGCCGGGAAAGCGGGTGGCCGCCAGCAGCGCGCCGAGCGGCAGGCCGATCAGGCACCCGATGGCGACCGCGGTGAGCGAGACGCGGAGCGACAGCCAGATGATTGTGTAGAGCTCGCCATCGCCCGAGGCGACGAGCGTGAGGGCGAGCCAGAGGATGGAGCCGAAATCGGTCATGGCGGTCCGTGATGGTTGGGATCGGGGGGACTGTACGGGCTGCGGCAGGGACCGATCATCAAAAGAAAAAACAAAATCCTGCACAAGAATGCAGCCTATTTTACCAAGGTGTAAGGCGGGGCTGCTCAGGTTTGAATAGCAACCATTGGTCGATAGTCATATTCATAGGCATTGGGGGGAATGTCTGCTGGGCGGGTCTCGACCGGGGGGCACGATGCGAACCGACGAGGAGTTCCGCGAGGCGGTCAACAATTGCGCGACCGTCGAGGCGTTGTTCGCGCACTACCGGCAGGCGATGGCGGCGGAGGGCTACGAGAACATCGCCTTCACTGTGCTGCATGCTTGCGGCTTTGCCGAGCTGCCGTTTCTCGAGCTGCCCCGCGGCTTTGCACAGACGTACATCGAGCAGGGCTTTCAGTTCCGCGATCCGGTGTTGAAAGTCGCGCCGCATCGACGCGCACCATACTTCTGGTCGGATCTCGAGCGCAGTCCGCACTTCTGTCGTGACGAACGGGCGGTCATCGAGATTTCGCGCGAGATCGGCGTGCACTCCGGCGTCACCGTTCCCTTTCAGGGACCCGAAGGCGTGGTCGAGCTGTTCAGCCTCTCGCAGCGCGCGCGCAACAGCCTCGATCCGAGTCGTACGCCCATCGTCCACGCGCGGACGTTCGAGGTGCGCCGACGCTATTGGGAGCTGGCCGAGATTGCGGCCGGTACCGCGGGGCACGCATTCGGCGACGGCTCCTTCGGCATGCGGGTCGATCCTGCGCCCTGGGCTCCGATCGGCGCGCACGTCGGCGGACCCGCTGGCATGACGAGCGACCACTGTCGGGCGCTGGTCATGGTCGAGGTCGCCGCCCGCCGGTGGGAGGCGGGGCTGACCGGAATGAACGAGACACTCTCCCGGCACTGCGCCGAGGCCGATCTCGACTACCTGTTGTCCTGGGGCCTGGCCAGCGAGGTGGCCGACGACGACCGCTGGCGCTACTACCTCGCGCCGACCGTGCTCGGCCGCAAGCATCTCGCCTGCTGTCCCGATGTGCCGCGTCACCGCCGTACGGTCCTGCGGCTGGCCCTCTTACGCGGCGAGGTGCCCTCGCTATGAGAGGGGCCCGGCCGTGCGCTCAAAGTCCGAGCACGAGCGAGCCGCCGGTCAATCCTGCGCCCGCCGCCGACAGCAATAGCTTTTGCCCGCTTGCGAGGCCGCGCGTCTCGGCCATCAGCGACATGGTCAGCGGGATCGTCGCCGCCGAGCTATTGGCGTAGTCGGCCACGCTCGACAGCACGCGCTCGGGCGCGATGGCGAGCTTCGCGCGCGTCGCCTCGATGATGCGGCTGTTGGCCTGGTGCGGCACCCAGTGGTCGATTTCGCCGATCTCGAGCTCGGCGCGGGCGATCGCGGCGCGGGCCGTGTCCGCCATCATTGCCACCGCCTTCTGGAACACTGCCCGTCCATCGCGAATCTCCATCAGCGTCTCGCCGACATCGAGCGAGGGTGAGAACGGCCGGCTGCTGCCGCCCGCAGGGATTCGGATCAAGTCGTACCCCGAGCCGTCGGCCGCCAGCTCGGCCCCCAGCACGCCGGCATCCGTATGCTCCGATGGCGCCAGCACCACCGCGCCGGCGGCGTCCGCGAACAGCACTGCGCTCGACCGGTCGCGCTTGTCGAGCCGGCGCGAAAGGATGTTGGCCGCAATCACCAGCGCCGGTCGCCTTTGCGTGCGCACGAAGCCGTCGGCGAGCGTGAGCGCGTAGATGAAGCCGGCGCACGCCCCCGCCATGTCGATCGCCCCCGAGCGTACGAGGCCGAGGCAATGTGCGACCAGCGGCGCGGAGGGCGGCAGAAGGTGGTCCGGCGTGCTGGTCGCGAGCACGGTGAGTGCGATATCCGCGCGCGCCATGCCGGACCGCCCCAGTGCCATCGCTCCGGCTGCCGCCGCCATTTCCGAGAGCGTCTCGCCTTCGCTCGCATGGCGCCGGCTGCGGATGCCCGTGCGCCGCTCGATCCATCCCGCCTCGAGCCCGAGCTCGCGCTCGATCTCGCAATTTCGAACGACGCGCGCCGGCGCGAAATGTCCGAGCCCGGCGAGCGCGACGCCAACCGGGCGGCTCTGGCTAGCCCAACGCATCGGCGGCCTCGGCTATGGCGTCGTAAACGAGGTCGAGCTCGCTCGCGGTCGTGCAATAGGGCGGCATGACGTAGATCGTGCTCCCGAGCGGCCTGAGCAGGATGTCCCGCTCCAGGAACAACGCGTAGAGCCTCGGCCCCGCCTCGGCAAGATACCCTGCATCCGCCACCTCGACGTCGACCGCCGTGATCGTGCCGGTACGCCTCGTCCGTGTGATGCGGCGATGCCCCTCCAGGCGTGCGAGGCGCTCCGCCTGCAGCTCGCCGAGCCGGGCGACGCGGGCTGCGACCGGCTCGCGCTCCCAGACCTCGATGTTGGCGAGCGCGGCTGCGCAGGCGATAGGGTTGGCGGTGTAGGAGCTCGAGTGGAACAGCGTGTGCGTGCGGTCGGCCGAGTAGTGCGCCTCGAAAATCTCCGGCGTTGCGAGAGTCGCGGCAAGCGGCAGAGCACCTCCCGTCAGCCCCTTGGCGGTGCAGAGGATGTCCGGTGCGATGCCGGCCTGCGTGCAGGCGAAAAGCGTGCCGGTGCGGCCCCACCCCGTCATCACCTCGTCGGCCACCAGCAGCACGCCATGGCGCGCGCACACCCGCTCGAGCTCGCCGAGCACCCATGCAGGATACATCAGCATTCCGCCGGCGCCGAGCACCAGCGGCTCGATCAGTAGGGCTGCGACCGTGCCGCCGCGACAGTGAAGGTCGAGCGCATCGATTGTCGCCTGCTCGGAGCCGGCGCGCGGGAACGGGATGCGCGCCACATCGAACAGCAGCGGCGCATAGGCCTCGTTGAACACGCCACGGGCTCCCGCCGACATCGTACCGACGGTATCACCATGGTAGGCATGCTCGAGCGCGACGATGGTGGTGCGAGCCTCGCCCCGGTTGCGGAACGAGCCGAGCGCCATCTTCAATCCCACCTCGACCGCGGTCGAGCCGGAATCCGAGTAGAAGACGTGGGCGAGGCCATCCGGCGCGACCGCCAGCAGCTTGTGCGCCAGCGCCTCGGCGGGCGCATGCGTGAAGCCGGCGAAGATGACCTGGTCGAGCTGCTCGCTCGCCGCGCGGATCGCCGCAATGATGTGGGGATGGCGATGACCGTGCGTGATCACCCACCACGACGAGATGGCGTCGAGTATTCGCCGCCCGTCGGGCCGCTCGATCCACGCGCCCTGGGTGCGGGCGATCTCGATCGCCTCACCGGCGAGGGCATGCTGCGTGAAGGGATGCCAAACGGGAGCGCCGCCGCGGGTCATGGCGAGGTCTCGCCGCTGGTGAAGCCGGCAAGCTGGAAGTTGGCCGCGAATGCCTCGCGCAGGCGCTCTCGATCGATCCGCGCGACGATCGGCAAGCGACCGAGCAGCTTGACGCCGCCGATCTCGCCGATTGTGCGTGCCGTGTCGGCATTCTCGTCGCCGATGAACGCGACGCCGATCACCGGCACATTGCGCCGCCTGAGCGCCTCGAGCGACAAGAGCGTGTGGTTGATCGTGCCGAGCGCGGTGCGCGCCGCCAGCACGACAGGGGTCTGCCAGCCGGCGACGACGTCGATCTGCAGCAGGTTGCGCTTGAGCGGAACCATTAGTCCGCCGGCCAGCTCGATGACCAGCGGGCGTTCCGTCTCGGGGATCGCCAGCCGGACGGGATCGATCTCGATGCCTTCGAGCTCGGCCGCCAGATGCGGCGAGCAGGCCGCCCTCAGCTGATAGGCCTCCGGGAGGATACGCTCTGCGCCGAGGCCGGTCAGCAGCTTGACGCGCTCGCTGTCGGTGCCGCCGATGGTGCCGGCCTGCACCGGCTTCCAATAGCAGCCGTCGAGCGCCGCCGTCAGCGCCGCCGACAGAACGGTCTTGCCGAGCCCGGTGTCGGTTCCAGCGACGACGATGCGTGTGCTCATGGCGCCCACCGCGAGAGCTCGTCCGCCAGCACGTCGACGAGACGCAGGGCATCCACCTCCTCAACGTTGAGCGTCAGCGCCAGTCGCAGCCGGGCAGTGCCTTCCGGCACCGTCGGCGGACGGATTGCGCGCACGTCGAAGCCCTGCGCCTGGATGGCCTCGGCGAGCGCGACCGCCCGTGCGTCCGATCCTACGACGATCGGCAGGATGTGCGATCCCGACGGCGAGAGCCCGGTACAGGCCCGCAGTGCTGCGCCGACGACCTCCACCCGCCGTGCGAGGCGCTGACGTCGCTCGGGCTGATCACGCACGATCGCGAGCGCAGCACGCACGAGCGCCGCATTCAGCGGCGACGGCGCAGTGGCATAGATGAACGGGCGGCAGCGGTTGACCAGGAAATCGGCCAGCACGTTCGGCAACGTCACCAGTGCGCCCGCGACGCCGAGGCCCTTGCCGCAGGTGTGCAGTGCGACCACGTTCTCGCGCCCCTCGAGCGCGGCGCCGAGACCACGTCCGTCGGGACCGAGCACGCCGGTCGCGTGCGCCTCGTCGATCACCAGCATCGCGTCGTGGCGCTCGGCAACTTGCGCGAGATCGTCGAGCGGGGCGCGGTCGCCGTCCATGCTGTAGAGGCTTTCGACCGCGAGCCATGCCCGTCCGGTGGCACCCTTGGCACGCCAGGCGCGGATCGCCTCCTCGAAACTTTCTGCGTCGTTGTGACGGGCGGCAACCGCCTCGGCGCGCCCCGCCCGCACGCCGTCGTGCACGCTCGCATGGATCAGCGCGTCGTAGACGACGAGGTCGCCGCGCTGCGGGAGGGTGGAGAAGATCGCGTAGTTGGCGAGGAAGCCGCCGCCGAGGAACAGTGCCGCCGCGGCGCCGAAGTAAGCGCGGGCCTCGGCCTCCAGCGTCTCGTGCTCCGGATGATTGCCGCGCAACAGCCGCGAACCGCCGGCGCCGACCGGCACGCCGCGTTCGATCGCCGCGCGGGCCGCCGCGGCGAGCTCGGCGGACTGGGCGAGTCCGAGATAGTCGTTGGAGGCGAAATCGAGCCCCGAGCGTGGCGCGAGCCGACGCAACCGACCGCGGCGCGAGAGCGCCTCCAGCGCGCGGAAATAGGCTTCGTGCGTGGAACGCTCAGCCGTCTCGTCCATTCCCATCACCGCCGGCGGCCTCGGGCACAATGGCCTCGAGCCCAAGCCGCGCGAACAGCGCCGCGTCGGCATCCGCGCCGGGATTGTCGGCCGTCAGCAGACGGTCGCCGGCGAAGATGGAGTTGGCGCCGGCGAAGTAGCTGAGCGCCTGCATCTCGTCGCTCATCTCGGTGCGGCCGGCCGAAAGCCTCACGTACGATCGAGGCATCATGATGCGGGTGAGCGCGATCGTGCGCACGAAGGCGATTGCGTCGATGCGCTCGACGCCGGCCAGCGGCGTGCCGGGGATCGGGATCAGCATGTTGATCGGCACGCTCTCGGGATGCTCGGCCAGGTTGGCGAGCGCGACCAGCATGTCGACCCGGTCGTCGACCTCCTCGCCCATGCCGACGATTCCGCCGGCGCACACCTTGATCCCGGCCTCGCGCACGCGCGCCAGCGTGGCGATGCGATCCGCGAAGGTGCGCGTCGAGACGATCGTCTCGTAATAGCGCTCGGAGGTATCGATGTTGTGATTGTAGTAGTCGAGCCCCGCGCGCTTCAGCCGGGCGACGTCGCCGTCGTCCAGCATGCCGAGCGTCATGCAGGTCTCGAGCCCGAGCGCCTTCACGCCCTCGACCATCGCGCACACCGCATCCATGTCGCGGTCCTTGGGCTGGCGCCAGGCGGCGCCCATGCAGTAGCGTGTGGCGCCACCCTCCTTGGCCTTGCGCGCCTCGTCGACGACCCGCTCGACCTCCATCAGCTTGGAGGCGGTGAGCCCGGTCGCATGATGGGCCGACTGGCTGCAATAGCCGCAGTCCTCCGGGCAGCCGCCGGTCTTGATGCTCAACAGCTGGCTCTTCTGGATCCGGTTCGGATCGAAATGCTGGCGATGGACGAGATGCGCCCGAAACAGCAGGTCGTTGAACGGCGCGTCGTGGATGGCCCGCGCCTCGGCGCGCGTCCAGTCGTGGCGCAGGCTCGGCTCGGGCGTCGGCAAACGCATCGCTGGCTCGGCAAGCATGGCAGGGTCTCGCTTCAATGGCGCTCAGCCACGCCTTCTGTTGGCACAGGCCCGGCGGCCCCGGCAAGCCTTCATTGGTCGCGGCGGCCCCGACAAGGTCGATTGCCTCGCTCAGCGCCCGCGGGCCGCGGTCTTGGCCGGTCCGGTCGCGTAGACCCAGAAGCCGTCGGGATCGTCGGCATTCGTGGCGAGAGCGGCCGCAATTCCGTCCGCGATGCGGGTGGCGATCGGCTCGCGATAGTGCAGCGGGTCCCAGTAGTCGAGGTCCTCGCGCGTCACGGCGGAGTGGATCCGGAAGTCGACGACATGGGCGCCGTGCGCGTCGGCGATGGTGCGGATACGGCGCTTGCACTCGGCCTCGCGCACCGCCGCGCTCGAGCCCGGCACCGGCTGCGCGGCGATGTGGATCGGCATCCAGGCGAGCACGAGACGTGACCCGACCGGCGCCTGCGACAGGACCTCGTCGAGCCAGGCGAGCGCCGGAAAATCCCACGCGAGTCGCTCGGCCTCCGATGGCGAGAACGGCGGGTCGACCGGCGGCGTGTCGCGCTTGCGATGCTGCCAGATGTAGCCCGCCGCCTTCTTGGCGTCGTACTTCTCCTCTGGCGGCGTGAAGACCTCGCGGCCATTGGGCGCGATCCTCGGTCCGATCAGGCCCAGCCGATGCAGCAACTTGCCGCCAGCGACCTCGAGCGACTTGCTGTTGAACATCCACTGCCAGTCGTTCCATGGGTCGTCGTCGTAGAGCCAATCCGGAAAGCCGCGCTCGGTGACACGGTTGGTGTCTGCATCCTTGAAGCACCAGACGGCGTCGAGCCCGACCAGCAGCGTCGGCTTGGTCGGTCGCGGCGAGCGCACGAACAGCAGACCCGCCTGGTACTGCTCCCAGGCGCGGCTGTTCTCCATCGCGGCGTTGAGGAAGCGCCCGCCGAGACGGGCGTCGAGCTCGGCCGGGTCGAGCAGCATCGAGGTCGAGGTGCCGATGATCGCGCCGTCGAACCGGGCGTCGCGCAACGCCGCCGCGAGATGGAAGCGGCGGTTGCTGTCCATCATCGCGTGCTCGCCGCCGAGCCGCAGCGGCAGGTTTCCATAGGGGTTCATGGTGACGACGAGAACGAGCGCGATCGCCATCGTGACCACGAACGTCCCCGCCAGCGTGCGGATGTAGGTCGGCCAGCCCATGTCCCGGTTCTATCGGCTCCCTCGCCGCAGCCTCGCGCGGCACCCGGCCCTTCTAGCCAATCGGGGCGGCAAATTGAAGCCGCCGGCCCGTTCACGCACCGATTCTGCCGCCGTTCATGCGGGTGATGGCGACGACGGCCGGCCGCGGTGGCCTGCCCGCCACGAAATCCGGCCATCTCGTGGTCGGGTTGTCGTAGGTGGAGATCCCTTGCCAGAGGCTCTCCGCCTCGGTCTGGCCCGGGTGCTGAACGGCGAGGAACAGCGTCTCGAGGTCCGGCGTGAAGCACGGGCCGCACACCTCGGCGCCGATTGGCGCACTGAAGAAGTGACGCGATCGACCGCGCGCATTGCCGTCCGTGTCGAGCGCGAACAGGCCGTCGACGGCGCCCTGCACGTTGCCGTCGGTCGCCACCCACAGCCGGCCGAGCGCGTCGAAGACGCAGTTGTCGGGCGAGCTGAACCAGCCCCGCGCGCTGGTCGAGGGATTGAACGTCGCGCCGACAGCGCCGATCGCCGGGTCTCCACAGCGCACCAGGATCTCCCAGCGGAAGCCCGCAGCGGCATGATCGCCGTCGTCGGGAACGATCTCAATGATGTGCCCGAACGGATTGGGCCCGCGCGGATTGGCGGCATCGGTCTCCTCCGCCTTGCGCCGTTCGTTGCGAGTGAGCATCACATAGACCTTGCCGGTGACCGGGCTGACCTCGACGTCCTCCGGCCGGTCCATGCGCGTCGCGCCGAGGAGATCCGCGGCCTGCCGCGCGCGGATCACGACGTCGCCCTGGTCGGCGAAGCCATTGGCCGCCGTCAATGGTCCGCGGCCATGGACGAGCGCCAGCCATTCACCGCGACCGTCGGGCAGAAACCGCGCCACCGAGAGCGTGCCGTGATCGAGCAGGTCGCGGTTGGCGCCTCTGTCGGCGAGATCGACCTTGTCGTCGGAGATGAACCGGTAGACGTGCTCGAAGCGCTCGTCGTCGCCCTGGTAGACGACGAATCTCCCGTCGCGGTTGACGACGTTGCCCGCGCCCTCGTGCTTGAAGCGGCCGAGCGCGGTCCGCTTGACCGGCACCGAATTCGGGTCGAACGGGTCGATCTCCACCACCCAGCCAAACCGGCTCGGCTCGTTCGGTTCCTTGGCGATGTCGAACCGGTCGTGGAAGCGGCCCCAGGCGAACCATTCGCCGGGGATGCCGTAGCGGGCGAGGTCATCGGCATCGGGGTGGCGAGCGCGTGCGTCCTTGCCCCAGAAGTAGCCGTTGAAGTTCTCCTCGCAGGTCAGCCACGTGCCCCACGGCGTTGTCGCGCCGGCGCAGTTGTTGATCATGCCCTGAACGGTGAGGCCGGCGGGATCCGCGCTCGTGCACATGCGCCGGTGACCCGCAGCCGGGCCGCTCAAGCGCATTGCGGTCTCGGCGGTGATGCGTCGCGCGTAGCGCGAGCCGTCGATCACCCGCCACTTGCCGGCCTCGCGCCGGACCTCGATGACCGTGCCGCCGTGGGCCGCCATCTCGATCGCGACGTGCTCCGCGGTGGTGGCCGCGAATCCGGCCCGCCCATCCTGGCGGCCGAGGCCCGGGAACATCAGCTCCTCGTTGGTGTACTCGTGATTGACGACCAGCAGGCCGTGGTCCGATCGCCCGTCGATCGGCAGGTAGCCGATGAAGTCGTTGTTATAGCCGAACTGGCGGCTCTGAGCCTCGGCAGTCTGATGCGCGGAATCGAATTGCGGCGCGCCATCGAGCACCATGTCGCCCCAGCGGATCAGCACGTCGGCATCGTAACCCGGCGCGACATGATGGGTCTCGCGCGCACCGCCCGCAAGCTCGGCGAAGCGGAACGCCGATGCAGCGCCGTCCGCCGCGGAAGTGTCGGCCCGCGTCGTCGATGCCAGCGGCTCGCCGAGCACCACTGCGGCGGCGAGCCCCCTGCCGAGACCTTGGCACAAGGCGCGCCGATCCAGCCTCGCCGCCATGATGTCGCCGATCGTCGGCGCGCCCTCCGGGCTCGAGCCCCGATCCTCGGTACTCTCGAAGGCCAACGCGCGCGGGCGCTCCGGCTCGTCCATCCTGTCGCTCCGCCTGAGTGGCATCGGCGGCCGAGCCCGAGAGCCCATTGCCGACCGTAGCCGAATAGGATTGTCCTCGTATGACGGCTCGCGCGCGGGCTCAAGTGTCGCATTGGCGCGATGCACCGGCGGCGCTTGACAGGATGGGCGGCGAGCGTCGACAACAGCCGTTCCCGAGGAACTCGCCGATGCCCTATATCATCCCGCCGCCGCCGCAGGCGGTGCTGCCGATCGCTGGCCGCGTCGAGACCTTCCCGATCCACCGCGTCTACTGCGTCGGCCGCAACTACGCCGAGCACGCCCGCGAGATGGGCCATGACCCCGACCGCGAGCCGCCCTTCTTCTTCCAGAAGAATCCCGACAACGTGACCAGCGACGGTGTATTCCCCTATCCGCCAGCCTCGCGCGACGTACACTTCGAGGTCGAGCTGGCGGTCGCGCTCATGGCGGGTGGGACCGACATCCCGCGCGAGCGGGCGCTGGATTGCGTGCTCGGCTATGCGGTGGCGATCGACATGACCCGGCGCGACCTGCAGGCCGAGGCCAAGAGGCTCGGCCGTCCATGGGAGGTCGGCAAGGCCTTCGAGCGATCGGCGCCCTGCTCTGCGCTCGCACTCGCGGCTGAGATCGGCCATCCGGCGTCGGGTGCGATCACGCTCGACGTCAATGGAGCCAGACGCCAGACCGGCGATCTCGCGCAGATGATCTGGGACGTGCCGGGTCTCGTGGCGGTCCTTTCCGGATTGTTCACCTTGGCTCCCGGCGATCTCATCCTGACCGGCACGCCGGCGGGCGTCGGTCCGCTTGCCCGCGGCGATCGCCTCGAGGCCGCGATCGAGCGCGTCGGGCGCCTCTCCGTCGCCGTCGTCTGATACCGTAGAGGGATCGCATTTCGCTTTTTCGGGGCTCTGCGCCGAGCCCCGCCCCCGTGTTTCTGACCGCCCATCGATCTGCTCCATATGCGATAGCCCCGGTCTGATGGCCGCGCCCGAAGCTCTTCACCTGCGCCGGCGACGACGCCCACAGCTTGCCGATCTTTCGAGCCGAGTTTTGCGAAACTACGCGCAAAATTTCGCGCAAATCCTGCGCGGGCGGGACCAGCTTTGACTAAGGTTCAAAGCCATTAATCGTTGGGAGTCGCGTCGATTTCCGCGATAACACCGCTCGAACAGTCGTCAAATGCGATCTGTTCCGACGTGCGCCCGTTGGCGCACGCGGACAGACGCCACAAACGATCCCGTCGGGGATCACAGAAAGAACGATCGACCATGTCCAAGCGTCGGCGAGATCGCGAGCGGGAGCTGGAGCGCCAGCTACAGAAACATGAGCTGCTGCAGCAGCGCGGCTACGCGTTCCGGGCCGGGGATCGCGGCGGCGTGGTCGTCGAGCGCTGGGACTCATTCGTCGGCATCTGGAATCACGTCGATGGCCACTTCGAGTGGACGCCCGGTGGACACCAGGAGCCGACCGACCGAATGCGCAGCGTCGCCGATGCGGTGCGCCACACTCTGGTGATCATCGCCAAGGCCTGATCGTCAGTCGAGATCCTCGGGTAGCGGCGGCAGCGCCATCACCTCGATGCCGTCCTCGTCGAGGCTCTCAACCTCCGCCTTTGTCGCCTCCCCGTGAATGGCCCGCGGCGCGGTCTCTTCGAAATGGATCTTGCGCGCCTCCTCGGCAAATTTCGGCCCGACGTACTCCGAGCGGCTTTCCAGCTCGCGCCGCACGGTGCGCATCAGCTCCACCATCTGCTGGCGATGACGCGCGGCAGCGGCGTGTGGCGCCAGCGCCACGCTGCCCTGTCGGCCGCGAGTGCCGACCCGCGGCGCCATCGGCGCCTTGGAGATTTCGTGCGAGCCGCACACCGGACAGGCGATTGCCGCGCCCGCCGCCTGCGTGTCGTAGGCGCCGCTGTCTCGGAACCAGGCCTCGAACTCGTGGGCGTCGGTGCAGACGAGGCGATAGCGGATCATGTCGAATCCTCCGCGGCGGCGGTTGCCATGGTAACGACGTCGAAGCTGCGGTCGTGCTCGAGCGAGGGCACCCGCCGGCGCATCTTGCCAACGTCGGCAAGATGCAGATCGGCAAATATGACGTCAGGGTGAACGCCGCCCTCGGCCAGCACCTCGCCCCACGGCGAGACGACGAGGCTGTGGCCGTACGTCTCCCGGCCGTGCTCGTGCATGCCGCCCTGCGTCGCCGCCAGCACGAAGCATTGCGCCTCGATCGCGCGCGCACGGATCAGCGTGTGCCAGTGCGCCTCCCCGGTGGTGCGGGTGAAGGCGGCCGGCACCGCCAGCATTATTGCGCCGGCCTTGGCCAGCGCGCGGTGCAGGTAGGGAAAGCGCAAGTCGTAGCAGATCGTCATGCCGAGCCCGCCCCACGGCGTCTCCGCCACCACCGCGTGCCGGCCCGGCTCGTAGTTGCGGCTCTCGCGGTAGCTTTCTCCGCCCGGCAGCTCGACATCGAACATGTGGATCTTGTCGTAGCGGGCGGCGATACGCCCGCTGGGCGAGAATAGGATCGAGCGGTTGGCGAGTTTGTCGCCGTCCGCTCTGAGCGCCAGCGAGCCGACATGAAGCCAGATGCCGAGCTCGGCGGCGAGCGCCGCAAGGTGTGGGATCGCCGGCTCCTCGGCCTCCGTGCGACAGAGGGCGAGCAGGCGCTCGCGGTCGAGCTCCATCAGCGTCGTGACCTCCGGCGTCTGCACGTAGCGGGCGCCGCCGGCCGCCGCCCGGCGGATCTGCGCCGTCGCGTCGGCCAGGTTGCGCGCCGGCTCGCGGCCCGAGCACATCTGGACCAGGGCGACGCGGAGCGTGTCCTCCTCGGGCCGTGTCGTCACGCCACTCTCCCGTGCTTCACGCCAAGTCAGCGAGCGGTGCCGGCGAGCAGTGGGTCCAGCCGGCCTGCGTTCTCGAGATCATAGAGGTCGTCGCAGCCACCGACGTGGGTCTCGCCGACCCAGATCTGCGGCACCGTGGTCCGTCCGCCCGACTTGCGCGTCATTTCCGTGCGCAGCATGTTGTTGCCGGCGACGTCGATCTCGTCGAATGCTACGCCCTTCTCGCGCAGGAGCTGCTTGGCCATGTGGCAATAGGGGCAGGTCATGGTCGTGTAGATCGTCACCTTCTGCATCGGGAATCTCGTCCGGTCGCCACCTCGGGAAGAGGTGAAAATACGGACCCGCGGCACGGAACGCAAAGGGGCCCGCGCGATCCCGCGCAAGAGTCGCAGCCGGCGCTCACACCGCTACCGTCACGCGATCGGCGACGAGCGCCAGCGCCAGCACGTCGACGCGGGCGGCGCCGGCCCGCTTGAGTTCCCGCGCGCAGGCCGAGACGGTCGCCCCGGTGGTGATCACGTCGTCGACGAGGACGACCCGCCGTCCGACGACCCGTGCCGCCGCGGCGGGCGCCACCACAAACGCGCCGCGCACGTTGGCCTCGCGCTCCTCGCGGCTGAGCCCGACCTGGCTCGCCGTGCGTCGCACCCGGACGAGTCCGTCGGGCATCGTGGCGACCCCGCTGCGCCGCGCCACCTCGCCAGCGAGGATCGCGGATTGATTGAACCGCCGCACCAGCAGCCGGAAGCGGTAGAGCGGCACCGGCACCAAGAGGTCGGCGTCGGCGAGCAGCGCGCCGCCGGCCTCCGCCAGCCAGCGGCCCAGCAGCCTGCGCGCGTCGTGCCGGTCGCGGAACTTGAGATCGTGGATCAATCGGCGCATGGCCCCGTCATAGGCGGCCACCGCCCGTGCCCGGTCGTAGACCGGCGGGTCGGCAATAGCCGCGGCAGAGACGGCGGTGCCGCCGATGTCGTAGGGCAGCGGGATGCCCAGCCGGTCACACAGCGGTGGCCGCAGGAACGTGATCTCCCGCCAGCATGCCGCACACAGTGAATCATGGTCGGCGAGCGGCGCGTGGCAGGCGAGGCACAATGGCGGCATGGCGAGGTCCGCCACCACCCGCGCGGCCGCCTTGGCTGTGCTGGCGGCGTGCTGCAGCAGTCGGCCGACGCCGCGTGTCCGTGGAGTGGCCTCTATGCCGTCCTGTTGCATCATCGCGCTCGGTCCCCGATACACTGTATCCGATCCAGGGCGTGCGCCACAGATGTCCGGTACCGGCCCGCCCCGTTGAGGACGATCGAGAGCGATGACCGGCGACGCCACCATCTTCGACCGCGAGCTCCTGACGACGCGCCGCCAGCGTGCGGCCGTCGGCGCCGCAGCTCACGATTTCCTGCTGCAGCGCGTCGCCGACGACCTCGCCGAGCGCCTGTCCATCGTCAATCGCCGCTTCGATGTCGCGGTCGACCTTGGCGCCCATCACGGCGTGCTCGCTCGCCGCGTTTCCGCGTTGCCGAGCGTCGGCCGCGTGATCGCCGCCGAGCGCGCACCCGGCCTGCTCGGCCAGTGTCCGGGTGAGCGTGTGCTGGCGGACGAGGAATGGCTGCCGTTCGGTGCCGAAAGCGTGGACCTCGTCGTCTCGGCGCTGGCGCTGCAATACGTCAACGACCTGCCGGGCACGCTGGCCCAGATCCGCCGCATCCTGCGGCCCGACGGCCTGCTGCTGGCATCCCTGCTCGGCGGCGAGACGCTGAAGGAGCTGCGCGCGGCGTGGCTCGAGGCGGAGGCCGAGGTCGAGGGCGGCGCCTCGCCGCGGGTGGCGCCGTTCGTCGATGTGCGCACGCTCGGTGCGTTGCTCCAGCGCGCCGGCTTCGCGCTGCCCGTCACCGATGCGGACCCGGTGACGGTCCGCTATCCCTCGGCGCTGGCGCTGATGCGCGACCTGAAGGCGATGGGTGCCAGCAACGCGCTGCGCTCGCGCTCGCGCAAGCCGACCCGGCGCGAGACGCTGGCGCGAGCCTGCGGCATCTACGAGCGCCGCTTCAGCGATGCCGACGGTCGCGTCGTCGCCACCTTCGAGATCCTGACCGCGACCGCCTGGGCCCCGCACGAAAGCCAGCCGAAACCACTCGCGCCCGGCTCCGCCGCCACCCGACTCGCCGACGCGCTCGGCTCCCGCGAGCGGTCGGCGGGG
>JBFMEX010000044.1:0-36420 GCA_040752215.1 Pseudomonadota bacterium | reverse complement strand
CGCCGGGCGCATCGAGATGCCAGGACAGGCCGAGCCCGAGGGCAGAGCCGGCCACCGCCACCAGCGCCGCCATTACCGCCATGCGCTCCGGAGTCGCCGCCAGTGGCCGGGCGGCGACGGCGGGCACGATCAGGAACGCGATCACCAGCAGCACGCCGACGATCTTGATGGCGACCGCGATGGTGGCCGCGAGCAGCAGCAGGAACGCGGCCCGCACCATCTCCGTCGGCACCCCCTCGGCGGCGGCCAGCTCCTCGTGCACGGCGATGCGCACCAGCGACGGCCACAATATCGAAACGGCCACCAGCACCGCGAGGCCGCCGCCATAGACGAGCACCAGATCGCGGCTCGACACCGCGAAGATGTCGCCGAACAGGTAGCCCATCAGGTCGACCGACGGCCCGGCCAGCAGCGCGGTGGCGATGACACCCGCGGCCAGGGCGCCGTGGTGCATGAGGCCGAGGACGGAATCGATCGGCAGCACCTGCTGGCGGCCGAGCGCCAGGATCAGCGTCGCCGCGGCGAGCGCCACCAGCACCACAGAGAGCGTCGGGTCGACCTCGAGCGCCAGTCCGATGGCCACGCCGATCAAACTCGCCTGCGCCACCGTCTCGCCGAGATAGGCCATGCGGTTCCACACGATCACGCAGCCGAGCGGCGCAGCCACGAGGCCGAGTCCGATCGCCGCCAGCAGGGCGCGCACCAGGAACGGCTCGATCATCGGTCCTCTCCGGCCGGTCTCGGCGCCGCTGCGGGGTCCGGCTCCGGCAGCGGCTCGCCGGCGAGGCCGTGGCGGTGATCGTGGTGGTGCTCGTAGAGCGCGAACGCCGCCGCCGCCTTGGCGCCGAACAGGCGAACGTACTCGGGATGATTGGCGACGGCGACGGGGCGGCCCTCACAGCAGACGTGGCGGTTGATGCATACTACGCGATCGCTCTGCGCCATGACGACGTGCAGGTCGTGCGAAACGAGCAGAATTCCGAGCCCGCGCTCGCGCCTGAGCCGGCCGATCATGGTGTAGAGCTCGGCCTCGCCGGTGTAGTCGACGCCGCGCGCCGGCTCGTCGAGCACCAGGAGGCCCGGATCGCGGAGCAATGCGCGCGCCAGCATGACCCGTTGCAGCTCTCCTCCCGAAAGCTGGGACAGCTGGCGGTCTCGCGTGTCGGCAGCACCGACCTCGGCCAGTGCGGCGGCGCGTGCCTTGGCCGGCGCCGCGGTGCCGAGCGAGAGGAAACGGTCGACGGAGAGCGGCAGCGCGCGGTCGATGTCGAAGCGCTGCGGTACGTAGCCGACGACGAGGCCAGCCTTTCGTTGCACGCCGCCTTGGTCCGGCGTCTCGAGCCCCAGGAGCACGCGCACCAGCGTCGTCTTGCCGGCGCCATTGGGGCCGATCAGGGTGACGATCTCGCCGGCATGCACGTCGATGGCGACGCCCATCAGCAGCGCGCGGCCGGAGCGGGCAAGGCGCAGGCCGCGGGCGCCGATCAGCGCGGTGGGGTCGAACGGGGCGTGGCCGCCGGGGCCATGGTCGTGGCCGCAGCAGCCGTCGTGATGGTGATGGGGCAGGTCGGGCTCAGGTGATGACGCGGTCAACGGCGGGCCTCCGACGCCACCTTCTTGCGGGCGCACTTGGCACAGGTGCCCGACACCTCGACGAACTTGACCTTGGCCTCGAAGCCGGCGCCGCGCGCGGTCTCATTGATCTGGTCGAACACGGCCTGCGCCGGCACCTCGGCGACGCCGCCGCAGAGCTCGCAGACGAGGAAGATCGGCCGGCCGTCCTTGGCGTGTTCGTGGCGGCGGCAGGCGAAGTAGGCGTTCTTGCTCTCAAGGCGATGGATCACGCCGGCGTCCAGCAGCGCGTCGATAGAACGGTAGACGGAGATCGGCGCCAGCCGCGTTCCCTTGTCGGCGAGGCGATCGAGTATTTCGTAGGCGCCGATCGAGCCGTGCACGGCGGCGATCTCGGCGAACACCTGCTCGCGCAGCCCGGTGAAGCGCAGGTTGCGTTCCTCGAAGGCGTGGCGGGCGCGCTCGACGTACTGGGCCACGCGGTCGCTCGCGTTGCGCGCGCGGGGGGGCGTCGAGGCTCTGGTCGGCGGCTTGGACATCGGCAGGGGCAACTCCGGGCTCGCGGCTGCTATAGCACAGCTCCGGACAAGTGATACCCACGAGCGGAGATTCCGGCCGTGGCCTCGCAAGTCCCGGCGGTCGATCCGCTTTTCGCCACCTTCCTGTGGTCGGTTCAAAGCACTCCGCGTGCGGCGGTCCGGTCGAATACCGGCCGCCGGCGGGTTTCCTGTCGGCAATTCCCACAAGAGCGGGCTCGCGTCATGGTTCCGGCGTCGGCGTATATCGTGGCAGCGAGGCGGACGGCGCTCGGCCGTGTGGGCGGGCTGCATCGGCAACGCCGGCTCGAGGAGCTGGCAGCCCCGGTGGTAGGTGCGGTGCTGGCCGACAGCCGCGTCGCGCCGGCTCGCGTCGACGAGCTGATCGTCGGCAACGCCACCCAGGGCGGCAACCCGGCCCGCATCATCGCCTTGGCTGCGGGTCTCCCGGAAACCGTGTCGGCGGCGACGATCGACCGCCAGTGCGGCTCGGGGCTCGATGCGATCCTCGCCGCCATCCGCGCGATTGCGGCCGGCGACGCCGAGGTGATCGTCGCCGGCGGGGCGGAATCGCTCTCGACCGCGCCGTGGCGGATCGCCAAGCCGAAGAGCCTCTACCAGACCCCGCATTTCATCGGCGTCGAGCCGGGAGCGGAGGAGAGTGGCGATGACGTCGAGGCGCACGCGGCGACCGAGGAGCTGGCTGGTCGGCTCGGCATTACGCGCGCCCAGCAAGACGCCTGGGCGGCGCGCTCGCATCTGCGGGCGACTGCCGCCCGTGAGGCGCGCCGCTTCATCGGCGAGATCGTGCCCATTCGCGCCAACCCGGAGGAGATGCGGGACCAGAGCGCGGTCGAGCCGACGCTCGAGGATCTGTCGCGGCTGGCACCGTTCCTGCCGCCCGATGGCCGGCTGACGCCCGGCAACACGGCGGCCATGCACGACGGCGCGGCGTTCGTTGTCGTCGTGTCGGAGAAAGTGTGGAACGAGATCGGCCGGCCGCGAGCGATGCGGCTCGTCGCCAGCGCGGCGCAGGGCGTCGGGCCAGGGCGCGAGGCGGGCGCGCCGATCGAGGCGATGAAGAAGCTCTACCGCCGGCTCAATGGCTTCAACCCGAAGGACATCGGCGTCTACGAACTCGGCGAGAGCTCGGCCGCGCAGGCGATCGCGTTCGGCGCCGACCTCGGCATCGATGACGACCATTTGAACCCGGAGGGTGGCGCGCTGGTTCGCGGCCAACCGCTCGGCGCAGCAGGTGCGGTGCTGGTGGTGCGCCTCTTCTCGCACATGGTCCGCCACCCTGCCGATGCGGGCGGGCCCCACCACGGCGTCGCCGCGCTCGGCGCCTTGGGCGGGATGGGCCTCGCGGCACTGTTCGAGGCGGTGTAGCCGCCGCTCGACGAGGGGTCGGCAATGCGCCCCAAGCAATCCGGTTGGGCCTGATTGGTGCGGGCTGCGACCATCCCTTCGGCTGTGTCGCCCATGGGTCATGCTCGCCGCAAAATTGCCGCGCGGCTCTGCCGTTGTGCGACTGTTGGAGCACTATAGTGTGTCGCCGTCGTTGCCAGCGGCTTTGCCGCAGTGGGACCACAAATACTTGCGGTTGTGGTACGGGGTCCCTAGAGTAGCGTGGCTTCGATGCATTGTTGATGCGATTTCCGAGAGTTGGGGGTCACGAGTAAGTTCAGGAGTACGTAATGCGTACCGAGTGGCGCAGGGATGCCTTTTGCCGGGCGTTGAATGTAGCAGTTGTGCCTCTATCCGTGCTGCTGCTTTTCTTCATGCTGAGCTTTGGTGCGTATGCGCAACAGCGGCGCACGGCAACGCCCCAAGAAGCCGCCACCAAAGAGCGCGTCAATCAGAACACCGTCGGCATCGTCGCGGGCAAGTCGGACAGCGCCTCGCTGGCGATCGCCGAGGATCTCACCAATGTGCTCGACGACGGGAACAACTTCCGTGTGCTGGCGCTGGTCGGAAAGGGCGCGGCGCAGAACGTCCGCGACGTGCTCAACCTGCGCAACATCGACCTCGGCATCACCCAGGCAAATGTTCTCGCATATTTCAAGAAGACCGGCGAGCTCGGGGCCGGCATCGAGAACAGGCTCGTCTACATCACCAAGCTCTACAACGAAGAAGTCCACATCGTCGCGCGCTCGGATGTGGGCGGGATCGCCGACCTGGCAGGCAAGACGGTCAACTTCGGCGAGCAGGGCAGCGGCACGGAGCTCAGCGCACGGCTCGTCTTCGAGGCGCTCGGCGTCAACGTGAGGTCGGTCAGTCTGCCGCAGGCCGATGCACTGCATGCGATCAAGGCCGGCGACATCGCGGCCACCGTGCTGCTGACCGGCAAACCATCCGACCTGCTGGCGCGGCTGCGCAACGAGGACGGCACGTACAAGCTGCTGTCGATCCCGTTCGAGGAGGCATTGGAGAAGGACTATCTGCCGACCAGTCTGACGAGCGAGGACTATCCGGCGCTGATCCACCCGGGCGAGCCGGTCGAGTCGATCGCCGTTCCAGCCATTCTGGCCGCATACAACTGGCCGGAAAGCCACGATCGCCACCGCCGCCTGGCGCAATTCACCGAAGCGTTCTTCGCCAAGTTCCAGGAGCTGCGCCGAGCGCCTCGACATCCCAAATGGCGCGAGGTCAATCTGCTGTCCGAGGTGCCGGGCTGGCAGCGGTTCCCGGTCGCGCAGAAATGGCTCGAGGCCAACACCTCGGAGCGCGCGCGGGCGGCCGGTGCGGCCGCCAGCAGCGGCAACGCCGCGCAAAAGAAATTGATCGAGCAGTTCATCGCCGCGCAGCGCAAGGCAGCAGGCAACGCCGGCCCGGTCGACGCCGCCGCCGAGCAAGCGATGCTGGAAAAATTCCTGGAGTGGATGGGGACGCAGGGCTCCGGTGCCGCGCAACCAAGTGCGGCCGTGCCGCCGGCGCGGGTGCCCGCGCCAACCTCCGGCACACCGGCCCCGTCGGGGCCGCGACTTTGGTGATAGCCGCAGAGGGCGAGGCTGCGCGCCGCCTCCCGGTCGCACCGCCAGCACGATTTCCGCTTGGAGCCTTAGAATGATGCCTGAGATCGCCGAGTTTCCCCGACGCCATTTGCGGAGTTGCGCGCTGAGAGCCGGCAGTGCCTGGCTCGCACTGGCCTCGCTCGCCGCCTCGGGGCTGCCCGCCTTTGCGGTCGCAACCGATGGTGGCCTCGGGTCTCCCGCAAGACCGGCGGTCGGATTGGTCGAGGCCTTTGCTGCAGACGTCTCCGGGCCCGGGGTTGCGAAGTCGGTGTTGCGCATTGCCCAAGCGGCACCCCCAGCGGCCAAGGCTGCCCAGGCCAACGTCAGGCCGGTGGCGTCGGGCGACAGCCTGCCGTTGCCGACAGATCTGGTCAGTCAGGCGCGCGTCACACAAAGCTACGTGATCGTCACCAAGGCGCCGCCGTGGTTGCAGTTGAGCGCGGCACAACCGGTTGGCGACGGCGTGTGGCTGGTGTCACCGCAGGATGCCGAGGCCGCGCGCATGATCGTAGCCGGCGGCGCATCGGGCGAGCGCGAGATCGTTCTCACCATCGTCGACAAGAACGGAGCCCCGGTAAGCGAGGCCCGGCTGAAGCTGCAGGTGGCGAGGAATGCGTCCCTGGCAGCTCCAGCGACGGCGGGCACGGCCGTCGCCGCGGGCGCCAATGTGGCTGCCGCCCCGGTGACCGCGCCGCAGGCGACGGCCGGCACCCAGACGGCGGCGGCCCCTGCGACAACCAGCTCGGCCAAGACCTGGACCGACTTCATCGCCGGCCAGAAGCCCGCGGGCCCCGCCGCTCCCGCCGCCAAGCCTGCGCCAGCGACTGCGGCGGGCGGCCAGAAACCGGAGGCCGAGCTCGTCGGGCTGGCCAAGCATCTCGTTCGCGAGTGCACGACCTGCCACAGCCTCTATGGCGAGGACAATGGCATCCCGCTGATGATCGGGCTGACCAAGGACCGTTTCCTCGACACCATGGACCTCTACAAGATCGGCAAGCGGGACAACCCGGCCATGCAGTCGGTCGCTCAGTCCTTGAACGACGAGGAGACGCTGGCGCTGGCCACGTATCTGGCCCGCATCAAGCCGCCGACGCAGACGGCCGCCGTCAGTGCTGGCGTGGCGTCCGACGCTTCGTCCGCGCAAGTGATGCGCCCGCCCGCCGCGCGCCTCGAGGCCGGGACGGCGGAGGCCGCGCGGATCGACCGCTGGGTCATTCGGGCGCGCGAGATGCTCGATCGCGGCGACATTGCACAGGCCCGCCTGCTCCTGCAGCGGGGGGCCGAGCGGGGTCACGCAATGGCGACGATGGCGTTGGCATCGACCTACGACCCGAACATCCTGCCGTGGCGGCCGGAGATGGGCCCCGCCGCCGAGCCGGCCCGCGCGCGTTCCCTCTATCAGCAGGCGATCCAACTCGGTGCGGGCGGCGAGGCCGAGCGCCGCCTTTCGGAGCTGCCATGACACCGGCGCCCGAAAGCTTCGAACCGTATTCGGCGGCGTCCAGCACGCCGATCTCCCATTTCGTCGGTGCGCGGCGCGCTTCGTTCCGTGATTCCCGCCTGCGCGGGGGGGCTGCCGCGTACGGCCAGCAGCGGCATCCGTCGCGAGCTTGTCTCGGTGGCATGACACCCGCCGCAGAGACCTACCCGCATCCGGCCGGCTGTTCTTCTTCAGGCCACGCCCCCGAGGCTCGTGACGACGAGGTCAATCCATGCACCGGCTGAACAGGCGCGACTTCGGCAAGTTGCTCGGCGGAGCGGGCGCCGCGGCGGCCTCCTCCGCACTCGGCGGTGCCGGTGCCGCCGCGCAGGTGGCAGCGCCGACGGTATCGAGCGGCGCCAAGCCGCGCGTGGTGATCGTCGGCGGCGGCCCGGGCGGCGGCACGCTCGCGCATCTTCTGAGGCGTAGCTCGCCGGAGATCGACGTGACGTTGATCGAGGTGCAGAAGCGGTACACGACCTGCTTCTTCTCCAATCTCTATCTCGGCGGCCTGCGCACACTCGAGAGCCTTACCCACGACTACAGCGGTCTTTCGGCGCTCGGCGTCCGCATGGTCCACGATCGCGCCATCAAGGTCGATCCCGTCGCCAAGACCGTCGATCTGCTGGGCGGCACAAGGGTCGCGTACGACAAGCTCGTGCTGTCGCCGGGCATCGATTTCAAATACGAGGCGATCCCCGGTTACTCGGAGGCCGCCGAGACGATCATGCCGCACGCCTACAAGGGCGGCCAGCAGACCAAGCTGCTGTTCGATCAGCTGCGCGCCATGCCGGATGGCGGCACGGTGGTGCTCGCCGCACCGCCCAATCCGTTTCGCTGTCCGCCGGGGCCCTATGAGCGTGCGTGCATGATCGCGCACTATTTGAAGACGTCGAAGCCGCGCTCCAAGCTGGTGATCCTCGACCCCAAGAAGGCGATCTCGAAGCAGCCGCTGTTCACCGCGGCCTTCAAGGAGCTTTATGCGGGCATCGTCGACTTCCACCTGACGACAGAGATCGACGACTTCTCCCTGGCCCGCGTCGACCCCGCCAGCAAGGAGATCGTCACCAAGTCCGGACTGAGCGTCAAAGCGGACGTCGCCAATATCATCCCACCGCAGAAGGCCGGCGCGATTGCCGCCATGGCCGGATGCGCCTCGGGCGACTGGTGCCCGATCAATCCCGAGAACTTCGCCTCGATGCAGGTGGCCGATATCTACGTCATCGGCGACGCCTCCGCCGCCGGTGAGATGCCGAAGTCCGCGTTCTCGGCCAACAGCCAGTCCAAGTCCGTCTCCAACGACCTGGAGGCCACGCTGGCGGGAAAGCCGAAGTATCCACCGCGCTATCGCAATACCTGCTGGTCGCTGCTCGGCCCCGACAACAGCGTCAAGGTCGGGGCGAGCTATGCGCCCAAGGGCACGGCGGTCGCCGCGGTCGGCTCGTTCGTCTCCAAGGTCGAGGACGACGCCAAGACCCGCGCCAAGTCGTTCAAGGAGAGCGTGGGCTGGTATGCGGGCATCGTCGCCGAGGGCTTCAACAAGAAGGTCGAGCAGCTTTAGCCCGGCGGCCCGAGCGACCGCTGGACACCCGCTGGAATGCGCCGCTGGTCACATTCCAAATGGACCTCGGCGGTGCTAGCCTTGCTCCGGGTGATGATGAAGCCGGGATCGCGGACGCCTTGCCGAGGCGAGCGGGGTGAACGGTCTGGAGGGGGAATCCGTGCGTGCACGATCGGGCTCGACCTCCCGAGACAGCGGCGTGCCGCACCGCTCTCGGGTGATGCTCCGCGCGATGAGATCGCTCGCAGTGGTTGGGACGCTCGCCATGGCCGCGTGGGTTCCGGCGGCCTACGCGCAGGATGCCAAGCGCGGCGAGCACGTGTTCCGCAAGTGCCTGCTCTGTCACGTCGTCGAGCCCGGCTCGACGAGCTCGATCGCGCCGCCGCTCAACGACGTCATCGGCCGCCGCGCCGGCACGATCAAGGGCTTCCAGTACTCCGAGATCATGCAGCTGGCGCGCGACAAGGGGCTGTCGTGGACAGAGGATGCGCTCTACCAATTCCTCGACAAGCCCGAGGATTTCATGCCCGGCACCTACATGGCCTTCGCCGGTCTCGAGGAGCAGGAGCGCCGTGACGTCATTGCCTACCTGAAGCAGCTCGCGGCGCGCGGCCGCGAGGAGGGCCGCGGCGGCAGCAATCAGGTGGCGCCCAAGTCGCCGACGGTCGCGACCAAGCCGCAGGACTCGACGCCGAAGGGCGAGCCAGGGCAGCCCTCGTTCCTACCGAGCGTTCCCCCATCAATGCTGCAGCCAAAGTCCGCCGCGGGCCGGTGAGGGTGCGGCGGACGTGAGTGTGGCGCTTCACGGGAGCGATTGCCGCCCGCGGCACATGCTCCCTCTCCTCATCGCGCTGCACGCGCTACGGGGAGAGGGTTGGGGCGAGCATCGTATTGAAGGTGACGAGGGCGGCGCGCATAGTCGTTCTCGCCGGGGCTGGCTTCACTGTCAGAACGGTAACGGCGAATACGGGGTCGGGCGGCAACGACGCGACACGGAATGCCTCGACAACGCTAAGATGTATCGTCCGCCACCCGCGTGAGCACGAGCCCATCTCATGCCGCATCGCATTGAAATCTTGGAGGCCGACATCACCACGCTCGCGGTCGATGCGATCGTGAATGCGGCCAACCCGACGCTGCTCGGCGGCGGCGGGGTGGACGGCGCGATCCACCGCGCGGCGGGGCCGGAGCTGCTCGCTGAGTGCCGGCTGCTCGGCGGCTGCGAGCCCGGCCAGGCCAAGATCACCCGCGGCTATCGACTGCCGGCGCGCTACGTGATCCACACCGTCGGTCCGGTGTGGCGCGGCGGCGGGGCCGGCGAGGACCAGCTGCTTGCTTCGGCCTATGCGGAAAGCCTCGCACTCGCCCGCGCGCACGATCTCGCCAGCATCGCGTTCCCGGCGATCTCGACCGGCGTCTACGGGTTCCCGCCGGATCGCGCCGCACGCATCGCCGTCGCGACCATCGCCGACGCGCTTGCCATGGGCGGCGCCCTGGCGCGGGTCGTGCTCGCCTGCTTCGGCGCCGCATCGCGTGCCCATCACGAGACCGCGCTCGCCGCGCTGAAGAGCGGTTGGACCCAGCCGGGCTGACCCCGTGTCGGAGCTCGCGATTCCGACCTCACCCCTCAGCCGCGCGGGGCGGAGTGGCCGCCGGGTGCGGGTCAGGACAGGCCGTGATTTCAAGGCTTGTTAAGAAATTGCCCGTAGCTTTCGAATTCGCCCGACGCGTGCCGCTCAGCGCCGTTGCCGGGCCACGCATAGCTCCGCTCGAGCCCTGGGAACCAGCCGGTGAGCCCGCCACAGAAGCCGTCGACAACCGATTGCGCGCGCAAGCCGATGGACAACAGCGGCACGGCGGGAGGGGCGAGCCCGGCGGGCGGCTCCGGCGACCCGCTGATCGAGGCCGAGGCGTTCGATCTCGTCGGCATCCTGTCGGCGGTCGAGGAGACGGCCTACAAGTGGGACATCGTCACCGACCGCATCGAGTGGGAGAGCAACGCGGCGGCGGTGCTCGGCCTGCCCGACGCCCACGTCATCGCGACCGGCACCGGGTTCCAGTTCCTGATCGCCGCCGAGCACGTCGGCCGGCGCCAGGCGGCGATCACCGATCCGACCTCGCCCGAGCTCGCGCGCGGCGTGCCCTACCGATTGCAATACCGGCTGCAGCCAGAGGGCCGGCGCAGCGACGTCTCGATCTGGGTGGAGGATCACGGCCGCTGGTGGCCGGGTGCGGACGGCCGCGCCATTGCTGCGCGTGGCGTGATCCGCGTCATCAACGAGCGATACTGGGAGGAGCAACGGCTCCTCTACCGCAGCGACCACGACGAGCTGACCGGCCAGCTCAACCGCATACGCCTGACGGAGGCGATCGGGGCCGTGCTGACGCGGGCCGAGCGCACCCGCCAGCCGTGCGCGGTGCTCATGGCGGCGGTCTCCAACCTTGCGGTCATCAACGAGACGTTCGGCTTCGACGTCGGCGACGAGGTGATCGCGGCGACCGCGCGCGTGATCCGCTCCAAGCTCAGAGGCGGCGACACCATCGGCCGCTACTCGTCGAACAAGTTCGGCATCATCCTCAACGACTGCGGTCCGGGCGCGATGCGGATCGCCGCCGAGCGGTTCATGAAAGCGGTGCGCGACGAGCAGATCCGCACCAGCGCGTGCCCGTTGTCGGCGAGCATCTCGATCGGCGGCGTCGTCGTCCCCGACCAGGCGCAGACGGTGAGCCAGGCGTTGAGCCACGCGCTGCAGGCGCTCGACCGCGCCAAGCAAAAGCGCCTCAACAGCTTCATGGCCTACGAGCCGAGCCCGACGCGGGATACGGCGCGGCAGCGGAACATTGCCATCGCCGACGAGGTGATCGCCGCTCTCGACGAGGGCCGGATGCATCTCGTGCTGCAGCCGATGATCTCGGCCAGGACGGGTCGAGCCGAGATCTACGAGGCGCTGCTGAGGATGACGCATCCGCACGGCGCCGTCGTGTCTGCCGGCGAGTTCATGCCGGTGGTCGAGCAGCTCGGCCTGTCGCGTCTCGTCGATCGCCGCACGTTGGAGCTGGCGATCGGGCTGCTCACGGCGCACGAGACGATGCGACTGTCGCTCAACGTGTCGAGCCTGACCGCCAGCGACCACGACTGGCTGGTGTCGCTGCACCGCCTGAGCGGCGGCGCTCGGCGCATCACCGAGCGGCTGATCATCGAGATCACCGAGACCGCAGCGATCCACGACATCGACCAGTCGATCGCCTTCGTCGATACGCTGAAGGAGCTCGGCTGCCGGGTGGCGATCGACGACTTCGGCGCCGGCTACACCTCGTTCAAGAACCTGAAGCACCTCGACGTCGATATGGTGAAGATCGACGGCGCGTTCGTGAAGAACCTCGCCGAGGATTCGAGTGACCGGGTGTTCGTGCAAACGATGATCGATCTCGCACGCAGCTTCGGCATGGAGACGGTCGCGGAGTGGGTCGGCGACCAGCAATCGGCGGACATGCTGACCGCGGCCGGCATCACCTATCTGCAGGGCTTCCACTACGGGATGCCGTTCCCGGCGAGCGAGCTCACTGCCCGGCTCGCCTCGTGAGCCTGCCGCGCCCTAGGCCGGCGCGTCGGCGGCTCAGCGGTCCTGGGAGAGCTTCTCGATCTTCTGCTGCATGGCGGCAAGCTCCGCCTTGAGCTCGCCGATCTCGTCTCGGCTGGCGGCAGCGGCGGCGGGCTTGTCGCCCTCTGCCGTCTCCGGCTTGCCCTTGGCGGCGGCCTCGCCGGCGGCCTTCTTGGCAGCAGCGGCGAACGGCGCGGTCCACATCGACAACGCCTGCTCGAACATGGCCATGTTCTTGCGCGCCTGCTCCTGGTAGGCGTCGAAGGCGGCGGCCGGGTTGCCGAACGCGCTGGCGAACTGGGCCCGGATCTTCTCCTGCTCCTTGACCAGGTTCTCGAGGCTGAATTGGAGGTAGCTCGGCACCATGCGGCCGATCTGGTCGTCGTAGAAGCGGATCAGCTGGCGTAGGAAGGGGATCGGCAGCAGGGTCTGGCCACCTTGGCGCCCTTCCTGCTCGACGATGATCTGGGTCAGCACCGTGTGGGTGAGGTCGTCGCCGCTCTTGGCATCGAACACCACGAAGTCACGATCCGAGCGCACCATCGCCGCCAGATCCTCGAGCGTCACATAGGTGCTGGTCTCGGTATTGTACAGCCGTCGGTTGGCGTACTTCTTGATGACGACGGCTTCCTTGCGGTCCGACTCCGCCTCTTTCTTGTTCAAAGCTGCCGTAGACATCGAGACTCCCACGGATTGTGCACTGCGTCATGCTAACACGGCGTGGCCCGCTATGAAAGATGAAATTGATTGAGAAATAGGCGACTGTCTCCCCCGATTGGCGGAATTGCGGTCGCGAACGGGGTGCTGCTATCGTGCGCCAGCCGCCGCGTCCGAGAACGACAACCATCGACGCCGGCCCCGCGCTTTCGATCCTCCCGTTCCCTCCAGGAGACGCCACAAGATGAGCGACGATACCACCATTGTGATTGCCAGTGCCGCCCGCACGCCGGTCGGGTCCTTCAACGGCGCGCTCGCCAGCCTCGCCGGGCACGAGCTTGGCCAGATCGCCATCAAGGCGGCGCTGGAGCGCGCCAAGGTGGCGGCGGGCGACGTGTCCGAGGTGATCATGGGCCAGATCCTGTCCGCCGGTCAGGGTCAGAACCCGGCCCGCCAGGCCTCGATCGGGGCCGGCATTCCCGTCGATGCGCCGGCCTGGGGCTTGAACCAGCTGTGCGGCTCGGGGCTCCGGGCAGTGGCGCTCGGCGCGCAGCAGATCGCCGACGGGTCGGCCAAGATCGTCGTCGCCGGTGGCCAGGAGAGCATGAGCCGCTCGCCGCACGTCGCCCACTTGCGGGACGGCGTGAAGATGGGCGAGCTCAAATTCCTCGACACGATGTTGAAGGACGGCCTGTGGGACGCCTTCAACGGCTACCACATGGGCAACACGGCGGAGAACGTCGCGCGCCAGTGGCAGATCACCCGCGACGAGCAGGACAAGTTCGCGGTCGCCTCGCAGAACAAGGCCGAGGCCGCCAGGAAGGCCGGCAAGTTCAAGGACGAGATCGTCCCGGTGACGATCAAGACCCGCAAGGGCGAGACGGTGGTCTCGGACGACGAGTACATCAAGGACGGCGTCACGCTCGAAAGCGTCGCCAAGCTGAAGCCGGCGTTCGACCCGAAAGAGGGCAGCGTGACCGCCGGCAACGCCTCCGGCATCAACGACGGCGCCGCCGCCGTGGTGCTGATGACTGCGGCCGAGGCCAAGAAGCGCGGCATTACCCCGCTCGCGCGGATCGTGTCGTGGGCGCACGCCGGCGTCGATCCCTCGATCATGGGCACGGGTCCCATCCCCGCCTCCAAAAAGGCGTTGGAGAAAGCCGGCTGGACCACCAAGGACTTGGACCTGGTGGAAGCCAACGAGGCGTTCGCCGCGCAGGCATGTGCGGTCAACAAGGGCCTTGGCTGGGATACCGACAAGGTCAACGTCAATGGCGGTGCGATCGCGATCGGTCACCCGATCGGCGCCTCCGGCGCGCGCGTGCTGACCACGCTGCTTTACGAGATGAAGCGCCGCGACGCGAAGAAGGGCCTTGCCACGCTATGCATCGGCGGCGGCATGGGCATCGCCTTGTGCGTCCAGCGCGACTGATATCGCTACGGCGGGGCATTCCGGCAACGTCCGGAGCGTCCCGTCGCCGCTCGCCCACCACAAGAAACCAGCCAAATTCCAGGGAGGAATTCATCCATGGCACGAGTTGCCATCGTCACCGGCGGCACGCGCGGCATCGGCCACGCGATCTCGGTCGCGCTCAAGAATGCCGGCTACAGGGTCGCCGCCAACTACGCCGGCAACGACGCCGCCGCGCAGCAGTTCCAGACCGAGACCGGGATCCCGGTCTACAAGTGGTCGGTCGCCGACTACGACCAGTGCGCGGACGGGATCAAGCGCATCGAGGCGGCACTCGGTCCGGTCGACGTGCTGGTGAACAATGCAGGCATCACCCGTGACGGAATGTTCCACAAGATGACCCGGCAGCAGTGGGACGAGGTGATCGGCACCAATCTCAACGGCCTATTCAACATGACCCGGCCGGTGTGGGAGGGCATGCGGGCGAGGAAGTTCGGGCGCATCATCAACATCTCCTCGGTCAACGGCCAGAAGGGGCAGATGGGGCAGGTCAACTACTCGGCGGCGAAGTCGGGCGACATCGGCTTTACCAAGGCGCTGGCGCAGGAGGGTGCGCGGGCGGGCATCACCGTCAACGCGATCTGCCCGGGCTACATCGCCACCGAGATGGTCAAGGCGATCGATCCGGCGGTGCTCGAGAAGTCGATCCTGCCCTACATTCCGGTCGGCCGCCTCGGCGAGCCGGAGGAGATCGCGCGCTGCGTCGTGTTTCTCGCCTCGGAGGACGCCGGCTTCATCACCGGCTCGACGATCTCGGCCAACGGCGGCCAGTATATGGCGTGAGCGATTGGGCCGCGGGCACGAGCCTCGCCGGAGCACGAAGAGAAACGCCCCGCTCGATGCGGGGCGTTTTTCATTGTGCGAGCACGGGCCCGAAGGCCGGCCGGATCACACCCTGAGGCGAGAGCGGACGATGCGTGGGAACTCGTCGCCGTCGGCGGCTGCGGGAGCGCTATCGGCGGCGAAACGCTCGTTGCGCTGCTCGGCCACGTGCTGGCGCCCCTCCTCGAGCGTCCACCAGCGGTCGGCGCGCACCTCCGCCTGGGCGGCGGGTGCCGGCTCGGCTGCGTAGCGTGGCTCGGCGCTGGCATAGGCGGGCTGGCGCGCGGCATGGGACGGTGCCTGCTGCGGTGCCGGCTCGACCGGCGCTCTTGCCGGCGCCGGAGCGGTGGCTGCGGCGCGACCGCGCTGGGCGCCACCGCCGCTGCCGGCGAACCACGCCTCGATCAGGTCGAGTTCGTCGACCGACAGGCTGAGGCCCTGGCCACGGCAGCGCGCGATCACGAAGTTGCGGAATCGGCTGGCGAACAGCGCGGCCGAGGCGCCTTGCTCGAACCAGGGATCGGCCTCGCTGACGACGTCGAGCACGAAGCGCAGGTCGTCGCGCTTCAAATCGAGGCCGAGCTCGCGGGCGCGTTCGGTGATATTGACGAGGGTCTGGGCGCCGGTCAGGCCGTTCTCGGTCAGCTCCTTCGCCATCACCTCGAACAGCACGCGATACTCGGGCGGCGACAGCGGCGGGGCCTGACAAGCCTCGTGAATGCGTGCGATCGACTGCTGGATTGCGGTCGCTCCCTCGCGGCTGCCGGCATTGGTCGGGGCGGCAGCACGCTGCGGGGCCGATTGGGTCGGCTGCGTCGATTGATATGCCGGCGCGGACTCGGCCGGCTGCGGAGCGCGGGCGACAGGGCGAGCCGGCTGAGCAGCAGGACGCACCGCGGCCGGTGGCGTCGCGGGAACGAGCGGCTGCGGCGCGGCGTAGGCAGCCGGCGCCGGCTGGACCCGCTGCGGCGCAGGCTCGGCGGCGATCACGGGAACGCGCGGCTCGAGGCTGGTCTCGGCGATCTGGCGGGGCTCGGATGCAGGGCGCTCGGCCGCGATCTGGCGGCTCGCGTCGAACACGTAGTAGGGCGGCTGCTCGCTGATGCGGATCTCTTCCGGCAGGCTGCGCAGCAGCAGGTCGCGGAAGCTTCCTGTTCCGCCCCATGCGGAGCCGACGGTGCGCTCGTGGCCGAGGGTACGCACGGCGCGATCGGCGAGCGCCTCGAGCGGGACCGGCTGGCGCGCGGCGCGCACGCCGGCGACGACCTCGGCGACGATCTCCTTGCGGGAGGTGTCGAGGTCGGCGGCGCTCGGTAGCCGGGCGGGTGTGGCGGCGCTGTTCGGTTCGGCCTCGGCCGGCAGCCGGCTCTCGAGCAGCAGGGCGATGAGGTCGCTCTCGCGGATCTCGCCGTCGCTCAAGGCGGTATAGGGAGCGGCCGTGTAGTCGTTGGCGAACACCACTGTGCGCCGCGCGTGGGCGCGCAGCCGGTGCAGCACCGGCGTGAAGTCGGCGTCACCGGACAGGATCACGAACTCGTCGAAATAAGTGTCGTGGCCCAAGAGGTCACGGACGTCCATCACCATGCGGATGTCGGAAGAGTTCTTCAGCTGGGCGGTCAGCGGCGGGCAATCGATGACCTCGAACCCGGCCTTGAGGAAATGGTGGCGGACGAACGGGAACGAGCTCATGTCGGTCGAGTTGTCGCTCTGGTTGCGACGGGGCACGGGATTGCCGTAGCAGCGGTTCATCACAATGCGGCGGGGAGCATCGAAGCTGATCGAATTGCTCGACGTGATGAGGCGGCCGCTCTCGATCTCCCTGAGCCACAGCCCAGCGTCCTTGGCGAAGCGCCGCGCCGCCTCCTCGCTCTTGCGCTTCAGCGAGAGGTAGATGTTGTCGTAGTCGACGAATACCGTGGTCAGCAGCCGTCCCGATGACTCGCGCCTCATGCCCTAAAGCCCCCCGCTTGCGGCAACTTTTCGAATTGGCGCAGTGTTGATGAGTCGGGTGGCAGCGGCAAGCGCGGCCGGGCCGCGTTCGAGCAAAAAGAAAAACATCGTGCCAGATCAGTCGGTTGATTCGTGGGGTTGCAAATCTGAATCGTGGAAAACTCCGCCGCCCGCCGCAGGCGGGGCAAACTCGGCGGCATGTGATTCGCTGGCATCGCGGCGCCGGCTAGGGCTCGAAGCCCTCGCCTGCCAGCTCGAAGCCGGCGAAGGTGAAGCCCGGCGCCACGGTGCAACCGACTAGCGTCCATGCGCCGAGGCTGCGCGCGCTCTGCCACGCGCCGGCCGGGACGACGTGCTGCGGGCGCTCGCCGGCGGCGAGATCTGCGCCGAGCACCAGCCGGCGACTCGGCATACCGGTCTCGGCCAGATCGAGCGCCAGCGGCGCGCCGGCATACCAGTGCCAGGCCTCGGCCGCATCGACGCGGTGCCAGCGCGAGACCTCGCCCGCGCGGAGCAGGAAATAAATCGCGGTCGAGGCGGCGCGGCCGTCGGGCAGCAGGGCGGAATCGCGGAACGTCTCGCGATAGAAGCCGCCTTCGGGATGCGGCGCGAGCCCGAGCAGGGTGACGATGGCCTGGGCGTCGAGCGGCGACACGGCTCAGGCCTTGTTCTTGCGAGCGCGGATCTCGGCGAAAACCTGCCAGTCCTTGGCCCGCTCCAGGCCGAGGCGGGCGCGGATCGCCTTCGAATGGGGCCTCAGGAACGGATTGGTCTCGAGCTCGAGGCCGATGCGGGTCGGGATCGTCGGCTGGTGGCGTGCGGCGAGATCGGCGACCTCGCGGGCGCGCTGCTGCAGCGCCTCGTTCTCGGGCTCGATCGTCAGCGCGAAGCGGGCGTTGGCGGCGGTGTACTCGTGGCCGCAATAGATCGCCGTCTCCGGCGGCAACGCCATCAGCTTGCGCAGCGAGTTCCACATCATCTCCGGCGTGCCCTCGAACACGCGCCCGCAGCCGAGCGCGAACAACGTGTCGCCGACGAAGGCGACGTCGGCTTCCGGGATCCAGTAGACACAGTGGCCGGCGGTGTGGCCGGGAGTGGAGATGACACGCACGTCGAAAGCGCCGAGCCGATAGATGTCGCCGTCGGCGAGTGCGACGTCGATGCCGGGGATGCGGCCTGCCTCGGCGGCCGGGCCGAGAATTGTGCAGCCGCTCGCCGCCTTGAGCTCGAGGTTGCCTTGCGTGTGGTCGGCGTGATGGTGGGTCGTCAGGATGTGGGTCAGGTTCCAGCGCTTGGCCGCGAGTTCCTCGGCGATCGCACCGGCGTCGGCGGCGTCGATCGAGGCGGTGACGCCCGAGCCCGCGTCGTGGATCAGCACGCCGTAGTTGTCGTCGAGGCAGCGGAACTGGTGGATGTGCAGGAGGCTCATGACATTCCCTGGACGCTATGGCCGGGTGGTGGTGGGTCCCGCCGTCATGTCGGCGTCCGCCGCGCACGGCTCGATTGTGATCGGGCCGGCGCCATCGGGCAATGCGCCTATGGTGTGGCAGTGCTCGCCCGCGCAGAGGCGCCAGCCGGCGGCCACCGCATCCGAGGCGGCGAGCGTGATGCGGGCGCGCGGCGGCAGCGCGGGTCGAAAGCGCCACCAGCCGTCGATCAGCCGGGCGTCGGCGGGTGGCTCCATGCCTGCGCCGGAACCCTTGACGCGCGCCTCAGCCAGGACGAGGCGCCCCTCCTCGAGGCGCCAGTCCTCCTCCCACGGCACGCGCTCTATGGTGTGGGTCCAGGAGAGGGTGACGAGGGTCGCGGCGAGCGAGACGACCTTGCCGGCGGCGGCGACGCAGATCATGGCGCCACCGTCCGCGCGCGCAGCCGGCGCCAATGCCAGAGCAGCACCACGAGGGCGAGCGCAAATCCGATCTCGTCGGTCAACGGCAGGGCGACGATGAGCGAGGCGGCGGCCGCAGCCGCGAGGATGCGCTCGGGCCAGTTCATGTGGCTCCTCAGGAATCCGATCACCGCCGCCCCCCACAGCGCCATTGCGAGCACCGCCTTGGTGACGATGTAGGCGACCGCCAATGGATAGCCGATCGCCGCCGAGAGCGGGCCGCCATCCTGCAGCATCAAGGCCGGCGAGTAGACCGCCATGTACGGCACGACGAATCCGGCGGCGGCGATCTTGACCGCCTGGAACGAGATCTTGAGCCCGCTCTCGCGCGCGATCGGGGCGGCGGCGAAGCAGGCGAGCGCGACCGGCGGCGTCAGATCGGCGAGGATGCCGAAGTAGAACACGAACATGTGGCCGACGATCAGCGGCACGCCGAGCTCGAGCAGGGCCGGGCCGGCGAGCGAAGAGGTGATGATGTAGTTCGGGATGGTCGGGATGCCCATGCCGAGCACGATCGAGGTCAGCATGGTGAGGACGAGCGAGAGGATCAGGCTCGATTCCCCGACGGAGACGACGAAGCGGCCGAAATTGGTGGCGGCGCCGGTCAGCGTCATGGTGCCGACGACGATGCCGACGACGGCGCAGGCGATGCCGACGGGAATCGCGGCCTTGGCGCCCTCGGCGAGGCCCTGGATGGCGCTCCACACGGTCTCGCGGCCGCCGCGGGTCATCAGGTTGACAGCGATCAGCAGCCCGATCGCCGCGCCGACGAGGCCGAGGCCGTACTTGAAGAACGCGGCACCGACGATGCCGAGGCCGATCCAGAACAGCACTCTCAGCCAGAATGGCGGGATGCCGAGCGCCACCGAGGTGCCGAGGATCAATAGCGCCGTGAGCGCGAGGCCCACGGTGCCCGCGTAGAGCGGGGTATATCCAGCGAACAGCAGGTAGACGAGCGCCGCGAGCGGCAGCAGCAGATGCCAGCCGCGCCTGATGGCGCCGAGGGCTGATGGCAGGTCGTCGATCGGCAGCCCGAGCAGGCCGCGCTTGCCGGCCTCGAGATGCACCATCCAGAAGGCGGAGGCGAAATAGAGCAGCGCCGGGATCACGGCGGCCTCGACGACCTTGGCGTAGGGAATATCGAGCGTCTCGGCCATGATGAAGGCGACCGCGCCCATCACTGGCGGCATGATCTGGCCGCCCATCGAGGCGGTGGCCTCGACGCCGCCGGCGAACGCCGGTCGGTAGCCGAACCGCTTCATCAAGGGAATTGTGAACTGGCCGGTGGTGACGACGTTGGCGACGCCGGAGCCCGAGATGGTCCCCATCATCGCCGAGGAGACGACGGAGACCTTGGCCGGGCCGCCGCGGGTGTGGCCGACGAGGCCCATCGACACGTCGGTGAAGAGATTGATCATGCCGGCGCGCTCGAGGAACGCGCCGAACAGGATGAACAGGAAGATGTAGGTCGAGGAGACGTAGGTCGGGATGCCGTAGATGCCCTCGGTGCCGAACGCCATGTGGTCGATCACCTGGGCGATGTCGTAGCCACGGTGGTCGAGCGGTGCGGGCAGGTGGTTGCCGAGGAGGCAATAGAGCAAGAACACGGACGCGAGGATCGGCAGCGAGGGGCCGAGCGCGATCCAGGTGGCAACGAGCAGGATGGCGATGCTGGCGATGCCGACGACGACGTCGGTCTCGGTGAGATCGCCCGAGCGCAGGATCAGCTCCTTGTACTCGATCCACTGGTAGAGACCGACCGCGAAGCCGGCCGCGCCGACGAGCCAGGAGAGGGCGCGGGCGGGCGCCGTCCAGCGGAGCGTGCTGGCGACGAGCGGGAACGCGAGCAAGGTGAGGAAGCCGACGTGCACGGCGCGCACGATCTGGCTCGGCAGGTCGACGACGTGCGCGGCGGTAGCGATCTGGAACAGCGAGAAGGCGATCGCGAGCCCGAGCAGCACGCGGCCCTCGAGCCCGGGCGGGAACGGCGCCGCGAGACGGTCGTGCGTCTCCAGGCTCGCGGCGCCGGTGTGGCTGGGGTCGGTTGCGTCGGGGCGCGTCATGCCGGTCTCGCTCTGGCAAGGCGGCAAAAGGCTATTTCAGGCCCTTCTCCTTGTAGTAGCGCTCGGCCCCTGGATGCAGCGGCACAGGCATGCCCTGCTTCGCCGTCTCGAGCTTGATCGCGGCCGCGGCCTTGTGCGCGGCAACGAGCTCCGGCAGGTTCTCGAATATCTGCTTGGTCATCTGATAGACGGTTTCCTCCGGCACGCCGGCGTGGGTGACGAGCACGTTGCCGATGGTCAGCGTGGCAACGGCATCGGCCTGACCCTCGTAGGTCTTGGCCGGAATCGTAGCCGCGAGATAGGGCGCACCGAGCTTGTCGGCGATCGCAGCCGGCACCTCGACCATCTGGATCGGCAACGACGTCGCGAGATCGCGGATCGAGGCGACGCCGAGGCCGGCCGACTGCAGCGTCGCGTCGAGCTGGCGGTTCTTCATAAGCTCGACCGACTCGGCGAACGGCAGATACTCGGTCTTGCTGAGGTCGGCGTAGGCGAGGCCAGCGGCCTTGAGGATCGCGCGCGCGTTGAGCTCGGTGCCCGACTTCGGCGCGCCCACCGAGAGGCTCTTGCCCTTGAGCTCGGCGAGGCTCTTGATGCCGCTGTCCTTGGAAGCGACGACCTGGATGTAGTTCGGGTAGATGGCGGCGATGCCGCGTAGCTTGTCGAGCTTCTCCTTGAAGCCGGCTTCCGCGTCGCCGGCCCAGGCGAGCTGCACGGAATCGCCGAGCGCGAACGCGATCTCGCCCTTGCCCTTCTGCAGCAGGTTGAGGTTCTCGACCGAGGCTTTGGTCGCCTGCACCTGGGTCCTGACGCCGGGGATCTTCTCGCCGTAGATCTTGGAGAGCGCGACGCCGAGCGGATAGTAGACGCCGCTGGTGCCGCCCGTCAGCACATTGATGAAGGTCTCGGCGCCGGCGACGGGGGCCGCGAGCAGCGCGGAAAGTCCGGCGATTGCGGCGAGCGTGCGGCGTTGGTTGGATGGCCTCATGGTCTCTCTCCCTGGGACGTTGCGGTTTGGCGAGCCGCCGTCGAGCAGCGGTCCTTGGCGTCACCTTAACAAAAGAAGGCCGATGCGCCAGTCCATGCGCGCTCAGGGGCCCGGTTTGGCGACGGCGAAAAATCGTGCATCATTGGCGGCCGCCCCGATTGCCAGTCGAATCGGCGAAAGAGCGATGACGCATATCGATGTCGAGGAGCTGCGAGACTTCTACGCGACGCCACTCGGGCAGATGGTGCGGCGCGGACTGGCACGGCGCATTCGCCAGCGCTGGGCGTCGGTCAAGGGCACGACGCTGATCGGGCTCGGCTACGCGGCACCCTATCTCGGCAGCTTCCGCGGCGAGGCGGGACGGATCGGCGCGCTGATGCCGTCGAGCCAGGGGGCGCTGGTCTGGCCGGCCGAGGGCAAGCGGCTCTCGGTGCTGGTGGAGGAGGATCGCCTGCCGCTCGCCGACAGCTCGGTCGAGCGGCTGCTCGCGGTGCACTGCCTGGAGGCGGCGGAGAGGGTGCAGCCGCTGCTGCGCGAGGTGTGGCGCGTGCTGGCGCCCGAGGGCCGTTTGCTGCTGGTGGTGCCGAACCGGCGCGGGATTTGGGCGCGCACGGATGCGACGCCGTTCGGCCATGGCCGACCCTACAGCCGCGGCCAGCTCGACCGCCTGCTGCGCGATGCTCTGTTCACGCCGATCGCATTCGAGACGGCGCTCTATGCGCCGCCGATCGGGCATCGGCTGCTGCTCCGGTCGGCGACGGCAATCGAGCGGCTGGGTGCGCGCCTCACGCCGGCGTTCGCCGGCGTCATCATCGTCGAGGCGAGCAAGGAGCTGGTCGCGCCAGCGGGCAAGCTTGCGCGCGCCCGCGCGCTCGGCGGCCTCGTGTCGGTGACGCGGTAGGTTGGCCGAGCGCGGTCGAGCCGCATTGTGTCGCAGCGCAGCGCAAGGCCCGCCCGTGGCACAACGTCATCTCCTTCCATTCTTGTCGGGTTACGGCCGCAGGTGCAGTTCGGCCCAACCCGACCTGCCGCGCGCACTCATTGCGTGCGATGGCGGAGCAGGAACACCGCCTTCTCGCCGAACAGGTTCTGGGCCGAGCGGGAGTTGCGGATCGGCAGCTTCTTGCCGCGGGCCGAGAACGCCACCGCCTCCTCGACCTCGGCGTCGACGTGTTGCACGAGGTCGGTGAAATCCTTGATCGTGCACAGGTGCGCGTTGGGGCTCGCGTACCAGCTGTCGGGCAGGTTGGGTGTGACCGGCATGCGGCCGGTGAAGAGCAGCTGGGCGCGGATGCCCCAGTGGCCGAAGTTCGGGAACGAGACGATGGCGCGGCGGCCTATCCTGAGTAGGTTGAGCAGCACCTCGCGCGGATAGCGCGTGGCCTGGATGGTGAGCGAGAGGACCGCGTAATCGAAGGCGCGATCGGGATAGTCGTCGAGATCGCGGTCGGCGTCGCCCTGGATGACGGAGAGGCCGCGCGCGACGCAGGCGCTGACGCGCTCGCGTGAGAGCTCGATGCCGCGACCGTCGACCGCCTTGGTGTCCATCAACAGCTGCAACAGGGCACCGTCGCCGCAGCCGACGTCGAGTACGCGCGAGCCCGGCGTTACCATTTCGGCGATGAACAAGTGGTCGGCGCGGTGGGCGCCGGGATGGGCCGAGGAGTGGATCGTCTCCGCCATCGGCGATCGCTCCGTCATGCGATGCCGCGCCGCTGGGCGGCGGAATCGACGAAGCCTCTGACGGTCGCGAACAACTCCGGCTCTTCGAGCAGGAACGCATCGTGGCCCTTGTTGCTCTGGATCTCGACGAACGACACGTTGGCCGCGACGGCGTTGAGCGCATGCACGATCTTGCGGCTCTCCCGTGTCGGGTACAGCCAGTCGCTCGAGAACGACACGACGAAGAAGCGCGTCCTGGTGCCCGCGAAGGCGCTGGCGAGCACCTGCCCGTGCTCGGCTGCCAGGTCGTAGTAGTCCATCGCGCGGGTGATGTAGAGGTAGCTATTGGCGTCGAAGCGGTCGACGAACGTCGAGCCCTGGTGGCGCAGATAGCTCTCGACCTGGAAGTCGGCGTCGAAGGAGAACGTGCGCTCGGCGCGGTTCTGCAGATTGCGGCCGAACTTCTCGTGCAGCGCATCCTCGGAGAGATAGGTGATGTGGGCGGCCATGCGCGCGACCGCGAGGCCGTTCCTCGGCACCTTGCCCGCGGCGTGATAATTGCCGCCGCACCAGTCGGGATCGGCCATCACCGCTTGGCGGCCGACCTCGTGGAAGGCGATGTTCTGCGAGGAGTGCAAGGCCGCGGTGGCGATCGGGATGGCGGAAAACACGCGCTCCTTGTGGCGCGCCGCCCACTCCAGCACCTGCATGCCGCCCATCGAGCCGCCGATGACCGAGAACAGCTCGGGTATGCCGAGGTGGTCGATCAGTCGCACTTGCGCCTGCACCATGTCGCCGATGGTGATGACGGGAAAGTCGAGGCCGTAAGGGCGGCCGGTCTTGGGATTGATCGAGGCTGGGCCCGTCGTGCCCATGCAGCCGCCGAGGATGTTGGCGCAGATGACGAAGAAGCGGTTCGTGTCGATCGGCTTGCCGGGGCCGACCAGCGTCTCCCACCAGCCGGCCTTGCCGGTCACGGGATGCTCGCCGACCACGTACTGGTCGCCGGTCAGCGCGTGACAGACGAGGATCGCGTTGGATCTCTCCGCATTGAGCGCGCCCCAGGTCTTGTAGGCGATCTGAACCGGAGCGAGCAGCTGACCGCCGTCTAGATGCAAGGGCTCGCTCTCGGGGAGCACCAGCACCTCGCTCGACGGCCGCGAGGCCTCGCGCAGGCGCTGCGCGGGGTCCACGCTAGCGCGGCTCTGCCTCGCCTCTCCACTCGGGACGACGAAATGGGACTCCATCCCACGCACTCCTCGTGCCGCAGGCGGCTGTCGCCGAGGCACAAACGAAAAACCCGGCTCGGACCACCCGCCTGATAGCCGGGCTCATCCGAATTCCGGGTGCGCACGGCCTTTTAGCGAGTTGTTTAACGTGGCTGCAAGCCGGCCGGCCAAATCACCACGATGGCCATCAATATCGGACGCGGGGGGCGGGCGTCAACCTGCTGGTCCGGCGATGCTTTATATCCAGTCACGGTTGGCCCTTTGAAACCGCGGGGCGCTCGTCTATCACTCTGGCGCGCTCGTGGCGTGGACGACTCTCAGAAAGACGACGACGATGGCCAATCCCGCGCCGAGGCCGAGGCCCGGCATCCTCGACATCGAGGCCTATGTTCCGGGCGAGAGCGCGCTGCCGGGCGGCATCGTGCCGGTCAAGCTCTCCTCCAACGAGACGCCGCTAGGGCCGAGCCCGAAGGCGGTCGAGGCGTTCCGCTCCGCCGCCGGGGCGCTGGAACGCTATCCGGACGGCACCGCCGGCGAGCTGAGACGGGCTATCGCGCATCGCTACGGCCTCGACGCCGAGCGGATCGTGTGCGGCGCCGGCTCCGACGAGCTCTTGAGCCTGCTCGCGCACGCCTACCTCGGGCCGGGCGACGAGGGCATCTTCACCGAGCACGGGTTCCTCGTCTATCGCATCGCCATCCTGGCCAACGGGGCGACACCGGTCGCTGCGCCCGAGAAGGGGTTGAGGACCGACGTCGACGCGATCCTGGCGCGGGTCAGCGAGCGGACCAGAATCGTGTTCCTCGCCAACCCCAACAATCCGACCGGCACCTACATCGGCATCGACGAGGTGCGCCGGCTGCGCGCCGGGCTGCCGTCCGACGTGCTGCTGGTGCTCGATGCGGCCTATGCCGAGTACGTGCGCCGCAACGACTACGAGGCGGGCATCGAGCTGGTCGCGACCACACCCAATACGGTTATGACGCGGACCTTCTCCAAGATCCACGGGCTCGCCGCGCTGCGGCTCGGCTGGGCGTATTGCCCGGGGCCGGTGGCGGATGCGCTCAACCGCATCCGCGGGCCATTCAACGTGTCGAGCCCGGCGATCCTTGCCGGTGTCGCCGCGATTGGCGATCAGGCGCACATGGAGAAGGCGGTCGAGCACAACGAGAGGCAGCTCGCCTGGCTGACGGCGGAGATCGGCAAGCTCGGCCTCACGGTCACGCCGAGCGTCGCCAATTTCCTGCTCATCCATTTCCCGTCCGAGCGAGCGCGCGGCGCGGCGGCGGCGGACGCGTTCCTGAAATCGCGGGGGCTCATTCTGCGCCGCGTTGCGGGCTACGGCCTGCCGGACTGCCTCCGCCTCACCGTCGGCAGCGAGGCGGACAACCGCGCGGTGGTGGCGGCGCTGGCCGCATTCACCGGAAGGGCCGCGGCATGAGCGGGGTCACTCATTTCCAGCGCGTGGCGCTGATCGGCATCGGTCTCATTGGCTCATCGATCAGCCATGCCTGCCGGCGCGGCGACATTGCCGGCGAAATTGTCGGCGCGGCGCGCAGCGAGGCGACGCGTCAGAAAGCGCTGGAGCTTGGACTCGTCGCCAGGGCCGAGCCCGACGCGGCGGCCGCCGTACGTGGCGCCGATCTTGTCGTCCTGTGCTCGCCTGTCGGGACCTACGGGGGGCTCGCGGCCGAGATCGGGCCGCATCTCGCACCTGGAGCGATCTTGACCGACGTCGGCTCGGTGAAGGCGGCGGTAGTACGCGACATCGCCCCGCACGTGCCTGCTGGCGTCCACTTCGTGCCCGGCCATCCGATCGCCGGAACCGAGCAATCGGGCCCCGAGGCCGGCTTCGCCGAGCTGTTCGACGGGCGCTGGTGCATCTTGACGCCGCCCGAAGGAACGGAGCCGGCGGCGGTGGCGCGGCTCGAGGCGTTCTGGCGCGCGCTGGGCAGCCAGGTCGAGATCATGACGCCCGAGCACCACGATCTGGTGCTGGCGATCACCAGCCACGTGCCGCACCTCATCGCCTACAACATCGTCAATACTGCCGAGCACCTCGAGCGGGTGACCAACTCGGAAGTGATCAAGTTCTCGGCGGGAGGGTTTCGCGACTTCACCCGCATCGCCGCCTCCGATCCCGTCATGTGGCGTGACGTGTTCCTCAACAACAAGGAGGCGGTGCTGGAGATGCTCGGCCGCTTCAGTGAGGATCTGACGGCGCTGCAGCGGGCGATCCGATTCGGCGACGGGGAAACACTCGAGCGCGTGTTCACCGAGGCGCGCGCCGTGAGGCGCGGTATCATCGCCGCCGGCCAGGATACCTCGGCGCCGAGTTTCGGCCGCATTCCGGCGGGATCTCGGAAGCGCTGAGCAGAGCGCGGGAGACGCAGCGATGGCTGCGATCGAGACGGAGAGCGACGAGTTGACGAGCGCGGCACCCGGGGCCGGCGATTTGTGGGTGCTCGGCTACGGATCGCTGATGTGGCGGCCGGGGTTCCAGTTCGCAGAGGCGCGGCGGGCGCGCCTAGTCGGCTATGCACGCGCGTTCTGCATCACCTCGGTTCACTATCGCGGCACGCGCGAGCAGCCGGGCCTCGTGCTCGGGCTCGATCGCGGCGGAACCTGCGAAGGTGTCGCGTTCCGGGTGCCGGCGGCCGAGGCGCGGACCACGCTCGGCTATCTTCGGGCGCGCGAGCAGGTGACGGGGGTCTACGTCGAGCGGCGCGTTTCGCTCTGGCTTGGCGGGCCCGATCATGGCGAGGTCGAGGCTGTCACCTACGTCGCCGAGCGCCGACATCCGGCCTACGCCGGGCACCTGTCGCTCGCCGAGCAGGCACGCATCATCCGCGGGGCGCGCGGCCGGGCCGGCTCGAACCTCGACTATCTCGTCAACACGCTGCGTCATCTCCGCGAGCTCGGCATACGCGAGCCGCGGCTGGAGCGGCTCGGCTGCCTGGTCGGCGGGCTCGTGCTCCACGATTGCCCGCGCGGACTGCTATGTGCACGCGCCGAGGCAATGACGCGGGCATGGAGCGCCAAACGTCCGCGCCTGATGCGGTTGAAGCCCGACCAGCGCCGGCGCTTCGTGCACCGGCTGAGGCTCGACGCGGTGGGATGAGGCAACCACAAGCCGGCCGTTGCGCATCACCGCTAAGGTGACCGCCCCCCGGCTTGCGCCGGGATGTCGCCCGAATACCGGCTCCCGTCACCCTACCACGCCGTCACCCCGGCGAAGGCCCGGGCCTGTCCGGGGCTCTGTCGTGCGCGACGCTGTCGTGACCGGATCCCGGCCTGCGCCGGGATGACGCTCGAATTGTTGCTTCTATCGCCTGGCGAAAGCGGCCGGATTGGACATATCCCGCGAAGTCTGGGGCCGGGGTGCAAGTATCGAGTGACCGCTCGGCCCGAGCGACCCGACACGGTCGATCACGTCCCCCTCACGGCGGCTTGGCTTGCGGCCGGATACGTCCGGCGCGAGCATGTTGGCGACCGCGACAAACGATGGCGCCCCCATGAATGCCCGCACCGGCCAGCCAACAACCGCATTCGTGCTCGCCGGGGGCGGCAGCTTCGGCGCGATCCAGGTCGGCATGCTGAAGGTGCTCGCGGCGGCGGGCGTCGCGGCCGACATGGTCGTCGGCTCGAGCGTGGGCGCCATCAACGCCGCCTACTATGCAGGCCGGCCGACGGCGGACGGCATCGCCGAGCTGGAGCGCCTGTGGCGCTCGATCCGCCGCGACGACGTGTTTCCGCTCGGCTGGCGGGGTCTGGCCGGCTTCCTGTGGCGGCGCGATCACCTGGTCAGCAATGCGCGCCTGATGCGCCTCGTCGAATCCAACCTGCCGTTCGAGCGGCTCGAGGGGGCGGCGTTGCCGGTGCACATCGTCGCGACCGACATCCTGTCCGGCGCGGCGGTGGTGCTGAGCGAGGGGCCGGCGGCGGAGGCGATCGTCGCCTCGTGTGCGATACCCGCCGCGTTTCCGCCGGTCGCTCTGGCAGGCCATTACCTCGCTGACGGTGCATTGACCTCCAACACGCCGGTCAGGATTGCTGTCGCCAAGGGTGCGCGGCGTCTGGTCGTGCTGCCGACCGGGTTCGCCTGCGCTCTCTCCGGCCCGCCGCGCGGCGCGATCGCAAGCGCCCTGCACGCACTGACGCTGCTGATCGCGCGCCAGCTGGTCGGCGAGTTGGAGGCGCTGGACGCCGGCATCGACTACGCGATCGTGCCGCCGCTGTGCCCGCTCGATGGCTCGCCGTACGATTTCTCGCGCACGGATGCGCTGATCGCGCGCGCCGAGGCCAGCACCGCGGCGTGGCTCGAATCGGGCGGGCTCGAGCGGCGCGAGATCCCGGGCGGCCTCGAGGCACACAGCCACGCGGCGTGAGCGACGGCCGCTTGCCGCCACGCCAGTGGCTCATTTCTTTGCGCGTGCCGGCTCGCGTTCCGAGAGCTGGCCGCCACGCGCGGCCGGCGGCGGCGCAGATCGAGATTCTTGCCCGTTGTTGTCACTCCTCACTTCTCCTCCTTGTCGCGGCCGAGCTTGTAGAGGCCCTGCAGGAGCGCGTCGAAGCCGCCGGCACCGGCGCCGGTGTGCAGGTCGATGCGGCCGACCTTCTCGACCAGCTTCTCCAAGGCCTCGAGCTCTTTGAGGCGCAGCAGCAGCGGGTTGTCGTCCATCAACCGCGCGGTGTTGAGCAGCGAGCGCGTCGCCGCTGTCTCCTCCTGGCGGCGGATCAGATTCGCTTTGGCGATCCGCTCGGCCTCGACAACCTTGTTCAGGAGGTCGCGCACGTCGCCCGGCAGGATCACGTCCTTGACGCCGATCTCGCCGATCTCGGCGCCGAGGTCGACGGCGCGGGTGGCGACGAACGCGCGCACCTCGCGATCGATGGTATCGCGGGCGGCGAGGATGTCGTCGAGCGTGCGGGTCGCCACCGCCTCGCGGATCGCGAACTGGACGTGGCGGTAGAGCGTGCCGCCGATGTCGGGCGAGGACAGCACCGCCTTCTCCGGGTCGACGATTTTGTAGAACGCGGTCAGCGTGACGCGGATGCCGACGCGGTCCTTGGTCAGGATCTCCTGCGCGGTCACCTCGATCGGCTGCGGCCTGAGGTCGACCTTGGCGATCCTGACGACGCGGCCGACCGCCCAGAACGCATGCCGGCCGGGCGGCAGCCGCTCCTCGAGCTTGCCGTCGACGATCAGCAGGCCGGCCTCGTGCGCCTCGACGACGGCGCTGACGACCGCCGGCACCTGGGCCGCATTGATCTTGTCGAGATGGCGCTTCTCGACCCTGATCGCGCTCGCCGCATCGATGCGCTCGACGTCGACCTGGGTCAGCGTCTTCCAGAAGGCGCGTGTGGTATTCGGTACGACGAGATGCCGCGGCTCGCCGTCGAACGAAACGATGGCGACCTCGTTGGGGCCGGTCTGCACGATCTCGAAATTCTCGTCCGCGAGCCTGGGCTCGGTCTTCTCGTAGAGCAATGCCGTCTCGGGCGCGATTTCGGCGCGCACGATGCGCACGATCTGGGCCTCGAGGCGGCCGAAGGGGTCGAGCTCGCTGAAGCGGCCCGGGCCGAGCAGGCGCACGAGCTTGCCGTCACGCAGCAGGAATGCGCGCTCGTCTTCCTTGACGACGACGGTGGTCCACAAAGCGTTCCTCATCATGACGCGCTCCAAATAGTCCTGCGTGCATCAAACGACATCCGGTGGCCGGCCAGGAGCACCGGGCGCTCCGCCACGACGATGCCACGGGCCGCAGCTTGAGCCCAGGTGCTCGGCCTTCTGCACCCGGGCTCAGGACATCCCCGCTTCGAGGAGCCGGGATGCCGGGGCCAGAGGCTCCGGCCTCGCGCACTGGGCGGTATCCGCCGCGGCACAAGGCGCATCGCCGCTCGCCGTCGCAACCGCACCTCCGGCCGGAGCCTCGGGATTGGCCGCTCGGGCTGGTGGCGCGCCCGGGCCCCGTGAGACGTGCGAATCGCGGTTCAGGCGATTTGGCATGGGAATCGAACCCACGACATCAAGGTGACAAGCCTTGCGCTCTACCCACTGAGCTAGCCGTTTGGAGAAGCTGAAGGGCCTCGAACCCCTGACCGGCCGTCGCCGGCCCGCCCGACTGCGGCAGCCTCGGACCCGAAAGGACACGGAACACGCCCTCCGCAAGGCGGTGCGCGCCAGCCGGGTCTCGGCGAGCCCGGACACGTGGTGTCCCAAAGGGAGCGGCGTTAGAGGCGAGAATTCGGGCGAAATTCAGCCGACGGTCTTGCTCTCGTCCAGCGCCGCGTTGGCCATAACCTATCCGGTGCCTTGCGCACTGCCCCCGGTGTCGGCTAGCCAGCTAGCGAGCAGCCTTGGGGGAGATCATGGGCACACTGGCAACGCCGCTCGACCGCCTGCGCAGCCACTACGACGTGATCGTGGTCGGATCGGGCTACGGCGGCGGGGTCGCGGCCTCGCGACTGGCGCGCGCGGGCAAGCGGGTGTGTGTGCTGGAGCGCGGCCGCGAGGTGGTGACGGGCGGGTTTCCTGCCCGCTTCCCCGATCTCAAGAACGACCTGCAGGTGCGCGGCAAGCGGGTCGCGACCGGTCCCGATACGGCGCTGTTCGACGTCAGGCTCGGCGAGGACATGCACGTGCTGGTCGGTTGCGGCCTCGGCGGCGGCTCGCTGGTCAATGCCGGCGTCGCGCTGCGGCCCGATGCGCGCGTCTTCGCAGATCCCGTGTGGCCGGGGCAGATCGCGCAGGACGGCCTGCTGGACGCCGGCTACGCGCGCGCCGAGCGCTGGCTGGCGCCGGCGAGCGATCCACGCGCGGGGGAGCTGACGAAGTTCCGGGCGCTCGAAGCGGCGGGACGCGCGCTCGGCCAAGACATGGTGGCGTCGAGGGTTGTCGTGTCGTTCGAGGAGCGGGTCAACGCCGCTGGCATCCGCCAACCCGCCTGCACGCGCTGCGGCGACTGCTGCGGCGGCTGCAACGTCGGTGCCAAGAATACGGTGGCGCTGACCTACCTTCCGGATGCCGCAGCGCATGGGGCGGAAATGTTCACCGAGATCAAGGTGCGCTACATCGCACCGGAGCCGGGCGGCGGCTGGCGGGTTCACGCGGATCGTCTCGGCGGCGCCAAGGGCGAGGCATGGCGCGCGATCGAGCTCACGGCGGCGATGGTCGTGCTGGCAGCCGGCACGCTCGGGTCGACGGAAATCCTGCTGCGCTCGCGCGAGAAGGGCCTCGCGCTGTCCGACGCCCTCGGCCAGCGGTTCTCGGCCAACGGTGACATCATCGCGTTCGGCTATGGCGCCAGGGAGCCGGTCAACGCGGTCGGCGTCGGTCATCCGGCGCGGATCGAGGGGCTGGAGATCGGCGCCGCGGTGTCGGGCCAGATCGAGATCCGTGACGAGCTCGATCTCGCACGGCAGATGTGCGTTCAGGAGGGCGTGCTGCCGTCGGCGATCGCGCCGGTGCTGCCGGTGCTGTTCGTGCCGAACGGCCGCCTGCTCGGCGCGCTACAGAGCCTGGTCGCCGGCGTCTACAAGGGGCCGTTCGCGCGCCTGCAGACGTTCTTTGCCGTCTCTCACGACAGTGCCTCGGGATACTTCCGACTCGAGGATGACCGGCTCGTGCTTGCCTGGCCCGGCGCCAAGGATGAGCCGGTCTACGCGCGGCTCGACGCGATGCTCGACGCGCTCGTGAAAGCGGCTGGCGGCGATTACGTCAAGAACCCGCTCGCCGGCACGGTGATGGGGCACCAGCCGGCGACGGCGCATCCGCTCGGCGGCTGCGGCATGGGCCGCGATCGCAGCGACGGGGTCGTCGATCACAAGGGGCGCGTGCTCGACGCGCGGCCGGGGCGCGGCTCGGCCGACGTGCACGCCGGGCTCTACGTGATGGACGGTTCGGTGATGCCGCGCTCGCTCGGCGTCAATCCACTGCTGACGATCACCGCGCTCGCCGAGCGAGCCATGATCCACATGGGGCAGGATCTCGGTCTTGGCTTCGACGATGCGCCGCTCGAATGCACTGAGCCAAGGAGCCCGGAAAGCCCGGCGCCGCTCGCGGTCGCGTGACATCCCGGAGCGGGCGTCGGATTCGTTTCGCCGCGGGCCGCGCGCGAAGAGGAACAAATGCCGGCGCGCTGGCCAACGCGGGCAACAGGTCGAAGCTTTCGCGCACCGGCTTGACCTCTGCTATTTCGGCCGCATCAGGCCGATAGCCATCTTCCAGCGTGCGTGCTTCTCGCGCTCGGCGAGCCAGTAGCTCATCAGCTGCGGTCCGGTCAGAAGGTCGCCGCCGAGGCTGTTCTTGGCCCGATACTCCTGCCAGTCGGTGCTTTTGAACAGCTTGTCGAACAGCGCGACGTAGTAGGCGCGCGCGGGCGCGCTCATGCCGGGCGTGCCGACGACGGAACGCTGCATGAAGTAGTGGAAGTCCATGCCTGTCTCGCGCAGGGTCGGCGTCTTCAGGTACTGCTTCAGCCGCTGCGGGGTGATGGCGACGATCGGCTTGGTCAGGCCCTTGGGGTAGAAATTGTTCTGTTCCGAGGGATTGTTCACGGTCGAGTCGGCGCGCTTCTCGGCCAGTTCCTTGGCCACCTCGCCGCCGCCGCCGAAGGACTTGTACGACATCTGGAGGTCGTAGGTCGCATTCAGCATCTCGGTCAGCAGTTCGTCCTCGGCGCCCTTGCCGGTGCCTGCCATCACCCATTCCTTGCCCTTGGCCTTGGCGGCGGCGACGAACTCCTCGATCGTATTGATGTCCTTGCGATCGGCGTTGACCCACAACAGGAACACGTCCTCGGCGAGGCGGGCGATCGGGGTGAACTTGCTGACGTCGATCTTGAGGTCGGGCTGGTCGAGCGGGGTCGTATAGAAGCTGTTCAGCGTGAACAGGATCGAGTGGTCGTCGCCGGCCCGCTTCTGCAGCTCGAGCATGGCATCACCGCCGGAGCGGCCGGCGATGTTGACGGCTTCGAAGGGTACCTGCGCCAGGCCCTGCTTGGCGATCACATCGATCAGGAAGCGGACGGCCTGGTCGGCACCGCCGCCCTTGCCGGCCATGATGATGAACTGGACCGGTTTGGTCGGCTGCCAATCCGCGGCGCGGGGTGCCGTGGCGGTCGCGCACAGAAGCAGGGACATCGCGGCGAGGAGGTATCGGGACAAAGAGCGGCGGAACAATTCAACCTCCACATACGCTGCCGAGCGTCCGGCTATGTTCCAAGTGGGCCGACAATGTGACGCGAGACGGAGCGGGTGCGCGTCACTGCCGACGTGTGGTCGTTTCGCCGCATCGAGCACCCAGGATCGAGCGCCTGCCCCGGGCGCCGCGGACAACCTCCTCGTCAGTTCCTCACCCAGATCTCCACGCGGCGGTTCAGAGTGCGGGATTCGATCGAGTCGTTGCAGGCGACCGGCGCCAGCTCGCCGTAGCCCTTGACCAGCAACCGGGTGGGTGGGATGCGGCCCTGCGCGGCGGTGAGCAGCGCCTTCTGGACGGCCTGTGCCCGCTTCTGCGACAGCTTCAGGTTGGCGTCGAACGATCCGACCGCGTCGGCGAAGCCGAGCAGCAAGACCGGCTTGCTCGCGAACTCGGGCAGCTGCAGCAGCTTGGCCAGACGGTCGACGTCCTGGTTGGCCTTGATGTCGAGCGCCGAGGAGTTGACCTCGAAGCGCAGCGTGCTGGAGAACCGCGACGCGGGTGTGACCTCCGAGATCAGCTGCCGCATCAGGTTCATGTCGAAATCCTCGCTGCTCGCGTTGAGCGCATAGGCGATGCGGGCGCCCTGGTCGCGGAACGGCAGCAGCTCTGGCTCCTGATCGACGAACTCCGCCGCCCGAAGAGCCTCCTGCACGGCGGGCGAGAGCGCGTGGGCCAGGAGCTCGCGGGCGAGCGGAGTTTTCGGCTGGCCGTTGCTGTAGAGGTACAGGCGGCGAGCGAGCGCGAACTCCTCGGTCTTGGCGGCGAACACGCTCGGCCGGGTGATGAGGCCGCACGAGGTCTCGACGTTGAGCGCCTTGGCGTTGCGAATATACGAGATGAAATGCATGCCGATGCCGGCGGGATCGGCGGCGACGCGGTCGGACCACTCGACCGCGGTCTTGGTGCGGATGGCGTTGGGGGTGAGCTTCAGACCGCGCGGCTTCAGGATCGTGTTCTCGAAGTGGATCAGGAGCCCCATGCCATCGACGGGGGCGTAGACGTTGATCTTGCCTGGCGGCAGACCGACCTCGGACCAATCGGTGACCTGGCCCGAGAAGATCTTGGCGATGTTGTCGACCGAAATCGAAACCGCCGGGTTCTCCTTGGCGACCAGCAGCACCATGGCGTCGAGGGCGAAGACATGCTCGCTGCCCGGCACCCGCAGCGGCTTCATTCCTCCGGCGACGAGCTTCTGCTCTTCCTGTTCGGTCATGCGGGCGCTGGTCCACACGACGTCGACGGTTCCGCTGCGGAGCCCCTCGTAGCCCGGCGGCACGCCGTGGCGCTTGACGATGAGCTTGCCGACCTCGTGGCCCGAGCCGCGCGACAGCGTGAACTCGAGATCGCGCGTGTCGGTGCCGGTGCCTTGCGCGACCAGCAGCCCCTGCTGCTTGGCGTAGGATTTGACCAGCTCGGGCATGAACGTGGTGCCGATGCCGCTGCCACCCATCCAGGTTGTCGTTCCGAGATTCTCGACCGGGGCCGCGCGGCGAATGGAGGCGGCCGGCGAGATGGTCGGCGCCTTGGGGCAACCCGCGCCGCTGCAGTCGAAGCGGGTGGCGTCGATCGACATGGTGCCAAGGGCCTTGGAATCGATCACGTACTGGGAGCCATCGAAGGATTTCAGCTCGCCGGTGATCTCGAAGCCGCCGCCCTTCAGCTGCAGCTTCACCTCGGCGCACTCAGCAGTGCCGGGCAGACCGAGTGCGACGCCGAGAATGATCGCGAGACCGGCCGATAGCCGATTGCGCACCTGCTTCATGTTTCGCCCCCCGTGATCCACTGTCGTGGCTGAATGACTGCGAGAATGGCGCACCGGACCTACTGTCTGCGCACGATTAGGCTCATGCTGGTATCGGGATTGAAGCGCACCTCGCGGCTCAGCGCCTCGCCGCAGGCCGCTGGCGCCAGCGCGCGCTGCTCGTCGCCGATAATCTGATTGTTGGCGAACAGCAGCAGTCGATAGTTGGCACGAGCGAGCTTTCCGTTGCCGCAGGTGTCGCCGGACGGCATCTCGCCGCGGGTCTCGAAGTCGATCACGGTCGAGACCACGCCGGATTCCTGGCCCGGAACATTCCACAGCGTATAGACCTCGACCTTGTCGCCGAGCGTCGTGGCGTCGGCGGCCGAGCTCAGGAAGCCGCGCGCAAGCTTGCCGCCGATTGCCTCGGCCTTGGCCTTCTCGCCGCTCGACGGGGCTCCCGCCCACACGTGGCCGCGGCCGCCGGGCCGGGCGAGGTACTCGAACGCGTGCAGGTCGAGATTGACCGGTGCCTTCCATATGACGGCGATCTTCGACACCTGGGCGATGTCGTCGGCCCTCGGGACGATGCGCTCCTCGCTGCCGCCGGCGAAGCCGACGCGGGTGATCACGCCCTCGCCCATGAACAGATCGAGCGGGTAGTCGAGGCGGCCGGAGGTGTCGAGCTTGCGAATGAAAGAGAAAGGACCATACCAGACGGTGACGGTCTCTCCGGCCCGGCAGGGAGCGCTGACCAGGATCCGGGTCCGCCCGCCCGGCAACGGCTCGGTCGAGATCGACGGCGCATCGGCGCATGGAGTGCCGGGCCTGACGGCGCCGGGCGCCAGCGTGCCGGAGACGGCCGCCGTCGTCGTTGGGCGAGCGGGCTGGGAGTCGTCGGCGATGCGCTTGGCGAGCGCCTCCGCGGCGAGGCGCTTCTCCTCCTCGGCCTTTCGCTTGGCCTCGGCCTCCGCGGCGA
>JBFMEX010000043.1:0-7887 GCA_040752215.1 Pseudomonadota bacterium | reverse complement strand
CTCGAACCGATCGGCAACATCCCGCCGGCGGAAGCAGAAGCCGCCTACTATGCAGCCCGAAGGGAGACTGCAAAACTCGCCGCCTGACTCAAACCAAACAGCCTCCGGAGAACCCGGGGCGGTTCACTCCGTCGCATACCAGAATGACGCGTGAGAGACTACCTCGTATTGTTTCGTCTTTGTTCATCTCGCGCAACGTGGTGCAAGAACAGCCGGTCATGGTCTGAGCTCGCTTGCTGGCTCGGGTCGCCCGTCAGGCCGCTGCGATGCGCCGTGGCTGGGCCTGTCGATCATTGCTGATCGCGGCGAGCTTCTCCAGGCGCATGTAGCGGGCCCGGCTCGCCGCCCACTGGTCGTTCTGCTCGAGCAGCAGCGCGCCGACGAGACGCACGATCGCCGCCTCGTTGGGGAGGAAGTCGAGGGACATAGGAAATCTAGGGAAATCGAGGGACATATCAGCTAATTGCGCGCAAGTGTTCAAACTCCAGACGCTGGGTCGCGGCACTGCGCGTCGGTGCCGCGCGTCGCTGCTTCGGCCAGGATGACACGATCGGGATCTCGGAACTTTCGCGCGCCGGGATGCGGAGGCGAGGGGCCGGTCTGCAAGGCTTCCCACACCACACCTGTCGGGGTTCCCCCCACACCAAACCCCTCCCCGCAAGGGGGAGGGGAATGATGCGCTCCGGCCCCGTTCCCCTCAATTCCTCATCCCGCCGTACCAGCACATCGGGTCGAGCACCGGCAGGCCCGGGTTGCCTGCGGCCGGTCGCGCCAGCGCGAGCAGCGCGGCCTTTGCCGCCTTGCCGTCGGCGGCGGGCTTGGTGTGCTGGGCGCAGGCGGCGAGACCCGCAGCCAGCGCGACGGCTTCCGCGGCATTGATCTCGCTGCGCGCGCCGAGCATCGGGAACATCGTTTCGCCCGGCGCGCTCACCCAGCCGTCGACCGCCGCCGCGGCGATCTCGCCGGCGGCCGGTCCTGCGACATTCGGAAACGCCGTTGCCGGTGCGACCGCGGCCACGTTGTCGAGCCGGAACGCCGCCGGCCACAGCGGTGCCCGCGCCGCGAGCGCGCTCCTGTCCCCCGCCGCGACCACCAGCAGCAGCCCGCCGGCCAGCGACGCTGCCTGCCGGAACGGCTCCCATTGCGCCCGGTCGATGCCCCACGCCGGCATCGCTACGATCCGCGCCGGCGTGCGCATCAGCAGCGCGGCCACCTTGGCGAGGTTGGCCGGATGCATGTCGGAAATGCGGATCGGCACCAGGCGTGCGTGCTTGTAGGTTTTGATGACCCGTCGAGCCAGCTCGGTGCCGCTCGGATCGGCGGAGTTCCGCGCCGCGGGTGCCCACGGGAAGCGATCATTCTCGTCGAAGTCCCAGCCGATCAGCTCGCCTTCGCCGTCGCGGGCGAGCCGGGCCGCGATCTCGGGATCGGTGTAGTCGATGCCGTGGCCAACCATGGCGACGGCGATCCCGCCGGGATCGGCGCCGGGCGGAACCTTCGGATCGGCGGCGAACGAGGATGACGAGAGCACGCCAAGCGCCAGCGAGGCGGCGAGCGACCGTGTGATCCGAGCGCGTACGGTCATGACGGGTCAGTCTGTCTCGGCCGGCCGCGGGTCGACGTGCGCGCCGCCTGCCGCCGCGCGCCTGACGAGCGGCCCGACGCGCTGCTCGATCAGGTCGGCGAGTGGGCCGATGTCGTCGAGCGCGTAGACCGGAAGCCCCTTGCCGTCGACCGCGTGATCGGCGGCGATCGCGAACACCAGCGGATCCTCCTCCGCCAGCGGCCGTTTTGTGATCGCCGCCAGCCGCCGCGCCTCGATCTTCGGCACCGGCGCCGACTTGTAGCCCTCGACGAGGATCAGGTCGGCCGGCTCGAGCCAGGCTACGACTTCCTCGAAGTTCGGCTCCGGCGCGTCGGCGAGTTCGCTGATGATCGCCCATCGTGCGTTGGAGACCACCGCGACCTGACATGCCCCGGCGCGGCGGTGGCGCGCGCTGTCGGTCTCGCCGTCGTCGATCTGGAACGCGTGGTGCGCGTGCTTGATGGTTGCGACGCGATAGCCGCGCCGGGTGAATTCCTCGACGAGGCGCACGGTCAGCGTCGTCTTGCCGGATTTCTTCCAGCCCGAGATGGCGACGATCGGGGTGTTGCGGTTGGCGGCGGGGTCGCGGGCGATCACGATGGCTCAGCTCTCGATCAGCAATCGGGCCTCCGCGAGTTCCTCGGGCGTATTGGCGTTGAAGAACGGATCCAACCGCCGGCCCCGGGTCTCGACGAACGGGAAATCGACCGCGACGCTACCATGCCGGTCGGTCCAGTGCAGCACCTTGCGCAGGCCCTGGGTAAGCGCCGCCTCGAGGTCGTCGGCCAGTACCACCGGCCACAGCCCGATCACCGGATGCAGCTCGCCGCCCGATGCCGCGAGCGCGATCCGCATGTCTGGTGCCGCCGACAACGCGGCGGCCAGTCGCGCGACGAGGTCGGCGGGCAGGAACGGCGCATCGGTCGACACGGTGACGATATGGCTCGCACGAGGGGCCTCGGCCAGCGTCCAGCGCATGCCGGCCAGCACACCCGCGAGCGGCCCGACGAACCCGCCGACCGTATCGGCGACGACCGGCAGTCCAAGCGCGGCGAAGCGGGCCGGATCGCCGTTGGCGTTGACGACCATGCGAGCGACCTGGGGCGCCAGCCGGTCGATGACGTGAGCGAGCATGGTCTTGCCGGCGATCTCAAGCAGGCCCTTGTCGCCGCCTCCCATGCGCCGCGACTGGCCGCCGGCCAGCAGCACGCCGACCGGGGCCGCAGCCGATCTGGGACTATTGTCGGTCATGCCCGACATGGTAGGGGGTGCAGCCCCGACAGAGAAGCCGTGCCTCGAGTTGTTGATTTCTTTGCTCCGGTCCCGCGTCCTGGCGCCGCAGACGCAACTGGCATCGGGCCTCGCGCCGAGGCGATCGCTCCCCGGACGCCAGTCGTCGGAAGCGGCAACACTATGATGTGCCAATCGAAATTATCTTCAATCGAGATCTGGCGAACGCCGGAATAAAACCCGACTCAACAACTAAGCTTTAGCGCGACTAACGCGGCATGCAAAAGTTTAAAATTCACTCAATCAATATTCCGATAGACGATGTCACCAAGTGGGCGGTCTCGAGTCCGGCGCGCAACAAGGCCTCGACATCTCGACAACAAGCAACGCATTGCGGCGGTCGGTCCGATCGGCACCCCCAGGAGGACGCCGTTTCCCGGGAGGAACAGCACGTGCTCGATGATATCGGTCGTGGTGACCGCAAGCCCGTCTCTCAGGGTGAGCTCGATGTGACCGCTCTGATCACGCCGCGCTCGACGTGTCGGTTTTCGATCGACGGCAAGATGGTCGAAGGCCGCGCAGGGGAGAGCATATTGGCCGCTGCCAAGCGGGCCGGCATCGACATCCCGGCCATGTGCGACGACCCGCGCCTGGCGCCGACCGGCGATTGCGGGTTGTGCATCGTCGAGATCGAAGGCCGCGCCGAGCCGGCCAAGGCCTGCACGACGATCATCGCCGAAGGGCTCGTCGTCGCCACCGAGACGGCGGCGCTGAAGGAGCGGCGCAAGGCTCGCCTCGACGACTACCTTTCCAACCACAACGCCTATTGCGATCCGCCGTGCCAGGCGGCTTGTCCCGCCAACATCGACATCGCCGGCTATATCGACCATATCGTCAAGGGCCGCTACGGCGCCGCCACTGCACTCATCAAGGAGAAGCTCCCGCTGCCGGGAATCCTCGGCCGCGTCTGTCCGAGGCCGTGCGAGGACCCGTGCCGGCGGATGCAGATCGACGGCCAGCCGGTCGCAATCTGCTCCTTGAAGCGCTACGCCGCCGACAAGGCCGTCGCCGCCGGTGAGAAAACGCAGCCCGATCCGAAGCCCGCGACCGGCAAGCACGTCGCCGTTGTCGGCGCCGGCCCTGCCGGCCTCTCGGCCGCCTACTACCTCGCGCTCGAGGGCCATGCGGTCACATTGCTCGAGGCCGAGAAGGAGCCGGGCGGCACGCTGCGCTTCGGCATCCCGTCCTACCGGCTGCCGAACCACGTCCTCGACCAGGAGATCAACGACATCCTCGCGCTCGGCGTGAAGCTCGAGACCAACCAGAGAATGGGCCGCGACTACCAGATCGAGACGCTGAAGGAGCGGGGCTACGACGCGGTGTTCCTCTCGATCGGCGCCATGGTCGGCAAGAAGTCGCGCATCCCCGGCGAGGATGCCCCGGGCGTGATGCCGGCGGTGCAGTTTCTCGCCCGCGTCAACTGGGGCGAGCGTGTCGACATCGGCAAGCGCGTGATCGTCGTCGGCGGCGGCTTCACGGCGGCCGACGCGGTGCGTACCGCGCGGCGCGAGGGCGCCAGCGACGTCACGATGATGTACCGCCGCACGAGGAAGGAGATGACCGCCGCCGCGCACGAGGTGCACGAGTGCGAGGTCGAAGGCGTCACGTTCGACTTTCTCGCCGCCCCGGTCGCGGTGAAAGTGGAGAACGGCCGCGCGGTAGGTCTCATCGCGCAGCGCATGGCGCTCGGCGCGCCCGACGAGAGCGGCCGCCGTCGGCCAGAGCCGGTCGCCGGTTCGGAGTACTTCACACCGGCCGACACGATCCTGATGGCGATCGGACAGGACGTCGACACGACGGTCCTCAACGAGGCGCATCTTTCGACCAACAAGTGGGGGCATATCGCCATCGACGAATCCACCATGACGACCAACATCGAGGGCGTGTTCGCGGGCGGCGATTGCGCGACCGGCGCCGCCACCGTGGTCGAGGGCGTCGCCGCCGGACGTCAGGGTGCCTACGCGATCCATGCGTGGCTGAATGGCGCCGACCAGCGCGCGATCGCCAAGGCGATCTTCCGCGAGAAGCCGAAATTCTTCGCCATCGGCGCCACCGCCAAGTCCCCGGCGAGGATGGCCGAGATGCCGGTACTCGATGCCGACCAGCGCGTCGCAGCGTTCCGCTCCTCCTCGCACGTCGGCGCCACCGACAACGACGGCGCGTTCGCCGAGGTCGAGCTCGGTTTCGACGACGCGACCGCGCTCGCCGAGGCGGAGCGGTGCCTGCAGTGCCGCTGCCAGGCGCACGGCTCGTGCTCGCTGCAGAAGTTCTCGCTTGCCTACGGCGCCGGCACGACGACCTACGTTGGCAAGCCGCACGTGGAGAAGAAGGAGGTGTTCGAGCCGCTCGTCTCGTGGCCGTTCTTCGAGCTCAACCGGGAAAAGTGCATCAAGTGCATGGACTGCGTGCGCATCTGCGACGAGGTTCAGCACCGCAAGGTGTATACCGCCGACGAGGCCGGCTATCCGGCGCTCGTCTCCGGCACGTTCGATTTCCGCGACACCGAGTGCAACAACTGCGGCCAGTGTGTCGGCGTGTGCCCGACCGGCGCGCTCAAGAACCTGTCCGACACAGGTGTCCTGCCGCGCCATCTCAGGCAGAAAACGACCACCATCTGCGGCTACTGTGGTGTCGGCTGCGCGATCGAGCTCGAGACCGAGATGGGCCGCGTCGTCGCCGTGCAGCCGTCCAAGACCTCGGACGCCAATGTCGGCAACCTTTGCGTCAAGGGCCGCTTCGGGATGGACTTCATCCACCACCCCGACCGGCTGACCAAGCCGCTGATCCGCCGCGGCGGCAAGGGGAGCCCGCTCGAGGAAGCGAGCTGGGACGAGGCGATCGCCCTCGTCGCGCGCCGCTTCAACGAGATCAAGGCGAAGCACGGGCCCCACTCGCTCGCCGGCATCACCTCGGCGCGCGCGACCAACGAGGACAACTACGTCTTCCAGAAGCTGGTGCGGTGCGCGTTCGCCACCAACAACATCGACCATTGCGCCCGGCTCTGCCACATGGCGTCCGCGGTGGCACTGAAGAACGCCGTCGGCTCGAGTGCACCCTCGGCCTCGGCCCCAGACGTGCGCCTCGCGACCGCGTTCATCGTCGTCGGCTCCAACACCACCGAGACGCATCCGGTCATCTCCAGCCAGGTGTTCCGCGCGAAGTACGAGAACGGCGCCAAGCTCGTCGTCGTCGACCCGCGCCGCATCGAGATGGTCGACCACGCCGATGTCTGGCTGAGGCCGAGGCCGGGCACCAACGTCGCCGTGCTCAACGGCATCGCCAATGTCATCCTCACCGAAGGGCTCGCGAACGAGGCGTTCATCGCATCGCGGACCGAGGGCTGGGACGCCTACCGCGCCAACATCGCCGACTACACGCCGGAGCGCGTCGAGCAGATCTCCGGCGTTCCAGCCGCGCGCATCCGCGAGGCGGCGCTGATCTACGCCCGCGCCGAGCGTGGCATGCTGCTATGGGGCATGGGCATCACCCAGCACCTGACCGGCGTCGATGGCGCGCTCGCGATGGCCAACCTGTCGCTGATCTCCGGCCACGTCGGCAAGCCGGGTACCGGCTTCATCCCGCTGCGCGGCCAGTCGAACGTGCAGGGCGCCTCCGACATGCAGGGCCAGCACAACGCGCTGCCCGGCTATCACTCGATCAAGGACCCGAAGGACCGGGCCAAGTTCGAGAAGGCCTGGGGCGTGCCGATGCCCGACAACCAATTCAAGACCGTCGTCCAGCTCGAGGAGGGTGCGGTCCAGGGCGACATAAAGGGCATGTACATCATGGGCGAGAACCCGATGGGCTCGAGCCCCGATCTCGCCGAGGTCGAGCACGGCCTGAAGCAGCTCGATTTCCTCGTCGTCCAGGACATGTTCCTGTCCGAGACCGCCGCCCTCGCTGACGTCGTGCTGCCGGTGGCGAGCTTCGCCGAGAAGGACGGCACCTTCACCAATACCGAGCGGCGCGTGCAGCTCCTTCGCAAGGCGGTCGAGCCGCCGGGCGAGGCGCGGCCCGACTGGCAAGTCGTGTGCGATATCTCGACGGCGATGGGCTATCCGATGTCGTATCCGTCGACCGCGGCGATCATGGAGGAGATCGCTTCGCTCGTGCCCTCCTACGCCGGCATCCGCCACGAGCGTCTCGGCGGTGGTGGCCTGCAGTGGCCGTGCCTCGATACCAGCCACCCCGGCACGCGCTTCCTCTATGCCGAGAGCTTCCCGACGCCGACCGGCAAGGCGACGTTCTCGGTCGTCAAGCAGGAGGAGGCGGGCTCGGACATCGTCGACGACGCCTATCCGTTGAACCTCAACACTGGCCGTCTGCTCGAGCACTATCATACCGGCACCATGACGCGCCGCTCGAAGGGCCTCGATCACATGCGGCCCGAGGGCATCGTCGAGGTGCACCCGGAGGACGCGCGCCGCTACGGTCTGGAGGACGGCTGCCGCGCGCGCATCGTGACCAAGCGCGGCTCGGTCGAGGTGAAGGTCAAGGTGACGGACAAGACGCTCGAAGGTGCGATCTTCTATCCGTTCCACTTCGGCGAGGCGCCGGCCAACCGGCTCGTCTCCGGAAAGTTCGATCCTGCCTCGCACACGCCCGCCTACAAGCGCACGGCCGCCCGCATCGAGCGCATCGACGCCGCCGGGATCGCCCCCGCCGCGGAGTAATGGGTGCTGGCGGAGCCGCCGGGGATCCAGGGAGAGCGCCGAGCGGTGGAGCCGGCCGCCGCGCCGACCTCGGAACGCCAAATATACGTGGCGGATCAGCGCCCGAACAGCGATGTGCATGTCGTCCGGAGTGGCGGTTGCGGCGCTGGGACAAGTGCTATAGTCGGCCGCCATGGCCAAGAATCGCAGCAAGCAGGCGCCGCCACCGCGCCGTGACGACATCGACGAGTTGCCATTCGACCTGCCCGAGGCGCCGCACCGCGACGCCCATCCCCCTGGCGGGGAGGGGTCGGACCCTGTGGGTCTGACCCCATGCACCGCCGTCGAGCCACGGGTCAG
>JBFMEX010000042.1:0-9344 GCA_040752215.1 Pseudomonadota bacterium | reverse complement strand
GGGGACCACGCCGTCATCCCCTTGCGCCAATGTGCGACACCGACCCGAGGGACAAGCCCGGGCCCGATCGCTTCAACACGGCGCACGGCGGAGGCCGGGAGCTGAACCGCGCGTGGCCCCCGCGGATCGCAGCCCGGGTGGTTCCTCGCGCGCACTCAACTAGGCCGCCGACGGGTGGGATCGCTCGGCGACCCCGTTGAGCTCGACGAGCAGCGAGTTGAGGTCGATGCGGTGGACGCGGGCGGCCGCGCGCACGCTCATGACACGGGCCATCATCGCGAACAATCCGCGACTCATGTCGGGACAGCCTCGGCCGAGGAACACGTCGATCGTCGCGGGCCAGCGGTGAATGACCTCGGCCACCTTCATGTCGCCGGAAACGAGGGCCATGGTACGCTCCTCCTGCGTCGAGATAAGGTGCCCAACCGCGGTCCAGCAGATTGCCATAATAGCGCAACTCGGGCCCAGCCGTCGCCGGACGACGAAGATGCCAGGCCCGCCGCATCCCCGGCGATCAGCCCTGGCCGGTCGGCGGTGGCAAACGCGGCCGGCCGTCTGCGTCGAGCGGCCAGAACGGGTTGAACGCCACCTCCCATAGGTGCCCGTCGGGATCGGCGAGATAGCCCGCGTAACCGCCCCAGAAAACCTTGCGCGCCGGCTGAGTAATGGTGCCGCCGGCCGCCGCCGCCTCCGCCAGCACCGCGTCGACCTCGGCCTCGCTCGCCAGATTGATCGCCATCGCCGTCGCGCGGAAACCGGAGCCTGCCGCCGGCACCGCCGCATCCTCGGCCAGCGGCTCGCGTCCATAGAGGGCGAGGATCACGCCGTACATGTCGAAGAATGCGGCCTCGGCGCTGTCGACGCCCGACGCGTTCCAGCCGAGCCGCTCGTAAAAGGCGCGCGAGCGGGCGACGTCCTCGACCCCGAGCGTCACCAGCGACAGCCGCTGCGGGACCATCAGCAGCCCTTCCATTCGGGCTTGCGCTTGGCGAGGAACGCCTCGATGCCCTCGGCCGCATCGGCGCGCATCATGTTCTCGACCATCACCGCAACCGCATAGTCATAGGCATCGGCGAGCGACAACTCGGCCTGGCGATAGAACGCGGCCTTTCCGATCGCCACCGTGACCGGCGACTTGGCGGCGATGGCGCGGGCCATGCCGAGTGCTTCGGCGCGCACCCTCTCGGCCGGCACTGCGCGGTTGACGAGACCATGATCCGCTGCCTCGCGGGCCGAGATCATGTCGCCGAGCAACAGCATCTCCATCGCCCGCTTCCGCGGAATGTTCCGTGACAGCGCCACCATCGGCGTCGAGCAGAACAGGCCGATGTTGACGCCCGGCGTGCAGAACCGCGCCGTCTCGGCCGCCACCGCGAGATCGCATGTGGCGACGAGCTGACAGCCGGCCGCCGTCGCGGTTGCCTCGACCGCGGCGATCACCGGCTTCGGGCAGGCGACGATGTCCTGCATCAGGCCGGCGCACTGCCGCATCGTCTCGGCATAGAACGCGCGCCCGCCGTCGCCGTCGCTGCGGTGCGCCGTCAGCTCCTTGAGGTCGTGGCCAGCCGAGAACGCCGGCCCCTCGGCAGCGAGCACGATCGCCTTGACCGCTGCATCGGCGCCGAGTGAGCGAATCGCCTCACGGAGCGCACCGAGCATGGCGAGCGACAGCGCGTTGCGGGTCTCCGGCCGGTCGAGTGTGAAGAGAGCAACACCCACCTCCGGCCGCTCGATTCCGACGAGTGGCCGGTCCGCCGCCGACGCTGCACTCACACGCTCTTGCATGGTGCGCTGTCCTTTCCCGGCGATGCTACTGCAGCGCCTTCTCGATCTCTTCGCGGTGCTTCTTGACCAGCTCGACGTTCTCCTTGTGCTCCAGCGGCGGAGTGAACTGGATCGCCTCCTCGCGCTCCTTGATCAGCTCGGCCTTCTCCTTCTCCGGGATCTCCTTGTCTGCCTTGATCTCCTCGAGCTCCGCCTTCAGCGCCTCCAAGGGATCGAAAAACTCGCCCGTCGCCGGATCGATGCCGTCCATGACGATGATGATGCTGTAGTCGACGTCGCGCAGTTCGTTGCCGTCCTTGAAGCCGTGCTTCTTGGCGACCTGATCGAGCTCGGCCCGCAGCTTCTCGTCCGGGTTGTCGCCGGCGTCCTGCATCTTGGCCGAGACCGCTGCGAGATCCTTCTGCGCGGCGATGAAATTCTTGACGTGGGTCTCGGACAGCTTGATCTGTCTCGCCTCCTGGGCCAGCGCCGGAGTGGTGAGCAGGCACAGGGCGAGGAGGATCCCGGCGAGGCGGTCCAGTGCCCGGTGTGCCGGGCGCGGCGAGAGCTGCATCGAGTGGCCTCCGTTGTGCAAGCGTCGCGTGCGATGCGGCGCAGCGATTGATCGCCTCGATCGGCGCCATCCAAGCAGAGAACTGGGACGGAACCAAGAATGCCGACGACCGACCCCGACCAGGCGGCCAAGACGGCCGCCGCCGGCCGCGAGCGGGTCGAGCGGCTGATCGAGACCCATTTCCCGCAACTTCGGGCCGGCGGCAAGCTGATCCTGTTCGAGGCCGTGGATGAGGGCACAGCACGCCTGCGCATGCTCGCGCGCGAGCATCTGCTGCGCCCGGGCGGAACCGTCTCCGGCCCGTCGATGTTCCTGCTCGCCGATGTCGCGGTGTATGCCGCGCTGCTCGGCGCCAAGGGCGAGACGGCGCTCGATGCGGTGACGGTCAGCCTGACGATCAACTTCCTGAGCCGTCCGCCGCCGGCCGATCTTGTCGCCACCGCGCGGCTATTGAAGGTCGGCCGCCGTCTCGCTGTCGGCGAGGTCGAGAACCATTCCGGGGGCGCCGACGAACTGGTGGCCCATGCGATGGCCACCTACGCGCTGCCTCCGGACCGGGAGCAATGACCCATCTTCTTGGGGTATTATTTTACCACATCATTCACCGCGCTGTTTTTGCTACATAATCCTCGTTCTCGAAATTATCGGCATTGACACGCGCCGGCCACTCACATATCCACCCGCGGTCGGCGCGCCGCGCGCGTCGCCTGCGCCAAATCCATCCGCAACGGGCAGGAGCCCTCCATGCAAACCTACATCCCCAAGCTCGGGGAGGTGGACAAGAAGTGGATCGTGATCGACGCCGACGGCCTCGTGGTCGGGCGTCTCGCGGCCCTCATCGCCACCCGCCTCAAGGGCAAGCACAAGGCGATCTACACCCCGCACATGGACTGCGGTGACAACGTCATCGTCGTCAATGCGGAGAAGGTGGTTTTCACCGGCCGCAAGTACGAGGACAAGATCTACCACCACCACACCGGCTTCCCCGGTGGGGTCAAGGCGCGCACGCCGCGCCAGATCATCGAGGGCAAGTTCCCCGAGCGGGTGATCGAGAAGGCGGTCGAGCGCATGCTGAAGCGCGGGCCCCTGCAGCGCAAGCTGATGCGCAACCTCAAGGTCTACAAGGGCGCGGAGCATCCGCACGCGGCCCAGAGCCCGGTCGCGCTCGATGTCGCCAAGCTCAATCGCAAGAACCAGAGGGCGTAACCCACATGGCTCAGGAAACCCGCACTCTCTCGGATCTCGGCGGCCTGCAAGGGTCCGCTGGCGAGGTCGCCGGCAAGCCGGTCCACACTCAGAAGCTCGACGCTCACGGCCGCGCCTATGCGACCGGCAAGCGCAAGGACGCCGTGGCCCGCGTCTGGCTGAAGCCGGGCCATGGCCGCATCACCGTCAACGACAAGGACTTCAAGCAATATTTCGCGCGCCCGGTGCTGCAGATGTTGCTGATGCAGCCGATCAATGCGGCCAAGCGCGCCGACCAGTACGACATCAACGTGACGGTCACCGGCGGCGGCCTCTCCGGCCAGGCCGGCGCGGTGCGTCACGGCATCTCCAAGGCACTCACCTACTACGAGCCCGAGCTGCGCAGCGTTCTGAAGCCCGGAGGCTTCCTGACCCGCGACAGCCGCACCGTCGAGCGCAAGAAATACGGCCGGGTCAAGGCCCGCCGCAGCTTCCAGTTCTCCAAGCGCTGAGCCGATCGTGGGGCCGCGGGTCGCAGGCGCTGTGGCGCCGCGGCCCGCGGTTTCAATTTCTCCGTGCCGGGGGCTTGCCGCTCTCGGAGCGGAGCGCCAGATTAGCTTCCAAGGCCCCTGTGGCATGTGGTATGCCACGCTCCGGATCGCCGCTCGCGTCCGGCAGCTGTGGTGGGCACGGTGCAGCCCCACGCTGCGCCGGCGGCAACGACGAAGCGGCCGGCGACACGGCGCGGGAGAGGCATCGATGATCGAGCTGTTGGCGATCGACCCGGGCAAGTTCGCGTATGCCATGGCGGTCGAGTTCGGGCACCTTCTTTCGCTCGACTGGTACCGCGCCAACTGGCTCGCGATGATCAACATCATCCTGATCGACATCACGCTCGCCGGCGACAACGCGATCGTGGTCGGAATGGCCGCCTCGCGCGTCAAGCCGGAGATGCGCGCCAAGGTGATCTTCTGGGGCATCTCCGCAGCGGTTGTCCTGCGCATCCTGTTCGCAGCCGTCACGACGCAGATCCTGGCCATCGTTGGCCTCACACTCGCCGGCGGTCTGCTGCTCGCCTGGGTGTGCTGGAAGATGTATCGCGGCATCGTCGACGGCCACGGGCCGACCATGGAGGAGATCGAGGGCACCTCGTCGGCCCCCGCAATCGCCGGCAAGGAGCTTGGCTTCTGGGGCGCGGTGATGCAGATCACCGCCGCCGACGTGTCGATGTCGCTCGACAACGTGCTCGCCGTGGCTGGCGCCGCCAAGGGCGAGCCACTGGTGCTGGTCATCGGCCTCGGCATCGCCATCGTGCTGATGGCGGTCGCCTCGGCCTTCATAGCCAAGCTGCTGGTCAGGTATCCCTGGATCTCCTGGCTCGGACTCCTCGTCATCGTCTGGGTCGCGCTCGACATGATCTACCGTGGCTCGCACGAGGTGACCTGCCAAGCGTTCAACTTCGGCTGCTCGGAGACGCTGTGGCAGGGCGTCAAGCACCGCCTGGGGCTTTGACCGTCGGCGCCGCGTTGACACCCGAGCCGCGCACGCCCTAAACCGGCCACCCCCGAGGCGCGGAAGAATTGCGATGGCCGATACACGTGCAAGGCGGATCTTCATCGACGGCGAGGCCGGCACCACCGGGCTCGAGATCCGCGAGCGCTTGGCGCGCGTGCCGGACGTGACAGTTGCCAGCATCGCCGCCGACAAGCGCAAGGACCCGGCCGCGCGAAAGGCGCTGATGGCCGAGGTCGATCTCGTCGTGCTGTGCCTGCCGGACGACGCCGCCAGGGAGGCGGTCGCTTTGGCCGACGCGCTCGGCGCCGCGGCGCCGCGCATCGTCGATGCCTCGACCGCGCATCGCGTTGCCGAGGGCTGGGTCTATGGCTTCCCCGAGCTCGATGCGGGCCAAGCCGATCGCATCCGCTCCGCGCGGCGCGTCGCCAATCCGGGCTGCTATCCGACAGGCGCCATCGCGCTGCTGCGCCCGCTGGTCGAGGCCGGCCTCGTCCCCGCAGACTATCCCATCGCGGTCAACGCGGTGTCGGGCTATTCCGGCGGCGGCAGGAGCATGATCGAGAGCTACGAGGTTTCCCGCACCGCGCCCGCCTTCGAGCTTTATGCGCTCGGCCTCGAGCACAAGCATGTGCCCGAGCTGATGACGTACAGCGGGCTCTCACGGCGGCCGATCTTCGTGCCGTCGGTCGGCAATTTCCGTCAAGGCATGCTGGTCTCGATCCCGCTGCACCTCGACGCTCTGCCCGGCCGGCCACGCCTCGCCGATCTCGAGGCTGCGCTCGCTGCGCACTATCGGGAATCTGCGCTGGTGAGCGTCGTGCCGGAGGCAGCGGCGAAGGTCACGCGCCTCGACGCGCTCGCCCTCAATGGCACCGACCAGTTGCAGCTCTACGTGCTCGGCAACGAGGCGCACGCCCACGCCGTTCTCGTCGCCCGCCTCGACAATCTCGGCAAGGGCGCCTCCGGCGCGGCGGTGCAGAACATCCGCCTGATGCTCGGCCTGGACGGCTGAAACGGAGCGGGCTGGTCGGGACGAGCCCGTTCACGACATCCTCGAGCCTCTCGCTCACGGGCCGCGCGCGCGGCGCATCCGGTGGAGATGCACGACCGCCGCCACCAGCACCAGCGCTGCCACACCCTGGTGCGCGATGCCGAGCGAGATCGGCACGCTGGCGAGCAAGGTCCAGATGCCGAGCGCGGCCTGCCCCAGAATTGCGATCGCCAGCAGCCACGCGCTTCGCACGACCCGCTCGTCGTCGGCCGTGCGCGTCAGGGCGACGGCGTGAGCGAGCGCCAGCAGCACCAGCGCATAGGCCATCATGCGGTGATCGAACTGCACCGTGGTGATGTTCTCGAGCAAGTTCACATACCAGGGCGTGAGCGTGCCGAGCCCTTCCGGAATCAGTCGCCCGTCCATCAGCGGCCAGGTGTTGTAGGTGAGGCCCGCCTTCAGCCCGGCGACCAGCGCCCCGAGCACCACTTGCGCCAGCACCAGCGCCACGAGCAGACCCGCTATCCACTGCTGACCCGAGGTCAGGGTGGCGAGCCGCACGCGGCGCTCGGCGGGCGCATGATCGAGCGCCAGCCACACCAGCAGGGCGAGGATCACGAACGCGGTGAAAAGATGCAGCGCAAGCCGGTAGTGGCTGACGTCGACCCGGTCCACGAGCCCCGACTGCACCATGTACCAGCCGATGAGCCCCTGCAGGCCGCCGAGGGCCAGCACGCCGACCAGCTTCGGACCGTAGCCGGGGCGGATCGCCCCCATCAGCCACAGCGCCAGGAGTGGCAGCGCAAATGCGACTCCGATCAGGCGACCGAGCAGGCGGTGGCTCCACTCCCACCAGTAGATGACCTTGAACGCGCCGAGCGACATCCCCTTGTTGACCTGATGGTACTCGGGGATCTTGCGGTACTTGTCGAACGCGATCTGCCAGTCGTGGTCCGATAGCGGCGGGATCGCGCCGATGATCGGCTGCCATTCGGTGATCGAGAGGCCGCTGTCGGTCAGCCGCGTGGCGCCGCCGACGACGATCATGGCGATCACCAGCACAGCGACCGCGAGCAGCCAGGCGCGCACCAGCCGATCGCCCCGGCCTGCGGCCCGCGGTCCACCGATCCTCGCCGTCGCCTCGGCCATCACCACGCTCCTCGCCATCGTCCCGGCGCCCTTGATAGGTAGTCCGCCCGGCCGAGGCAATGCAGCCGGAAGGCGCCGGCGAGCGCCACCGGGTCGCACCGTCCGCCGTCCGGTCCATGCTATCAACCGGCGACGCCGGCCGCCCGGCCACCGCCCGTGGCGGCGCAGCGCCACCCGACCGTCCTGGAGCTGCGCATCATGACCACCCGCACCCGCAAGCTCGTCGGCACCATCCTGCTGCTCGCATTCCTCGTGCTCTACGCGCTCGCCGCGATGCTGGCCGCAGTGGTGCTGCAGGTGCGCGCCGGCCCGCTCGTCGAGCTGGTCTACTACGCCGTCGCCGGGCTCGCCTGGGTGGTGCCGGCCGGCCTGCTGATCCGCTGGATGGCACGCCCGGATTCCTGAGCCCGCCCGATCGGTTGCGCGCCGGCAAGCGGCGCGCCGCACCGAGAGGACGAGCCAATCACGCCGAGACCCGCTCCGGGACCCGGTTGCGGGCGAGCCGCGCGACCGGATTGGAATTGACGGCCCCCGTCTCGAGGTGCACGACCAGCAGCCCCTCGACATCGAAACCGAGGAACGTGCGCGCCTCCCGCTTGCGCGGCTCCGCGCGCCGCGCCGGGCCGACCGTCACCCCGGCATCGAAACGCCCCTCGATCGCCTCGAACAGCATCCGTGCCTCGCCGTGCCGTCCGGTGACGACGATCTGATCGTAGACGTCGTCCAGCGCATCGAGCACCAGGTTCAACCGGTCGGTGTCGATCGCACCCGGGTAGGCGGGCAGATCGCTGCCGGCGACCAGTGCATGCACGCGCGAACCCGGCACACAGCGGATCGCACGCTCGAAAGTTGCCGAGCCGTCGATCAGCTCGGCGAGGCCCGCCTGCTCGCTCCAGCCGAGCGACTTTGCGAGACCGTCCCCGTCGGCGGCCCAGTCGACCACCAGCACCCCGGCGCCCGCCGTCGACATCGCCTCAGCCAGCGCCAGCGCCTGATCGGCGGCGACCACCGACAGCGCGGTGCCCGTCACCAGCGTGCGAAACCCCTTGCCGGCCGCGGCCTGTCCGAGCAGCAGCTCGGCGAGCTCGTCGGCCGAGCGCACGACCTGCTCGACCGGCCCGGCCGCCGGCGCGATGGCGTCGCGCGTCGGCGACGACTGCGCCGCCGCCGCATCGGTCGTCTCCGGCGATGCCCGTTTGCCCCCCGCCGCGGCCGCCACCGGCAGCGTCGGCTCCTGTCTGAGGCGCTCGCCCGCCTCGCTCTGTGCCGCCTCGCCCCGGCTCGGCCGGCGAAGCCCGCTCGCCTCGGCACGCACACCGCCGAGCACCGCTCGCGTGATCGCGAATGCGAGGCCGAGCAGGAGCACCGCCACGGCGATCAGCGCGGTGTACGGCCCCTTGCGGGGCGAGATCGGCGTGCGCGGCTTTATGGCGCTGGTGACAATGCGGACCCCGGCGACGGGCGCCGCACGGCTCGTCGCCAGCTTGCGCGCCGCCGCGATCTCGTTCTCGAGCCGCTCGACCTCGGCCCGCTTGGCCGCAAGCGAGGCTTCGATCTGCTTGGCGAGGCCGGAGTCGCGCCCGTCCTGGACGACTTTCGCCTGCGCCGCCTCAAGCCCCTTGCGGGCCTTGTCCTCGCGCTCGCCCGCCGCCTTCGCGTCCTTGGCGAGTGCGTCCACCACCGCACCGGCCTCGGCCTCGATCTGCTGCTTCAGCCCCTTCAGGTCGGCGCTGAGCTGGCGCATGCGCGGATGCGCCGGCAGCAAGGTCGCGGACAGCTCGTGGATCTGGCGCTCGAGCCGCACGCGCTGCTCGACGAGCGCGCGCACGATCGGAATGGCCTGCACCTCGGCGAGCATTTCCGCGCGCCCGCTGCGGACCAGCGCGCGCGCGTTCGCCAGCTTGGCCTCGGCCTCCTCCCGCGCCGTCTTGGTTCGGGCGAGCTCGGCGGCGAGCGGATCGCTCGACGCAATCGCTGTCCTCACCTTGTCGGGCGCGCTGGCCGTGTTGGCGGCGGCCTCCGTGAGCCGTGCCACCTCGGCCTCGGCCGACCTCAGCTCGTCGCCGAGCCGAGCGAGATCGCGCTCGCCTTCCTTTTCGGCGGCGGTCTGCCCGCTGTCGCGGCCGTGCGCCGGCACGGCGCGATAGGCCTCGACCAAGCCGTGGG
>JBFMEX010000041.1:0-8490 GCA_040752215.1 Pseudomonadota bacterium | reverse complement strand
GTCGCCACGCGCGGCCGGTGTCGGGGTCGGCCCCACCATTGCCCGGATCGGCGTCACTTGCCCTTGGCCGGACCTGTGGCGATCTCCTCCGGACCATAGACGAACTTGAACTTGGTGAAGCCGCCGTCGTGCACGGCACCCATCACCTCGGCGACGCGTCCGTAGGCGACGGTGCGGTCGCCGCGGAACAGGATGTTCTCCTCGAGCCCGTTCTTGGCCATCGCCTTGATCTTGGCGACCAGCTCGGCGACCTCGATCGGCTGCTCGGCCGTGCCGATGAAGATCTTGCCCTCGCGGTCGACGGTGACCGTCAGCAGGTCTTTGTCCGGATTGAGCGACTTGCCCTTGGCGGCGGGCAGCTCGACGGGCAGGCCGGACAAGAGCAGCGGGGCGGCGACCATGAAGATGATCAGCAGCACCAGCATGACGTCGACGAACGGCGTCACGTTGATCTCGCTCATCGGCGCATGGCGGCGCTTGCGTCCGCGCCGCCCGCCGCTCATCTGGTTGGTCTTGAGGCTCGCTCCCACGGCTTGGCCCCGCTCAGGTCCTGACGTCGATCTGGCGCGATACGATCGCGGCGAACTCGTCGGCGAAGGCCTCGAGCCGCTGGGCGATGCGCGCGGAGTCGGCCGAGAACTTGTTGTAGAAGATCACGGCGGGAATGGCCGCCAGCAGGCCGAGCGCGGTGGCGAACAAGGCTTCGGCGATGCCCGGCGCCACGACCGCGAGGTTGGTGTTCTTCGATACCGCGATCGCCTGGAAGCTGGTCATGATGCCCCACACGGTCCCGAACAGGCCGATGAACGGCGCCGTCGAGCCGACGGTGGCGAGGAACAGCAGGCGGCGCTCGAGGCGCTCCATCTCGCGGCTGATGGTGACGTCCATCACCTTCTCGACGCGCAGCTGGATGCCGCCGAGGGCTCGGATGTTGCCCTCGACCGAGCGCTTCCATTCGCGCATCGCGGCGACGAACAGCGCCGCCATGGTGATCGCCGGACCGCGCGCGAGCCCGGTGTAGAGTTCGTCGAGCGACTGGCCCGACCAGAACATCTGCTCGAACCGCTCCGATTCGACGCGCGCGCGGCGGAACGAGAACAGCTTCTCGACGATGATCGCCCACGACCAGACGGAGGCGAGCATCAAGCCGATCATCACCACCTTGACGACGATGTGCGCCTGGAGAAAAAGCCCGAGGAAGGAGAAGCCATCGCCACCCGCGCCCTCCAAAGTCGATTGTATGATATCGGCCGGATTCATCTCATTTTCCGCAGAAGGCCCCGCTGGCGGTGACGCCGCCCCTCGCCGTGCCGCGCCCCGTCTCGCGGCCGAAATGCACCGACAGAGCACAAAGCATTCGCCCGCACCGCGGCACGCTCGGGCATGTTGCCGCGCAATATGACCAAACAAGGGCTCCTGTGCGCCCCCTATGGTGCAGACTATCCCCAGATTCGGGCTCAAATCGAGCAGCGTTCAGCGACGAGCGGGGCGTGCGGTCGCTCAACAACTGAAAGTGTAGAGAGCGGCACGATGGAGGCGCGCGGTAGCTCCGAGAGCACGTCACGGGTTATCTACCGTCTCGCAAGACTGCAGATACCACGTCGCGAATCAACTCGGTTGTCCATCCTGGGCCACCTCTCCCCTGACCATATCGACGAGGTCGCGCCAGTGGCCATCGGCCGGATCGTAGGCGAGGATCACGCCCTCCTCCATCACGTACAGCCAGCCGTGCAGGCCAAGCCGGCCGGCGGCAACCGCCTCGCGCACGATCTCGTAGGTGAGAAGATTGTCGATCTGGAACTGAACGTGCGCCTTGACGGTCTCGACGTGACGGTCGACCTCGGCGACGCCGGCGGCAGCGATCAGCCGATGCGCGGGCCGGGTCAGCTCCACCCAGCGACCCAGGTGCGCCTCGCGGTCGGGCGGGATCGGCTCGGCGAGCGCGTTGATGCCGCCGCAGCCGGTGTGGCCGCACACGACGATGTCGTCGATGCCGAGATGGCCGACCGCATACTCGATCGCCGCGCCGACGGAGGTGTCGTCCATGCCGGCGGGCGGCACCGAGTTGGCGACGTTGCGAACCTCGAACAGCTCCCCGGGATCGGCGTTGGTGATCTGCGCCGGCACCACCCGGCTGTCGGAGCAGCCGATCCAGAGAAGGCGTGGTTTCTGCTTCTTGGTGGCGAGGCTCTTGAAGAATGCTTTGTCGCGCTCGAAGGCGGCGCGGAATCGCTCGTGGCCCTCGATCGCGTCCTTGATGTCGAGATCGAGGCCGGTCTGGTCCTTCTCGGTCGTCATCGCGCTCCCCCCGGAGTTGCGTGCCCCGGGATCATCCGCTTGCGGCCGGGCATTGTCCACCCCGGGGCTTCGGCTCAGGCGGGCGGCAAGGCCCGCTGGCCGCGCTCGAACGCTTCCCGGATCGCATGCGAGAGGCGCAGCGGCTTGCCCGAGACGGCGACGAGCACCACCGTCACCTCGGCCTCGAATACGGTGCGGCCGGCGGATCTCACGGCCTGCAGCAGCGTGACGCTGGCGCCGCCGAGCTCCTTGACCCGCGTCACGACCTCGAGCAGGTCGTCCATCCGCGCCGGGCGCAGGAAGTCGCAATTCATGCGCCGGACGACGAATGCCGCCGGCTCGTGGCTGTCGGTGCCGTCGATCAGGCGCCGCGCGTCGGTGCCGAGCAGGCGCAGGAAATCGGTGCGCCCGCGCTCGGCCCAGCGCACGTAGCTGGCGTGGTACGCGACGCCGCCGGCATCTGTGTCCTCGAAGTAGACGCGCACCGGCAGCACGTGGTGCAGCCCCGTGGCGTCCTCGACGATGCGGCCAGCGATATCGGGCCAGTCACTGCTACTCATACGGATGCCGATCCGATCTCCACCACCACGATCTCCGGCGGGCGCCCGAAGCGAACGGGAACGCCGCTGCAGCCGAGGCCGCCGGAAACGACGAGGCTTCTCTCTCCCTCCTCGATGTGGCCGTAGGCGTAGCGCCGTCCATAGCGCGAGGGGACGATCGGCGCATAGCCCATCAGCTGGACCTGACCGCCGTGGGTGTGGCCGGAGAGCGTCAGCGCGACGCGGTCCGGCACGTGGGCGAAGATGTCCGGCTCGTGTGCCATCAGGACAATCGGCGCGTCGTCGCCGATCGCCGCAAGCGTGCCGCCGAGGTCGTCGACGCCTTCATAGGGAATGCGTAGCGTGCGCCGCCAGCTGCCGTGACGCGGGTAGAGCGCCCACTGGCTGCCGAGGCCGGCAAGCCAGAACGGCTGGCCGTGCTTGGCGAGCCGGCACGACGCGTTGTCGTAGACGGGGATGCCGGCGGCCTCCAGTGCGCGGCCGACGCGGGTCGGGCCCTGGCGGCGGTGCTGGGCGTCGGCGTCGTCCCACCAGTCGTGGTTGCCGAGCACCGCATGCGTGCCGAGCGGCGCCTCGAGACCGGCAAGAACCTTGGTCCACGCCGCGAGCGGGACCGGCTCCGAGACCCGGCTCATGCCGTCGCCGGCGATGTAGTCGCCGAGCAGCAGCACGGCGTCGGCCCCGAGCGCGTTGGTGCGCGCGACGATCGCCTCGAGCCGGCCAAGCCCCATCCACGGATCGCAGACGTGCAGGTCGGCGAGCACGGCGAGCCTGAGCGAGAGGCCGGCCGGCCAGGCACTCGGCGCGATGCGATAGCGCGTGACCTGGAGCCGCCACGGTTCGGCGACGGCATAGCCGCCGAAGCCGGCGCCGCCGGCGCCGAACGCGGTGAAGCCTTTGAGCAGCTGCCTGCGCGAGAGCAAGGGCCGGTCCCTCCCCATCGATCTGCCACGAGGTCGGCAGCGATAGCCGATGCTTGCCGCGGAAGTATGAACGCCAAGCCAGCAATTGGTCGCATCCACAGCCCGCCGTGGCATCCGGATCAGCCGGTGCCGGCGCGGCCGCCGTCCTCGTCCTCGTCCTCGTAGAGCGGCAGCTCGGGAGCCGAGGCGCGCGCGGGGCCTGAGAGGCCGAGATGGCGGTAGGCCTTCAGCGTCAGCACGCGACCCCGCGGCGTGCGGCCGATGAAGCCCTGTTGCAGGAGATACGGCTCGACGATCTCCTCGAGCGCGTCGCGCGGCTCGGACAGCGCCGCGGCCAGCGTCTCGATGCCGACGGGGCCGCCGTCGTAGTTCCGGGCGATGCAGCCGAGGTAGCGATGGTCGAGCGCATCGAGGCCCGCGTTGTCGACCTCGAGCTGGCCGAGCGCGCGGTCGGCGACCTCGGCGCTGATGGCGCTCGCGCCCTCGACGGCGGCGAAGTCGCGCACGCGTCGCAACAGGCGGCCGGCGATGCGCGGGGTGCCGCGCGCGCGCCGGGCGATCTCGCGCGCGCCGTCGGGGCGCATCGGCGCGCCGAGCACGCGGGCACCGCGCGCCACCACCTGCTCCAGCTCCTCGACGGTGTAGAAGTTGAGCCGCACGGGAATGCCGAAGCGGTCGCGCAACGGCGTGGTCAGGAGGCCGGCGCGCGTGGTGGCACCGACGAGCGTGAACTTGGCCAGATCGATCCGGACCGAGCGCGCCGCCGGCCCCTCGCCGATGATCAGGTCGAGCTGGAAGTCCTCCATCGCCGGATAGAGGATCTCCTCGACCGCCGGATTGAGCCGGTGGATCTCGTCGATGAACAGGACGTCGCGATCCTCGAGGTTGGTCAGAAGCGCGGCGAGGTCGCCGGCCTTGGAGATGACCGGCCCCGAGGTGGCGCGGAAGCCGACGCCGAGTTCCTTGGCCATGATCTGGGCGAGCGTGGTCTTGCCGAGGCCGGGCGGGCCGGCGAACAGCACGTGATCGAGCGCCTCGCCGCGCGCCTTGGCCGCCTCGATGAACACCCTGAGGTTGGCCCGCGCCTGCTCCTGGCCGATGAACTCGGCGAGCAACTGCGGCCTCACCGTCGCCTCGAAGGCGTCGGTCTCCCGCTTGGCTCCTGTCACGAGGCGATCGGTCATGGTCTGCTCGTGGCCCTGTTCGGGCCCCGCGTCAAGGGCGGGAGGGCCTCAGATCTGCAGGATTCCAGTGCTGAGCAAGACTGAGCGGACGGCAAGCGCAACGAGGCCCGCGAGCAGCGCAAGCATCGTCAACAAGGTCGGGTAGGAAATCGGAAACAGCACGGTCGCCGCGGCAAACGCGACGACGCCTGCCGCCGCGGTCATCGGCGCGCTGGTCGAGCCGCGCCTGATCACGGACGGCAGCAGCGCGAGCGCCGTCAGCGCCGCGGGGATCGCCGACCAGACGAAGGCTGCGAGCGCCGCGGCACCAACCGCGGGCAAGCCGTCGGGCAGCAGCGGCGCAAGCCGCAGCGCCGGGGCGAGGATCATGGCCGCGGCGATCGCGAGCGCGGCGAGGAACGGGCCGACGAGCGTGTAGCCGAGAAACGTCCACAGGGCGCGCTGCGTGGGCGAGACGCCGGTGCGATCGTCGCCCGCGGTCACCGGGCCAACTCCTTCAAGCCACGGCGGATCAGCTTGGCGGTGTCGGCGCTCGCGCCCAGCTCCTTGGCGGCCACGGCGACCGCACCCGCGGCCTGGGCGGGATTGTAGCCGAGGTTGGTCAGCGCGGAGATCGCCTCGGCGGCGGCGTTGCCTTCGGGCGGCGCCGCGGGCGGCGAGGTGCCGCCGGCGGCGGCCGGCACGTTGAGACCGGCGATCGACAATGCCGGCGCCTTGTCCTTCAGCTCGGCGACGATCCTCTGGGCGAGCTTCTTGCCGACGCCCGGCGCCTGCTCGACGGCGGCCCAGCTACCGAGCGCGATGGCGTTGGCGAGATCCTGCGGGGACAATGCCCCGAGCACGCCGAGCGCAACCTTTGCGCCGACGCCCTGCACGTTCTGGAGCGTGCGGAACCAGCTTCGCTCGACCTCGCTCTGGAAGCCGAACAGGCGGATCGCGTCCTCGCGCACGTGGGTGTCGATGGTCAGCGTCACCGTATCGCCGACTTTGAGATTGCGCAGCATGCGGGCGGAAGCCTGCACCTCGTAGCCGACACCGCCGACGTCGACGATGAGGAAGCTCTCGCCGATCGCATCCACCGTGCCCTTGAGCTTGCCGATCATTGCGGTGCGCCCCTAGCAGCCGCTTCTCCCCTCCCCCTCGTGAGGAGGGGTCGGGGGCCTGCCCTCGGGCGTGTCCCAAGGGTGGGGGAATCCCGACGGTCGTTGGGCGCACCGATTACTCGACCTTGCGTCATCCCGGCGCGCCAGTGCGCGGCTGCGCACATGGCGGAACAGGCCGGGATCCGTCCACGGCGGTCGTCGCCCACCACAGGAGCCTGTCCGGGCCCCGGCCTGCGCCGGGGCGACGCCGCGAGCAGGCAAGCGTGGCGCACACCGAGCCGATGCGCAATGCGAGAGGTCGATGCGCGGCATCGTGATCGGCGGCTGTCCTGCCATCCCCCCCTCCTGGCCTCCCCCACCAGGGGGGAGGGATGCGTCGCGCCGCGGAGCACACCGATCATCTCACCCTCCTCGGCGGCCAGCCGCGAGCGCGGCGGTGAGGCCGGCACTGGCGCGGTGATTGGCATGACAGATCGCGATCGCCAGCGCATCGGCCTCGTCGGGGCTATCGAACCGCGCCTTCGGCAGCAGGAAGCCGATCATCGCCTGGATCTGGTGCTTCTCGGCGTGACCGGCGCCGACGACGCTCTTCTTGACCAGGTTCGGTGAATACTCGGCGACGACGAGCCCCTTCATCGCCGGAGCCAGCATCGCCATGCCGCGGGCCTGGCCGAGCTTCAGCGTCGCCTTCGCGTTGTCGTTGACGAAGGTCTCCTCGACCGCAGCCTCGCGCGGCTTGTGAGCGGCGATGACGCCGCAAATCCCCTCGTAGATCTCACGCAGGCGGTAGGCCAGCCTCTCGTCGACGCGCGACGTGACGTGACCCGAGGCGACATACGACAGGCGGACGCCATCACTCTCGATGACGCCCCAGCCGGTGCGCCTCAGTCCCGGGTCGATACCGATGATGCGGATCGGCGATTGTCCCCTCATGGGGACGGTTTCTTATCACAGCCGGTGATTCGCGGGACCGGCCATGCGCCCGGCGATGAGCCCTGTACTCCGTGCCGTCAGCCCGCGACGGGCGAAACCGCCGGACGAGCGGTGTCCTCGTTCGCCGCGGCCGCCTGCTCGGCGCGCTGGCGCTGCTGCTCGAGGAAGCGCCTGTCGAGCTCGCGCTCGATGAACTCGATCCAATAGATGCGCCGCAGGTTCCTCGTATAGGCCTCGAGGGTGGGGGATTCGAGTTGCACAGCCGCCTCCCGGCATCTGATGACCTGACGCCAGTCTAGACGGTGCCCTGTTAGGGAATTGCTCAGAAACTCGATACCATTCGAACTATTCGCCGCACCGTTCAGGCGGCCGTCAGCTTGCGCATGACCTCTTCCGAGACCTCGAAGTTGGCATAGACGCTCTGCACGTCGTCGTCGTCCTCGAGCGCGCCGACGAGCTTCAGGATCGCCTCGGCGTCCGCCTCGCCGACCTCGGTCGTCAGCTTCGGCTTCCACAGCGCCTTCACACTCTCGGCCGCTCCAAGCGCCTCCTCGAGCGCGGCGGCGACGGTGCCGAGGCTCTCGAAGGCGCAGGTCACGAGATGCCCGCTCGCGTCGGAGACGACGTCGTCGGCGCCGGCCTCGATCGCCGCCTCCAGCACCTTGTCGGACGAGCCGGCGCTCGCCTTGTAGACGATCTCTCCGACGCGGCTGAACATGTGCGCGACGGCGCCGGTGGCGCCGAGATTGCCGCCGTACTTGGAGAAAGCCGCCCGGACTGCACCGCCGGTGCGATTGCGGTTGTCGGTCAAAGCCTCGACGATCACCGCGACGCCACCCGGCGCATAGCCCTCGTAACGAATCGCCTCGTAGCTCTCGGTGTCGCCGCCTTGCGCCTTCTTGATCGCGCGCTCGATGTTGTCCTTCGGCATGTTCTCGGCGCGCGCCTCCTGGATCGCGAGCCTGAGGCGCGGGTTCATCGCCGGATCGGGCGTGCCCATCTTGGCGGCGACAGTGATTTCGCGGGCGAGCTTGGCGAACAGCTTGGCGCGGGCCGCGTCCTGCTTGCCCTTGCGGTGCATGATGTTCTTGAACTGGGAATGACCTGCCATGGCTCGTCCAATCCGCCTCGCCTCGCGCCGCCTGGCGGCGCCTCGACTGCCTTATTGCGTGAGGGCGCCGGTTGCGGTCAAGGGTGCGCGGGCGGGCTCGCGCCGGGCGCCGTTAACCAATTGTTAACCAGTGCGGCGCAGCGTATCGGGTATGGGTGATTTGCACCCTTTCGGGCGTCCCCGCGCTGCCCCGCGGCCGCCCGCCCCGGCAGGCCCAGTCGGTATCGACCTGCCAAACGATGAGTCAGGCGGAATTGGCCGCTCTCATCCTGAGTGCCGAGTCGAAACCAACATTCACGCAACCCAGAACAGCGGCGCGGGCGGCGCCAGGACCCCCCCCCCCCCCCCCGCAGTGGGGCGCCCCCCGCCGCCGCCCCC
>JBFMEX010000040.1:0-8040 GCA_040752215.1 Pseudomonadota bacterium | reverse complement strand
CTCGCCGGTGGAGCCGGCGCTCTTGGCGCCGGGCGTACCCGCCTTGGCCTCGGCCGGCGCAGCCGGCGGCGGTCGCGGACAGCGGAACTGGATCTGCTCGATAACGGTGATGAGGCGCTCGACCTCCTTCAGCCGGGCCGGCGTAAGGCTCCTCTGCGCTTGCTCCGGGCCGCGGCGCAGGTCCTGGCCTACGCCGAGGCCCTCCAGCCGCGACTGCTCGGCCTTGAGCGAATCGCAGGCCTCGGGTTGCAGCGGCTCCCCGCGCGCGCTCGCCCCGGCGTCGAGCACCGTCGCGGCGGCCAGCGCCACCAGCGCCCGGCGAGCTTTCGATCGACGTTCCAAATCAGAGTCCGTTCGCGTGCGGTTTCGGGTTGCGACGCACCATTATGCTGGCGCGCGAGCGCGACCGCAATGAGGCCGATCGATCGGTGGCCAGCGGATCACAGACAACCGCGCACGACGCCCGCGCAACCCTATACGTAGGCGGCGACGATGCCGAGGAAGTCGCTCGCCTTGAGGCTGGCGCCGCCCACCAGCGCACCGTCGACGTTGGCGACGCTCATCAGCTCGCGCGCGTTCTGCGGCTTCACCGATCCGCCGTAGAGGATGCGCATGCCGCGGCCCTCGTCGCCGAAGCGCGCCTCGAGCGCGGCGCGGATCGCCGCATGCACCTCGGCGACGTCGGCCGGGGTCGGCGTCAGCCCGGTGCCGATCGCCCACACCGGCTCGTAGGCGACGACGGTATTGGCAGCGGTCGCCTTGTCGGGCAGCGAGCCGGCGAGCTGGCGGGCGACGACTTGAAGGGTCAACGCGGACTTGCGCTCGCCGGCGGTCTCGCCGATGCACACGATCGCGACGAGGCCGGCGCGATGGGCCGCCTCGGCCTTCGCCCTCACGATCCGGTCGAGCTCGCCATGATCTGTGCGCCGCTCCGAGTGGCCGAGAATCACCGCCGTCGCGCCGGCGTCCTTCAGCATCTCGGCGGAGATGTCGCCGGTGTGGGCCCCGGACACGGCAGTGTGGCAATCCTGACCACCGACTTTCAGCGCGCCCCCGCCCGCCACCTTGGCGAGCGCCATCACCAGGGTCGCCGGCGGGCAGATCATGACGTCCACCGCGGCCTTGAAATCGGGGCTGGCGACGTGATCGGCCACGGCTTGCGCCTCGGCCAGGCCGGCAACGAGGCCATTCATCTTCCAGTTGCCGGCGACGAGGGGGCGGCGAGACGGGCTCGAGGACGTCATGGCGTGGTTCTCCTCCGGTTGCGGCCGGCCGGCGCCGCGGCGCCTCGTGGATCAGCGAGTGCACTTGCTTTCGAGGTCCGGCTGCGCTTCATATCACCCCGAAGCCACCGTCTTTGACGGCATAACGACGATTTTCCCAATGCGGCGAATTGGTGCGGCCGGCCCGGCCCCGCCAGCGTTCGCCCCCGCAACCTGGACGGGACCACGGTCAGACGATGCTTGACGCCCTGAGACGCGGTGCCACCGGATGGGTGGCGAAGGCCCTGCTGTCGGTCCTGATCCTGAGCTTCGCCGTGTGGGGCGTCGCCGACGTGTTCACCGGCTACGGCCGCGGCGCGCTGGCGACCGTCGGCGACGTGAAGATCACGCCGGAGGAGTTCCAGCAGAGCTACCAGCAGCAGCTCAACGCCATCTCCTACCAGGCCGGACGGCGGCTGACGCCCGAGCAGGCCCGCTCGCTCGGCCTCGACACCCGCGTGCTGACCCAGCTGGTCGGATCGGCCGCGGTCGAGAACCACGCCGCCAAGCTCGACCTTGCGCTCTCCGAAAAGGCTGTTGCCGAGAGCCTGCAGCGCGACGCCGCCTTCAAGGGCCCCGACGGCAAGTTCTCGCGCGCCAAGCTCGAAAACGTCATGCAGCAGCTCGGTGTCAGCGAGCGCGGCCTGATCGCGCTCCGGCGCAAGGACGACCTGCGCGAGCAGATCACCGGCGCGCTGGAGACGGCGATCGTGGTGCCGAAGGCGGTCGTCGACGTGCAGCACGCCTACCGCGAGGAGACGCGCACCATCGAGCATGTGACGCTCGATGCGGACAAACTGGTCAAGCTCAGCGAGCCGGACGAGGAGAAATTGAAAGCGACCTACGAGCAGGGCAAGGCGCAGTTCATGACGCCCGAGCTGCGCAAGCTCGCGGCGCTGATCCTCGACATTGGCCAGCTGTCCAAGGCGATCGAGGTGCCGGAGGCGGAGATCAGGGCGGCCTACGAGCAGGAGAAGGACAGCTACGACACACCCGAGAAGCGGCGCGTGCAGCAGGTCGCTTTCGCGGACAAGGCCGCCGCGGAAGCTGCGCGCAAGGCGATCGAGGGCGGGCAGAGCTTCGCCGACGCCGCCAAGGAGGCCGGCGCCAAGGAGACCGACATCGACCTCGGCCTGCTACAGAAACGACAGATGATCGATCCCAAGATCGCCGACGCCGCGTTCTCACTCGAGAAGGACAACGTCTCGCCGGTGATCGAAGGCCGGTTCGCGACCGTGCTGCTGCGCGTCACCGCGATCGAGCCGGGCGTCACGCGCTCGTTTGCCGACGTGAAGGACCAAGTGCGCGACAAGCTGGCGCGCGAGCGGGCGCTCGCCGAGATGCAGAAACGCCACGACGAGGTCGACGACGGCCGGGCGGCGGGGCGTCCACTGGCCGAGATCGGCAAGGGCCTCGGGCTCGACTACATCGAGATCGAGGCGGTCGACCAGGACAACAAGACGCCCGACGGCAAGACGGGGCTGGACAGCCCGCACGCGGCATCGATCGTCGCCTCCGGCTTCGCCGGCGCGGTCGGCCTCGAGCAGGCGCCGATCGAGCTCGGCGACGGCGGCGCCGCCTGGGTCGACGTGCTCGCCGTCACGGCACCGAAGCAGAAGCCGTTCGAGGAGGTAAAAGACGCTGTCAAGGCGCTGTGGACCGAGAACGAGCGGCGCCGGCAGCTCAACGAGGCGGCGAGCGGCTTCGCCGCGCGCGTGCGCAAGGGCGAGCCGATGGCCAAGATCGCCGAAGAGGCCACAGGCAAGCTCGTCACCACGCTCCCGGTGACCCGCGCCACCGTGCCCGAGGGGCTGACCAAGCCGGCGATCGCACAGGCGTTCGCGCTGCCCGCCGGCGGCGTCGGCACCACCGACAGCGCGGACGGCAGATCGCGCATCGTGTTCCGTGTCGTCGACATCAAGCAAGCGCCGGAGCCGACCAAGGAGCAGGCCGCTGCGCTCGCCAAGGAGCTCGGTGAGGAGATGCGCGACGACGTCATGTCGGAGTATGTCGGTGCGCTGAAGCGCAGCCTCGGCGTCACCATCAACGAGGAGGCGTTCCGCCGCCTCACCGGCGCCGGCAACGAGCCGTAGGACGCGCCGCGTGAGCACCCCCGAGCAGAGACAGCAGGGCCTCGAGGCGACGCCATCGCTCGACGCCTTCGCGCGCCGCTACGACGCCGGCAAGCCGCAGGTGGTCTCGACGCGTCTCGTCGCCGATCTCGAGACGCCCGTCTCCGCCTACCTGAAGCTGGCCGGCGGCGCGATGAGCTTCCTGTTCGAAAGCGTCGAGGGCGGCGCCCAGCGCGGGCGCTACTCCATCATCGGGCTGGCGCCCGACATCGTCTGGCGGGCCCAGGGCGAGCGGGCCGAGATCAACCGCACGCCGGGGCGCAAGCCGGACGCCTTCAAGGTCGAGCCGGAGCCGACGCTCGCCTCGCTGCGCGCGCTGATCGCGGAGAGCACGCTCGATCTCCCCGCCGACCTGCCGCCGATGGCGGCCGGCGTGTTCGGCTACATGGGCTACGACACGGTGCGCCTGATCGAGCGATTGCCGCACGTGAAGCCCGATGCGCTCGGCGTGCCGGACGCGGTGCTGATCCGGCCGACGGTGGTCGTCATCTTCGATTCGGTGAAGGACGAGATGACCGTGGTGACCCCGGTGCGACCGACGCCGCGCGCGAGCGCCGCGCAGGCCTACAAGGCGGCGCTGATGCGGCTCAAGGACGTGGTGAGAGCGCTCGATGCGCCGCTGCCGCACATTGCCGCGCCGCCGGGCGTCCGCAAGCTCGCCGCGCCCGAGCCGCGCTCCAACACCAAGCCAGCCGAGTTCCTGGCCATGGTCGCCAAGGCCAAGGAGTACATCGCTGCCGGCGACATCTTCCAGGTCGTGCTCTCGCAGCGGTTCTCGGCGCCCTTCTCGCTGGCGCCGTTCGCGCTCTATCGCGCGCTGCGCCGCCTCAACCCGTCGCCGTTCCTGTTCCATCTCGACTTCGGCGGCTTCGCCCTGGTCGGCTCGAGCCCGGAGATCCTGGTGCGTGCGCGCGACGGCGAGGTGACGATCCGCCCGATCGCCGGCACCGCGCGGCGCGGCGAGACAGAGACCGAGGACCAGACGCTGGCCGAGGCCCTGCTCCGAGATCCCAAGGAGCGCGCCGAGCACCTGATGCTGCTCGACCTCGGTCGCAACGACGTCGGCCGGGTCTCGGAGATCGGCACGGTTGCAGTCACCGATCAATTCGTGATCGAGCGCTACAGCCACGTCATGCACATCGTCTCGAACGTCGTCGGCCGTCTCGATCCCCGCCACGACGCGGTCGATGCGCTGATGGCCGGCTTCCCGGCAGGCACCGTCTCCGGCGCGCCGAAGGTGCGAGCGATGGAGATCATCGACGAGCTGGAGAAATCGAAGCGCGGGCCCTATGCGGGCTCGGTCGGCTACTTCTCCGCGGGTGGCGACATGGACACCTGCATCGTGCTCAGAACGGCGCTGGTCAAGGATGGCGTGCTGCACGTGCAGGCCGGCGCCGGCATCGTGCACGACTCGATTGCCGAGAACGAGCAGCAAGAGTGCATCAACAAGGCCAAGGCGATCGTGCGCGCGGCGGAGGAGGCGGTACGGTTCGCCGCCAGGGGCAGCCGCCGGGCCAAGGCGAAGGCCGGCAACGGCGGCCCGTTCACCTGAGGCTCGGCCAATGCTGACGCTATTGCTGCTGCGCCACGCGAAGTCGAGCTGGGACGACCCCGGGCTCGACGATTTCGACCGGCCGCTCGCCAAGCGCGGCACACGCGCGGCGGCCGCAATCGGCAGCTTTCTCGGAGCCTCGGGGCTGAAGCCCGGATTGGTGCTGTGCTCGGCGGCGGTGCGCACGCGCGCCACGCTGGCGCTACTCTTGTGCGAGCTCGACGATCCGCCGCCCGAGGTCCTCACCAACGAGAACCTCTACCTCGCCGGCGCTGACGCCGTGCTCGGCGAGCTGCGCCGGGCCGGCGGCACGACACCGACGGTGATGGTCGTTGGCCACAATCCGGGGCTGCATGCGCTGGCGCTGTCGCTGTCCGGCGATGGCGACCGCAAGGCGCTTGCCGATCTCGCGATGAAGTTCCCGACCGGAGCGCTCGCCGTCATCACCTTCGATTGTTCGCGCTGGAGCGAGATCAAGCCGGCGGCCGGCCGCCTCAAGCGGTTCATCACCCCGCGCGGCCTCGCTTGACGACGCGGGCGGCCGTCCATAGAGCTAACCATGCTCCCTCCCCGATCGCCCTGCGCGTGCTATGGGGAGAAGGTTAGGGTGCGGAGCGGCAGCGCGCGAGTGCCGCCAGCCGCTCCGCACCCAGGCCCACTCCCCGCAAGCGGGGAGAGGGCGACACCGCCCTCCAGACCGGGCCCGACACACATGCTCGTCCTCATCGATAACTACGACAGCTTCACCTACAATCTCGTCCACTTCCTCGGCGAGCTCGGCGCGACGTCGATCGTCCACCGCAACGACAGAATCGCCGCCGACGAGGTGCTCGCCATGCGGCCGAAGGCGATCGTGCTCTCGCCCGGCCCGTGCACGCCGAACGAGGCCGGCATCTGCCTCGAGCTCATCGCCAAGGCGGCCGGCACGGTGCCGCTGCTCGGCGTCTGCCTCGGCCACCAGTCGATCGGCCAAGCCTACGGCGGCAAGGTGATCCGCGCGCCCGAGCCGATGCACGGCAAGCTGTCCAGCGTGCGCCATACGGGCAAGGGCATCTTCAAGGGGCTGCCCGCGCGCTTCGAGGTGACGCGCTATCATTCCTTGATCGTCGAGCGCTCGAGCCTGCCGGCGGCGCTCGAGGTGACGGCGGAGACGAGCGACGGCATCATCATGGGGCTGCAGCATCGACGCGATCCGGTGTTCGGGGTGCAGTTCCACCCCGAGAGCATCGCCTCGGAGTGCGGCCACGCGCTGCTCGCCAACTTCCTCGAGATCGCCGGCATTCCGCCCAAGCGCAAGAACATCCCGCCGCCGAAGAGTGCGGCGTGAGGTCCGAGCGGAGCCCCGAGGCGATGGCCGCGCCCGACATCAAGCGCATCATTCACCGGCTCGCCGCCGGCGAGATGCTCGCCGAGGACGAGATGCACGACGCGCTCGACCTGATGACGGCGGGTGGCGCGAGCCCGGTACAGATGGGTGCCGTGCTGATGGCGCTGCGCGTGCGCGGCGAGACGGTTGCGGAGATCACAGGTGCGGCGCGGCTGCTACGCGCGCGGATGACACGGGTCGAGGCCCCGGCCGGCGCGGTCGACATCGTCGGCACCGGCGGCGACAGCCACGGAACCTACAACGTCTCGACCGCGGCGAGCCTGGTCGCCGCCGGCGCGGGGCTCAAGGTCGCCAAGCACGGCAACCGCTCGGTGTCCTCGCTGTCCGGCGCCTCCGACGTGCTCGGCGCGCTCGGCGTCAAGCTCGACATCGGGGCGGAGCGGGTCGCAGCGGCGATCCGGGAGGCGGGCGTCGGATTCATGTGGGCGCCGATGCACCATCCGACGATGAAGGCGTGGGCGCCGATCCGCGCCGAGCTCGGCGTTCGCACGATCTTCAATCTCCTTGGCCCGCTCTGCAATCCGGGGGGTGTCAAGCGCCAGATCCTCGGCGTGTTCGACCGGCGCTGGCTTGAGCCGCTAGCCAACGTGATGCGCAATCTCGGCTCCGAGCACGTGTGGGTGGTGCACGGCGCCGACGGCCTCGACGAACTCACCACGACCGGCACCACTCATGTCGCGGCACTTCGCGATGGCGGGATCACCGCGTTCGATGTGACGCCGGAGGACGCCGGCTTGAAGCGCGCCCGGCTCGCCGACCTCAAGGGCGGCGATGCGGCGGTCAACGCGGCGGCGATCCGCGATCTCCTGGCCGGCAAGGCGGGCCCGTTCCGCGACATCGTGCTGCTCAACGCCGCGGCAGCACTCGTCGTCGGCGGCAAGGCGGAAAGGCTCGCCGACGGTGTCACCCTCGCGGCGCGCGCGATCGACGAGGGCAAGGCCGCGGATGCGCTCCGCCATCTCGTCGCGATCACCAATACAGAAGGGAGCGGCTGAAGCCATGGCCGACATCCTGGACAAGATCACCCGCTACAAGCGCGCGGAGGTCGAGAAGGCCAAGGCCGAGCGGCCGCTGAACGTGATGGCCGAGTATGCGCGCTCGGCGCCCCCGGTGCGCTCGTTCGCCGGTGCGATCCGCCGCCGAATCGAGGCCGGCGAGACTGCGCTCGTCGCCGAGATCAAGAAGGCGAGCCCATCGAAAGGCCTGATCCGTGCCGACTTCGATCCGCCGGCGCTCGCCCGCGCCTACGAGGCCGGCGGCGCCGCCTGCCTGTCGGTGCTGACCGATGGACCGTCTTTCCAGGGGGCGCCGGAGTACTTGAGCGCGGCGCGCGCGACCTGCGGGCTTCCGGTGCTGCGGAAGGATTTCATGATCGACGACTATCAGGTCGTCGAGGCGCGCGCCTGGGGCGCCGATTGCATCCTTATCATCCTCGCCGAGGTCGACGACGAGACCGCGGCAAGTCTAGCCAACGCCGCGCGCGATTGGGGCATGGATGCGATTGCCGAGGTGCACGACGCCGACGAGCTCGCGCGCGCGCTGCGCCTCGACTGCCGTCTGATCGGAATCAACAACCGCAACCTGAAGACGTTCGACGTCCGCCTCGAAACAACGGAGGAATTGGCGCCGCTGGTGCCAAAGGACCGCATCGTGATCGGCGAAAGCGGCATATTCACACCCGCCGACATCGCGCGGCTGAAGCGCGCC
>JBFMEX010000039.1:0-12251 GCA_040752215.1 Pseudomonadota bacterium | reverse complement strand
CGCAAGAGGGCTCGGCCGGGATGACAACATGCATCCTATTTCCATCTGTCATCCCGGCTGTAGCGGCCGCGCGAAGCGCTGACGCGCAGAGCCGGGATGACAACCGGGCGGCCTCGGTGGGGACGACAACTCTCGTTCCCTGCACGCTGTCATCCCGGACGGCGCAGCGGCCGCTTCCGCGGAGCCGATCCGGGACCCAGCGTGAGGGGCGCCGAAGGCTCGATATCCCCACGCGCGTCGGCGGCAGTTCTCTGGGTCCCGGCGCTCGCAAGGGGGCTCGGCCGGGATGACAAGAGTGGGGCTCGGCGGGGATGACAAGGGTGGGCTCGGCCGGGACGACAAGCCGACGCTCACCGCGGGACGGCGGCGGACTCGAGCCCGCTCCAGGCGTCGGCGAGCGTGCCGGTCGGGCGCGGGCCTTGCACGTGAAGCTCGACAAGCTTCCAGCCCAAACCGTCGAGCCGGAGCAGGCCGACGTAATGGCGCTCGGGGTCGTGCTTGTCGGCCAGCTCGATCTCGAACTCGGAGAGCGACTTGAACTCGGCGCGCTTCACCCGCGACCAGAACCGGCGCATGCGCTCGGTCAGCGGTGCCGTCGCCGCCTCGTCGACCTCGCCTTTGATCGCCGTGCGGTAGGTCCGGCCGTAGGTGAAGAGTTGCGGCAGGCCGGTCGGCGTCGCGTAGTTATCGACCAACTTGTCGACGGCGCGCGTGCCGAGATAGCTCTTGAAGCGCTGCCACAGGCCCGGCTTTCGGGACGGCTCCGTTGTCTCGGCGTCGGGCTCGGGCTGCTTCAGCGCGTAGCGCGTCAGCGAGACTTTCAGCGTCTCCTTGACGGCGGGCCAATCGATTCTGTGCTCGAGATAGGCCGCGTCGCCGGTGCGGACCGCCTCGCGGATCAGCCACGCGGTGACGAGCGGCGAGGCGGCGAACGCCACGCCGGAGACGAGCAACAGGCCACATAGGCCAAGAACGAGCCGCCGCAAGAGCATCCCTCCACGACTGAACGGGCGCCGCTCGCCCGGTTCAGCACGCGTTCAACTCACCACCCGATTTGGGCCATGTTCCGGCACGGCCAAGGTGGCGGGGCCGATTTGTTGTCGCGGAGGTGGAAAAAGAGCTGTCGGGGCGCGAGGCAAGCGGAGCACGAGTGCTCCCCTCCCCTCGACGGGGAGGGGTCGGGGGTGGGGTGCAGAGCTCGATGCGAAGTCTCGATCTTCTCGCGATGGGCCGCAGTTGCGACCCCGGTCCGCGTCGAGCGATGGGGTTGGGGTGCCGTCTTCGGTAACAGACAATGGGTTTCCTCGACCATGTCTCTCGGGATTCCCCACACCCCTAACCCCTCCCCACAAGGGGGAGGGGAACAGGGGGCGCTACTCCCCGAGCCCCATCTGGATGTACCCGCACGGGCAGACGTCGGCGCAGATGTGGCAGCCGATGCACTTGCCGTAGTCGGTCTCGACATAGCGGCCGATGGCGCGCTCCTTCTTCGGCACCCGTTCGATGGCGCGCTGCGGACAGTAGATCACGCAGTTGTCGCACTCGAAGCACATGCCGCAGCTCATGCAGCGATCGGCCTCCTTGATCGCCTGCTCCTCGCTCAGGCCCTCGATGCGCTCGGAGAAGTCGCCGAGCACGCTCTCCTCGCCGATGTGGCGCTCGCCGCGCAACAGTCGCGGCTCGTTGTCGAAATGGCCGAGGAACAGCGCCTCGTGCGGAATGATCTGGGTCGCCGAGCGATCCTCGAAATTATGGATCGCGAAGTCCTCCTCGTCGGTGCCGCGAACCTCGATGTGCTCGTAGCTCTCCGGCTGGAGGCCGCGCTGCTGGAGTTCGTTCAACAGGCGGAAGTGATGCACGTCGACCTTGGGCCGTTTGTCGATCGGGTCGCCGTCGAGGTAGTGCTGGATGCTCTCGGCGGCGATCGAGGCGTGGCCGATGGCAGTCGTCAGCAGGTGCGGGCGCAGGATGTCGCCGCCGACGAAGATGCCGGGCCGGCCCGGCCAGCGGTACAGGTTGTCGGCCCTCATCAGGCCCTTGCCGTTGTCGAGGTCCTCCATGCCGGTGAAATCTCCGGCCTGGCCGATGGCCGCGACGATGAGGTCGCAGGGCATGTCGAACTCGCTGCCCTCGCGCACGGTCATCTTGCCGCCCTGCCAGTCGACCTCGACGACGCGCAGATGGGTGGCACGGCCGTCGGGGCCGAGCACGACCTCGACCGGCACCAGCGAGCCGCGGATCTTCACGCCCTCCTGGAGCACGTGCTCGACCTCCTGCTTGGCGGCCGGCATCTTCTCGATCGGACGGCGATAGACGACGGTGACGTCGGAGCCCTGCCGCTTGGCGACGCTGGCGACGTCGTGCGCAGTGCGGCCGAGCACGACGTACTCCGGCCGGTCCTTCTCGTGGGAGTGGATGACGTGGCCGAGGCGGCGGGCGACCGCGGCGACGTCCATCGCCGTGTCGCCGCCGCCGATCACCAGCACGCGCGGCGAGGCGTGTTTCAGGCGGCCGTCGTTGAATGCGGTCAGGAAGGCGATGCCGCTGATGCAGTTCGAGGCCTTGTCCGCGCCCGGCACCGGCAGCGGCGAGCCGCTCTGTGCACCGAGGCCGATGAACACGGAATCGTAGTCACGCTCGAGATCGGCGAGCGCCACGTCGACACCGACCTTGGTGTTGGTGCGAACCTCGACGCCGAGATCGACGATGCGCTGAATCTCCGCGTCCAGCACCTCGCGCGGCGTGCGATAGCCGGGGATGCCGTAGCGCATCATGCCGCCGAGCAGCTCGCGGGCCTCAAACACCGTGACGGCATGGCCCTTGCGGCGCAGGAAGTAGGCGGCGGCGAGGCCGGCCGGTCCGCTGCCGACGATGGCGATGCGCTTGCCGGTATCGGGACCGGCCGCAGGCAACTTTAGCTTGTTGGCGATCGCCCAGTCGCCGACGTACTGCTCGATCGAGTTGATGCCGACGAAGTCCTCGACCTCGTTGCGGTTGCAGCCGTCCTCGCACGGCGCCGGGCAGACGCGGCCCATGATGGCCGGGAACGGGTTCGCCTCGACCATGCGCTGGAAGGCGTACTCCTGCCACTTCATGTCCTTGACGGGAGGCTTGTCGAGGCCACGGGCGATGGAGAGCCAGCCGCGCACGTCGTGGCCGGAGGGGCAGCTGCCCTGGCATGGGGGCGTGCGGTGGACGTAGGTCGGGCATTTGTAAGAGGTATCGGCCTTGAAGATCTTCTCTTGCAGATCGCCCCAGTCCTTCTCGCTCTCGCCCTCCTTGTAGCGGCGAAACGTGTGCTGCTCCGTCTGTTGGACGGTGGCCATGGAATGCCTCCCTCGATCGGTTGTCGCTTTCTCCCTGTCGCCCTCGGTTGGTCTTTTTCTTTCGCGCACGCGATCGCCGGGCCGACGTCGCGGACTTCGGTCGTCTGACTTCAATTCGGAAGAAGCAATGCCCGCCCCGCCGGCTTTGGAGCGTATGCGTTTCCGAGAACACTCTACGGGCGGCACATGGCTGCGCACAATGCCCATGAGAGGCTACCGTGCCGACGGCAGCAGGCGTCCTTGATCTTCATCAAGTGGCGCCGCGTTTCGCGCCGCGGACGCGATCCCTCAATCCCACAGGCGCGCGGCACCGCGCACGCCGCTGGCATCGCCCCAGCGGGGAGGTCTGACATCGACGTGCGGGGCGTCGGCGAAGATGTGCGGCGCCATCAGGCCGGGAAGGTTCCGGTAGAGGTGGCCGAGCTTGGACAGTCCGCCGCCGAGCACGATGACAGCGGGATCGAGGATATTGACGACATGGGCGAGGCCGCGCGCCAGCCGGTCGGCGTGGCGGGCCATGGTTGCCAGCGCGGCTTCGTCGCCCGCCTCGGCGCGGGCGGCGATCGTCTCGGCGGACCGCCTCTCGCCGGTGGCGCGGGCGTGATCGGCGGCGAGGCCGGGTCCGGACACCCAGGTCTCCATGCAGCCGCGGCGACCGCACCAGCACGGCGGTCCCGGCACCTCGTCGGCCGACGGGCGGGGCAGCGGGTTGTGGCCCCATTCGCCGCCGACGCCGAGCGGACCGTCGACGAGGCGGCCATCGACGACGATGCCGCCGCCGCACCCCGTGCCGAGGATGACGCCGAAAACGGAGGGGGCACCGGCGGCGGCCCCGTCGGTCGCCTCCGACAGGGCGAAGCAGTTGGCGTCGTTGGCGAGGCGCACCGGCCGACCGAGCGCGGCGGCGAGGTCGCGGTCGAGCGGCCGACCGTTGAGCCAGGTCGAGTTGGCGTTCTGCACGCGGCTGGTCCCCGGCGACAGCGAGCCCGGCATGGCGACTCCGACGGGTGTGTTCCGGTCTGCAGCGGCCTCGAGCCGCGCCACGAGACCGGCAATGGCGGCGATGGTGCCGGCGTAATCCTCGCGCGGGGTCGGTATGCGGTGGCGGCGCTCCTCGCTGCCGTCGGCCAGCAGCAATACGCCCTCGATCTTGGTGCCGCCGAGATCGATGCCGATGCGCGGCCCGCTCATCGCCGGCGCCGCTCCGGCCGATCGCCGGAAGCGAGCAGCGCCTGGGCGGGGAGAATCGTCTCGGGGGCGAGCCCCGATTGGGTAGCGAACACCAGCAGCAGTGATTCGTCGCCGAGCAGGTGGTCGAGCACAGAAGCGAGCAGGGCGGGATCGTCCGCATGCACTCTCAGCTCGTCAGGGCCGATGCCGGTCTCGACCAGGAACCGTCCGAGCCGGTCGGCGTCCTCGGCCAGGAACGCGAGGCCGCCGAGCGCCACCGCCAGGGCGCCGTCGTGGTCCAGCGGAGGAGGGCGTCGGGGCATGAATAGCTGTCCGATTCGTCAGGGTTTCGGGGCTCTTAAACTGTTGGTTAGTGCTTCCGGCGCACACTCCGGCTCAAACGCCCCCGAGAATCGTGCGAGAGGTGGCGCAGTGGGCGGGCCTCGAGATCCATGACCTATCAGGAGACCACCATGACCGTCGAGGGGCGCGCGGCCGGATCCCGGCTGCGGCCAAAGACGGTTTTGATCGTCGAGGACAACGAGCTCAATATGAAGCTCTTCCACGACCTGTTGTCCGCGCACGGCTATCGCACCGTACAGACGCGCAACGGGCTCGACGTGCTCGACCTGGCGCGGGCACATCGCCCCAACCTGATCCTGATGGACATCCAGCTGCCCGAGGTCTCGGGCCTCGATGTGACGCGCTGGCTCAAGGACGACGACGACTTGCGCGACATCCCCGTAGTGGCGGTGACGGCGTTCGCCATGAAGGGCGACGAGCAGCGGATCCGCTCGGGCGGCTGCGAGGCGTACATTTCGAAACCGATCTCGGTCGTCACCTTTCTCGACGTCGTGCGCCGCTTCATCGGCGAGGCGAAGGAGCAGGCCTGACCGCCTCGGGAAACAGCAAATGACTGCGCGCGTACTCGTTGTCGACGACATCCTGGCAAACGTGAAGCTGCTCGAGGCTCGGCTATCGGCGGAGTACTTCGAGGTGCTGACCGCGTTCAGCGGCCAGGAGGCGCTCGACATCCTCGCGCGCGAGCGCGTCGACGTGGTGCTGCTCGATGTGATGATGCCGGGCATGGACGGCTTCGAGGTCTGCCGCCGCATCAAGTCCAATCCCAAGCTCACGCATGTGCCGGTGATCATGGTCACCGCGCTCGACCAGCCGACCGACCGGGTGCAGGGCCTCGAGGCCGGCGCCGACGATTTCCTGACCAAGCCGGTGGACGACATCGCGCTCATCACGCGCGTGAAGAACCTCGGCCGCCTCAAGATGCTGCACGACGAGATGCTGATGCGGGCCACGACGGGCCGGCAGATGGGCATCGCCGAGACCGAGGCGTTCGACAAGGCGCTGTCGGGGCGCGGTGGACGCATCCTGCTGGTCGAGGACCATCCGCGCTCGGCTGCGCGGCTCGTCGAATCTCTGTCGCGGACGCACGAGGTGGTCGCTGAGGGCGATCCGATTGCGGCGCTGACAAAGCTCACCGAGCAGCCTTTCGACCTGCTGGTGGTCAGCCTCAGCCTCAATGGCGCGGACGGGCTGAGACTGTGCTCGCAAGTGCGCTCGCTCGATCGCATGCGGCACATGCCGATCGTGATCCTGGTCGAGCCCGGCGACGAGGCGCGGCTGTTGCGCGGGCTGGAGCTCGGCGTCAACGACTATCTGATCCGGCCGATCGAGCGCCACGAGATGCTGGCGCGCGTCAGGACGCAGATCAAGCGCAAGCGCCACGCCGACTTTCTCAGGAGCACGCTGGAAGCGAGCGTCGAGCTGGCGATCACCGACGGTCTCACCGGGCTCTACAACCGGCGCTACATGGAGGGCCACCTCAGGACGTTGGTGCGCGAAGCGGCCAGCAGCGGCCGGCGGCTGTCGATCCTGATGGCCGACATCGACCACTTCAAGCTGGTCAACGACACCTACGGCCACGACGCCGGCGACGCCGTGCTGCGCGAGTTCGCCGCGCGGCTGAGACGGAACACGCGCGGCATCGACCTCGCTTGCCGGCTCGGCGGCGAGGAATTCATGGTCATCATGCCGGACACCGACATGGCCCGCGCCTACCAGGTCGGCGAGCGGCTGCGCGCGTGCATCGCCGCGGATCCGTTCGGCATCGCTGGTGAGAAGCGCATCCGCGTGACCGCGAGCGTCGGGCTCGCCACGCTCGAGAGTGCCGACGACACGCCCGAGACCATGTTCAAGCGGGCCGACAACGCACTCTACTCGGCCAAGCGGCGGGGGAGAAATCGTGTGGCGGCGGATGCCGCCTGATCTCCGGTCGGCGCGTGGCTGCAGCCGAGCCCGCGATCCAGGCTGTCGCGTGATATCGAAGTAAAGTCATATGGTTGCGCGGTGGGCCGAAGGCGGCGATGGGACTCGGCTGTTTGCGCTCGCCATGGGGGCGGCTATGCCGGTTTTCCCGGCAATCCCTCAGTCATCCGCAGGATTTCTCAGTCAGGGGCTTTCAGTCATCGAATGAGCCTTGCCAGCCCGGCGTGTGTGAGCCACAATTTCTGGTAGAGCATTCTCTTGAATATCGAAGACGCGGAGGTTCGGCGCCGGGTCCCCACTGGCGTTCACCTTGTTTGGGCGAGTCGACTGTGGTGCAGGGTACACACGTCAAGGGCATCTTGCCTTGGACAAAATCCTCTGCCAGATTGACACGACGAGCAACGAGGGGAGGGTCAGATCAAATTCGCCGGGCATGCGCGCGTCGTTCGCTCAACGTGCGTGGACCGTGTCTGGCGTGAAGAGGTTCCCGCGGCCCACCGGGTCCGCCGCATCTCCTGGTGCAAGCGGGAACTGCGTGGTGCGGTCATTGTGGCCAGAGTGGCCTCCTCGTTACGGCTACGTTCGGCCGTCCACGAACCAGGCAGCAAGTCAACGCCCTCTTTGACGACCTGCTTGGGCAAGCGCCGGGAACTGTGACTTACTCGGAATCTACCCCGCTGCCGAGAAGAGTTGCGGTTCCCGGCCACCCATCCGCCCCCCCCCAATCATCACCAGATCTGATTGCGTATGTCGACGGCTCCACCGAGCGATCGCCGAGTGGGTGAGCACGCGTTGCGCGTCGGTGCCGGGGCGAGACCGCGAGCGCCGACGCTCGCGCGCTTCACTTGATCTTGGTTTCCTTGAACTCGACGTGCTTGCGCACGACCGGGTCGTAGCGCTTGAACACGAGCTTCTCCGTCGAGGTGCGCGGGTTCTTCTTGGTGACGTAGAAAAAGCCGGTGCCGGCGGTCGAGAGCAGCTTGATCTTTTGCGTGACGGGCTTGGCCATGATCGCTTCCGGTGAGCGTGAAAGACTGCGCGAATTTGGCTCGCACCATACTCTGGCGCAGTGGGCTGTCAAGGCGGCGTGGCGGTAATCAGACGGCGGCAAAAGGTGCCATTGGTGAAGCAATAGTACGGTATCGCGGAGACCGTTGCGGCGAGCGCGGCGCCCCCCTGCAGCCGGTCGGCGAGATCCTCGACGACCGCACGGGTGATGTTCGGCAGGTCGAGGCCACGCACCTCGTCGATCGTGAACCATCCGGTCGCCGACAGTTCCTCGTCGAGCGGTGTGCGGCGCATGGCGATCTCGCGCGCCTCGACCGCAAAGAAGCGGGTATCGTAGCGGCGTGGCCGGCCGGGCGGCGTGATGGCGCGGGCGAGGAACGTCAACGCCGAGAGCGCTGGCAGGTGACCGGTGGCGTGGAACGACGACCATGAGCCGGCGCGTCGCGGAGTCGTGCCACGGACGGAGCGGCCGAGCACGATCCCGGTCTCCTCGAACGTCTCACGCACGGCGGCGAGCGCCAGCGCGCGCACGCGTGCCCGGCTCGGCTTGCCCTTCATGTCGTAGAGCAGCCGCGCGACCTCGGCCGGCGCCAGCTCGTCGGCCGCGGGTGCGGTGAGATCGGCGCGATCGACGCGGCCGCCGGGGAACACGAACTTGTCAGGGAGGAACACCTGATCCGGCCGCCGCCGACCCATCAGGATACGCGGCTCGCGGCCTGTTCGCTCGACGACGACCAGGGTTGCGGCGTCGCGCGGGCGCAGCGTACGAACCCGCCGGCTACCCTCCGGCTGCTCGCTATCTGGCGCCGCCGGCATCGCCCGCGCCTCAGGGCTGGGTCGGCTGCGGTGCCGGAGGAACGCTCTCCTCGCCGCCGAAGCCATGCATGCGCAGCGCCCATTGCGCGCCGACCAGCGCGCCCTTGATGCGCGGAAGCATCCACAGGCTGAGGCCGAGCAGCACCGGACCCCACACCGCGGCATGCACCCAGCTCGGTGGCGCGAAGGCCTCCTCGACCACCAGCACGCCGGCAACGACGATGTGGCCGACGATCAGCATGGTGAAATAGGGCGGTGCGTCGTCGGCGCGCTGGTGGTGCAGCTCCTCGCTGCAGGCCGGGCATGCGTCGGCGACTTTGAGGTAGGCGCGATACAGCCTACCCTGGCCGCAAGCGGGGCAGGTCTGGCGAAGCCCGCGCTTCACGGACAGCGTGACGTCGCGAGGCGGGAGCGGGGTGCCGGTCACGATCATGCCCGCATAGGTCGCGTTTCGGCGCCGGGCCGTCAAGTGCCGAAAGGCCGCGGTGAGAAGGAGCCGCCGGTCCGTCGCAGCGAGTCGCGGCGTCGCCTGTCAGGAGACTTTGTCCAGCACCTTCTTCATCTCGGCGAGGCCGAACGCTCTGAGTGTCTCCGAGCGGACGTTGCCGCGCATCGACACGCTCATCGAGAGTGCGGCCGCGGTCTCGTCGTCCGGGGCCTCGCAAATCGCCACCACGTCGTGCGAGCCGAGCGTCCAGTACATGTCCTTGACGGTCGCGCCGGCCTTGGTCGCCATGTGCTTGAACGCTTCGGCGCGCTCGACCGTCTGCTTGACGTTGCGGATGCCCTGGTCGGTGAAGCTCGCGAGAACGATGTAAGTGGCCATGGGAACCTCCTGAGGATCGCCCCCCCTTTAGGATCGCCCCCCTTTTCGTCCGTATAGCCTACTCCCGATCGGCCAACAGCGCCACGGCGACTGCGGGAGCGGCGTAGGTGGCGGGCGCGGCAACGTTCCGGTCGGCGCCGATCAGCGTGCCGAGTGGCTGGCAGTCGCGGCCCACGCGCAGCGCGAGCGCGGCGACCACGCGCCAGCCGATGCCGGCGGCGACGATCGGCGCTGCTTCGGGCAGCACGGAGGCAGAGAGCACCTGCAGGACGCCATCGTGGATCGAGCGCACCTGAGCCTCGCGCACGTGCTCGGCGGCGATGCGCCATTCCGCTACCGATCCTTCCGCCGCATCGCGTCCGAGCAGGCGCGCGAAGCGCACAAGGCTCTCGGCCTGCGACTTGCCCCTGCCGTCGGCGGTAGCGTGCAGGTCGACGTCGTCGGGGAGCTCGCCGAGAATGCGGCGCACGTCGGCCATGGTCGCCAGATGCTCGCGCGCGAGGCCGACCCACGCGCCGCGGAACGGAGCTCGGCTCGCGACGGCCATCACCGCGGTGCGAGTGAAGCCGGTGTAGACCAGCTCGCCCGTCGCCTGGCGGTCGGCGTCGGTCAGCCCGCGCGGCGTCGGCGTGCCGGACCGAACGGGTATGATGTCGGTGGTGGTCGAGCCGAGGTCGACCAGCAACGCATCGGGGGCGAGGCGCGCGACCAACACGGCGGTGGCGAGGAAGTTGGTCGAGCCGACGTCGGCGGGGCTTGCGCGCGCCTCGGCGGCGCTGCCGAAGCCGCGTCGGCCCATCCAGAACCAGGCCTGTGGCCCGAGTTCGCGGTCGAGCCGGTCGACGAGCGTGGTGACGCCGGTCGGCCGGTCGGGGAAGAGGTCGGACAGCTCGCCGGTCATCGTGACGGCGGCGCGGCTCCAGGCGGGCAGCGTCGAGCGCATGGCGGCGAGGGCGGCGTCGAGGTGGTCCATTCCCTGCCACAGCGGGCACGCGAATTGATGGACCGCGCGCACCCGAGCGCCGTCGACGAGGGCCGCCTTGAGATGCGCGCCGCCGACGTCGAGTCCGAGGGTCGTCGTCATTACCGTCTCCGCAGCCAGCCTGTCACAGCCGGGACGGGTTGTGATACACCACGGACGTCGGGAGACAAGTGATGGAAATCATTCCGGTTATCGACATTCGCCACGGCCTGGCGGTGCATGCGGTGAAAGGCGAGCGGTCGCGCTACAAGCCGATCGAGACGGTCCACGCCCATGGCGCCGACCCGATCGACGTCGCGCGGGGCCTCGCTGCGCTCTATCCGTTCGAGACGCTCTATGTGGCCGACCTCGACGGCATCGAGGGGCGAGGCATGGAGACCGACGTGCAGAGGAGGTTGGTGGCCGCGTGGCCGGGAGCGAGGGTGTGGATCGACGACGGCGCGCATCGTCCGCCCAGCCGCTCGTCGGCGATCCACCACGAGAAGCGGGTGACGGTGGTCGGCTCGGAGACGCTGCCGCCGAGCCTGCCGCGGCCGCGCGCAGGCGCTCGCACCGGTAGCGAGGGCTGGCTGGCAGACATCGGCTGGGGGCACCGGGACGACTGGATCCTGTCGCTCGACTTCCACGACGAGGATCTGCTCGGTCCCGAGTGGCTGCTGGAGGAGCCATCGACGTGGCCGAGCCAGGTGATCGCGATGACCGTGCGCCGCGTTGGCACCGGCGCCGGTGCCGACCTCAAGACCGTCGAGCGGATCGTGAAGATCGCCGAGGCGAGCCGCGTCTATGCGGCGGGTGGCGTGCGCGACCGGCGCGACCTCGAGGCCCTGCGCGGGGTCGGCGCTGCGGGCGCACTGGTCGCCACGGCGCTGCATGCCGGCACGCTCAAGGCGCGCGATATCGAGCAACTGGCGGTGATCTGAGTCGCGCGCCCCGGTTGTCATCCCGGCCGAGCCCTCTTGCGAGCGCCGGGACCCAGAAAATCCGTCGCCGACGCGAGGATGGATATCGGGCCTTCGGCGACACTTGCGCTGGGTCCCGGATCGGCTGCGCGGAAGCGGCCGCTCCGCCGTCCGGGATGACAGGGTTCATCTCAGGCGCCGAGAACGACACCGGCCCGCCGGAGTGTCCGACGGGCCGGGTTCGTTAGGTCGTCGGTTCAGGTCTTGCTCCGGCGGCTATCCCCACCCGCCCGAGCCTAGCCGCCCCAGCGGCCGGAAAGCAGTTTACCCAATCGCTGCAGCAGACCCCCCTTCATTGGAGGGGCGTTATGATCCTGCTGAGGACGGTTTCCGCTTCAAGACTTCGCACCGAACGGATGCTGGGCGGCGTTGCGCTGCGCGGTCGCCTCGGCGGCGGTCGGCTTGCCGGCGATGGCGCGGGCGATCGACTCCTTCACCGCGCGATAGTTGAAGTCCTGGATCTTGGCGTCGTCGGCCGCTTCCCAGTGGATGAACACGCCGACGCAGATGAAGAGATCATCGGCCTCGTCGGCCGGGATCACGCCCTCGGCGACGGAGTCCTGCACCGCCTTGGCGACGCCGTACTGCGCCGGGCCGAACATCTGCACCGCCTGGCGGGCATCCTTGATGGTCACCTTGTTGTACAGGATCGTGCTCGGCTTGCAGGGCAGGTTGGGCGCGATCACCGCGAGCAGCGAGGTGAAGCCATCCTTATTGTTGGTGAGGCTGTTGCAGAACGCGGCCTCGGCGGCGCTGCCGCGCGGGCCCATGATGAGATCGATGTGGGCCACCTCGTTGCCGTCGCCTACCAGCGACTCACCGACCAGCACTTTGTTGATTTTGGCCATTCCTGGGTTTCCTCCCATTGCAAGGACAGACTT
>JBFMEX010000038.1:0-13306 GCA_040752215.1 Pseudomonadota bacterium | reverse complement strand
AGGTGACGGTTTCTTGGCTTGCGGCGACGGCTTGGTTGCCGCAGCACTCGCGGTCGACGATGCCGATTTGACCTTGGCCGGCATAGCGCCGGCAGCGGCCTGGGCGGCCGGCTTGGCCTTGCCAGCGGCCACCTTCGCAGACCGCTTCACGACCGAGCGGTGCGGGCGATGGCCGCAATCCCATGCAAGAACGCTCGCGCGCACGCTCGCCGGACCCTTGGCATCGGCGTCGAGCGGCAAGTTGTCGACGCTGGTCGAGCTGAACAGCGTCTTCCAGCCGTACTGCTGGAAGCCATGCTCGAGCAGGCTGGCAGCGCGCAGCGAGCGGTCGTGACCGGTCGGCTCGCCGAGCACCACCGCCATCAGCCGGGTGCCGTCGCGCGTCGCGCTGGCGACGACGTTGAAGCCGCTATCGCAGATGAAGCCGGTCTTGAGACCGTCGGCGCCCTCGAAGGTCTTCAGCAGGCTGTTATGCGTGCCAAGCCTGAGCTTGCCGATCTGCACGTTGGGCATCGACCAGTAGTGGGCGTGCTCGGGGAAGTCTCTCAGCACCGCCATCGACAGCTTGGCGAGATCGCGCGCGGTCGTCACCTGGTCGGGCGCCGGCAGGCCGTTGGGATTGGCGAAATGGGTGCGCGTCATGCCGAGCCGGCTGGCGGTCGCGTTCATGCGCTCGACGAACGCCGCCTCGCTGCCGGCGACAGCCTCCGCCAGCATCACCGCGACATCGTTGGCCGATTTCACGATCAGCGCCTTCAAGCCGAGCTCGACCGTCATCTCGGCGCCCACCGGCAGCCCGACCTTGCTCGGCGGCTGCAGGTTGGCGGTCTCGCTGCACACGATCTTGCTGTCGAGCGCCAGCCTGCCGGACTTGATCGCCTCGAAGGTCAGATAGGCGGTCATGATCTTGGTCAGCGAGGCCGGATACCACTGGTGGTCCTGGTCCTCGTGGTAGAGCACCTTGCCGGAGGCGCCGTCGAACAGCAGCGCGGGGCCCGCCGACGCTGGCGCGGCGAGGAGGCCGAGCGCGACCGCGACGATTGCGAGCATCCTGGCGAAGATCATCAAATACCTCGAGCAACAGAATGCTTGGCCTTAGCATGGGCCCTCGGCGAGGGGCAACGCACGCGGGTCGATTCAATCGTTTCGTGTGTGATAATGGCCGCAGAGGGCCATTTTCGGGCGGACTCCAGCCCCGCATGCCCGTGGTGCCCCTGGCCCGACTCGAACGGGCACGCCATCGCTGGCAACAGATTTTGAGTCTGCCGCGTCTACCGGTTCCGCCACAGGGGCTCTGGGTGTCCTCGGAAGGCGGGCATCATACCGGCGGCGCCCGCTCCGTCAACGCACGGGCGGGGCCGGCGCGCCGGCGCCGAACTCGGTCAGCAGGAAGATGGTGCGGTGGACGCAGACGATCTCCGACACGGTGACGCGCATGTCGCGCTCGATGGTCGCGCTGGTGGCGTTGTAGGCGACGATGTCGCGCCCGTCGTCGAGGCGAACGCGGGCCGAGATCTCACCGCCGCCGTCGGGGCTGACCCGACCGAGCTGCCAGCCGATGAAGGTGCCGGTGAGATAGCGCGAGGGGATCAGGCTGCAGTCCGACTGCGGCGGCGGCTCGGCGGGCCGCGGCCGGTCGAGGCCGAGCCAGACGGCGAGCGCGGCGGCGATCAGGGCGAGCGTCGCCGCCGGCAACAGCCAGCCGCGCCAGCCCGGTGTGCCTCTGTCCCAGCTCAACCGTCGCCTCGCCAAGCTTGCGGTTCGATCGGCTGCGGTTATGGCACGGATGGGCGAGGGCCGCGAGGCCGAGCGCCCGCCTCACGCCGCCTTGGCCTCGCCGGCGACGAGGCGCACGATGTCGGCCATGATGTCGTTGAGCTGGAAGTCCTTGGGCGTGTAGACCGCGGCGACGCCGAGGCCCTTCAGGATCCGGGCGTCCTCGGGCGGGATGATGCCGCCGACGACGACCGGCACGTCGTCGAGCCCTTCCTTGCGCATCCGCTCCATCACCTCTTTCACCAGCGGCACGTGCGAGCCGGACAGGATCGACAGGCCGACGACGTGCACCGCCTCGTCGACCGCAGCACGCACGATCTGCCCCGGCGTCAGGCGGATGCCCTCGTAGACGACTTCCATGCCGCAATCGCGGGCACGCACCGCGATCTGCTCGGCGCCGTTGGAGTGGCCGTCGAGTCCCGGCTTGCCGACCAGGAACTTGATGCGACGGCCGAGGCCGGCGGAGGCGCTCTCCACCGCCGCCCGCACCTCGTCGAGGTCGGCGCCGCCACGCTCGACTGCCGCCTGTGCGACGCCGGTCGGGGCGCGGTACTCGCCGAACACGCGCCGGAGCGTCGCGCCCCACTCGCCGGTCGTCACGCCGGCCTTGGCGCAGGCAATCGACGGCTCCATCACGTTCGAGCCCTCCTTGGCGGCGCGCTCGAGGCTGGCCAGAGCGGCGGCCACCGCCTTGCCGTCACGCGCGGCGCGCCAGGCGACGAGACGGGCGACCTGTTCCGCCTCCACCGCCGGATCGATCGTCTCGATCGCGCCATCGCCCCCCGAGAGCGGCGACGGCTCGGTCTCGGTGAAGCGATTGACGCCGACCACCACCTGCTGGCCCGTCTCGATCGCCCGCAAGCGCTCGGTGTTGCTCTCGACCAGACGGCGCTTCATGTAATCGATCGCCGCGACGGCGCCACCCATGCGATCGATCTCAGCCAGCTCGGCGCGCGCCTCCGATTTCAGCTCCTCGACCTTGCGGGCGATCTCGTGCGAGCCGTCGAAGATGTCGCCGTAGGAGAGCAGGTCGGTCTCGTAGGCGAGGATCTGCTGCATCCTCAGCGACCATTGCTGGTCCCACGGCCGCGGCAGGCCAAGCGCCTCGTTCCAAGCCGGCAGCTGCACCGCGCGCGCGCGCGCATTCTTCGACAGCGTCACCGCCAGCATCTCGAGCAGGATGCGATAGACGTTGTTCTCCGCCTGCTGCTCGGTCAGGCCGAGCGAGTTGACCTGCACGCCGTAGCGGAACAGGCGGTGCTTGGCGTCGGCGACGCCGTAGCGCTCGCGGGTGATCTCGTCCCACAGCTCGGTGAAGGCGCGCATCTTGCAGATCTCGGTGATGAACCTCAGACCCGCGTTGACGAAGAACGAGACGCGGCCGACGACGTTGCCGAACTCGGACGGGGCGACCTCGCCCGACCCCTTGACCGTGTCGAGCACGGCGATCGCGGTCGCGAGCGCGAAGGCGAGCTCCTGCACCGGCGTCGCGCCCGCCTCCTGCAGGTGATACGAGCACACGTTGGTCGGGTTCCACTTCGGCACCTCGCGGGTCGAGAACACGATCGTGTCCTTGATCAGCCTGAGCGACGGCGCCGGCGGAAACACGTAGGTGCCGCGCGACAGGTACTCCTTGATGATGTCGTTCTGGATCGTGCCGGTGAGGCTGGTTCGGGGCGCGCCTTGCGCGTCGGCGGCGGCGACGTAGAGCGCCAGCAGCCAGGCCGCGGTGGCGTTGATCGTCATGGAAGTGTTCATCTGGTCGAGCGGGATGCCGTCGAGCAGTGTGCGCATGTCGCCGAGATGAGAGACCGGCACGCCGACCTTGCCGACCTCGCCCCTGGCCAGCTCGTGGTCGCTGTCGTAGCCGGTCTGGGTCGGCAGGTCGAAGGCGATCGAGAGCCCCGTCTGGCCCTTGGCGAGGTTGCGCCTGTAGAGCTCGTTCGACTTGGCCGCGGTCGAGTGGCCGGCATAGGTGCGGAAGATCCACGGGCGATCGGAGGCGGCGGCGGGGCTTCGGGCTGCGGTGGCGGCGGCGGGCTTCTTGTCGGCCATGGGTGGTCGGTCCTCGGCGCTCGTGGGCGTTCGAGGGTCTAAGCTAACCGGCGCCTGATGCAATGCAAAATCGGAACTTGGTCGAGTGTTGGCGGCGGCCCGCGACCGGCTACCTGCCCTCGCGGGCGCGGCGGTCGGCGACCGAGGGACGCGTCATCTCGGTCACGGTATGGGTCAGCCAGATGCCGACGATCATCACCACCAGCGCCGCCATCATGCCGATCGCCGTCACCACCAAGGCATTGGAATCCTTGTCATGGAGGATGAAGACGCCGAGCTTGCCGAAAATGTAGTTGGACAGCACCGCGCCGACCACGAACCCGGGCACGAACAGCATGGTCATGATGTGCGAGGAGATCATTTGATGGACGATGTAGCCGCCCCACGTTGCGAGCACCGCCACCATGAACATGGTGAGGTTGTCGATGCTCCAGATGTAGGCCATGAGGTCGTGCATGCGATCACCCGGCGCCAGTGGGCTGCCCCGCCGGAAAATGCCGGCATTGGCTCGGATGCCACAATAAGCCGGTCAGCCTAACCGCCGGTTAACAAACGCCGGCTTCGGACCTCCGAGGGGCTTTATTGCAGCGCAAAAACGTGCTTCAAGAAGCTGTCACAAGCGCCAGCCGGCCCACCTCGGTGGGACCGGGCAACCGGCGCAGACGGGGGACTGCAGCCCGCAGGAGAGCGAGAGACATGTCGACGAAGACCGCTGTCAAGAAGACCGACGAGGCGGGCGTGACCGGTGCCCCGGCCGTCGTCGCCGCCACCAAGGACCTCTACGAAGTTGGCGAGATTCCGCCGCTCGGCCACGTGCCGAAGAACATGTACGCCTGGGCCATCCGCGAGGAACGCCACGGAGAGCCGGACAAGGCGATGCAGGTCGAGGTGCTGCCCACCTGGGAGCTCGACAGCCACGACGTGTTGATCCTCGTGATGGCCGCCGGCGTCAACTACAACGGCGTGTGGGCGGCGCTCGGCACGCCGATCTCGCCCATCCGCGACGTGCACAAGAACCCGTTCCACATCGCCGGCTCGGATGCCGCCGGCATCGTGTGGGCGGTCGGCGCCAAGGTGAAGCGGTGGAAGGTCGGCGACGAGGTCGTCGTGCACTGCAATCAGGACGACGGCGACGACGAGGAGTGCAATGGCGGCGACCCGATGTTCTCGACCTCGCAGCGCATCTGGGGCTACGAGACGCCGGACGGATCGTTCGCCCAGTTCGCGCGCGTGCAGGACCGCCAGCTCTTGGAGCGGCCGAAGCACCTCACCTGGGAGGAGAGCGCCTGCTACACGCTGACGCTCGCCACCGCCTACCGCATGCTGTTCGGGCATCGCCCGCACGTGCTGCGCCCGGGCCACAACGTGCTGGTGTGGGGCGCCTCGGGCGGCCTCGGCTCGTTCGCAGTGCAGCTTTGCGCCACCTCGGGCGCCAACGCGATCGGCGTGGTGTCCGAGGAGGACAAGCGCGACTTCGTCATGCAGCTCGGCGCCAAGGGCGTCATCAACCGCAAGAAGTTCAATTGCTGGGGCCAGCTGCCGAAGGTCGGCACGCCGGAGTACAATGCGTGGCTGAAGGAGATGCGCGCGTTCGGCAAGGCGATCTGGGACATCACGGGCAAGGGCGTCAACGTCGACTGCGTGTTCGAGCATCCGGGCGAGGCGACGATCCCGGTCTCGGTGCAGGTGGTGAAGCGCGGCGGCATGGTCGTCATCTGTGCCGGCACCACAGGCTACAACCTGACCATGGACGCGCGGTACCTCTGGATGCACCAGAAGCGCGTCCAGGGCAGCCACTTCGCCAACCTCGCGCAGGCGAGCCAGGCCAACAAGCTGGTGCTCGAGCGGCGCATCGACCCGTGCATGTCGGAGGTGTTCTCGTGGGCGCAGATCCCGAAGGCGCACATGCGCATGCTGCGGAACGAGCACAAGCCGGGCAACATGGCGGTGCTGGTCAGCGCGCCGACGACCGGCTTGCGCACCTACGAGGACGTGCTGGAAGCGAGCGAGCAGCGTTTCGGGAAGGGGTGAGCGCGCGGGGGCGCGAGAGGCGAGAGGCGGGGCGTGCGCGGCGGCGGTGAGCCCGGCGGGCGAGCCAAGAGCGAGAGTTGAGACGATGCGAGGCGGCCAATGGGCCGCCTCGTTTGTGTTTGGAGCAGAACGCTACCGTCGAGCGGCGGTTGCGGTTGCGCCAAATCCTGACGATCTGGAAGCTCGTTTCTCCAACCTGGCTACTTGGTCCACAACGTCAGCGGCACGGGGCGCCGGTCGGAGCACGTCAATGTCCCGGTATGGCCATCCGACAAGGCGCCGCTGTACCGGCATTCGGCGCCGTCGATCGAAATTCTTGCCTCCACCCTCGAGGAGAACCATGCCCTGGTCAACCGCATGACACCGCTTTTCACTTCCGGTCCCGTTTGGCTGCACAGTCCGACATGGGCCATGGTAAGCGGACCCGACAGCCCTCCGCCGGTATCGTCGCGCACGAGTTCGGCGCTCAGCTCCCACTCACCGAGAAATCCGGAATAGCCTATGAGCTGAAGCGTCTCGGGCAAGGCCGCTGGCAGCGCGGTCACCGCCAGCCCGAGTGGAACGGCTGCAGAGAGCAAGATGGTCAATGATCGTACCCGGCTCGGCATCGAAGACTCCTCCGGGGTTGGATGGGATGGCGCTCGTGTGCTTTACCTCTTGCTGGCCGCAAGGAATGCGCGCGCCTCCACCACATCGGCCCGCGCCAAATCGGCCTCCGCGGAGAGCTCGGCGACCTTCGCATAGTATTGCCTGGCCTTTCCCTGATTGCCCGATTTGTCCGCGGCCCTGGCTGCGCCCACGTAAGCGCCGAGCCGATTGGGTTCCTTCTTCAGCGTCGCTTCGAAGGCTACGAGTGCATCCGTTGCCATGCCGCGCTCGAGCAGCATCTGGCCGTAGAGCTCGCGGGCCGGTGCCAGCGGTCCGGGCGTGACGGGATGCTTCTCGGTCCTGTCCTCGACATCGGCGGCCTCGCGCAGAGTACTTAAGGCCTCTTCACGCTTGCCCTCGGCCTCGAGTGTCCAGGCGAGCGCCACCTGCCGCTGGATTTCGACCTGCTCCGACCAGTAGGCGTCCTTCTTCTCCCGTAGCTGGCCGGCCAGCTGCTCGAGCTTGGCAAGATCCGCCCGGGCCGCACCTGGATTGCCGGAGCGGGCCGCACCCAAAGCGCGCGCAAAATGGCTCACCGCCTGCACGTGGGCGAACGTGCTCGGCCGGACCTCGACTTGGGCTGCGCGCTGCCAGTCGCCGCGCTCGACCGAATAGCGTGCAGGCGAAGCGGCGAGTCCATATGGGCCGGCGAGCTGCGTATCCGCCAATCCGGCGACCGTCAACATCTCGTCCATGACCGCGAGAGCTTCCTTGTCCTGAGCCAACTGGAGGTGCGCATAGACCCGGTAGTCCATGGTGTGCAGCTGCTCGTGCAGCTCCTTGCCTTCCTTGGCAACGCGCGCCGCGGCTGTGTTGGACGCTATCGAGTCCTTCCAGTAGCCGACGCGCGTGAAGATGTGTGAAGGCATGTGCAGCGCGTGGGCGGCATCCGGCGCGATCTTGGCGTAACGCCGCGCGGCGTCGAGCCCCTTTTCGGCGATGGCGGGATAGTCGTAGAGGTGGATCAGGTAGTGAGTGACGCCGGGATGCTCCGGCTGCCTCAGGACTATCTTCTCGAGGATTGCCGCGCCCTTGAGCTGATTGGCATAGGTCTTGTCGGCCGGCGACGCGCTCACGTTCAGAGCCAGCGCGTAGAGGATCTGCCCCTCGTCGTCATCGGGGTAGCGTTGAGCCAGCTGCTCCATCGCCTTGGCATAGTTCTGCACACGCGTTCGATGATCGACCTTGTCGTGGTCTTGGTACCAAGCGCCCAACGCGGCGATATAGCCGCGCTCCCGTTCGGTCTTAGCGCCGATGCTCGCGGCCTTCTCCAGTGCCGCCGCCCCCTCCGCGAGGTTCTTCGCCGGTGTGACGGTGTGCGGGTTGAAGAGCAGGCTGAGGGCAGCGCCCCAATACGCGATGCCACAACTGGGATCGACATTCAGCACCTGCCCGAAGGTACGCTGCGACGCGCGGTACCAGAACGAATGCTGGTAGAGCATCGCCCTGTTGAATAGCGCCTGGGCGGCCGGCGTGCAGGAGGTTTCGAAATGGACGCGCCCAAGCTGCCTTTCGCCCGACTGCCCAGAGGCGAGGTGGAACATGGAAAGGCTGGCCGCAACTGCCGCTGCCGTAGCAACAATCAATTGTGGTGATCGGGACATGGCTGCGCTCCTCTTTGTGTCGAGATCAAGGCCCGCTCGTGCCCCTTCGCGGCAACCACTTATCCGAGTTACTCTATCGGATATTTGGATCTGAGACCAGCAGCGTTGGTCAAGTTGGTCAGAGAGTGCTGGTGCTCAGAAAGAGTTCTGTTGAGGACGCGCTCCAGGCTTCCTCCGTCCGCGAATCCGCTTGCCTATCCACCGCCAATCCCCCCTACCGCCCCACCACCTCGCCCGTCCGCTCCAGCGTCGCCGGGCGTTTCGATGGGTCGTCGAGCCATGGGGATTGGCCGCCGATCGGCGGTGCGCTGAAGCTCGCGCCCAAGTTGGCGACCGCGGCGGTGCGCAGGCTGCCGTCGCGGGTGCAGTCTTCGGCGACGGCGTCGCGGATGGCGAGGCCTCCGGCGATCATGGCGCGCTGCTGCTCGTCGCTGGCAACGACCCCGAATACTCGGCCGAGATCGCGATCGTGAGACTTTCAGAGACACAATTTCCTGATTTCGCCATTACACACAACGGCGCTTGACACCGGCGATCGGGTCAAGACCCGGCATTTCGCCGCTGCCGTGCCGCGGTGACGTCGGACAAGGCACTGGCTGCGCCTCATGCGAACGCCAGCTCGAGACCGTTCAGACCGATCCCGCCGCCGAGACGGGTCGACCATCGCTCACCGGGCACCGCCGCCGGCGCCTCGGTCAGCGTGCCGGTGGTCACGATCTCGCCGGCACCAAGCGGCTCGCTCGCGGGATGGCGCGCGATCTCCTCGACCAGGAACCTCAGCGCCGTCAGCGGCCCGCCGAGCACGTTCCGCGCCTGCCCATGCCAGGTCGCGCCGTCGCCGCGCGCCAGCTCGATGTCGAAATCCGACAACCGCCGGCCCCAGTCGGCACGATCGTCTCGAACAGCGCGCCGCTCGCCGAGCAGCAGCGCGCCATGAACCCCGTAGGCGACCGTCGCGTCCGCCGCCTCGAACCGCCAGCCCGGAAAGATCGAGAACACGATCTCGAAGCCGTGCGCGACCCAGTCGATGCATTCGAGCAGCTCGGCCTCGCTCATGCCGGGCGTGGGCGCGGCCGCGAGATGCACCACGATCTCCGGCTCGATGCGCGGCTCGGGGAGAGCGCCCAGCGCGAACGTGCCACCCGTTGCCGATAGATCGTGCACCGTGGTGTCGAACATGTAGCCCCACATCGGCGCCGCGATGCCCCTGCTGGCCCACACGGCTCGATTGGTGAAGCCGATCTTGCGCCCGACTGCGCGCTCGTCACGCGACGCCCTGAGATCGCGCAGCCGGGCGGCAACCTCGTAGGCCTGGCCGAGGTCGAGATCGGGGTAGCGCGCCGTGAACGGCGCCACCTGCCGGCCGGTACCGAGCAGCGACAGCGCCTCCGCGGCAATGGCGCTCACCCGGTCGGCAGACAGCGATCGGGACATGTGTGCCCTCCGGCTCAGCTCATTTCGCCATCCAAGATGTCTTCTATAGCTCGATATCCGACCAGCGCCGATGGGGCCGACGGGGGGCGCCGAGCCGTGTGACGGCACCACGAAAAATGCCGCCGGTCCACCCGGCGGCATTCGTCACTTGCATCGAGACTGTACGCGCCGCCGCGTCACACCGACGGCGTCATCCGCTTCAAGAGGTCGACCAGCAGCAGCCCGTCGTCGGGGCGCAGGCCATGGTCGCCCGGCGAGAACACCGTCTCGGCCTTGCCCTGCAGCGCCGGCACCACGTTCATGTCCTGGCTGAAGCCGTAGGCGATCGAGTCGCCGAGATCGGGCCGGGCGCCGTTGCGCACGCGCACGACGGAGACGTAGCTCGCCTCCGGATGCGGCTGCCGGTTGAGCCAGCCGAGCAGGTTCCACGGGCGCTCCTCGGAAAGGTCGTGATAGAGCGCCTGCGAGCGGTTGACGGTGCCGAGGCCGAGGAACGGAGTGATCCAGGAGAGCGGCGACTGGCCGATCACGCGGCCCATGTCCGCGGCGCCGGTGCCGAGGTGGGGGCTGGCGATCGTGACGAGGCCGTCGATGCCGGCGCCCGGATGGCGCACCATCGCCAGCCGGCCGACCACACCGCCGGCCGAGTGGCCGACGACCACCACCCGCTTCTCGCCGGTCTGCCGGCGCAGCTCGGCGACGTAGTGGGCGAGCATGTCGGCCTGGATCACGGTCGGCGCCTCCGTCGGCAGGTCGACGGTCACGAGGCGGCGCCCGTTCTCGGCCGTGGGGCCGAATTTCAGCACGCCGGCCGGCGAAAGGGTCAGATGCCCACTGTCCGCCCAGCCGTGATTGTGCAGCGTGGCGGCGATGCCGGAATTGCGCCAAGTGCCCGGCGAGCCGAGATAGCCCTGCACGAGGACGACGGTTTCGGCCGAGGCGGTGGCGGCAGAGCCGAGCCACAGCGCAGCAGCCACGGCGAGGGAACGGGTTCTCATGGCGGCGACTCCCTAGTCTTCGATGTCGAGCCCCGCGCGCTGCGGACGCTCGCCCATTCAGGATGGGCCGAGCGTGCCGAATATTCGATGTGACGAATATGATCGTCGTCACCCAAACCCAGCGACACGAGCGCGCAGCAGACTACCGTGCCCGCCGTCAGTCGCCGGAAGGGGCCCCGCGACGCCGGTCGAGGATCCGGGCCGCCACCAGCAGCAGTGCCGCCGGCACCAGTGCCGCTGCCGCATACCGGACGGAGTGCACCAGCCCGGCCCTGCGGTAGGCAGCAAGCAGCGCCGGGTCGCGCGCATCGAGATCGAGCGGGATCGTCGGCCAGCTCTGCAGGCAAAGCACCGCCATCGCCGCAATCCACGCCAGACCCAGCACGACTGCGGCGCGAGCGAGGGTCATCGGAGCCTCCTGAACATGATTCGTTTTCATGCCCATCATGCCACCCACCGGGCGGCGGAGCCGGCCGAAATCCGACCGAGGGCGATCACATTTTTTCTTCCGGGAGCTGCCGTCCTACCTCGGACAATTGCGACAACGCGCTGATAAACCACGGATAAATTATGGCCTGCACAAATTTTCAGATGCGACAAACTGTCAACTCTGTGGTCTTGATATTCATACATTCGCACATCCTAATACGAACTGCATCGGGCTTCGATCCCTCTCGCCGGTCACGGACTGTCTCTGCGATCCGGCGCGAGGGGCGAGGACGAGAGGAGCGAGGCACGCTCGACCGCGAGGTCGAGGGTGCCGAGGGGGCCTCGAGAATGGCGTGACGCAAGAAAAAGCCGCGCGCGCCGTGCCGATGCGAAGGAAAGGAGATCATGAGATGACCACTGTCAACGACACGACGACATGCCAGGGCTGCATCGGGCTGATGCTCGAGACCGTCGGCATGATCGCGCTCTCGGTCCTCGCCTTTGCCGCGCCGCTCGTGGCGCCGGCCCTCGTCCATCTCTTCGCCTGAGCCGTCGATCACGGCCACCACGCGAACCAGGAGAAGGAGAACCGACCATGACCGAGAAGAGAAAGGATCCGTGCGGCAGATGTGATCTGTCGCTGCTGCTCGAGAGCGCCGCCATGTTCGCCGCCCTCGGTCTCATCATCGCGGCGACCATCATGCCGCTGCTCAACGGTTGATCGTGAGCACGCCGGTCGGAGCCCTCGTGGTTCCGGCCGGCGATAATCAACTCCACTGCGGCGTATGCCTCGCCAGGCCGATCCCGCACTCCAGCATCTTCGTGAATGGCCTCAGCCCGAGCGCGCGCCCTTGCCCGCATCCTGCGTGGCCAGCGGACACGGCGCCTTGGCCTGCTCGGCAAGCCTATCCGCGAGCGGCGAGTTGAGACGCTTCAACACTGCGACCAGACACGCCGCCATGCCCGGCGACTGCCCGCGCAGATGGCGTTGTGCCGCTTCGAAGTACTGCTCTGCGGCGTCCTGCATCCGACCGGCGCCGTAGAAGATGTTGCCGAGCTCGCCCGGCAGATCGGCGACATCGGGAAAGTCCTTGATCAGCTGCGCGTAGCGCTCGATCGCCCTCGGATCCCCGGAGCGGTAGGCGGTGCGCGCCGATTGCCAGCGCTCGGTGAGCGGCGCCGCAACGGCCGGTGGCGCCGGCCTGGCCGGCTCGCTTTTCGCCGCGACGGCTGCCGGTAGCTGTGCCGCCGAAGCAGCCGCGGGCGCCGCCGCCGGAGGAGCGGCAGCGGGAGCAGGTGCGGAGACGACTGCCGATGCGGCAACCGGTGCCGAGGAGGGGGTGGTCGGCAAGGCGACGGTTGCCGGCGGCTGCGGCACCGTCGCAACCGGCCGCGTCTGCGTCGGCTGTGGCAGCGCCGAGGGCTCGCGCTCGCTGGCGACGCCGGTTCGCGGGGCGCCGACCGTCGCATCGGGTCCTGGCGTCGGCACGCTCGCGACGGTGCCGACGCTCGGCGGAGTTGGTGCCGGCGGCTGCGCGGTGGAGGTCACCGCCGGCAATCGAGGCGCCGGCGCCTGCGGCCTAGCCGCAGATGCCGCGGCAGCGACCGCTTCGGCTGTCGCGGCCGCCGGCCCGGATGCCGCGGCCGTCCTGCCGGTGGGCGGTACCGCAGCCGGCTCGGCGGATGTCGGCGCAGCTTTTTCCGCCGACGCGGCCTTCGCTGCGGTGGGCGCCGGTGCGCCGGCAGCCGATGCGGCCGACCTCTCCTGCGTCGCGCCCTTGGCGCGCTCGCTCCTCTCCGCGGCCAGCATGGTGCCCGGAGCCGACCGGTACTGGCCGAGCAGGTGGTCCGCGCAGACGGTGTCGGCCATCGGCGTCAGGACCTTGGGATAGTTCTGCCAGAACAGCACGCCGCCGAGGACGAGGGCACCGAACGCGAGGTGACCCACGACCGCGGCGAGGAACCGCCCGGTCGTGCTCGGCCCCGAAGCCGTTACCGCAGTCGCGACGGGCGGAGCCGCCGCGGTCGCGGTCGGCGGCGCCAGTGCGGGCCCGCCGGTCGGACTCGATGCGCCCTCGTCCGTCGGCGTCATTGCGGACGACCTCCCTGATAGGGATATGCCCCCGGCTGGCCGTAGCCATAAGGCGGCTGCCCATACCCGCCGCCATACGGGCCCGCGCCATAGCCAGGGCCGGGACCGTAGCCGTAGCCCGTTCCCGGTTGCTGCGGCGGCTGGCCGTAGCCGGCCGCCCCCTGCGCCGGACCAGCGCCAGCCGCGCCAGTCGGCGGAACCATCGGGCCCTGCGGCATCGGTCCGGCGAAATGCGGGAA
>JBFMEX010000037.1:0-29105 GCA_040752215.1 Pseudomonadota bacterium | reverse complement strand
GACCCCGCTCGCCTGGCGCGGCAGCATGGTCGGCGCCGAACTCGCCGCCGCCTGATCTGGGCGCTCCTCTCCCTCGAGGAACGGCTGCGCCCCGGACTCGCGTCTGCGTCCGGGGCGCACGGCTTTGCAGTGGCGTCGCGGGGAGCGCGGGTTGCCACGCACCACCTCAACACCTGCTCAGTCGAACAGCCAGTCCCACAGCGAGCCGGCTGCGTGGACCAGCGCGATGCCGACACCGGTCGCGGCAACGCCGACGAGGTAGCCGGCGAAGAAGGGCGCGAGGCCGCCGGCGACGACGTCCATCTCGGCGTCGGTGAGCGAACGGAGAGTGCCGTCGCCCGCTGACGGGTTGGTTTGTGTCACGGTGACGATCTCCTTGGAATGCGAGATCGAACGCGGCGCGGGACGGCCCGCAGCGCGCATCGGCGGGTCAGGGGAGCACGCGCCCGCCGGCCCAGGGCAGCCGGCCGAGCGTCGGCGAGGTGATGATCACGCCGCCTTTGCCGTCCGGAGTGAAGATCGGGAAGCAGCCGAGGCCGCCGCCGAGCGTGCCGAGATTGATACCGGCGCCGGTGACAGCGTCGATCTCGTCGGTCTCGAGGGCACGGATGTCGGGCACAGTCAGTGAGTGAGTGTTGGCGGTCATGTCGTGTCTCCTGCGTATCGTTGCGCGGGTTGGGTCGGGCCAACGCGGACCCGATCCGCGTTGTGGCTCGAGCCTGCCGGGAATTGCGCCGGACCTCTGTTCCCACGGAGACATGCCCGCATTCCCGCGCCGGTGGAGCCGCCTCCATCGCACCCTCGAGGTGGATTGCCACGCCTTGCCCCCTGCCGCCCTGCGTAGGCCGGAGCAATGCCGTTTTCCCCGCCGGCAACGAACGGCCGCATGGCCGAGCCGCCCTCCCCGTGCTAGCCGAGCGTGCCGGGCTCGCGATCACGACACTCGAGGGAGGACGCCATGACCACCGGACCGCAGAAGATCCGCCGCGCGCTGTTGTCGGTGTCCGACAAGACCGGGCTCGTCGAGTTTGCGCGTGGCCTCGCCGCGCAGGGGATCGAGCTGGTTTCGACCGGCGGCACCGCGGCGGCGCTCAAGGCCGCCGGCCTCGCGGTCAAGGACGTCTCCGAGCACACCGGCTTTCCGGAGATGATGGACGGCCGCCTGAAAACGCTGCATCCGAAGGTGCACGGCGGTTTGCTGGCGGTGCGCGGCAACGCCGAGCACGATGCGTCCGCCGCCGAGCACGGCATCCAGCCGATCGACCTCCTGGTGGTCAACCTCTATCCGTTCGAGGAGACGGTGGCCAAGGGCGCGCCCATTCCCGACTGCATCGAGAACATCGACATCGGCGGTCCGGCCATGATCCGCGCCGCGGCCAAGAACCACGCCGGCGTCACCGTCGTCGTCGATCCGGCCGACTACGGCAAGGTGCTCGGCGACATGAAGGAGCACGGCGGCGCCACCTGCTTCCGCCTGCGCCGCAAGCTGGCGCAGAAGGCCTACGCGCGCACCGCCGCCTACGACGGCGCGATCTCCAACTGGCTCGGCGCAGTGGTCGATCATCCCGATGGCAAGCCGCAAGGCTTTCCGCGCATATTCTCGACCCAGTTCACCAAGGTGCAGGCGCTGCGCTACGGCGAGAACCCGCACCAGCAGGCCGCCTTCTACGCCTGCACCCACCCGGAGCCGGGCTCCGTCGCCGCCGCCCGCCAGCTGCAGGGCAAGGAGCTGTCCTACAACAACATCGGCGACACCGACGCCGCGCTCGAGTGCGTCAAGGAGTTCAATACCAAGCCGGCGTGCGTCATCGTCAAGCACGCCAATCCGTGCGGCGTCGCCGAGGCCGACACGCTGGAGGCGGCTTACGACCGCGCCTTCAAGACCGATCCCGAGAGCGCGTTCGGTGGCATCATCGCCTTCAATCGCGAGCTCGACGCGAGGACCGCCTCGCTCATCGTCGAGCGCCAGTTCGTCGAGGTCATCATCGCGCCCGCGGTCGGCGCCGGCGTCGAGGAGGTGGTAGCGGCGAAGAAGAACGTGCGCCTGCTCGTCTGCGGCCAGTGGCCGGAGAAGGCGAGCCCGCGCCTCGACTACAAGAAGGTGACCGGCGGCCTCCTCGTGCAGGACGCCGATCTCGCCCTGTTCGAGGAGTTGAAGGTGGTATCGAAGCGCCAGCCGACGCCGTCCGAGATGGCCGACATGCTGTTCGCCTGGAAGGTCGCCAAGTTCGTCAAGTCGAATGCCATTGTCTACGCCAAGGACGGCGCCACCATCGGCGTCGGCGCCGGCCAGATGAGCCGGGTGAACTCCTCGCGCATCGCTGTGATCAAGGCCGAGATGGCGGGACTCGAGGTCAAGGGCTCGGTGGTCGCCTCCGACGCCTTCTTCCCGTTCGCCGACGGCCTGCTGTCGGCTGCGGGCGCCGGCGCGACCGCCGTAATCCAGCCCGGCGGCTCGATGCGCGACGACGAGGTCGTCAAGGCCGCCGACGAGCAAGGCCTCGCCATGGTCTTTACCGGCATGCGCCACTTCCGGCATTGAGGGGGAGTGACGAACGGAGGCGATCTTGACGGGCGAAGATGCCGCCGGATGCATCACCCTCCGCCCCGCGCGCGATGCGGACTGGGTGCTGATCCGGCGCTGGCTGGCGCGGCCGGAGATTCAGCGCTGGTGGGGGAATCTGGCGAGCGCGGAGGCCGAGGTGCGATTGGCGCTGGAGACGCCATCGGCGATTGCCCGCATCGTCGTGGCCGGCGCCGAGCCGATCGGCTACGCGCACGCCATCGACGCCGCCTACTGGGGCAGCGGTCTGCCCGACGGCATGCCGCCCGGCACCTGGGACGTCGATCTCTTCATCGCTGCGCCGACCCATCGCGGCCGCGGCGCCGGCGAGCGGGCGCTCGGGCTCTTGGCCGATGAGGTGTTCTCGACCACCCTCGCCCCGGCGCTATCGGTGTTCGTCTCGGTCCGCAACGAGACAGCCGTCCGCGCCTACGAGCGCGCGGGCTTCGAATGGGCGCGGGTGTGGGAGGACCCGCTTCTCGGCCCCTCGTGGATGATGCTGCGTGCGCGCCCGCGCCAATGATCCGCCCGCCCAGCTCCGCTTGCCTCCCGGCACGCGCCACCGGCCACTTTGACATCCGCCGCGGCGGGCGCGATTTTTCTGCATGGGACGGGGTGATTCGCGCATTCGCCCGAGCTTCGAGCTCGAGGCGGTCGAGATCGAGCTCGGCGGCGGACCGATTGCCGGGGTCGACGAGGCCGGACGCGGCCCCTGGGCGGGCCCGGTCGTCGCCGCCGCCGTGATCCTCGATCCGGCGCGCATTCCCGTCGGCATCGCCGATTCCAAACAGCTCGACGAGGACGCCCGCGAGATCGTCTACCGCCACCTCGTCGAGGCCGCCCAGGTGGCCATCGCCATCGCCGACCCCGATCGCATCGACCGCGACAACATCCTCAACGCCACCATGTGGGCGATGGCCGAGGCGGTCAGGGGCCTCGCGTGTCGGCCGCGCCTCGCGCTGATCGACGGCAACCGCACGCCGCGCCTCGACTGCGCCACGCGCGCCATCGTCAAGGGCGACGCCCGCTGCCTCTCCATCGCCGCCGCCTCGATCGTCGCCAAGGTGACCCGCGACCGGCTGATGGTGGCGCTCGCCCGCGAGCACCCCGGCTACGGCTTCGAGCGCCACAAGGGCTACGGCACGCCCGAGCACCAGGCGGCGTTACAGCGCCTCGGCGTCTCTGCGATCCATCGGCGTAGCTTCAAGCCTGTGCAACTCGTGCTGGGGCTTGTGTAGGGGCGCGCGGGGCTACGTGCGCGCTCACCCGGCGCAGGCGCAGAGCGCAGCGCCCGCCGAGTTGAATGGCGGGCGAATTGCGTATTGCGTCCCCAAAGCTTCGTCCCCAAAGCTTCGCGTATTGCGTCCCCAAAGCTTCCGCTGCCCGCCCTTGGCCAACTTCCTCAGCATCGACCTGATGGCCTCGGGCGTGTTCGGGATCGTGCCGTAGAAGCGCACGTCGGCCGACACACGTGCTTCCACCGTCGCCACCGCGATCGTCTTCTTGTGGACGTCCAGCCCCACGAAAATGGTAGTATCCATCCTGATCCGCTCCCCGTGTCTGGGGATAGGCCTCGCTCACGCGAAGCAACCCCCGTTGCGTCAATCGCGCCTTAGTCGACACGTCGGGGCGGGTCACCGATCAGGTCACCCGTGTCCCCAGCGGACATGATGGTCTAGACACGCGATCCTGCATGGCCGCTGGTCAGCACAGCTTACTTGTATCAACGTCGAGCCTAAATCGTCCGGATTGAATCCCCTTCGGGCCTCGCGGCGGAGCCGCCTCGATCGAGGCCTGCCTTCACCTGCGGGCTCTGGTCGATCTCTGGCTAAGGGACGGCCCAGCATCATCGGTTTGCGAAGCGCTCCTCCAGCATCGCCGCAGATCGGCGATGACCGCGTTACGGTTCTCGGTCATGGCCTTGATGACGTCAGGCGGCGCGGCGGTCTTCTCGTAGCGCGCACCCCACACGATCATCTCGATCACCACCGGGGCTAGATCGATACCCTTCTCGGTCAGGCGATAGAACGACCTGCGTGCATCCTGCGGGTCCTTTCGCCGCTCGACAATGCCTTCGGACTCAAGGCGCTTCAGGCGATCAGTGAGGATGTTGGTCGCGATTCCCTCCTCGCTGTCCTGGAACTCCCGGAACGTCTTGCGCCCCTTGAACAGCAGGTCGCGGACAATGAGTAGCGACCAGCGATCGCCAAAGATTTCCAGCGAGGCGTTGAGCGGGCAGGCGGATCGTCGTGCGGGCGGGCGCTTCGTTGTCATGACAGCAGCATATCTTTTCGCTTGCAAATCGCAAGCAAAGCGCATTACACTTGCATTATGCAAGTGAACATTCCGTGCAGCGGGGGATCGAAGCGGAGGAGGGCATGATGAAATCGGCCATGAAAACGGTGGGAGCATTCTACGACGCGTTCGGGCGCAAGGATTCGAAGGCGCTGCGTGACCTGCTCACGGAGGACTTTACCTTCAAGGGGCCGCTCATGGCCTTCGGCGATCCCGAAAGCTACGTGGCGGCCATGGCGCAGCTGCCATTCAAGGCCGACATCGAGAGCTCGCGCTTCATCGTTGATGACGGCCGCGTGGCGCACGTGTTCACGTTCAGGATGACCGCGCCGGCCGCAGCCACCATCCCGATGTGCGAGGTCATCACCCTCGCCGGGGACAAGATCAGGTCCTCGGAGCTCTTCTACGATTCGAAGCTCTTTCCGATGCCGAAGGCGCCAAGCTGATGGCTGCACCGAGCGATCTCTCCACACTCGTTGCGCGGATCGAAGCAGCGCTTTCGACCGGAGTCGCCAGCCAGAAGCGGATGTTCGGCGGGGTTACCTTTCTGATCAACGGCAACATGCTCTGTTGCGCCTCGAAGCAGGGGCTGATGGTCCGCGTCGGTGCGACGGCAGAAGCCAAGGCCCTCGCCTCTCCCCATGCGCGTCCGTGCCTCGGGACCGGGCGCCCCATGCCAGGCTTCATCATGATCGAGGCCAACGGCTTCGAAAGGGATGCGGATCTCGAGCGCTGGCTCTCGATGGCGCGGGCTTATGTTGAGGCCCTGCCGCCCAAGCAGTTGGGCGGCGTCGGAAAGGCGCGAAGCGCGCCGGACCGCACCCTGCGCCCTACGAGCAAGCCACGCCGGACCGCGGTCACGCGGTCAATACGGGGGAAAAAATGAGACGGCACATTCTGGCCATTCTCGGCTATATCGTCGCGACGTTCGCGACCCAGGCCACATCGCATTTTGCGGTCTTCGCACGACACTATGCCGCGGTACCACACATCAAGCCCGATCCCATCTTCCCGCTTGGGCTACTCTCAATGATCATCCAGGGTGCCGTCCTCTCCGCCATATACGCGAACTTGAAGCTGTCCGATGGCACCATCTGGAGCGGGGTCCGATTCGCCTGGGCGTTCGGCGCCTTTCTTGTCAGCTACATGGCCTTCGCCGAGGCCGCGCATTACTCCGTACCGAGCGTCTCGGCCTGGATCGGCGTCGAGCTTCTCGTCGGATTCTTCCAGTTCACCCTGATCGGCGTGCTTCTCGCACTTGCTCACCGCACGAAATAGGCAATATCCAGCGGGCAGGCCCAGGCCCGCATGTGTAATAGCGCTACTCCCGATCGATGCCGATGCTTGCGAGGAAGCTCTGGCAGATCCGCCACAGCTCCTTCTCGTCGCGGATGACCTTGGAGACGCTGTTGAGACCCGCCAGAAATGCGACGAACAAACCGGCCGTCGCGCGAACGTCGCCCACGGGCCTGATCTCGCCCTGGTCGATGCCGATGCGAAGGACCTTCTCGAGCACCGTTCTCGCCCCGCGCACCGCTTCCTCGATGCGTGGACCGAGAGTGTCGTTGGTGCCGACCAATGCGCCGATGGAGTTGACGACAAGGCAGCCGCGCGCCTCCGGATCATGCGACCGGACGCGGCAGATCTCGCGCAGCATGGCACGGATGACCGGCACGACGGGCGCGCCTTTCCTCGCGGTCAGCAAGACCGCGTCCGGCGCCAGGCCGCGGTAGAGATCGAGAGCCTCGAGAAACACGCTCTCCCGATCCTTGAACGTATTGTAGAAGCTCGACCGCTCGATGCCCATGGCGTCCGCGAGGTCGCTCACCGAGACGGCCTCGAAGCCATTCTTCCAGAAGGTGTTCATCGCCGCACGCACCGCCTCCGGCCGCGAAAACGCCATCGGCCGGCCGGGCTTGCGCGATCGTTTCACCTGTCGAACCACTCCTGATGCCATGGACGGCTCCGCCACGAGCCAAACGCTCATTTCTGGACAGCATCGTACAAATCTCTTGACGCAACGTCAACGCGGCCATTATTTTGTTCATCACTGTCCAAAACAAGCCTTGGAGGAAAGATGACGAGCTTTCCCGTTCACACCGCGAATTCCGCTCCCGAATCGTCCCGCGACGCACTGGCGATGATCGCCGACAAGTATGGGTTCGTCCCCAACCTTGCCGGCGTGCTCGCGGCCTCGCCGGGGTCTATGAAAGCCTTCCTGGGGCTCATGGGCGCGTTCGATTCGTCCGGCATGACGTTGACGGCTCTGGAACGCCAGATCGTGCTCCTGACCGCTTCGGCGACCAACAGATGCGAGTACTGCGCGGCGGCGCACGGAATGCTCGCCAACATGCTGGGCCTCGATCGCGGCGCTGTCGACGCCATCCAGCAGGGACGTCCGATCTCCGACGCACGGCTCGAGGCGCTCCGGGGGCTGACCCAGGCGCTCGTCGAGAAGCGGGGTCGGGTCGCAGGCGCCGAGCTCGATCGGTTTAGGGCCGCAGGCTTCACTAGCAGCCAGGTGCTCGAAGTCGTCGTCGGTGTCGCGCTGAAGACACTGACCAACTACGCCAATCACCTCGCTCAACCGCCGATCAACGAGCAGTTTGCGGCGTTTAGGCCGGGCTGGCGCATGGCGGCCTGACCCCAATCTCGGCCGCGTTCCTGTCACCGCGCGGCGGAGCCCCTTCCATGTGTGACAAAGTGAGGAAAAGACCCATGATCATCCGTTTGTTCCGAAGAAACCGATCCGTGATCTCAGCCTGCGGCATGCTCCTCGTGCTCGGCCTGGCGGTGTCGACACCGCGTCCCGCAGCGGCCCAGAACGGCCCGGTTCAGTTCATGGATCTGAACTGGCTGAAATCCGGTGCCGACGCCGGGCAAGCCGGAATCTATTTCAACGACCTCCTGGCGCCGATCCTGAAAAAGCACGGCGCGAAGGTGGTCTTCAGCTATGCCGTCACCGGAGTCATGGCGGGCGACATCAAGCCCGCGGTGACGGCCAGCATGGAATTCCCGTCAATGCACGCCATGCAGGCGATGTTCAATGACCCCGACTACAAGAAGATCGTGCCCTATCGGGACGCCACCTTCGACCTTTCCCGGCAGATCCTGTTCCAGATCGCGCCGCTCAAAGGCCGATAGTCACGACTGGGAGAGGTCCATGTCCGGCGAGGAGGACGGTGAATGCGTCCGTCGTCCTCCTCGACCCCTCCGCGGCGATCTTGCAGCTCTGAGAGTGCCTTCCAACGGCGCAGACGTGATGAGGAAATCGGTATGAATTCGATCGTGCCCAAACGAATTCCAGTGGCAGTCGCCATCGAGGATGGTGCGTCGCCGATCGCCGCGCCTCTGTGGGAGCGTAAGCGATGAAGCCCCGTGGCCCTGCTTTAAGATCCGGAAGAAAATCCGCATTCGTGGCCTCTGCTGACGCAGCGGCGCGGGCGAACGACAAGTTCCGGGGCTTCCCGCCCGCCTGCTTCAGGTTCCTCCGCGATCTCGCCGAAAACAACGACCGAAACTGGTTCGAGGCGCATCGAGATATCTTCGAGACGAGCGTCCTTGCGCCGTCGCACGCGTTCGTCAACGCACTTGGTCGCGCGATGCGCCCGAATTACCCGACGGTCGTCTTCGACCCCGCGGTCAACGGCACCGGATCGATGTTCCGGATCGCCCGCGATGTCAGGTTCTCCAAGGACAAGTCGCCTTACAAGACCAACCTGGGCTTTCGCTTCTGGCTCTCCGAAGAGGCGAGGGCCGCCAAGCGCGTCGGCCTCTATGTGAACGTCGCTGCGACCGGCGTCACGGTGTACGGAGGCGCCCACGGACTGGAGGCACACGAGACGGCGGAGTTTCGCAACCATCTCCTGCGTGGCAAGAACGGTGTCGATCTGCAGCGCATCCTCGACCGCCTCGGGGCATTGGGCTTTGGCCGTCACGGCGATGCGCTGCAGCGGGTGCCGGCCGGCTTTCCGAAGGACCACCCCCAGGCCGACCTCGCGAGATACAAGGACCTGATGGCGGTATCACCGACGATCGATGTCAGCGTGGCTGGCACCCCTGCGCTCATTCGCGCTTGTGCGGACTTCGCCAAGTCCATGAAACCGTTGAACGACTGGTTCCAGTCGGTCCCAAGTTCCGGGGACATGATCAAGTTCAGGGGACAAGTTTAGGCAAGTTCAGGGGACATGATATTTAATTCGTCGGACCTGCCTGCGCGGGCAATGCACTCAACGCACGTGCTTCGGTGGGCCGCTTGACGCGTGCCGAGGCACGCGACCGTGGCCGTCGCGCGCAGCGACCACCTGTGGTACGATTTTGAGAATACCGGGCCCAAGCAGGCGCCCGCGACACATTACGGAAGCCCCCTTCCTCCGCGTGGGAGCTCGATCGAGCGCCTACGTCCGTCAGCGCTCCAAGAGGTGGAGCGGAGCTGCCCCCCGGTGATCCTTCGCGCTCACACCCTTCGCCACGCCCCTGCAACCGCACCCAGCACCGCACCGATCGGGCCGGTGACGAAGGCGGCGGTCATGGCGATCTCCTGGCCCTTGTCGTGTGTGTTGGTCGAGAACGCGGCAATCAGCGCTGCGCCGAGCGCGGCCCCGACGCCGTATCCGATCACCAGCCCCGACAGCGTTCGCACGAGCCTCTTCATGTGACCTCCGTCGGCTCCCGCCGAAATCACTTGCCCCCACCTTCAGGCGCCGCCGTGACGGCCGCGTCCTTGTGAGAATGACGGGTGAGGGAATCAGCTACCCGGCGATGCGCGAGACGTCGGCGACCGTCAGGCATGCGGCGCGGATCTCGGACAGCAGCTTCAGGCGGTTCGCGCGCAGCTTCGCGTCGTCGGCGTTGACCGTCACCTTGTCGAAGAACGCGTCGACCGGCGCCCGGAGCTCTGCGAGCGCCCGCATCGCGCCGGAGAAATTCTCGACGTTGATCGCCGCCTGCGTGTCGAACTTCACCTTGGCGATCGCCGCCGCGAGCCCGCGCTCCTCCGGCGCGACGAGCAGCGCCCCGTCCGGCTCGCCGGCGTGGCTCTGCTTGTCCTTCTTCTCCTCGATGGCGAGGATGTTGGCCGCACGCTTGGCCCCGACCAGCAGGTTGGCGCCGTCATCGGTGGCGAGGAAGTCCGAAATCGCAGCGACGCGCTTGACGATCAGCGCGAGGTCGTCCTGACCGGGCAGCGCGAACACCGCGTCGATGAGGTCGTGTCGCGCACCCTTCTCGCGCAGGTGCACCTTGAGCCGCTCGGCCAGGAAGCCCATGAGGTCGGCGACGAGGTCCTCGCGGTTGGCGACCTCGTAGGGCCCCTCGCGGCCCTCGTACATCCGCTCCAGGTACTGCGAGACATAATGGCGCTCGATCACCGCGCCGAGCGGCAGCCGGAGATCGTTCTCGAGCACGATGCGGATCACGCCGAGCGCCGCCCGGCGCAGCTGGAACGGATCGCCCGAGCCGGTCGGCTTCTCACCGATCGCCCAGAAGCCGACCAGCGTGTCGAGCTTGTCGGCCAGCGCCACCGCGATCGAGACCGGCGCCGTCGGCACGTCGTCGGCAGCGCCCTTCGGCTTGTAGTGCTCCTCGATCGCCTGCGCGATCCTGGGATCGATGTGCTCGGCGGCAGCGTAGTAGCGGCCCATCAGTCCCTGCAGCTCGGGAAACTCGCCGACCATGCCGGATACGAGGTCGGCCTTGCACAGCTGAGCCGCGCGTCCGGCGAGCTCGGCTTCCGCGTCCACGCTCTCCGCGATACTGCGCGCCATCTCGGTGATCCGCTCCATGCGGTCCCACTGCGTGCCGAGCTTCTCGTGGAACGTGATGCCCTTGAGCTCGAAGTGCATCGGCTCGAGCTTCTTCTTGAGATCCTGCTCCCAGAAGAACTTGGCGTCCGAGAGCCGCGCCCGGATCACCCGCTCGTTGCCGGCGACGATCTCGTGGCCGCCGTCCTTGGCCTCGAGGTTGGCGACCATCAGAAACCGGTTGGCGAGCTTGCCGCTCTTCGCCTGCTCGAGCGAGAAGCACTTCTGGTGCGTGCGCATCGCGGTGACGAGGCACTCCGCCGGCATCGCCAGGAACGCCTCATCGAACTGGCCCAGCATCACCACCGGCCATTCGGTGAGGCCGGCGTTCTCGAACAGCAGCCCCTCGTCCTCGACGAGGGTGAGCTTGTGGTGGCGGGCGATCTCGTGCGCCGCCTCCGAGATCCGCCGCGCGCGGTCGCTCGCGTCGAGGATCACCATGGCTTTGGCGAGTTTCTTCCTGTAGTCGGCGAAGCGCTCGACGGCGAACGGCTCGCGGCCGTGGAAGCGATGCCCGCGCGTCACGTTGCCGCTTTTCACGCCCGCCACCTCGAGCGGCACGACCTTTCCGTCGAGCAGGCAGACGATGCCATGCAGCGGACGCACCCACTGAAAGCTCATCGTGCTCCAGCGCATCGACTTCGGCCATGGAAAGCGCGCCAGCACCGCCGGTACCGCTTCGGCGACGATGTCGCGTGCTCTTCGCCCCGGCCGCTCGGTCTTGGCCAGATAGTAGTCGCCCTTCTTCGGGTCGGATACGACCTCCGCCTCGCCGAGGCTCGCGAGGCCGGCCGCCTTCAGGAAGCCCTGGATGGCGGCCTCCGGCGCGCCGACGCGCGGCCCCTTGCGCTCCTCGCACACGGTGGGCGACTTCGCCGGCACGTCGGCGACCACGAGCGTCAGCCGGCGGGGCGTGGCGTAGGCCTCGGCCGCTCCCGTCTCGAGCCCGGCGCCGCGCAGCGACTCGACCACGAGACGCTTCAAGTCCTCCGCCGCGCGGGATTGCATCCGCGCCGGAATCTCCTCGGAGAACAGCTCGAGCAGCAGCTCTGCCATGTGCCAATCCTGCGTTGCGCCGCTACTTCACGGGTTGGGCGCTGGGAAACAGCCCCGCGAGCGAGGTGCCGACATCGCCGACGGCTCCCGTCACGGTCAGGTAGCCGAGGCCGACGAGGAGTGCGCCAAGATACATCCAGAACACCGGCCGATAGCGCCGCCACAGGAGCCAGATGCCGATCGCCAGCAGCGGCACGCCGAGCGCGATCCAGCCCAGGAGAATGGGATTCATGCGCTACCTCCTTCCGTCGCCAGCCAGGCGCCGCAGCAGGCCTTGGCCAGCTCGCGCACGCGCAGGATGTAGCTTTGCCGCTCGGTGACCGAGATCACGCCGCGTGCATCGAGCAGATTGAACACGTGGCTCGCCTTGATCGCCTGGTCGTAGGCCGGCAGCGCCATCAGATGGCGCTCGCCCGCCCTGCCTTTCTCGAGCAGCGACTGGCACTGCCGCTCGGCATCGCGGAAGTGCCGCAGCAGGATCTCCGTGTCGGCGTGTTCGAAATTGTAGCGCGAGTACTCCTGCTCGGCCTGCAGGAACACATCGCCGTAATCGATCCGCCGGGCGCCAGTGCGGCCATTGAAGTTGAGGTCGAATACGCGGTCGACCCCCTGCACGTACATCGCGAGGCGCTCGAGGCCGTAGGTGATCTCGGCGGCGACCGGCGCGCAGTCGTAGCCGCCGACCTGCTGGAAGTAGGTGAACTGCGTCACCTCCATGCCGTTGCACCACACCTCCCAGCCGAGGCCCCAGGCGCCGAGCGTCGGGCTCTCCCAGTCGTCCTCGACGAAGCGGATGTCGTTGCGCGCCGTGTCGATGCCGATCGCATCGAGGCTGGCGAGATAGAGATCCAGGATGTCGGCCGGCGACGGCTTCATGATCACCTGGAACTGGTAATAGTGCTGCAGCCGGTTCGGGTTCTCGCCGTAGCGGCCGTCTTTCGGCCGGCGCGAGGGCTGCACGTAGGCCGCGTTCCACGGCTTCGGCCCGAGCGCGCGAAGCGTGGTTGCCGGATGGAACGTGCCGGCGCCGACCTCCATGTCGTAGGGCTGCAGGATCACGCATCCCTGCCGCGCCCAGAACTGCTGTAGGGTCAGGATCAGGTCCTGGAACGACGTTGCCGGCGACAGGCCACCTGCTGGCGCCTTCGGCGGGGGCTTCTTTTTCGGCTTGACGGAAGCGGATTTCGCCATGGCGGGAGCGGGCTCGGCAGTCGCGGTCTCAGGCGGCGCACTATACGCATTCGCGCCCCCTTGTCACGCTCGCCGGCCGCCCTTTCGGGCCCGGCTCTTGGTCAGGGAGCAAAACGAGGTTTAGGATCGATGCTGCCGCAACGGCTGCGGCACACCTCGATCAACTACAGAAACGGGAGACGCCCAATGGCCGTCAACAAAGTCATCGAGCTGATGTCGGAGTCGAACAAGAGCTGGGAGGACGCGGCCCAGAAGGCGGTGGACAAGGCCGGCAAGAGCCTCAAGGGCATAAAGTCGGTATGGGTGCAGGACTTTTCCGCCACCGTCGACGCCAAGGGCAAGCTCGCCACCTACCGCGTGACGTGCAAGGTCACGTTCGAGGTCAAGGACTGAGCCTCGGCTGATCCAGACTGACAAGCAGACTGACAAGCGCAGCGGTGGAGGAGATGCGGCTCCTCCCCCGGCTCACGACCTCCGCGACGCGGGCCGATAGACACCAGTTCTGACATCCAGCTCCAGCGTCCCGAGATCCTTGGGCTCGGCCGCCGCCTCCTTGCGCACGCTCGCCTGCTCGGCCATGCGCTCGGCCTCCGCGACGGCGCTCTGCAGTTCCTTGGATAGCCACTTGTAGCCGGCATAGAGACCGGCGCCGGCGGCAATCAGCAGCAACACCTGAGGCATCGGACCCTCCCTCGAGAGCCTACAGCCCGAAGCGCGACCACAGCGCGCGGGCCTCCACAGCGGATATCAGATCGTCGGCGAAAGCAAGGCCGTCGGTGGCCACAGCCGCCCGATCGCCTCCGGCGAGCGAAGGCAGGCGGCGCAAGCGGCCGAGCAGCCCGCCGCCGCCGAGCGGCACCAGCTTCAGGCGCACCTTGTCGCCGTGCAGCTCGCGCATCTTGCCCCTGAGCTCGCCGATACCGTCAACGAGGCCAAGCTCCAGAGCGCTGCGTGCCGACCAGAACGCGCCCGTGAACAGCTCGCCGTCGGCACCCTTCAGCTTACCGGCGCGACGCTCCTTGACGACCGAGATGAACACATCGTGCACGTCCTGCTGGATTGCCTTGAGGCGCGCCACGTCCTCCGCCTTCTCCGGCTGGAAAGGGTCGAGCTGGCTCTTCGACGCGCCAGCGGTGTAGACGCGCCGCTCGATGCCGAGCTTCTCAATCGCCTTGTCGAGGCCGAACGATGCCGAGATGACGCCGATCGAGCCGACGATCGACGAGGCGTCCGCATAGATCTCGTCCCCTGCCAACGCGAGGTAATAGCCGCCGGACGCCGCGACATCCTCGCAGAACACGTAGACGCGCTTCGATTTCTCCGCCGCCAGTTGCCGGATTCGCTTGAAGATCAGGCTCGACTGAACCGCCGAGCCGCCGGGCGAGTTGACGACGATCGCCACCGCCGGCGTTCGCGACATCGTGAATGCCCGCTCGATGGCCGCTGCGGCGGTGGCGATCGAGAGCCCAGGCCTGAGCGGCGTCACCATGCCGATCGGACCGGTGAAACGCAGCACGGGTACCAACGGCCCGCGTTGGAACAGCATCATCGTGAACTCTCCATTGACAGGCAACGGCGGCGGCCGGCGTCACGGGTCCTGCATCGGGCGAGCGTGCGAGAAATGCGGGCTATCATATCGCGGCATCGAGATCGAGCCATTCGCCGCGGCGCAAAATGGCCTCTGCCCGCGGCAGGAATGCGTTGCCGGGCCCGTGCAGCGTGAAGCCGGCCAGCAGCCGCGACGGCGCCCGACTGCCCTTGACGCCGGACACGATCACCCGATGCGCCGGCTGCCCTTCCCGCGGATGGATCGGCAGCACCTTGATCGCGCCGAGCCGTCTGCTCGCCGCAGCCAGCAGCGCGCCGAGCGCCTCCGCCTTGTGAATGATGGTCGCGGTTCCGCCGGACGCGGTCACCCGCGCGACGACCCGCAGCCAATGCTCGAGATCGCTCATGGCCATCGCGTGCGCGCGCGCCTTGGCCCCATCGCCGGCCGGCGTGCCGCGGCCATCGGTGTGATACGGCGGGTTGGCGAGCACGCGGTCGAAGCTGTCGGCACCGACGCCGAGCCGGGCGAGGTCGAGCGGCGGCGCGAGCAGATCCGCCTCGACCAGCGTGACCCGCTCGCCGAGGCCGTTGCGTGAGATGTTCTCCCGTGCCAGCGCGGCCATGCCCGCCTCGGCCTCCAGGAGCACCACCCGTGCCGCGGGTATCCGGCGAGCCACGCTGAGGCCGACCGTGCCGACCCCCGCCCCCGCATCGAGCACCCGAGCCGGTCGATCGACCGGCGGCACCGTCGCCGCCAGCAGCACGGCATCGACCCCGGCCCGGTACCCCTGTCGCGGCTGCAGAATGCGGAGCTGGCCATCGAGGAACGCGTCGTCGGTCACGTCCGCACCGGCCGGCGGATCGCTGCCTTCCGCCATCATGGCGAGATCCATTTCGCCAGCCCCGCGTCGCCGAGCAGGGCGCGCGCGTCCTCGAGCTGCTCGTCGGCCACCAGCACGCGCCGCGGCAACACCCCGATCGAGCCTTCGAGCACGCTCATGTGCCTGTCCGCCACCGCGCAATCGATCGCGGCCTCCTTGAGCAGGGCCTCGACGAAGGTCAGCAGCACGGGATCGTTGGTCTTGATCAGCTCACGCATGGTCGAGCCACGTTGAGTTTCCGCCGCCGATGCGGCAAACTGCCCGACAATTGGGCCGTCATTCAAGGCTATAGCACCTCGAGATCACGTTCGCGCCAGGAAGGAATCCCGTGGGAGTCGTTGTTCCGCTCGACGAGGCACGCGAGCCATCGGAGTTCTTGCGGCCACTGCTCGACATCGTCGACGACGACATGTCGCAGATCAACCGCATTATACTCGACAAGGCCATCTCCGACGTCGAGATGATCCCCGAGCTCGCCCACCACCTGATCGATTCGGGCGGCAAGCGGCTGCGGCCTATGCTGGCCATCGCCGCATCGAAGCTGTGCGGCTATGAGGGGACCGGCCACATCCGCACCGCGGCCGCGATCGAGTTCATGCATACCGCCACCCTGCTCCACGACGATGTCGTCGACGAGAGCGGCACGCGGCGCGGCAAGAAGACCGCCCGCTTGATCTGGGGCAACCAAGCCAGCGTCCTGGTCGGCGACTTCCTGCTCGGCCAGGCGTTCCGGATGCTGGTCGACGTCGGCTCGCTGCCCGTGCTGCGCATACTCTCCAACGCCGCCGCAGTGATCGCCGAGGGCGAGGTGATGCAACTCGCTGCCGCCAAGAATACCGCCACGACCGAGGACGAGTACCTCGCCATCATCAACGCCAAGACGGCAGCGCTGTTTTCGGCCGCCGCCGAGGTCGGCGCGGCCATCGCCAAGCGCCCGGCCGAGGAGCAGGCGGCCTTGAGGTCGTACGGAAAGAACCTCGGCATTGCCTTCCAGCTGGTCGACGATGCGCTGGACTACTCTGGCGACAGCGCGCGGCTCGGCAAGTCGGTTGGCGACGATTTCCGCGAGGGCAAGATCACCCTGCCACTGATCCTCTCGTTCCGCCGCGGCAGCGCCAGCGAGCGCGAGTTCTGGCGCCGGACGATCGTCGAGGGTGAGATCCGCGACGACGACCTCGCGCACGCCATTGGCCTGATGAAGCGTCACAAGGCGATCGAGGCGACGCTCGAGCGCGCCCGCACCTACGGCGTCATCGCCCGCGACGCAATGGCGATCTTCCCGGATTCGACCGAGAAGCGGGCCATGCAGGACGTGATCGCGTTCTGCGTCCAGCGCGGCCATTGACGGAACGAGGCAGCGCGCGCCCCCGCTACCCGAGCGTCGCCGCGACCACCCACCAGCCGGGCTTCGCCGACTGGATCACTCGCGCCGCCGCCTCTGCTTGCGCGCGGGTCGCGAGCACGCCGAAGCAGGTCGGCCCGCCACCGGAGAGCCCCGCATAGGCGACACCTTCGACGCCGCCGATCCGGGCCAGCACATCGCCGACTGCCGGAACGACCGCCCGAGCGGACTCAGTCAGGTCATTGCCGATCGCACGCATCAGCTCGAGCACGTCCTCTCGCGTGCCGAGCCGTCCAGCGCGGCTGCGGCCTGGGCCGCTCGCGGACAGAGCCGGCGCGCCGAGGCCGCAGAACACTGCCGCCGTCTTGTCGGCCGGTACCGCGACGCAGGGGTTGACGATCACGACGTCGAGCCGCGGCAGCCCGCCTTCGATCAGCTCCACCTGCTCGCCCACGCCGCGCATCCAGGCTGCGGCCGATGCGAGACACACCGGCACGTCGGCGCCGAGGCCGAGCGCCAGCGCCGGCCAGTCGGCATCCGCCGCGAGCTCGGGATTGGCCGCGCGTACCGCGCGGATTACCGCCGCGGCATCGGCCGAGCCGCCGCCGAGGCCGGCCGCCACCGGCAGCCGCTTTTCGAGCGTCACGCGGCCGAGCCGCGCCGCCGGCGCCATCTGCGCAATCCGCTGCAACGTCACGGCGACGAGATTGGCCCCGGCGATCGATGCTGCGAACGGGCCGGTCGTCGCCACCTCGGCGGGGCGACCGGTTTCCAGCGTCACCTCGTCACCGATGTCTGCAAAAGCGACCAGGCTTTCGAGCTCGTGATAGCCGTCGGCCCGGCGACCGAGCACCGCGAGCGTCAGGTTGAGCTTGGCCGCGGCGAATTGACGGAAAACGCTCATCCGCCGATCGGGCGCCGCTACTGCACGGAGGGCAACGCCGGCTGCGGCGCCAGCTTGGTCTCGATCCGCTTGCTGGGCTTCGTCCGCTGCGCATTCTTGGACTTGCGCGCCTGGGCCGCGTCGCGCTGCGTCGGCAGCCCTTTGGCGAGCTTGGCCTGGATCTTCTCGACATCCTCCGGCTCGGGCTTCAGGGACAGCGCCTGATCCCACTGGAACCGGGCTTCGCGCTCGCGCCCGACCCGCCACAACGCATCGCCGAGATGATCGTTGAGCACCGGATCCTCGGGCCTGAGCTCGACTGCCCGCTCCAGATAGCGCACCGACTCCTTGTACCGGCCGAGCCGGTAGTGGGCCCAGCCCAGGCTGTCGACGATGTAGCCGTCGTCCGGCTTCAGCGCGACCGCCTTCTCGATCAGCTGCATGCCCTCCTTGAGGTTTCGGCCCTGATCGATCCACGAGTAGCCGAGGTAGTTCAGCACCAGCGGCTGATCCGGCATCAGCTGCAGCGCCTTTTTGAGGTCGGCCTCCGCCTGCGGCCACTTCTTGATCCGCTCGTAGCAGGTGCCGCGCGAGTAGTAGTAGCTCCAGTGCCGCTTCTGCGGCTTGTCGATCAGGTCGATCGCCTTCGAGTAGTAGACGATCGCCTCGTCGTAGCTCTTGCGGCTGCGCAGGATGCCGGCGAGCGCATCGAGCGGCTTCAGGTCGCTCGGGTCGCGCCGCGCCACCTCCTCGAGCAGCGAGCGCGCCTCGTCGACCTTGTCCAGCGAGTTGAGATTGAACGCCTTGCGGATCTCGATTGCGGTGGCGAGCGGGGTCGCCTTCGGGATCAGGTCGTAGACCGCGATCGCCTCCTCGTAGCGCTTCGTCGTCTCGTGCGCATTGGCCAGCGCGGCCAGCGCGAACGGCTGGCGTTGCTCGAGAAACAGCGCCATCTGCAGGTAGGGTACGCCGATGCTCACGCCGCCCTCGCCGGTCAGCGCCTCGCCGAGGCCATAGAACACCTCTGCCATGCCCTGCGTCGGGGTGGCGATGAGCAGGCCCGTGTTGGCCTCGCCGCTGTCCAGCTCCTGCGCCAGCGCCCTCACCAGCGCGTGCCCCTCGCCCTGTGACTTGTCGAGGTTCTCCTTGAGGATGCTCTGGGCGAGCTTCACGTCACCCGAGTGTGCCGCGTGCCGCGCATAGGCGAGCGTGGTGCGCAACGTGCGGCTGTCCAGCTTGAACACGCGCTCGTAGGCGCGGCGCGCCTCCTTGCGGTCGCCGGCGATATCGGCGATCAGCGCCCTGTGATAGCGCAGATAGTACTGCGCCCATTCCGCCTGCTTGGGCACCTCGAGCATCGTCAGCGCCGCTTGCGACTTGCCCTCCGCGAGCCTCAGCCACGCCCTCACCAGCGCGCTGGTCAGCTCGCCGATCGGACTATTGCTCGCGGCCTTGAAATGATCGTCGGCCTTGGCGAGGTTGCCGGCCTTGAACTCGCTCAAGCCGAGCGCGAGCCGCGCCATGCGGTTGGTCGGCTGCTTGGCGATCAGCATCTCGGCGAGCTCGAGCGTCCGCTTCCAGTCGCCGTTCGAAATCTCCATCAGGAACGCCCGCTCGAGCAGCACCTCGTTGTCGGGATCGCGTGACAACGCCGTGCCGTAGAAGCTCGCGGCCTGGTCGGCCTCGTGCTGGCTGGAGGCGAACCGCCCAGCGAGATAGCTGCCGACCAGGGTCTGCGTCTGGTCGCTGTCCTCGATCGTGCGCGCCGCGAGGCCGCCCGCCGCCATCGACGCGCCCAACATCAGCGCCGCCGCGGCGATGAGGCCCGGTCTGAACCCATATCGAGCTGGCATCGTGTGAACCTCCGAGCGCCGACGATCGCCGGCGTTTGAGCCCGATTCCGAAATTGGGGGGAGAGTAGCAAAAAAGGTGTCGCTTTGGCGACTGCCAGCCCTCCTTTCTCCCAGGGTTCCGGCGGGCGTCGGTCCGGCAAGGTCGCCCGACCCGTCGAATGGCGCGCTCGGAGCCCGCCGCGCGCCGGTCAAATGGGGGGGGATGGCAGGGACGAGCCCCGGCGATGCGCTGTCCGGGCGCGGCGGTTGCGACTATTGGCCCCCCGTCCCTGCCGCCACGAGATGTGCTGAATTCCGTCCCATCGTTGGTTCAGTAATCCTCGACCTCAGGCCCGGCATGCGCGAGCCGAACCCGATCGATTTCTGGCGCGGCCTCGCGTTGCTGATGATCTTCATCAATCATGTGCCGGGCAACGCGTTCTCCAGCTTCACCCTGCGGAATTTCGCGGTTTCCGACGCCGCCGAGCTGTTCGTGTTCCTGGCCGGGTGGTCGCTGTCCTTCGCCACCGGATCTCCGGACGCGCCACATTTGCCGGCTCAGGTCACGTTCCGACTCGTCTGGCGGGCGCTACAGCTCTACCGCGCCCAGATCGTGATCACGTTCCTGGCGCTGGCGATCCTGGCCGGCACCAGTCTCTATTGGTCGAACCCGATCTACCTCGAGTGGAACGATGCCGGTCTTGCCTTCTACGATCCGGTGCACGCGCTGCCCGGCCTGGCGCTGCTGACCTATCAGCTCGGCTACTTCAACATCCTGCCGCTGTACATCGTTCTTCTGCTGATCGCGCCCGTCTTTATCGTCATCGCGCGAAGAAGCGCCGCGCTTGCCGTTGTGCTCTCGCTCGCCCTTTACAGCATCGCGCTCGTCACCCGCCTGACCCTGCCGAGCTGGCCGTCGCAGGATCAATGGTACTTCAACCCGCTCAGCTGGCAGCTGCTGCTGGTGCTCGGGTTCGTGACCGCCGATCAGGTGCGCACGAGCGAGGGGTTCCGCCGCGCCGCCGCCCGTCTCGTCCCGTATGCTGCCGCCGTGGCGATCGCATTCGCGGTTGTCACCTGGTTCCACCTGTGGCCCGATCCGATCCACATGCCCGAGCCGAGGCTGCTGTTTTTGTTCGATAAAACCTACCTGTCGCCGGCCCGAATCGTCAGTCTGCTGGCGATCGTGCTGGCGTTCCAGGGCGTCTACCGGTTGATCGCCGGCCCCCTCGGCCCGGCCGGGCGCTGGCTGTGCAAGCTCGGGCGCAACTCGCTCCCCGTGTTCGCGGTTGGCTCGCTGCTCGCTCTCATCGGACAGCTGGTAAGATTTGTCAGCGACGGAGATTTTCTGGTCGACGTCGCCATAGTAGTATTCGGCTTCGGGGTCTCGGGAGTGACCGCATGGTTCGTCGAATGGCGTCAGCAGCCGCGGCAGTCGCCGCAGGACTAGCCACGCTCGGTGCCCTTGTGCCCGTCACCGTCTCTCCCGGTCTGGCTGGCGAAGCGACCGCGGCCCTGGCAACGACCGATCTTTCGGCGGTCCCGACCCAGTACTCTACCGCCTGCAAGGTCAAGAGCCCTGCGTTCGAGGGACGCGCGCCACTGCGCATCGTGCGCCGGGCGCTGCGCGAGAAGCGCCCCATCCGCGTTTTGGCGGTCGGCTCGTCGTCCACCGTCGGCGTCGGCGCCTCCTCTCCCGTCGCCAGCTATCCGGTTGTCCTGGAGAACAATCTCGAGGGCTTTCTGCACGGCCCCGACGTCGAGATGATGACCCGCGGCATCTCCGGCGAGATCGCCGAGGACGCCGCCGAGCGGCTGAAGCTCGAGGTCGCAGAGACCCGGCCCGATCTCGTCGTCTGGCAGGTCGGCACCAACGACGCCATGGCCCGCGTCGAGGAGGGGGAGTTCGCCGCGCTGCTGCGCGACACGCTCGCCTGGCTGGCCGAGAACCGCATCGACGTCGTGCTGATCGACCCGCAGTACGTCGAACGGCTGGCCAACGACGATCACTACGTCGCCATCGTCGAGACCATCGCCGAGGTCGCGCGCGAGAAGCGCGTCCTGCTCGTGCACCGCTTCGACGCCATGGCCGACCTTGCCGGGCAGCGGACCAACGGTCACTACCTGGCCGCCGACAAGTTTCATCTGAACGATCTCGGCTATCGCTGCATGGCGGAATATGCCGCGCGCGCCATCGTCGCTGGCATCCTGCAGGCCGAAGCGGAGGCGACGCCGAAGAACTAGACCGCCTGTTTCTCACCTCCCCATGGCGGCGAGGGGCTGGGGGTGGGGGGAATCCCGACGTCGCCGGGGTCAGACCCGCTGGGTCTGACCCCGTTTCGAGCGTTCTGCCATCCCCCTCCTCCACTCCCCGACCAGGGGGGAGGGACGCCTTGGCGCGAGTTGCGGACAACTCACCCAGCCTACGCCGGCGAGCTACATCTCCGCGTAGTTGGGGCCGCCGCCGCCCTCGGGCGGCACCCAGGTGATGTTCTGCGCCGGATCCTTGATGTCGCACGTCTTGCAGTGCACGCAGTTCTGGGCGTTGATCTGGAACCGGGGCTTGCCGCCCTCGTCTCGCACCACCTCGTAGACACCGGCCGGGCAGTAGCGCTGTGCCGGCTCGTCGAAGCGCGGCAGGTTTTCCGCGATCGGCTTCGCGGGGTCTGCGAGCTGCAGGTGGACCGGCTGGTCCTCTTCGTGGTTGGTTGCCGAGAACGACACGCTGGTCAGCCGGTCGAACGTCAACACGCCGTCGGGCTTGGGATAGCTGATACGGTTGCACCGCGACGCCTCGCGCAGAGTCTCGTGATCGGCCTTGCGGTGCCGCAGCGTGTAGCCGAGGCCGACTCCCCGGATCAGCGTGTTGAGCCACATGTCGACGCCGCCGAGCGCGATGCCGGCGAAGGTGCCGAGCCGGCTCCACAGCGGCTTGGCGTTGCGCACCGGCTTCAGGTCGCGCGCGATCGGTCCCGAGCGCACGTCCTCCTCGTAGGCCGTGAGCTTGTCGTGGGCGCGGCCCGCTGCGATTGCCGCGAACGCCGCCTCGGCCGCAGCGATGCCCGAAAGCATCGCGTTGTGACTGCCCTTGATGCGCGGCACGTTCATCATGCCCGCGGCGCAGCCGAGCAGCGCGCCGCCCGGGAAGGTGAGCTCCGGCAACGCCTGCCAGCCGCCTTCCGTCAGCGCCCTGGCGCCGTAGGCGATGCGCTTGCCGCCTTCGAGTGTGGTGCGGATCGCCGGGTGCGTCTTGAACCGCTGGAACTCCTCATAGGGCGAAAGATACGGGTTCTCGTAGTCGAGATGGACGACGAATCCGATCGAGACCAGGCTCTTCCCGTAGTGGTACAGGAACGACCCGCCCCCGGTCCGGTTGTCGAGCGGCCAGCCGAACGAATGCTGCACCAGGCCAGGGCGGTGCCGCTCCGGCTTCACCTCCCACAGCTCCTTGAGCCCGATGCCGTACTTTTGCGGCCCCGAGCTCCTCGCGAGGTCGAAGCGCCGGATCAGCTCCTTGGCGAGCGAGCCGCGCGCCCCTTCCGCGATCAGCGTGTACTTGCCCCTGAGCTCCATGCCGCGAACAAAGCCGTCCTTGCGCCTGCCGTCGCGGCCTATCCCCATGTCGCCCGTCGCCACGCCGACGATGGCGCCCGCCTCGTCGGTCAGCAGCTCGCTCGCTGCGAACCCCGGGTAGACCTCGATGCCGAGCTCCGCCGCCTGCTCGCCCAGCCAGCGGCACAGTGCGCCGAGGCTGACGATGTAGTTGCCGTGGTTGCTCATCAGCGGCGGCATCACGATGTTGGGCAGACGCACCTCACCGGCCGGCCCGAGATAAAGGAATCGATCCTCGGCGACCTCGGTCTCGACCGGCGCTCCCTTCTCGCGCCAGTCGGGGATCAGCCGGTCGAGGCCGACGGGGTCGATGACCGCGCCCGAAAGGATGTGCGCGCCGACCTCGGAGCCCTTCTCGAGCACGACCACGGACAGCTCCCGGCCGGCCGCCGCCGCCAGCTGTTTCAGACGGATCGCCGCCGCCAGACCCGAAGGTCCGGCGCCTACGATCACCACGTCGAAATCCATCGATTCGCGCGGCGGCAGCTCTGCCGGAGTGTCGGCCATGCTTTGCGATCCTTTTCGGCTCGGGCGGCTCGGTCTCGATTAGGTCGCCGGTAGCGGAACCGTCAAGCGCTGCGGCCGCTCCGCGACCCGCTGCCATGGCCGACGATGGTGCAATTGCCGCCGCATCGCAGTAGGGTTCGGCAATGATCGATCGTGCCGACCGCTCGCGACTGCTTTCCCTGCTCGCCTGGTACCGTGAGATGGGCGCCGACTGCGCCCTCGGCGAGTCACCGGTCGACTGGCTGGCGCGCGGCGACGCTCCGCCCGGCCACGAACTCTCGTTCCACCCGCCGCGCAAGCCGGACGCGGTGTCAGAGGCGACGGCCGTCGAGCCCACTCCTCGGTCGTCACCAGCGGCCACCCCGCACGTCTCCGCCCCCGCCAGATCGGCCGCCCCGCCACCGGCCGCTCCTGGCCCCGCGCGGCGGTTTCCGACCGGGGCGCCAGACGCCGCCGAGACCGCGGCCCGCTCGGCGGCCAAGTCGGCCCGGACGATTGCCGAGCTGGCCCAGGCCATCGACAGCTTCGAGGGTTGTGGGCTGAAGGCGACCGCCAAGCACACCTGTGTGTGGCGCGGCGCCGAGAAGGCGCGGATCATGATCATCGGCGAGGCGCCGGGACGCGAGGAGGATCTCGCAGGCAAGCCGTTCGTCGGCCGCGCCGGCAAGCTGCTCGACCGCATGCTGGCCGCGATCGGCCTCGGCGAGGCCGACGTCCACATCACCAACATCGTCTATTGGCGCCCGCCCGGCAACCGCACGCCGACCCCGCAGGAGGCGCAGGTCTGTCGGCCGTTCCTGGAGCGTCAGGCGGAGCTCGTGGCGCCCGAGATCGTCGTCTTGCTCGGCGGGGCGGCGGCCAAGCATCTGCTCGACGATGCCGAGGGCATCATGCGCCTCAGGGGCAAATGGCGCGAGATCACCCTCGGCGCGGCTCGGGCGCGGGCAATCGCCACGCTTCACCCTGCCTATCTCCTGCGGACCCCTGCCGCCAAGCGGCTCGCCTGGCTCGATCTGCTCGCCATCCGGACCGCCCTCGACGCCGCGCATTGAACGCGGGCCAAAAAGAAATTCCGCCATCATCACAGAGGCTTGAGGCATCCGATCCGGCTTGCCTCAAATTTTATCCGTACACTTAAGTGTAAGCCAAGATGGATAGCGTACTTTCCTATTGAAGCTATCGAAGGTCGGCGTTTGGCGCTACCCGTCCCGATCCGGCAAAGAGGGCACCGTGAGCACTGGTCTCGTATATCTGCGTCCCGTCAGGGTTGTCTTCGCCCGCGTCCGCGGGCCGTACGGCCAATCGGCCCCGGCCGCCTGGAGCAAGCTGCTCGCCTGGCTCGATCAGCACCGCGTCCGTAACAACGTGACGCGCGGCTTCGGCCTCGCTCACGACGATCCGCGCACCACCGCCGCCGCCGACCTGCGCTACGATGCCTGCGTCGAGGTGCCGGCCGAGGTCGAGGCACTCGCGCTTCGCGAGTTCGGCATGCAGACGCTGCCGGGCGGCGCCTATGCGCGGCGCCGCTTCGTCGGTCCCCACTCCGGCATCCACACCGAGTTCCACGAGATGCGCGAGACGTGGGCCCCCTCGCGCGGGCTCGCGCTGCACACCAGGCGGCCGTTCGTCGAGATCTACCTCGACGATCCGGCCCGCTGCCCGGCCGAGAAGCTCAGGACCGATTTGTGCATCCCGGTCATCGCCGCTTCCGAGGCCAGCGCCGCCTGAGCGGCCGCACGCCGGCCCTGGACGCGGCCGCTCCGCCGCGCCAGACTTGTCGGAAGCGACGGCATCTGCTTCCGAAGGTCTCTATGCACAAAATCGACGAATCCCGCCCGTTCATCCCGGTTCGCATCGCCGTGCTGACGATGTCGGACACGCGCTCCGTCAAGGAGGACAAGTCCGGCAACCTGCTCGCCGAGATGATCGGCGAGGCCGGCCACGTCGTCGCCGACCGCGCGCTGGTCAAGGACGACGTGGCGGCGATCCGCGCCCGCGTCGAAGGCTGGATCGGCGATCCCTCGATCGATGTCGTCATCACCACCGGCGGCACCGGCTTCACCGGCCGCGACGTGACGCCGGAGGCCGTTCGCCCGCTGTTCGAGAAGGAGATCGACGGCTTCTCGGCCCTGTTCCACATGCTGAGCTACGAGAAGGTCGGCACCTCGACCATCCAGTCGCGGGCCTGCGGCGGGGTCGCGCACGGAACCTACATCTTCTGCCTGCCGGGCTCTCCCGGCGCCTGCAAGGACGGCTGGCACGGCATCCTCAAGTGGCAGCTCGACAACCGCCACCGGCCCTGCAACTTCGTGGAGATCATGCCGCGGCTCGAGGAGCACCGCGCCAAGGCCACCACTTGAGGCGTTTCTACCCGGCCGGCGCCGCTACTTCTGCAGGCTCTCGACGTAGTGCGTCAGCACCAGGATCCGCATCTCCGCCGGCAGGATCGCGCTCTGGCCTTCCTCGCGGCGGAACCGGCGCCAGAACTCCGGCATCTCGAACGCCTGGTGGCCGAGCACGCTCGCCTGCCCGCCGATCACCGAGTAGACGCGCCAGAACGGAAACCGGTCCTGGTTTTTCTGCGCCAGCTTGGTGAGGTCGGCCGGCGGCTTGGTCAGCACGCTTGCCATCGTGCCGTCGCCCTTGCCTTCCTTGCCGTGGCAGACCTCGCAGTTCCAGCGATACTCCTGCCGTCCCAGCTCCACGATCTCCTTGGTCTGCGCGAGCGCCGCCGAGCTGCCGGCGCTCGCGATCAGCAGGGCGGCAAACGGGAGAGCGCTACGTCGCGGACGGCTCATGTTCGTCTCCATTGTTGCGCGCGGGCGAAGCCGCGTTGGCTGCCATGAGGTCATAAGCGATCGCGCGATGCCTTGACCCAGCGCATGGGCGCGAGCGGCCGACGCGCGTCAGCGGCGAGGCAGCACGAGGCGGCCGAGCGCAGGCCCGAGGCGTGCGAGATCATCAGCCTCGTCCACATCGGCCACGGTCGGCACCGTGGCGACCGATCGTCCATCGAGATTGGCGAGCGTATCGGCCAGCGTCTGCGGCGAGGACCAACGCACGTTCGCGAATGCCCGCGGCACGCACGGGCACCGGCGCGCGCCGACGAGCCAGTAGCCGCCATCGGGCGAAGGACCGATCACCGCATCGGCGCCGCCGAGCGCCGCGAATGCCACCGCGATCTCGGCCGGCCTGATGGTCGGCACATCGGAGCCGATGATGATCACCGGGCCCGGCGGCAACCGGTCGAGCAGCCGCTGCATCCGCTGGCCGAGATCGCCCGCCCCCTGCCCAATCCGCAGGCCGGCCCGCGGCAGCGCCCGTGTCGCGAGCGCTGCGTCGGGTGCGATCGCCAGCACGAGCCGCCAGCGCGGATCGGCCGCGAGGCGCGCCACGAGCATTCGTGTCGCCGCGCGATAGAAGCCCGCTGCCCGGACCGCGCCGACGCCGCGCCCAAGCCGCGTCTTGACCCGCCCCGCCACCGGCTCCTTCAGCATCACCACGAGCCGACGGGCAAAGCCCGCTGGCGGCTCATCCCGACGAGCCGGCACTGCGCCAGCCGCCAACGCGGGTCGCGGTGTCGGCGCATGCGGCGGCCATCGACGGGCGACCATTGCCGCGACGCTCATGCCAGCGGCGTGAAGGCGTAGCCGTTGCCGTCCTTCGCCAGACGGCCCGCGCCCGGCATGCCGAAGTGGTAGCCGGTGACGATCGCGTTATCGGCGATCGCGCGGTCGAACAACTTGCGCCGGTTCGCCTCCGCCATCTGCGGATCGGCGTCGAACGCCGCATGCCAGCCCGGATTGCGCACGAACAGGGCCGGCATGTTGGAGGTATCCGCGAGCACCAGCAGCTGATCGTTGCCGGAGCCGAGGTGATAGACGGTGTGACCGGCCGTATGCCCGAACGCCGGCACAGCGGAGATGCCCGGCACCACCTCTTTCTCGCCCTCGACGATCCGCACGTTCTTCCACGTCGGCAGCGTCGCCTGGATGCGCTTGGCGAGACCGTGCCGCGCCTCCGGCAGCTTGCCGAACACACCCGGATCGGTCCACCACGCCATCTCCGCCGCCGGCACCACGATCTCCGCATTGGGATAGATTTGGGCGTTGGTGTCCTTGGCCATCAGCCCGAAGATGTGATCGGGATGGAAATGCGTGACGACGATCGTGTCGATCCTGGCCGGATCGATGCCCGCCGCCTTCATTCCATCGGTGAGCTTGCCCGCCGTCGGCGCCAGCTGCGCGCCGGTGCCGGCGTCGAACATGATCGTCTTGCCGCCACTCCGGACCACCGTCACAGTGAACGGTATCGGCACGTTCTCGCCGCTGTAGCCGGCGGCCTTCAGCGCCGCGGTCGTCTCCTCGACGGTGGCGTTCCTTATGAAGCCTGGATCGTGCGGCTTCTGCCACGCGCCGTCGTAGATCGTCGTCACCTCGATGTCGCCGATCTTGAAACTGTGGAACGGCTTGACCGCCGCCCCTGCGTCCTGGGCATGCGCCGAGCCGATGAAGCGTACCGGCCTGTCGAGGCCGAACAGCACCGTCGCCGCGGCGGCGGAGCAGACGAGGTCACGTCGCGAGAAAATGGTCATGTGAGCCTCCGGGCTTGAGGGTCGATCCAGCCGCTTCCCCGGCACGGTTTGTCGGCCAAGGTAGGGCCGCTGGGGGAGGCCTGCCACGACGGCTTCGGCCTCGTCACGCGGATTTGATGCTCCGCTCGGGCGGTAACGCCACCCGCCCGCGATAGATCGCGGCGATCCGCACGGGCGATACCCCGGCCGCATAGAGTGCGAGGCACAGCTGGTTGCGGGCAATGCGGCGAAGATAGCCGTCGCTGCGATAGCGCTCGGCGCTCGTCGTCGCCCGCGCGCGCAGAATCGCAATTCGACGGCGCCCGAGGCGGCGCACGATATCGACGTCCTCCATGATCGCCATCGCCTTGAACCCGCCGATCTGCTCGTACAGCCGGCGCGGGATCAGCAGCCCCTGATCGCCGTACGGCAGCGACAGCAGCGCCCCGCGTACGCGCACCATCGCCTCGAGCAGGCGCGGCGCAATCCCGTCGTCGTCGAGCGCATAGCGGAACGCCGCCGCCGAGAGTGCCCGCTCGCCGAGATCGACCTTCTCCATGAATGCCGCCGCCTCGCGCTCCCATCCGCTCTCCAGCACGCTGTCGGCGTGCAGGAACAGGAGCCACGGGCCCCGGGCCCGCGCCGCACCTGCCGCGAGCTGCTGGCCACGCCCGGCCGCGGTCCTCAGCACGGTCGCTCCGGCATGATCCGCGACCTCGATCGTGCGGTCGCGCGAGCCGCCGTCGACGACGATCACCTCGCGCACGATGCCGTCGACCACCGCTGGCACCAGCGGTGTCAGCGCCTCGGCCAGTCGCGATTCGGCATTGAGGGTCGGAATGACGATGGAGATCATGCGGCCCTCAATGGCACGCCGAGGGGTCCGCGAGCAAGGACAGGGGCGGACGCAGCGGGTGTGACCGCTCGGCACCACCTTGCAGACGTCGGCGCATGGGGGTCGGACCCACACGGTGCGACCCCCCCAGAACCTGGCCCGGGCCCGCCCGGACCCTTCAATTCT
>JBFMEX010000036.1:51665-56554 GCA_040752215.1 Pseudomonadota bacterium | reverse complement strand
CCCCCGGCCGCCCCGCGGGGGCGCCCGCGGACGTCCTGACGTCCCGCGCGTGACCGCGCCCTTGGCGCAGACGCCGGCGTCGGTGCAGCCGTCCATCGACCAAGTGTTGGGGTCCTTCAGGTTCATCTTGGAATTGTAGATGTCGCCACTCGCCGGGTGCTTGACCTTGCCGACGAACGCGCCGTCCTTGGCCTCGAGCTTGGACTGGATCATCTCCATGCCCTTGTTCTTCGGGCCGTCGATGACGGTGCACGACATGCCGTTGGCGCCGCCTTCCTTGCACTCGATCGTGAAATCCGTCCACTTCCACTTGCCGACCATGTCCGCCATGCCCGCGGCATTGGCCGCGCCCGCATAGCCAACCGCCATCAGCGCGGCGACCGCCGCCATCGTCTTACGCATGATAACCCTCCAGAACCGGATGTTTCACTCCCTCGACCCGAGCCCAGTCAATGGCGCACCGAGCCGTCACCAGCCGATGCGCATGCCTGAATATCGCAATGAGCTGATCTCCTATCTATAGACGCGGTATTGTGGCCGTCAATTGACAAACTCTGTGGTCTTCGCACGCGCAATCACCGGCCGCGGGATCTCGCAAATGCGTGGTGTGCCACGCCGCTCTTACGATCCGTGTGGGCAACTTTCGCGCACCCGTGTGGTTTGACACTGATACATGCTCTTGCTGCGCACACGGTCGTGCCGGCGCGCCAGCGTGACCACTGGATGCGTGGGCCCTGCTGCGGCACCATACGGTGACAGCGTGTCGCGAGCCGCTTTCGGCGTCGCTCGGCTCATCGCCAACATCGGTCGCTCGATGACGAGAGAGATCATGCCAAAGTCGCTCGCGGAGCAGCAGTTCGGCCCCCATGCCGCGCACTACGCGACCTCGACTGTGCACGCCGCGGGTGAGAGCCTCGGCATGCTCGTGGCGCGGATCGCACCGACCCCGGAGTGGCGCGTGCTCGACGTCGCCACCGGCGCCGGCCACATGGCGGCGGCGATTGCACCGCACGTCGCCGAGGTGGTGGCGAGCGACATTACCGAGGAGATGCTGGCCGAGACGGCGCGAATGGCGGTGGCGCGCGGGCTCGCCAACGTCGGCACGACCAGGGCAGAGGCCGGCGCGCTGCCGTTCGCCGACGCGAGCTTCGATGCCGTCGTGTGCCGGCTCGCCGCGCATCATTTCCCGAGCATCCCCCGCTTCGTCGCCGAGGTCCGCCGCGTGCTCGTGCCCGGCGGCACATTCGGTCTCGTCGACAACGTCGGACCCGACGCGGAGATACTGCCTGGTCATACGGCGGACGGGATCGCGGCAGCGGACGCCGCCTACGACGCGTTCGAGCGGCTGCGCGACCCGAGCCATGTGCGCGCACTTACGCGCGAGGAGTGGCGGCGCGTGATCACGCGCGAGGGCGTTTCGATCGCGAGCGAGGAGCTGATCGCGAAGGAGCTCGCGTTCGGGCCATGGGTCGAGCGCATGAGCTGTGACCCGGCGACGGTCCTGCGCCTGGAGGCCATGCTGGAGGTCGGGCCAGCGCCACTGATCGCCTTCCTCCAGCCGCGCGGCAGCGCCAGCGCACGGCATTTCGTGCTTCGGGAATATATTCTCGTGGCCACGGCGCCGGCATGACGGCCGCCGACCCATCATCACGGCGGCTCACGGAGTTTTTCATCGGCTCGGCCGCAATCGGGGCTATTCTCACCACTCCCGCCTGCAATCTCGGAGCATGGACATGACGATCTCACGCCGCCTCGCGCTCGCCGCCGTGGCCTTCGCCGTTGCGCTGCCGCTCGCATCTGCGCACGCCGCCGACAAGCCGAAGCTCCGCTTCGCGGTCGGGCCCTACCAGCCGACGCCCGGCGATACGCGCAAGGCCTACGAGCCGTTCTTCAAGCACATCGCCGACAAGGTGGGCGCCGACTACGAGCTGGTCGTCACCAACGATTGGGCCGGCATATCGCTCGCCTTGACCAACCAGCAGGTCGACGTGACCTGGATGGGCCCATGGGGCTACGTGCTGGCACACTACCAGGGCGGCGCGGAAGCGATCGCCACCGTCAAGTACGACGGCAAGCCGACCTACCACGCGATCATCCTCGCCCGCCCCGACGTCGCGATCGCCAAGTGGCCGGACGATGCCAAGGGGCTGTCGATCTCGCTCGCCGACGTCGGCTCGACCTCCGGCTGGCTGATCCCGACCTACTATTTCAAGTCGCAGGGCATCGATCCCAAGACCTTCTTCAAATACCGCGACGGCGCCTCGCACGCGGCCAACGTGACCGCAGTCGCCAACGGGCAGGTCGACCTCGCCTCCGACTACAACCGCAATCTCGACGCGATGATCGGCAAGGGTCTCGTGAAGGCCGATCAGGTGAAGGTCGTGTGGACGTCCGAGCCGCTGCCGAACGACGCGCTGGTGGCACGCAAGGGACTCGATCCGGAGCTGATCGAGAAGATCCGCGCGGCGGTGCTGTCGATCACGGACGAGGAGGCGAAGGCGATCATGCCGCCGCGCTATACCGGCTGGGTGAAGGCGACGCACGAATCCTACAAGTTGATCGACGACGCCGGCATGGCGCTCGGCCGCATCAAGAACCCGTCGTAGTGGTGCATGTCTGCGCAAGCCACACATGAGGAGAGCGAGCGCGCACGGCGCTACGAGCACCTGCTCGCCGAGCAGAAGCGGGGCAGCGGGCAGCGACTGGCCTGGATCGCCGGCCTCCTCGTGCTCTACGCCGCGTGCCTCTCCGCCAGCGGCATCGACCTCGCGCGGCTCGTCGACGGCGTGCCGCGGCTGGCAACCTGGCTCGCGAGGAGCTGGCCGCCCGATCTCACCGAACTCGACGCGGTACTGCGGGGTGCCGCCGAAACGGTGGCGATCGCCACCCTCGGCACCACGTTCGGCGCCCTGGTCGCGGTGCCGCTGTGCCTCCTCGCGGCGCGCAACACGACGCCGTCGCCGCTGCTCTATTGGCCGGCCCGCGCCGTGCTCAACGGCCTTCGCAGCATCGACACGTTCGTTTTCGCGCTGCTGTTCGTGGCGGCGGTCGGGCTCGGGCCGTTCGCGGGCATACTCGGGATCGCGTTTCACGTCGCCGGCTCGATCGCCAAGCTGTGGTCGGAGGAGATCGAGGCCGCCGATCCGCGCCCAATCGAGGCGCTGGCGGCGACGGGTGCCTCGCGGCTGCTGGTGATGCGCTACGGCCTGCTGCCGACGGTGCTGCCGAGCCTCGCCTCGGTGGTGCTCTACATGTGGGAGTTCAACATCCGATCCTCGACGGTGCTCGGTCTCGTCGGCGCCGGCGGCATCGGCCAGCAGCTGAAGAACGCCATCGACCTGCTGGATTTCCCGAGCCTGCTCACCATTCTCGCGGTCATCCTGACGATGGTCGCCATCGCCGATGCGCTGAGCGCCTTCGTGCGCCGGAGGCTGATCGAGGCATGATCCGGCTCGACAACGTCACAGTGGCCTACGCGCCCGGCGCACCGGCGCTCGATCAGGTGTCGCTGGCGCTCGAATGCGGCCGCTTCACGGTCCTGCTCGGCCCCTCCGGTGCGGGCAAGTCGACCCTGCTGCGATCGCTCAATGGCCTCATCGCGCCGACCTCCGGTCGCGTCGAGACGCTCGACGGAGGGCCGATCCTCGCCAGCCGCGAGCGGCTCAAGGCGCACCGGCAGACGACGGCCATGGTGTTCCAGCAGCACCATCTGGTCGGGCGCGCGAGCGCGCACGCCAACGTGGTCGCCGGCCGGCTCGGACACATGCGCCGCATTCACGCGCTGATGCCGCCGCCCAAGGCCGACCAGCTGCTGGCCTTCGAGGCACTGGAGCGCGTCGGCCTGCTGGACAAGTCCCTGCAGCGCGCCGACCGGCTGTCGGGGGGAGAGCAGCAGCGGGTCGGCATCGCCCGCGCGCTGGTGCAGAGGCCGAACCTTCTGCTCGCCGACGAGCCGGTGGCGAGTCTCGATCCGGCCACCTCCGACGCGATCCTGCAGCTCTTGCTCCGGGTCGCGCGCGAGGACGGGATCACGGCCGTCGTCAGCCTGCATCAGGTCGAGCTGGCGCTGAAAGTGGCCGACCGCATCATCGGGCTCAATCGCGGGCGGGTGGTATTCGACGGCCCGCCGGCCGCGCTCGATGCCAATGCGCTGGCGCGCATCTATGCCGGACCCGGACCGATCAGCCCCCCGGCGCGGGCAGAGGCGGCGGCAGATGCGGCTGTCGTAGCGGCCCGCGCTCCACTGGTGGCGGCTGGCGAAAGCTGAGCGAGGGCTGTTCAATCGCCGCGGCAGGGCCTATCTCTCGACATGCGCAATCGACCGGGATGGACGGGGCGGTGACGGCATCCGACTGGCAGCATTGGAAGGAAACGCGGGCGCCGAGCCTCGCCGACATGGAGCTGCTGGCGGCGGCGGCCTGGGAGCGGCTGCCGGCCGAGTTCCGCGAGCTCAGCCGCGAACTCGTCATCCGCATCGACGATTTCGCCACCGACGAGGTGCTCGACGATCTCGGCATCGAGGATCCGTTCGACCTGATGGGCCTCTATTCCGGCGTCAGCCTCGACAAGAAGAGCGTCAGCGACCTGCCGCGCGAGCCGGACATGGTGTTCCTCTACCGGCGCGCCATCCTCGACTACTGGAGCGAGGGCGAGGAGACGCTCGGCGACCTCGTCACGCACGTGCTGGTACATGAGATCGGCCACCACTTCGGGCTCTCGGACGAGGACATGGAGGAGATCGAAGCGGCGGCCGGCGAGACGTCAGGCGCCTAGTGTCCCGATTCCGAAGTTCGCCACCACCCAGCCGCGAACGCAACGGTGAACTTCGGAATCAAAAGGGACACTAGAATCATAGAGTTGCTAGTGTGGTGGGGGGGGGGGTGGGGAGG
>JBFMEX010000036.1:0-51655 GCA_040752215.1 Pseudomonadota bacterium | reverse complement strand
GTTCGCTCGCCAGCGAGCCGCAAGTGGATGCGAACTTCGCGATCACCACACTAGACCGATCAACTCACCAGAGCGCGAGCGCTGTCGTGACGATATGTTCACGACTGGTGAAAGATACTCGCTGTTGCCGTGTTGCAGGGGTGACCTTGTCTCGCAGACGAAATCACGCCATGTTCGGCGGGTAGCCAGAATTGCAGCGATCAGGGGAGCCGGGGCTGTGGGATTGCATGCACACGCGCGATTCGCGGCGCTGGCGGCTGCCTTTCTCGTGCTCGGTGGCAACACCGCCCGCGCCGACAATCCGCCGACTCCGGAAGAGTATGTCGAGCATGTCGGGCAGGGGGCGACGATCGTCCCACCCGGGGCGCTGAAGCTCGACAATTCGCGCGTCGTCTGCGGCCACCGGCCGACGGTGCTCGACAGCACGCTCGACGACTACGGCGCCGCCTATCCGGGGTTCCTGATCATGAACCCGCGCCTGCTGGCCAAGGTGTCGATGCCGGTGAAACTGTGGATTTACTCGCACGAGTGCGGCCACCAGTTCCGCGGCCCCGACGAGGAGACCGCCGACTGCTTCGCGGTGCAGCGCGGCCGCCGGCAGGGCTGGCTGACGCCGGAGGGCCTCGAGGAAGTGTGCCAGTTCATCGCCCCGGCCAAGGGCGACAGCATGCACCTGTCCGGCTCCTACCGCTGCGAGTACATGCGCAAGTGCTACGCGGACCCGAGTATCCGCTGACCGCCGGCGCGGCAATTAACCTCCCTTTGGTCGCACTATCCCCGTTGGTGAGACTGCGCCCTAATGTCGTGATCGCGAGATTCGTCTCGTTCCGCAGCCGGCGGCGAACGAATTTCGCAATCTGAACCACATTAGCGTCTTATGACCGATCCGCCGTGGCGGCGGTGCGGCAGCCCCCTGACCCGGCACGTGCTCGGCCTCGCCGAGACGGTGCACCGCTGGCAGGAGGCGTTACTGCCGCTCGATCCGGCCCGGCGCGAGCGGGTGGCGCGCTATGCCGAGGCGATCGCCGATACCCTGCAGCGGGCCGGCGACGCGCTGGCCGAGGCGACCGCCGAGCCGGCCAATGCCGCCGCCGCCCGGCGCGCCGTGCGCGAGCTCGGACGGATCGCCGGCTACGTCGAGACGATCGTCGGCGTGCTCGAGCATCATCTTGACGGGCGCAAGCTGGCTGGCGTTAAAAGGCGCCTTCAGGAGCTGGCCGCCGGGCCACCGACGGCGGACGCGGCACGGGCGGCGAACGCCATCAGGCTCGATCGCCTTTCCGCCGCCGAAGGCTACTTCCGGGCGCTCGCCGATGCTCTGCGGGCGTGAGTCCAACCGGGCCACACCAAAGGAACGACATGGACAAGTTCACCACGCTGACCGGCGTCGCCGCACCGCTGCCGATGCGCAACGTCGACACCGACATGATCATCCCCAAGCAGTTCCTGAAGACGATTCTGCGCACCGGGCTCGGCAAATCGCTGTTCTTCGAGATGCGCTACGACCAGGCAGGCAAGGAGAACCCTGACTTCGTGCTCAACAAGCCCGCCTACCGCAAGGCCACGATCCTGGTGACGGGTGAGAACTTCGGCTGCGGCTCCAGCCGCGAGCACGCTCCGTGGGCGCTCTTGGACTTCGGCTTCCGCTGCATCGTCGCGCCCGACTTCGCCGACATATTCTACAACAACTGCTTCCAAAACGGCATTTTGCCGATCAAGCTGCCACAGGCCGAGGTCGACAAGCTGATGGACGACGCCAACCGCGGCGAGAACGCGACCGTCACGGTCGATCTCGAAAAGCAGGAGATCCGCGGGCCCGACGGCGGCGTCATCCGCTTCGAGATCGACCCGTTCCGCAAGCACTGCCTGTTGAACGGCCTCGACGCCATCGGCCTGACGCTGGAGAAGGAGAAGGCGATCGGCGCCTATGAGGAGAAGGCCCACGCCGCGCGGCCGTGGATGTAGGCTGCTCCTCCCATCGAAGGGAACCAGTTGGCGGCAACCGTCCGGGCGTAGCTTACCCGCGCCCCTTCCTGGCCAGCGGATGGTGCTGGTGGACGAGCTGCTTCAGACGCTCCTCCAGGACGTGCGTGTAAATCTCGGTGGTCGAGATGTCGGCGTGGCCGAGCAATTGCTGCACGGTCCTGAGGTCGGCGCCGCGGTCCATCAGGTGGCTGGCGAAAGCGTGACGCAGCACGTGCGGGGAGACGCGCTCTGGATCGAGCCCGGCCTCCGCCGCCAGCTCCTTCAGATCCTGGGCGAAGCGCTGGCGCGTCAGGTGGCCCTCTGCGCCTTTGGACGGAAACAACCAGCGGGTGGCGACCGTGCGTGCGAAGTCCTCGTCGCCGTCCCGGCCGAGGGCGAGAAAGCGGTCCAGCGCCTCACGCGCGCGCACGTTGAGCGGCACCAGGCGCTCGCGACCACCTTTGCCGTGGATGGTCAGGACGCGCGCGTCCCCGGTCAACACCGCGCGCGGCAGCGAGACCAGCTCGGAGACGCGCATGCCGGTCGCGTAGAGAATTTCCAGCAGCGCATGCAACCGCAGTGCGCGGAAGCGGTCGCGGCCCTTGGCGTCCGCGACGCGGCGCTCGGCGGCCTGCAGCAGGGCGTCGACCTCGCCGACCGACAGTGTGCGCGGCAGCGCTCGCTCGCGGCGCGGGCCGGCAAGTCCCTCGGCCGGGCTCTCGCCGACGACGCCCTCGGCAGCGAGGAACTTGTAGAGCTGGCGAATCGCGGACAGGCGCCGCGCGCGCGAGGCGGATTGCAGGCCGCGCTCGCTCAGCATGTGCAGATAGGCGGTGATGTCGGCGGGGCGCGCCCTTTCGAGCGTGACGCCGCGACGCGCGAGGTGGGCGAGATAGTCGAGGAGATCACGGCGGTAGGCAGCGAGCGTGTTCCCGGCCGCGCCGCGCTCGGCCGCCTGCATTTCCAGGTAGGCGTCGATGTGACTGACATCGCTCATGGTTTTCTCTCTGCGGCGGCGTCCGGATCGGCGCCGACGGCGGCAAGCCGGGCAACGCACCACAGGTATGGCCTGCCAATCGGGCGCCTACTCGCGTCGGACCTTGACACCCGCGACCGGTTTTGTGACTTCCTGCGGCACCGGCTCGAAGTACACCGCCAGCACGTAGAGCCCGCCGAACACCATGGCCGACAGGGTGCCCGCGATGATGAGAAATCGAAAGAGGCTCGGCATTCGGCTCGGATCCGCGTCAGGTGATGTGCCTCGGGGGATGACAGCGCCATTATGAACGCTCTCCGCCCGTCGATCAAAGCGATGCCGGCCATTGGCGCACAATCTTGCTGCGGCCCCAGCGGGCCCGCGCGCCGGTCCGGAGCCTCGCACTTCTTTGGGAGTGTCGCATGATTCGCTTCGGCTTCACGCGCAAGCGGGCACGGATGCCGGAGCCGGCCGAGATCCAGCAGCTGCGGGCCCGGCTCGGCTCGCGCTCGCTGGTGCTGGTGGGCCTGATGGGGTGCGGCAAGTCGGCGATCGGCCGCCGGCTGGCGACACAGCTGTGGCTGCCGTTCGTCGATGCCGACGAGGAGATCGTCAAGGCGGCCGGCAAGTCGATCAACGACATTTTCGCCGAGCACGGGGAGGCTTATTTCCGCGACGGCGAGCGGCGTGTGATCGCCCGCCTGCTGGGCGAGGGGCCGCAGGTGCTGGCGACCGGCGGCGGCGCCTTCATGAACGAGGAGACGCGGGCCAACATCAAGGCGCGCGGCATCTCGATATGGCTCAAGGCCGAACTGGCCCTTCTGATGCGCCGCGTCTCGCGCCGCGACAACCGCCCGCTGCTGAAAGTCGCCGACCCGGAGGCAGTGATGCGGAACCTGATCGAGACCCGCTACCCGGTCTATGCCGGGGCCGATATCACGGTCGAGAGCCGCGACGTGCCGCACGAGGTGATCGTCGGCGATATCCTCGACGCGCTGGCGCAGAGGCTCGAGGCCGACTGATCCCAATTCACGCTCCCCGGACCCGGCGGATTGGCGGCCAGGGCGGCGTCTGGTACGAGTCGTGACCCTTTCCACCCGGAGCGACGACCCGTCATGCCGACCGCCGTCAACAGCCCCTCCGCCACCGCGCCGAGGATGGTTCCGGTCGCGCTCGGCAACCGCTCCTACGAGGTGTTGATCGGCCCCGGCCTGATGCGCCACGCGGGGCGACTCGTCGCCAGCCGGCTGGGTGCCGCCCGGCTCGGCATCGTCACCGACGAGAACGTGGCGAGGTTGCATCTGCCGACGTTGGAGCGCGCGCTCGCCGCGGATGGCCGGCTGGCCGGCTCGATCGTGCTGCCGGCTGGGGAGGCGACCAAGAGCTTCGCGGAGCTCGGGCCGCTGTGCGAGCAGCTGCTCTCGCTCGGGCTCGAGCGCGGCGATCTCGTGGTCGCGCTCGGCGGCGGCGTGATCGGCGATCTCGCCGGCTTCGCGGCCTCGATCCTGCGCCGCGGCGTGCGCTTTGTGCAGATTCCGACCACGCTGCTGGCGCAGGTCGATTCCTCGGTCGGCGGCAAGACCGGCATCAACACGCCGCAAGGCAAGAATCTGATCGGCACCTTCCACCAGCCGAGCCTCGTGCTGGCCGACACCGATGCGCTGTCAACACTGCCGGCACGCGAGATGCGGGCCGGCTATGCCGAGGTGGCGAAGTACGGCCTGCTCGGCGACGCCGCCTTTTTCGGCTGGCTCGAGGGCAACTGGCGGGCCGTATTCGGCAACGACGTTGGTGCACTGACGCACGCGATCGAGACCAGCGTCAAGGCCAAGGCGGCAATCGTCGCGCGCGACGAGCACGAGACCGGCGACCGCGCGCTTCTGAACCTCGGCCACACCTTTGGCCACGCGCTGGAAGCGTTCGCAGGCTACTCCGACCGGCTGCTGCACGGGGAAGGCGTGGCGATCGGCATGTGCCTCGCATTTCGACTGTCCGAGGAGCTGGGGCTCGCCCCGGCGGGCACCGCGACCCGCGTAGAGCGCCATCTGTCGGCGGTCGGGCTGCCGACCCACATCCGCGATATTCCGGGTGAGCGGCCCGACGCCGAGCGGCTGCTGGCGCTTATGGCGCAGGACAAGAAGGTGCGCCAGGGACAGCTCACGTTCATCATGGCACGCGCCATAGGCCAGGCGTTCGTCACCCAGGACGTCGAGACCGGGCGCGTGCGGGAACTGCTCGAGCGCCAGATCGCCGGCTGAGCCGAACCTTGCCGGGGCCGCTCGAGGCGAGAGCCATCGTGTTTGCGAAAAACCTGGACTGAAGACCACCCATGTCACTCGAAATCGCACTGACCATCGCCGCCGTCTTGGCTCTGTTGATGCTGTCGGCGCTGTTCTCCGGATCGGAAACGGCACTCACCGCCGTATCGCGCGCGCGCATGCATGCCATGGAGCAGGAGGGAAACAATCGCGCCGGGCTGGTGAACCGGCTGCTGACCGCGCCGGAGCAGATCATCGGCACCGTCCTGCTCGGCAACAACCTCGTCAACGTCCTCGCCTCGTCGCTGACGACGAGCCTGCTGATCGGCCTGTTCGGCGAGGTCGGCGTCGCCTACGCGACGTTCATCATGACCGCGGTCATCGTCGTCTTCTCCGAGGTGCTGCCCAAGACCTATGCGATCGCCTTCCCGGAGCGAATCTCGCTGATGATCGCTCCGCTGATGCGATGGCTGATCGTGCTGCTGCACCCGTTCACCACCGCCGTCGCCTTCGTCGTGCGGCAAATCCTGAAGCTCACTCCGTCCACCCGCGACGACGCGGCCAACATCCTCGCCGCGCACGAGGAGATCCGCGGCACCATCGAGCTGCAGACCCAGGAGGGCGCGGTCGCACGCCACGACGCGCACATGCTCGGTGGCGTGCTGGACCTCAAAGAGCTGCAGGTGCTCGACATCATGGTCCACCGCACAAAGATGGAGACGATCGACGCCAACGAGCCGGCGCAGCGGATCATCGACGAGGTGCTGCGCTCTCAGTACACGCGCATCCCGATCTGGAAGGACAAGCCCGACAACATCGTCGCCGTGCTGCACACCAAGGACCTGCTGGCCGCGCTCGGCCGCTCGGGGTGGAACGTGGAGGCGCTCGACATCATGAGCTTCGCCGGCGCGCCGTGGTTCGTGCCAGACACGACTTCGCTCGCCGATCAGCTCAACCAGTTCCTGAAGCGCAAGGCGCAGATGGCGCTGGTGGTCGACGAGTACGGCGAGGTGCAGGGCCTCGTCACGCTCGAGGACATACTGGAGGAGATCGTCGGCCAGATCGCCGACGAGCACGACACCCACGAGACGGCGATCCGGCCGCAGGCCGACGGCACCGTCAACGTCGACGGCTCGGTGGCGATCCGCGATCTCAACCGCCACATGGACTGGAGCCTGCCGGACGAGGAGGCGACGACGATCGCCGGGCTCGTCATTCACGAGGCGCAAACGATTCCCGAGCCGGGCCAGGTGTTCACCTTCTACGGCTATCGCTTCGAGGTGCTGCGCAAGAGCCGCAACAAGATCACTGCGCTCAGGATCGTGCCGCTGAAGCCGGACGAGGTGGGGTCGAGCCAGGTTTCGGCCACCACCGGGAGCGGCTGAACGGCGAAGCGCGCGCCGCCGCCCGCGAGCGGCCGACCGCCTCGCGTCATCGCAGTCGAGTCGAGAATGGACTGGGCCTGCTGCATTCATGCGCCATTCATGCGTCACGCGGCTCAATCCTGATCGGGAGCGTGGCCCCGGCCGCTCGGCGAGCTCCAGAAATCGCACGGGCGGACGTGATCGCCTTCGCAACCAGGCGTCGGAGGTCATGCCGGGATCGGGACACGAGCACAAGGAAACCGACCAATGAAGAGCAAGGCAATCCTCTCCATCGCCGCGGCGGCGGCACTGATGATGGCCGCCGGTACGGCGCAGGCGGCGCCGAGCGGCGGCGTCCTCGGTCTGCTGCACAACGAGGCGTCACAGGCGCAGAGTGAGATCGAGAGCGTGCACTGGCGGCGCTACCGCCATTGCCGCTGGGTCAAGCGCTGCCACTGGCACCGCTGGCACCGCCATTGCCGCTGGGTGAGGTACTGCCACCACGGCTGGTGATCCGAGATCGAGTAGAGCGAGGCCCGGACCGAACAGTCCGGGCCTCGTGCATTGCGCAGCCGATCAGGCGATCTCCTCACCGGGAGCGTAGGTTCTCATCGCCAGGGCGTGAACACGTCCCTTGAGCTCCTCCGCCAATGCTTCGTTGACCATGCGGTGGCGCTCGACGCGCGACTTGCCGGCGAAGGCGGGCGAGACGATCAGCAGGCGGAAGTGGCTCTCGCCGGTGCCGGGCGACGACCGGTGCCCGGCGTGTAGATGCGATTCGTTGACCACATCGAGGCGGGTCGGGGTGAGTGCGACCATCAGCTTCTCGCGCATCGCTTGCTCGGCGGTCATGTCGTCTCCTTTCATCTCGATCTGGAACACCGGGCGAGCTTGCCTATGGCACGTCGGCCACGAAGCGCCCGAGCGGCAGCGTGCTCGCCTTGTCTTGTCGGACGCGAGCGATCATACTCGCGCCCATGAAGCTCAACTCGAAATACTTCGACAGCATCCGCGTCTCGCAGACGCGGGAGCGGGAGGGGCGTGGCGAGCAGGAGCATCCCCACCACACCCGCTGCCAGTGGAAGGGATGCGCCGAGCCCGGTTCGCACCGCGCGCCGAAGGGCCGCGGGCGCGACGGCGAGTACTATCACTTCTGCCTCGACCACGTGCGGCGATACAACGCAACCTACAACTACTTCGACGGCATGAGCGACGCCGAGGTGACCGACTTCCAGAAGGACGCGCTGACCGGCCACCGGCCGACCTGGAAGATCGGCGCCAATTCGTGGGCACACGGCACCGGCGAAGGCGTGCAGGGTGACACCAAGGCCGGCCATGCCGGCGCCAAGGCTCACGATCCGCACGGCTTCTTCGCCTGGCGGGCACGACAGGCGCGCGAGGAGCCGGCCGAGAAGCGCCGCCAGCTGAGGCCGCTCGAGCGCAAGTCGCTGGAGACCCTCGGCCTGCCCCCCAGCACGGACAAGGCCGCCATCAAGGCCCGGTTCAAGGAGCTGGTGAAGCGCCACCACCCGGATGCCAACGGCGGCGACAAGCGCTCCGAGGACAAGTTGCGCGAGATCATCCAGGCCTATAATTATCTCAAACAGGCTGGACTGGTCTGAGCGACCGCCGACGGCGTACCTATATTCGGGGTGATGCCAACGCCACCCCCCATCAATCCAATGCACTGAGAAAACGGACAAATGCGCGCGCACACTGCAGCGGGAAGCGACCAGCCTCGGCCAGGGCTGCCGGACATGAGAGTCTCGGTCCGGCAGCTGTTCGGGATCGACACCGACCTCGACGTGCCCGCCTACTCGGCGGCCGACGAGCACGTTCCGGACCTCGATCCGGACTACCTGTTCAACAAGGACGTGACGCTGGCGATCCTGGCCGGCTTCAAGCACAACCGCCGGGTGATGATCCAGGGCTACCACGGCACCGGCAAGTCGACCCACATCGAGCAGGTGGCGGCGCGGCTCAACTGGCCGTGCATCCGCGTCAACCTCGACAGCCACGTCTCCCGCATCGACCTCGTCGGCAAGGACGCGATCGTGCTGAAGGACGGCGTCCAGGTGACCGAGTTCCGCGAGGGCATCCTGCCCTACTGCCTGCAGACCAACACCGCGCTCGTCTTCGACGAGTACGACGCCGGCCGGCCGGACGTGATGTTCGTCATCCAGCGGGTGCTCGAGGTGTCGGGCAAGCTGACGCTGCTCGACCAGTCGAAGGTGATCCGCCCGCATCCCGCGTTCCGGCTGTTCGCGACCACCAACACGATCGGCCTCGGCGATACCTCGGGCCTCTATCACGGCACCCAGCAGATCAACCAGGGCCAGATGGACCGCTGGTCGATCGTCGCCACCCTCAACTACCTGCCGCACGACGACGAGACGCGAATCGTGCTCTCCAAGGTCAAGTCATTCGCCAAGAGCGAAGCGAAGCGCAAGGCGGTGTCCAACATGGTGCGCGTCGCCGACCTGACGCGGGCCTCGTTCATCAACGGCGACATCTCGACGGTGATGAGCCCGCGCACGGTGATGACGTGGGCCGAGAACGCCGAGATCTTCGGCGACGTCGGGTTCGCGTTCCGACTGACCTTCCTCAACAAGTGCGACGAGCTGGAGCGGCCCCTGGTCGCTGAATTCTACCAGCGCGCGTTCGGCGAGGAGCTGCCCGAGAGCGCGGCCAATGTGGCGCTGAGCTGACATGAGGAAAGACTGAAAGCAACAGGTACACCATGTCGTCGGCGACCAGCGCTACCTGCGAACCACGACTGAGGCAGCGAGCCGTCTCGACATGACCGTCCCACCCAGACGCAAGGAACCGCCGGCCGAGCCGTTCAAGCGCGCGCTCGGCGTTGCGGTGCGCGCGATCGCCGGCGACGAGGCGGTCAACGTCGACTACGGTCCCGGCCGGCCGGAGCTCGATGCCAAGACCGTGCACCTGCCCGAGCCCTCGCGCATCCCGAGCCGGCGCGAGATCGCGGTGCTGCGCGGGTGGGCCGACAGCCTGGCGCTGACCGCCGCGTGCCACGACCAGAAGCTGCACAACCGGCTGGCGCCACCGGGCGGCGAGGCGCGCGCGGTGTTCGAAGCCTTGGAGCGCGCGCGCGTCGAGGCGCTGGGCGCCAACCGAATGCCGGGCATGGCCGCCAACCTGACCGCCAAGGTCGCGGACCAGTTCGCGCACGGCCGCTTCGCCAACGTGACCGAGCGCTCGGAGGCGCCGCTCGACGACGCGCTGGCGCTGATGGTGCGCGAGCGCCTCACGGGGGCCAAGCCGCCGGCCGACGCACAGGCGATCGTCGACGTGTGGCGGAGCTGGGTCGACAGGCGGGCCGGCAAGGTGCTCGCCAGGCTCGACAAGCAGGGCGGCGACCAGGAGAGGTTCGCGCGCTCGGTGCGCGAGCTGCTGAAAGCGCTCGAGCTGACCGAGCAGGGCGGAGAGGGCGAAGAGCAGGAGAACGAGGAGGAAGAGGAGCAGGAGAGTGAGGGCGGCGAGGACGAGGCGGAAGCAAGCGAGGACGGCGCGGAAGGCCAGGATCGCCAGGATGGCGAGGATCTGACGGAAGGCGAGGTCGGCGAGCTGACCGAAAGCGCCGAGCAGGCCAGCTCCGACCAGTTCGACGGCGACTGGGAGGAGAGCGACGACGCCGAGACGCCGGAGCCGTGGCGGCCCAACCCGTCGGTGCTCGATGACCCGGAGGCGTTCGGCTACAAGATTTTCAGCCGCGAGTTCGACGAGGTGGTCGGCGCCGAGGAGCTGTCGACGCCGGAGGAGCTGGAGCGGCTTCGCACCTTCCTCGACAAGGAGCTGAAGGCGCTTTCGGCCGTCGTCGCGCGGCTCGCCAACCGGCTGCAGCGCCGCCTGCTCGCGCAGCAGAATCGAGCCTGGGACTTCGATCTCGAGGAAGGCGCCCTCGACGCCGCGCGGCTGACCCGCATCATCATCGACCCCATGCACCCGCTGTCGTTCAAGCGCGAGCGCGACATGGAGTTCCGCGACACCGTCGTCACCCTGCTGCTCGACAACTCCGGCTCGATGCGCGGCCGGCCGATCATGGTCGCGGCGTGCGCCGCCGACATCCTGGCACGGACGCTGGAACGTTGCGGGGTCAAGGTCGAGATCCTCGGCTTCACCACCCGCGCCTGGAAGGGCGGGCAGGCCCGCGAGCAATGGCTCGCAGCCGGCAAGCCCACAAGTCCGGGCCGGCTCAACGATCTGCGCCACATCATCTACAAGACCGCCGACGCGCCATGGCGGCGGGCCAAGCGTAATCTGGCGCTGATGATGCGCGAGGGGCTGTTGAAGGAGAACATCGACGGCGAGGCGCTGGCCTGGGCGCACAGCCGGCTGCTGGCGCGGCCCGAGCAGCGCCGCATTCTGATGATGATCTCGGACGGTGCGCCGGTCGACGACTCGACGCTGTCGGTGAATACCGGCACCTATCTCGAGAGCCACCTCAGGCAGGTTATCGAGGAGATCGAGACCCGCTCGCCGGTCGAGCTGATCGCGATCGGCATCGGCCACGACGTGACGCGCTACTATCGCCGCGCGGTCACGATCACCGACCCAAGCGAGCTCGCCGGCGCGATGACGGACAAGCTCGTCGAGCTGTTCGAGGAGAAGGGGCCGAGCCGAGCCGCTATGCAGCCTCGGCCGCGTCGCGGCCGCTTCCATTGATTGTGATTGGCGCGAGGATGATGGCGGGAGTGCAGCTCAAGACGGCGATCCGCTGCTGGCTCGGGCCACGCTTCGGGCTGAAGCGCGCCCTTGTCGCCGGCGGCGTCGCGCTAGGCGCGGCGGCCGGCATCGCCATCGCCGACCCGAAGCCCGACACCTCGCGCCTCGCGACCCAGACCATCACCGTCAGCGCGCGACAGATCGCCAGCTTCGAACGCGTCGGCGGCAGCCGCACCCGCTACGGCAAGCTCGAATGGCTCGGCGGGCTGGAGCTTCAATCCAACGCCGCCAGCTTCGGCGGCTGGTCCGGACTGGCGATGAGCGCCAACGGGACCTCGCTGCTCGCCGTGTCCGATGCCGGCACCTGGATGACGGCCGACCTCGGCTACGACGGCCGCAGGCCGGAGGTCCTCAAGAGCGTCCGCACCGGGCCGCTGAAGGCGCTGGCGGCGAGGAGCCTCACTCGAGGGCGCGACCGCGATGCTGAGGCGGTGGTGCTGCTCGAAGGCGATCTCGACCGCGGCAAGGTGCTGATCGCATTCGAGCAGAACCATCGCATCGGCACGTTCGACATCGGGCCCGGCGGACTGTCTCCGCCGCGCGGCTATCTCGCATTGCCGACGCCAGCCAAGCGCATGAGCAGCCTCAAGGGCTTCGAGGCGATCGCGATGCTGAGGGGCGGTCCGCGCAAGGGCGCCCTCGTCGCGCTCGCCGAGCATCATCTCGACCGCAATGGAAATCACCAGGGCTGGGTGCAGGTGCGTGGCGCGTGGGAAGGCTTCGCGATGAAGAATATCGGCGGATACGATCCGACCGATGCCGCCGCGCTCCCCGACGGCTCGCTGCTGATCCTGGAGCGGCGCTTCCGCTGGCTCGAGGGCGTCAAGATGCGGCTGCGCTACGTGAAGGCGCAGGACATCCGCCCGGGCGCACTGATCGAGGGCGAGCCGCTGCTTGAAGCAGACATGAGCCAGGAGATCGACAACATGGAGGCGCTCGCCGTGCACACCTCGGCGCGCGGCGAGACGATCGTGACGCTCATGTCGGACGACAATTTCAATCATTTCCTGCAACGCACTGTGCTGCTGCAGTTCGCCATTCCGCCCGATGCCCTGGCGAGCCTGACGCGGTGAGCGCGCTCACGGCAGCTGCATCCGGAGCGCGGCGGCGGCGGCAAGCGGTCCCACCACGAGCGCGGCGAGCGAGATCGCGGACAGGATGAGGAACGATGCGGCGAAGCCGCCGGGGCCCAGCGTCGCGGCGGAGATCGCCGAGATACCGAAGATCAGGGTCGGCACGTAGAGCGGCAGCACGAGCAGCGCCAGCAGCAGGCCACCGCGGCGCGTCCTCAATGTCAGCGCGGCGCCGACCGAGCCCAGGAAGCTGATCGCCGGTGTGCCGGCCAGCATGGTCGCGACCAGCACCGGATAGGCGCCGAGCTCCAGGTTCAAGAGGATGCCGAGAACCGGCGCCAGCAGGGCGAGCGGAATGCCGGTCGAGATCCAGTGGGCGAGCGCCTTGGCCGCGGCGACCAGCTCAAGCGGCATGCGGCCCATCGCCAGCACGTCGAGCGAGCCATCCTCGAGGTCGGCCTCGAACAGCCGCGGCAGCGACAGCAGCGCGGCGAGCAGCAGCGCAATCCACAGCACGCCCGGCGCGATGCGCGAGAGCAGCTTAAGGTCGGGGCCGAGGCCGAGCGGCAGCATGGCGACGACGATGAGATAAAAGCCGAGCGCCGTGCCGACCGCGCCACCCTCGCGGAAGGCGAGCACGAGGTCGCGTCGCAGAAGTGTCCAGAAGCCGCTCATCGCTCTCCACCGGCTTGTGGTGAGAGGGCACCGAGCCGCAGCTCCGTCGTACGCGCAAGACCGAGCGGCAGGTGCGTCGCGGCGACCACCAGACCGCCGGCGGCGACGTGGGAGTCGACCACCTCGGCCAGCAGCCGGGTGGACGCCGCGTCGAGCGAGACGGTCGGCTCGTCCAAGAGCCAGACCGGGCGGCGGGCGACCAGCAGGCGGGCGAGCCCGAGGCGGCGCTTCTGGCCGGCGGAGAGATAGCCCGCGGGGATCTCGGCGAGCGAGGCGAGGCCGAAGCGATCGAGTGCATCCGCAACGTCGTGCGGGTTGCCGCTGCCGTCCAAATACGCGCGCCAAAAGGCGAGGTTCTCGGCCACCGTCAGGCTCGGCTTGATGCCGTTCAGATGTCCAACGTAGTGCGCCTGCTCGGCAACCTCGATGGCGGCCGCACCGCCGTCGAGGCGGATCGAGCCGGCGGATGGCCGGAGCAGCCCAGCCAGAGCGCGTATCAGCGTCGTCTTGCCGGCGCCGTTTGGGCCGGTCAGCAGCAGGGTATCGCCGGCGGCAGCGCGAAACGAGAGCCGGTCGATCACCGTGCGGGCGCCGCGCATCAGGGTGAGATTGTCGGCGATCAGCTGCACGGGTCGGGGACCGTCGGGTCGGGGTGCGGACGGGGCGGGCCGAAGCCCTTCGGACCGCCGGAAGTCGAGGTGGCCGGCCGGCAGAAGCGGCTATATAAAGGGGCCGCTCCTATTGATGCTAGCGCAAAAAGCAGGATGCACCGGGCCGTCGCGGCACAGGCTTGCGCCGCGACCCCCGAGCCCCCCGCCGGCACTCCGGCGGCGCAGCGTAGAGCGACCGACGCACCGCCGGCAGCCCGCCCGGGGCGGTCGTCGCGCGGAGTTGCACGCATCGATCGACCGCGACCCTTCTGGAGGATCCCTTGAGCGCTACCGCCCCGACCTCGCTCGACAGCTTCAAGTGCCGCAAGACGCTCGCCGCCGGCGGCAAGAGCTACATCACCTTCTCGCTGCCCGACGCCGAGCGGAACGGCCTCGCCGGCATCTCGCGGCTCCCTTACTCGATGAAGGTGCTGCTCGAGAACTTGCTGCGGCACGAGGACGGCCGCACCGTGACCAAGGCCGACATCGTCGCCGTGTCGGAGTGGCTCTCCGACAAGGGCAAGGCCGGCAAGGAGATCGGCTTCCGGCCGGCGCGCGTGCTGATGCAGGATTTCACCGGCGTGCCGGCGGTCGTCGATCTCGCGGCGATGCGCGACGGCATGAACCTCCTGGGCGGCGACCCGCGGAAGATCAACCCGCTGGTGCCGGTCGATCTGGTGATCGACCACTCGGTGATCGTCGACGAGTTCGGCAGCCCGAAGTCGCTGGAGCAAAACGTCGAGCTCGAGTACCAACGCAACGGCGAGCGCTACAACTTCCTCAAGTGGGGCCAGGGCGCGTTCGAGAGCTTCCGCGTGGTGCCGCCGGGGACCGGCATCTGTCACCAGGTGAACCTGGAGTATCTGGCGCAAACCGTGTGGACGCGGACACTGCCGGACGGGAGCGTGCTCGCCTACCCGGACACGCTCGTCGGCACCGACAGCCACACGACGATGGTCAACGGCCTCGCCGTGCTGGGCTGGGGCGTCGGCGGCATCGAGGCGGAGGCGGCGATGCTCGGCCAGCCGCAGTCGATGCTGCTGCCGGAGGTGATCGGCTTCCGGCTCGACGGCGAGCTGAAGGAAGGCATCACGGCGACCGATCTCGTGCTGACGGTCACGCAGATGCTGCGCAAGAAGGGCGTGGTCAACAAGTTCGTGGAGTTCTTCGGCCCCGGCCTCGATCACCTGACGCTCGCCGACCGGGCGACGATCGCCAACATGGCGCCGGAGTACGGCGCGACCTGCGGCTTCTTCCCCGTCGATGCCGAGACCATCCGCTATCTGGAGATGTCGGGCCGCGCCGCCGACCGCGTGGCGCTGGTCGAGGCCTACGCCAAGGCGCAGGGCCTCTATCGCGAGGCGGGCGCCGCCGATCCGGTGTTCACCGACACGCTGACGCTCGATCTCTCGACTGTGGTGCCGTCACTCGCGGGACCGAAACGGCCCGAGGGCCGGATCGCGCTCGCCGACGTCAAGAGCGGCTTCGCGACGGCGCTCGAGAGCGAGTACAAGAAGCCCGGCGAGCTGGCCAAGAAGGTCAAGGTCGAGGGACGCGACTTCGAGCTCAGGCACGGCGACGTCGTCATTGCCGCCATCACCAGCTGCACCAATACGTCGAACCCGAGCGTGCTGATCGCCGCCGGCCTGCTGGCGCGCAACGCAGTCGAGAAGGGGCTCAACTCCAAGCCGTGGGTGAAGACGTCACTGGCGCCGGGATCGCAGGTCGTCGCGGCCTATCTCGAGAAGGCCGGGCTGCAGACATATCTCGACAAGATCGGCTTCAACCTGGTCGGCTTCGGCTGCACCACATGCATCGGGAACTCCGGCCCGCTCCGGCCCGAGATCTCGAAGGCGATCAACGAGAACGGTCTCGTCGCCGCGGCCGTATTGTCGGGCAACCGCAACTTCGAGGGCCGAGTCAGCCCCGACGTGCAGGCCAACTACCTCGCCTCGCCGCCGCTGGTCGTCGCCTATGCACTCGCCGGCTCGGTGCAGCGCGACCTGTCGAGCGAGCCGCTCGGCATGGGCAAGGACGGCCAGCCCGTCTACCTCAAGGACATCTGGCCGTCGAACCGCGAGATCCAGGAGTTCATTGCCAAGAACATCACCAACGAGCTGTTCCGCGCACGCTATGCCGACGTCTTCAAGGGCGACGCGCGCTGGCAGGCGATCGCGTCCGGCAGCGGCATGACCTATGGCTGGGACGCCGGTTCCACCTACGTGCAGAACCCGCCCTACTTCCAGGGCATGGAGGCGAAGCCCGCGGCAGTGACTGACATCGTCGGCGCGCGCATCCTCGGCCTGTTCGGCGACAAGATCACCACCGACCACATCTCGCCGGCGGGCTCGATCAAGGCCGCCTCGCCGGCCGGCAAGTATCTCCTCGATCACGGCGTCACGCAGGCCGACTTCAACCAGTACGGAACGCGGCGCGGCAACCACGAGGTGATGATGCGCGGCACGTTCGCCAACATCCGCATAAAGAACCACATGGTGAAGGACGCCGCAGGCAACGTGAAGGAGGGCGGCCTCACGGTCCATCACCCCTCCGGCGAGACGATGGCGATCTACGATGCTGCCATGCGCTACCACGAGGAGGGCGTGCCGCTGGTCGTATTCGCCGGGGTCGAGTACGGCAACGGCTCGTCGCGCGACTGGGCCGCGAAGGGCACCAATCTCCTCGGCGTCAAGGCGGTGATCGCGCAGTCGTTCGAGCGCATCCACCGCTCCAATCTGGTCGGCATGGGCATCGTGCCGTTCACGTTCGCCGAGGGCCAGAGCTGGCAGTCGCTCGGGCTCGACGGCAGCGAGACGGTGACGATCCGGGGTCTCGCGAGCGTGAAGCCGCGCCAGCAGATGACCGCCGAGGTCACCCGCGGCGACGGCTCGACGCTGTCGGTGCCAATCCTGTGCCGGATCGATACCCTCGACGAGATCGAGTACTTCCGGAACGGCGGCATCCTGCATTACGTGCTGCGGAATCTGGCGGCGGCCTGAGGGCGGCGCGACCTCGATCATGGTGAACGGGGGTCGCCGGGCCGTATGCGGCGGCGCGGTGCCGATTTGGCGCAAGCCGAGGGTGCCGACTCAACCAAACGTGACTCGCGCGCGAGGCCTCGGCTCCGGAATACTGCGGCCATGGACATCCGGACCGAGATCAGCCCCCATCCGACGGGCACCCGACCGTCATCTCGCGCGGCGCGCGTCGTGCTGGTCGGCTTGGCCGCGTTGGCCGTCGGCCTCATCGCCGGCCAGGCTGGTGCGGCGGCCGAGAACGACGAGCGGGCCGTCGGCCCACGTCCGCAGGCGGTTTCAGCGGTGATCGAACTGTTCACCAGCCAGGGCTGCTCGGCGTGCCCCCCCGCAGACGCGCTGCTGCAGACCTACGCGGAGCGGACCGATATCGTCGCGCTGTCGTTGCCGGTCGACTACTGGGACTACCTCGGCTGGAAGGACACGTTCGCCTCGGCCAAGAACACCGAGCGCCAGCGCAACTATGCCAGGGGGCGCGGCGACGGCGCCGTCTACACGCCGCAAGCGGTGGTCAACGGTACCATGCACGTAATCGGGTCGGATCAGAAGGCGCTGGAGAAGGCGCTCGACGAGCAGGCGGAAGCCTTTGCCAAGACGCGGCTGCCGGTGCAGTTCCTGCGCAGCGGCAACATGCTGGTGGTCGGCGTCGGCATGCCGCCGGCGGGCGTCGAACTCAAGGAGGCGACGGTCTGGCTCGCCGTGGTGCAACGGTCCGGAACCGTCGAGATCAAGCGCGGCGAGAACGGCGGGCGCACGGTCACCTACGCCAACATCGTGCGCGAGTTGGCGCCGGTCGGGATGTGGAGCGGCAAGCCGCTGACTCTGCAGATCGCCCAGCGCGCGATCATGCAGCCCGGTGCGCAAACCTGCGCCGTGCTGGTGCAACAGGGCACCTCCGGGCCGATCGTCGGGGCGGCCTGGCTCGGGTATTGACAGCCGCCCTCGGCAGGTCGGACATCGAGCGGGCCTCGGCGACGCAAGGTTGCATTGCACCCACCAGCTCGAGGCTATAAATCAGGCGCATGAGCACACCGACCCAGAGCCTGACCCAGTCGCTCGCCAACCCAACCCGCTTCATGGCGCTGTCCGGCGCCCTGCTGCCGTGGCTCGCCGCCGCGGCGGCGCTGGCGATCGGCGTCGCGCTCTATCTCGTCTTCGCCGTCGCACCGCCCGACTACCAGCAGGGCGAGACGGTCAAGATCATGTACATCCACGTTCCGGCGGCGTGGCTCGCGATGATGGGCTATGGGCTGATCGCGGTGTCGAGCTTCGGCCTCCTCGTGTTCCGCCATCCGCTGGCCGACGTCTCGGCCAAGGCGGCCGCGCCGATCGGCGCCGCGTTCACCCTGCTGGCGCTCGTTACCGGCTCGCTGTGGGGCAAGCCGATGTGGGGTGCGTACTGGGTGTGGGACGCGCGGCTGACCTCGGTGCTCTTGCTGTTCTTCCTCTACATCGGCCTCATCTCGCTCCGCTCCTCGCTCGACGACGAGGCGCTGGCCGGCAAGCTGACCGCGGTGCTGGCGCTCGTCGGCGTGGCGATCCTGCCGGTGATCAAGTTCTCGGTCGACTGGTGGAACACGTTGCATCAGCCGTCGACCGGCTTTACCTCCAGCGTGCACCCGAGCATGCGCACGCCGCTGCTGATCTCGGCACTCGGCTTCTCGCTGCTGTTCTTCGCCTTGCATATGAAGGCGATGCAGAACGAGATCCTGCGCCGGCGGGTGAAGGCGCTGCGGATGGCCGAGGTGGAGCGCGCGCAGGCGGCGGCGCAGGGCGCGGCAGCGGAGTAGATCGGCACATGGACCTCGGACCTCATGCAGCCTTCATCGTCGCCTCCTATGCGGCGGTCGTGATCGTGCTCGCAGGCCTGACCCTTTGGCTGATCCTCGATGGCCGTCATCAGCGCCGGCTGCTCGAGGAGCTCGAGGCGCGCGGGGTGCGCCGGCGCTCGGCGCCCGGCCGGCGCGAGACGGTCAGCGGGGCCAGCTCATGACGACACCGGCCAGTCCCGGTACCTCAACCGGGCCGAAAGCCCGCGGCCTCGGCTGGCTGGTGCTGCCGCTCGCGATCTTTGCCGGGCTCGCGGGCCTGTTCGCGCTGGCGCTGACCTCGGGCGACCCCTCGAAGCTGCCATCGGCGCTGATCGGCAAGCCGGCGCCCGATACCACCTTTCCGGCGCTCGAGGGCCTGCTGGCGGACGGCAGGCCGGTGGCGGGCTTCACCAGCAGGGACCTCGCCGGCGGCCAGGTGACGGTGGTGAATTTCTGGGCCTCGTGGTGCGGGCCGTGCGTCGCGGAGCATCCATTGCTCGAGGAGCTGAGGCAGAAGACCGGGGTCGCGATCTACGGCGTCAACTACAAGGACCAGCCGTCGAACGCACGCCGCTTCCTCGGCCGCTACGGCAATCCGTTCACCGCCGTCGGCGTCGATGGCAACGGGCGAAATGCGATCGAGTGGGGCGTCTACGGCATGCCGGAATCGTTCGTCGTCAACGGCAAGGGCGAGATCGTCTACAAGCACGTCGGGCCGATCAGCGAAACCTCGCTCGCCGCGAAGGTGATCCCGGCAATCGAGGCGGCGCGGAAGGGCCAGAGCGCAAGCAAGTAGCGTCCCGCACCGGGCAGCATCGGTTGCGGCATTGGCGAGTGTGACGCACGCGATCAACCCCGCGCGGTCTGACCCCAGTGACGTCGGGATTCCTACCACCACGTCTATCGGTACCCCCACCCCCAACCCTTCCCCTCAAGGGGGGAGGCGGAGCCGCACGGATCACGCCGCGAAGCCGCGCTTCTTGAGCAGCGGCTCGATTTTTGGCGGGCGACCGCGGAATGCGACGTAGGCCTTTGCCGGATCGCGCCGGTTGCCGGCCGAGTAGATGTGCTTGGCGAGCTTCCTCGCGGTCGCCTTGTCGAACACGTCGCCCGCCTCCTCGAAGGCGGCGAACGCGTCGGCGTCCATCACCTCCGACCACAGGTAGCTGTAGTAGCCGGCGGCGTAGCCGCCCATGATGTGCATGAAGTGCGGAAGGCGGTGGCGCATGACGACCTCGCGCGGCATACCGATCGCTGCGAGCGTCTCCTGCTCGAACCGCGACACGTCGAGGCCGGAAGGATCGGCGAGCGTGTGCAGCGCGATGTCGAGAAGCGCGCAGGCGGTGTACTCGACGGTGGCGAAGCCCTGGTTGAAATTTCGCGCCGCCTTGAGCTTGGCGACGAGCGCGTCGGGAATGGGCTCACCGGTACGGTAGTGACGCGCGAAGCGCTTCAGCACCGGCTCGCTGGTCAGCCAGTGCTCGTAGAGCTGCGAGGGCAGCTCGACGAAATCGCGTGACACGCTGGTGCCGGAGATCGACGGATAGGTCACGTCCGACAGGAGGCCGTGCAGGCCGTGACCGAACTCGTGGAACAGCGTGCGCGCGTCGTCCATCGACAGCAGCGTCGGCTCGCCCTCGGCACCGCGGGCGAAATTCAGCACATTGACGACGATCGGGCGCACCTCGCCAGCGAGCTTGTGTTGCGTGCGGTAGCTCGACATCCAGGCGCCGGATCGCTTGGAGGGGCGGGCGAAATAGTCGCCCATGAAGATGCCGACGTGGCGGCCCCGGGCGCCCGCGACCTCCCAAACGCGCACGTCCGGGTGGTAGCGCGGCAGGTCGGTGCGCTCCGCGAACGAGAGGCCGAACAGGCGGGAGGCGGTGTCGAAGGCAGCGGCGATCATGCTCTCGAGCGGCAGGTAGGCGCGGATCTCCGCCTCGTCGATGTCGAAGCGGGACTTGCGCTCCTTCTCGGCGTAGTAGCGCCAGTCCCACGGCTCGATCGGCTCGTTCATGCCCTCGCGGCGGGCGATCGCTGCGAGCGCAACGCGCTCCTCGCCGACGCGGGCGAGTGCCACCGGCCAGACCTGGTCGAGCAGGCCTTTGACCGCCTTGGGTGTCTTCGCCATGGTGTCGTCCAGCGCATAGGCGGCGAAGCTCTCGAAGCCGATCAGGTGCGCGAGCTCGGCGCGCAGGGTAACGATCTCCTCGACGAGCGCGCGGTTGTCGGTCGCGCCGCCGTTCTCGCCGCGGCGGATCCAGGCCTCGAAGGCGGCACGGCGCAGCTCACGGCGGGCGCAGAATTGCAGGAAGCCTTCGACGCTGGAGCGCGCCAGCGTAACGACCGGACGCGCCAGCCCGCGATCGGCGCCGGCACGGGTGAGCGCGGCGACGAGGGTCGGCGGCAGGCCGGCGAGGTCCTCTTCGCGCTCGAGCACGAGCTGCCAGTCCTGCTCGTCCTTGAGGACGTTCTGGTTGAAGCGCGTCACCAGCGCGGCGAGGCGCTCGTTGATCGCGGCGACACGCTTTCTCGCCTTAGGTGCCAGCTCGGCGCCAGCGTGCATGAAGGTCTTGTGCGTGCGCTCGAGAACACGCGCCTCCTCGGGGGTGAGCTTCAGGCTCTTGCGGCGGGCATGGAGATCTGCGATCCGCGCGAACAGTCTTGCGTCGAGCAGGATCGCGCTCTGGTGGCGGGCGAGCTCCGGTGCGATGTCGCGCTCGATCGCTTGCAGCTCTGCGCTGGTATCGGCCGAGGCGAGATTGAAGAAGACCTCGGCGACGCGCTCCAGCGTGCGGCCCGACCGCTCGAGCGCCGCGATCGTGTTGGCGAACGTCGGCCTGGTTGTCGCTGACGCGATGGTGCGCACCTCGCGATTGTGCTCGGCCAGCGCCTTCTCGAAGGCGGGGGCGAAGTGCGCGGGGCGGATGGCGGCGAACGGCGGCATGGCGAAGGCGCCCTGCCACGGTTGCAGCAAGGGATTGCTTGCGGGGCCGCGCGCCGGCCGCGCCGCGGCCAACGGCTTGCGGCCGCGTGGGTCTCTTGTCCTGCTGCTCGCCGCCATGCCTGCCTCCGCGTCGTTGGTGAACCGGCAAACCGTCACCCGGGCCGATGTGGCAAAGACCGCCGGGCCCGGCAAGGGCCCGGGCCATGTCGGAGGCAGAAAAGCATCGAGGGCCGGCGGGGGAACCGGCCCTCGATAGGGGTAACCTCGTCTCGGCGACAGATGTCTCAAGGGGGTGATTCGAGACCGCCGCCTCCTGGACCCGATCCGGTCGAGCTGGCCCCGGGGGGCTGGGGGCTGCTTTATCCAGAGCCTCTTTTCCGGATCGGGCCGCGAGGCAACGATGGCACTCTCGCAAGTATTCGTGTCGGATCGTTGGCCGACGCAAGACTGATTTCAGTCACTGCTAAGATATTTTGACGACGGAGTCCAGATCCGACACAACAATAGTATGCGTCCCTGACTCATGCGTCAGATCCGTCCTGTCTTTATCGACATCATGTGAAGAAAGATGGCCCGGTCCAGGAGAGTTAGACTCGGAGGGGACTGGGGGGCTGATTTCCGAGGTCTTGCCGATGGACCGGGCCAAGTGCGAACAATTTGTATTCTACAAACCAATGCGGCGGGCCGACGGTACCATTATGGCCGCTCCGTGAAATTTGTTTCCCGATGTTTCAGTGCGCACCGGCGGCGCGGCTGGAGGTAACCCCTTGAACCAATTCGCGTCTCGCGCAATCATGTCGTTGTGGTGACAGGGAGGCGCGTTTGAGCGAATCCGACCCGATAATAGTGTTCCGCCCGCCGGCAGCGGGCGGCAGCGCAGGGCAGGCATCGCCCGGCGGCCCGGGGCGGGAGCCCCAATCCGTTACCGCCTTCAGCCGGCAGGAGCTGGCCGAGATCCTCAACCTCTACGGACGCAAGGTCGCCGCCGGCGAGTGGCGGGATTATGCCCTCGATCTCGGCCGCGAGCGGTCGGTGTTCTCGGTGTTCCGGCGCGCGAGCGAGGTGCCGCTCTACAGGATCGAGAAGTGTCCCAAGCTGGCGCGACGGCAGGGCGCGTATGCGGTGGTCACTGCGACGGGGCTGATCCTGAAGCGCGGGCACGACCTCAAGCGGGTGCTGTCGGTGCTGGACAAGAGCCTGCATCTGGTCGAGGCGTAGCGGTCTCGCGACCATCGGATAGGCCGGGATGACCGATCCCATCGCGCGGAGGGCGGCATACCCTCGCTGTCGTCGGCACATTGGATCAGAGCCGCGGGGTCAGACCCGCGGGGTCTGGCCCCGGCGACGTTGGGGCTCTCCCCACCCCTAGGGTCCGGATTCCGAAGTTCGCCACCACCCAGCCGCGAACGCGATGGCGAACTTCGGAATCAAAAGGGACACTAGAATCACAGAGTTGCTAGTGTGGTTCAGATCGCTAAGTTCGCTCGCCAGCGAGCCGCAAGTGGATGCGAACTTCGCGATCACCACACTAGCCCATCCCCGCCAGGGGGAGCGGAACTGGTGTCGGCGTCGTGCCGGCGCCGTCGCCGAGCGGGCGCTGCATCAGCACGGTATCGACCCAGCGCCCGAGCTTGAACCCGGTCGCCGGAAGCGTGCCGCACATCGCGAAGCCGAGCGCGCTGTGGAGGGCGATCGAGCCGGTGTTGGCGCTGTCGCCGATCACGGCGACCATTTGCCGGAAGCCTTGCGCCTCGCACCGGCGCACCAGCTCGTAAAGCAGCATCCGACCGACACCGCGGCGCTGCGCAGGCGCGGCCAGATAGATCGAGTCCTCGACCGTGAATCGGTAGGCGGGGCGGGTGCGAAAAGAGCTGGCATACGCATAGCCAAGCACCGCGCCGGCCTGCTCGGCCACGAGGTAGGGATGCCCAGCATCCGTGATGGCATGAAACCGTGCCCGCATCTCGGTCTCGTCCGGCGGGTCGATCTCGAACGTCGCGGTGCCGGCCAGCACCGCCGGGCGATAGATGGCGGTGACGGCGGCGACATCGCTCGCCAGCGCCTCTCTGATGATCAGGTCGGTCAAACACCCCCCTCCATAGAGAAAGGGCCCCGCCGTTGCCGGCAGGGCCCCCTTTGGTCGCGTCTCGTGTTCACCTCTACTCGCGGCTGCCGAACAGCTGGAGCAGCGAGACGAACATGTTGATGAAGTCGAGGTAGAGGCTGAGCGCGCCCATAATGGCACCCTTGGCCAGCGCCTCGGCATTGCCGCGCATCTGCAGGTAGCCGTCCTTGATCTGCTGTGTGTCGTAGGCGGTGAGGCCGGCGAACACCAGCACGCCAATCACCGAGATGGCGAACTGCAGCGCGCTCGACTGCAGGAAGATATTGACGAGAGCGGCGATGATGATGCCGATCACGCCCATGATGAGAAACGAGCCCCATCCCGACAGGTCCTTCTTGGTCGTGTAGCCATAGAGGCTGAGACCGGCGAAGGACGCTGCGGTGACGAAGAAGACGCGGACGATCGACTGGCCGGTGAAGACCAGGAAGATCGTCGACAGCGACAGCCCCATGACAGCGGCGAACAGCCAGAACGCCGTCTGTGCGCCCGCGACACTCATCCTTTGAACGCGGAACGACAAGAAGAATACGAACGCGAGCGGCGCCAGCATCAGCACCCAGCGCAACGGCGAGGCGTAGATCGTCGTGCCGAGCTCGGTCAGCATCAGGCCGTTGCGAAGCTTCGCGACCGCGAGCGAGGGGTCGTTGGTGGTAACGAGCGCGATCAGCGCCAGAGCGGCAATGCCGGTGACCGCAAGCGCGCCCGCCATGTAGTTGTAGACGCCGAGCATGTAGGAGCGCAGGCCCTCGTCCACCGCTACGCCTGTGCGTGCGGCCGGTCCGGTCTGTGCGTACCTGTGATCCAGTTGAGCCATCAGTCATCCCTTTCCGCCGGTGAGAAACATCCGGTGTGCAGGTCGAATATGACCTCGCTCGATGTCGCTTTCAAGGACTTCCGGGTGGATTTCCGGGCGTCCTGGTCGGGCTCGGCGGTCGACTTTGAAAATTGCGCCGGATCAGAGTGTTATTCTGCCTTCAGATAGGCCACCGCGCGAGCCTTCAGGACCTTCCAGGTGCCGTAGCCGCCGAGCACGATGACCAGCAGGCTGGCCAGCGCCAGCGCCTCGGCGACGGCGCGAATCGAGAACGTGAAGTGCGATTCCATCACTCGCTCAAGCGCGATCCAAGAGGTGAGCGCGCCGAGCGCCACCGCCAGCCCCGCGGTCGCCGCGGCCAGCAGCAGGTACTCGACGAGGTGGGCGGCGAGGACACGTCCGCGGGTGGCGCCGAGCGTCTTCAGGATCACCGCCTCCAGGATGCGGCGCCGCTCGGCGGTGGCGAGCGCCCCGGCGAGCACCAGGGCGCCGGCCAGAAGCGTGACCGCGCCGGCGACGCGCACCGCCGTCATGACCTTGGTGAAGATCGCGCTGAAGGCGTTGATCGCGTCCTTGACGCGGATCGCGGTGACGGTCGGGAAGCGGCGGCCGAGATCGCGCGCTACCTCGGCCTCGGCAGCAAGCGTGATCGTCTCGGGCAAGCGGACGGTCGCCAGCAGATTGTGCGGCGCGGCGGCGAGCGTATTGGGCGAGAACACCATGACGAAATTGATCGCCAGGCTCTCCCAGTTGACCTCGCGCAGATTGGCGATGCGGGCCGTCACGTTGCGGCCGAGCACGTTGACGGTCACCTGGTCGCCGATGCCGACGCCGAGCTTGCTCGCGAGATCGGCCTCGAACGAAACCAGCGGCTCGCCGGCGTAATCGGCGCTCCACCAGCTGCCGCTCGTCACGCGCGAGCCTTCGGGCACGACGCTCGAATAGGTGAGGCCGCGATCGCCGGAGAGCACCCACTGCGCCTCTGGCGGGGCCTTGATGTCCTCGACCGCGCGCTCGCCGAGCTTGACCAGCCGGCCGCGCAGCATCGGCGCGCTCTCGACGATCGCCGCAGGCTCCCGGACACGGATCGCCGAGACAAGGGAGGGATAATCCTCCTTGGTGATGTCGAGCAGGAAGTAGTTGGGCGACTGCTTGGGTAGCGTCTCCGTCAAGTCCTTGACCAGCGAGGCGTCGGTCAACGCCACCGCAACCAGCAGCGAGAGGCCGGAGCCGAGCGAGAGCACCACCGTGCGCGCCAGCCCGTCCGGGGCACCGATGCTGCGGATGGCGAGCGAAAGCACCGGGCTCTCGAGGCGCGGCGCGCGCCGCGCCCGCCCCGTGACCCGCGAGCCGAGGCCGAGGAAGACGGCGAAAACAACGACGAGGCCGGCGAGGAAATAGCCGGCGATGGCCATCGAGTCCGACGTCAGCAGCGCGAAAGTGGCGATCAGCGCGGCAATCCCGAACGAGGCGGCGACAATCGCCTGGCGCGGCCAGCGTCGCGTCTCCTGGAGATCGTCGCGGAACAGGACCGCGACCGTGATCTGCTCGGCGCGGCCGAGCGGCCAGAGCGTGAACAACAGCGCGACCAGGAAGCCGTAGGCAGCGGCGGTCAGCGCGCTCAGCGGCGTGACTGCGATCTCGGCACGGATCGGCAGCGCGCTGCCGTATAGGGCGTTTAGAATCGCCGGCACCGAGAAGCCCAGCACGAGCCCGAATGCGACACCGACCGCCGCCATCGCCATCACCTGGGCGAGAAGCAGCGTCAGCACTTGGCGGCTGGTGGCGCCGAGGCTCTTCAGGGTCGCGATCACCTTGCGGCGGCGATCGATGAAGGTGGCGACGGCGCTCGCCACGCCGACGCCGCCGACGATGAGCGCCGTTAGACCGAGCAGGGTGAGGAACTGGCGCAGCCGCTCGATGGTGCGCGTCACCTGCGGCGAGGGATCGCGCCGGTCGGTCACTGTGAAGCCGGCCTCGGCAAGGTCGCGCTTGTGCGCCTCGCGCAGTGCGATCAGCGCCGCCGGCGAAGGATCGTCGCCGAGGTCGAGCGCATAACGCCAGCGCACCAGCGTGCCCGGCTTGACGAGCCCCGTCGCCTCGAGCGTCGGCACGCTCATCATCACGCGCGGGCCGTAGGTGAGCCGGTCGGAGAGGCCGTCCGGCTCGGATGCGATGGTCGCAGCGACGAGCAGGCTTGCCTCGCCGATTCGTATCTCGTCACCGACCTTCACCCCGAGGCGCTCGAGCAGGATCGGCTCGACGGCGACGTTGCGGCCGGCGCGTATCGTCTCGGCGAGCGTCCTGCCGTCGCCGAGCCCCACCGTGCCGACCAGCGGATAGAGATCGTCGACCGCTTTCACCTCGGCGAGCGCGCTTTCCGAGCCGTCCGGCCGGCGCGCCATCGTGCGCATGGTCGCCGCCTCGCTGACACGACCGCGGGCCGCGAGCCACGCCCGCTCCTCGGCGCTGGCGCGGGTGTGCGTGCGCTGGAACGTGACATCGCCGCCGAGAATGGTCTCGCCCTGACGCTCAAGGCCGCCTTCGAGGGCATCGGAGAGCGCGCCGACGGCGGCGATGACCATCACGCCCAGCGCGACGCAGCCGATGAAGACGTAAAAGCCGCCGAGGCCCGAGCGCAGCTCGCGCAGCACGAGGCGCAACATGCCGGCGGACACCGGGTGCCGCGGTCGTGCAGCGGGCTCGTCGATGGCGCGCTCGGATCGGTTCACGAGGCCACCGCCTTGCCGGCGGCGGGCGCGGCCAGCTCGTCGGCGACGATGCGTCCGTCGCGCATGCGGATCACGCGGGCACACAATGCGGCCAACCCTTCGTCGTGGGTGACGAGCACCAGCGTCGTGCGGCGCCGGCGGTGGAGGCCGAACAGGAGGTCGATCACCTGCGTGCCGGTCTTACCGTCGAGGTTGCCGGTCGGCTCGTCGGCGAGCACAAGCTCCGGCCGGCGCGCCAGCGCGCGGGCGATGGCGACGCGCTGCTGCTCGCCGCCCGAGAGCTCGGCCGGGAAGTGGTCCGCGCGGCGGGCGAGGCCGACCTCGTCGAGCAGACCGGCGGCAACCTCGAAGGCGCCGCTCTCGCCAGCCAGCTCGAGCGGCAAAGCGACGTTCTCGATCGCGGTCATCGTCGGCACGAGGTGGAAGGACTGGAACACGATGCCGATCTCGGCGCCGCGCAGGAGCGCCAGGGCGTCCTCGTCGAGCGCGCCGAGATCGCGGCCGGCGAGGCGGACGATGCCGCGAGTCGCGCGCTCGAGGCCGGCGAGCACCATCAGCAGCGACGTCTTGCCTGAGCCCGAGGGGCCGACGACCGCCACAGATTGGCCGCGCGCGACGTCGAGATCGATGCCGGAGAGGATGTCGATCGGACCGGCACGACTGGTCAGCGTCAGCCCGACGCCGGCAAGCGAGATGATGGGTCTAGACACTGAGAGTCCTCTGTCGCCGTGACACGCCGCGCCATAGCGAACCCGTCGCGAGGGCGATGCACTTGCGCAGGCCTTCTAGCACATCTACGTCAGCGGCATGGTCTGGATGAGAGCTGAGGCGCAATGATGAACGCTCGCCCGCGGCCCGCTGGTGGTCGAATTGCTCGACAGGTGGGGCTTCTGCTGCTCGCCGTCAACGTGTGGGGGCTGGCGATGCCTTTCTCCGCCAACGGCGCCGACCGGGCGCTGCGCATCGTTGCCTTCGGCGACAGCCTGACGGCGGGGTTCATGCTGCCACCAGCCGATTCGTTTCCTGCCCAGCTGCAGCGCGAGCTGACTGCCAAGGGCCACAAGGTCGAGGTGATCAATGCCGGAATTTCGGGCGATACGACCGGCGCGGGCCTTTCGCGCCTCGAGTGGGCGATCGGCGACCACGCCGACGCGGTGATCCTGGAGCTCGGCGCCAACGACGCGCTGCGCGGCATCGAGCCGGCCAAGGCGAGGGCCAATCTGGCCGCAATCCTGTCGCGTCTCGCGGCGCGGGGGCTGCCGGTGCTGATCGCCGGCATGCGCGCGCCGAACAACTGGGGCGAGAACTACGTCAGGGAGTTCGACGCCATCTTTCCGGAGCTCGCCAAGGCGGGAGGACACCTGCTCTACCCGTTCTTCCTCGACGGCGTCGCGACGGACGCGAAGCTCAATCTCGGCGACGGGCTGCATCCCAATCGCGAGGGCGTGGCACGGATCGTGGCCGGAATCGTGCCGCACGTCGAGCAGCTGATCGAGCGGGCACGATCGAAGGCGGCGGCCGCGGCCAAGGGGTGATGCGCTCGCACCGGCGTGCTAAGCAGGAGGCGCGCCGAGAGCGCCAAACGGGAGGGCCCGTCATGCCCCGACTGTTCGCCGGCATCGAGCTGCCCGAGGACATCCGGGACCTCTTGTCGGACCTGGAGACGCCGATCCCGGGCGTGCGCTGGATCGAGGCCGACGCCCTGCACCTGACGCTGCGCTTCGCCGGCGACATCGACAACCGAGCCGCGCGCGAGCTGGCCGACGAGCTCGCACGGATCGAGGTGCGTGCGTTCGAGATGCGGTTGAAGGGTCTCGGCACGTTCGGGGGCAAGGAGCCGCGCGCGCTGTGGACCGGGGTCGAGGCCGGCGAGCAGCTGGAGCAACTGGCGCGGGCCTGCGAGCGGGCGGCGCGCAACGCTGGCTTGGCGCCGGAGACGCGCGCGTTCAGGCCGCATATCACCGTCGCCCGCCTGAAGAGTCCTCGGATCGAGGCGCTGGCGCGCTTCCTTTCCCATCACGGCGGCTTCCAGAGCGAGCCGTTCATGGTCGGCCGGTTCGTGCTCTACTCCTCGCGCCCGCAGGTCGGCGGCGGGCCGTACCTCGTCGAGGAGGCGTTCCCGCTCGAGGGCGGCGAAGGTCTGCACGCCGAGGCCGAGGGCGGCTGGTGAGCCGCGCCGCCCTCGTTGCCGTCACAGCCTGCCGAGACGCACGTCCTCCTCGGGGTTGGCGCTGATCTTGTGGATCGCGACATCGGCGCCGCGGCGCTCGTCCTCGGCCGAGAGGCGGAAGCCGGCGACGGTGTCGACGACAGCGTAGACGATCGTGCCGGCGAGGAGGCCGAAGCCGGCGCCGAGCACGCTGCCGACGATCTGGGAAGCCAACGAGACGCCGCCCATGCCGCCCAGCGCCTCGAGCCCGAAGACGCCGCAGGCGATGCCGCCCCACAGACCGCACAGGCCGTGCAGCGGCCACACGCCGAGCACGTCGTCGATCTTCCACTTGTTGGTTGCGATCTGAAACATCTGCACGAACACGACTCCGGCGACGCCGCCGGTGACGAGCGCACCCAACGGGTGCATGACGTCGGAGCCCGCACAGACCGCGACGAGGCCGGCGAGCGCGCCGTTGTGGACGAAGCCCGGATCATTCTTGCCGGTGACGACGGCGGCGAGGATGCCGCCGGCCATGGCCAGCAGCGAGTTCATGGCGACGAGGCCGGAGATGCCGGTGAGTGACTGCGCGCTCATGACGTTGAAGCCGAACCAGCCGACGCACAGCATCCAAGAGCCCATGGCAAGCCAGGGAATCGAGGAGGGCGGGATGCCGAACGAGCCGCCTCGGTCGTAGCGGCCGATACGCGCGCCAAGCCTCGTCACCGCCGCGAGCCCGGCCCAGCCGCCGAACGCGTGCACGACGATCGAGCCGGCGAAATCCTTGAACGGGGCGCCGAGCCAGCCCTCGAACACCGCCTTCTGGAGACCGTAATTGGCGTTCCACACCGTGCCCTCGATGAGCGGGTAGAACAGGCCGACGAGCAGCGCGGTGGCGAGGCACTGCGGGCCGAATTTGGCGCGCTCGGCGATGCCGCCGGAGACGATCGCAGGAATCGCAGCGGCGAACGTGCAGAGGAAGAAGAACTTGACCAGCGAGAGGCCTTGCGGGGCGAAGCCCTCGGCGCCGCCGGCGATCGCCTTGGCACTCGTCAGGAACGTCACGCCGTAGGCGATCGTGTAGCCGATCAGGAAGTAGGCGACGGTCGAGATCGCGAAGTCGACCAGGATCTTGACCAGCGCGTTGACCTGGTTCTTGTGGCGCACGGTGCCGACCTCGAGGAAGGCGAAACCGCCGTGCATCGCGAAGACGAGGATGGCCCCCATCAGCAGAAAGAAAACGTCCGAACCGGCCTGAGCCTGCTCCATGCCCCGTGCTCCCCTGACTTGTTTTTGTGCAGATGCCGCCTGAAACGACGTTCTGCCTAGCCGGAAAGCGACGTGATCAAGAACTGTGCCACGCAGTTAATTGCAAATTAACCTATTGATAAGGCCGACTATGGACCGGGCGAGAGCGCCTGCGGTCGCCGAATTTGCTGTTCTTTTGGGCAATCCGGCGCCGCCGAATGCCTTCGGATCGAGCAATGCTGCTCAACGGACGCGGCGCGGATTCATGTAAAGATCAGCCTCCATGCGCTCGATCTTCGGCACCAGGCGACCGCGGCGCACGTCCTTGTAGAGCCGCTTCAAGTGGCGGCGGCAGTCGGTGTTGAAGACGATGGTGGCGGTGAACAGCTTCAGCACCGTCAGCAGCCGCGCGTCGGCGTGACCCTTCTTGACCCGACCCTTCCACTTGCCGCCGATCGAGAACACCTTGCCGTCGAGATCGCCGACGAGGTTGCCCTTCTGGTCGTAGAGGCCATAGTCGCCGCCGAGATTGATGAGATCGCGGCGCAGCATGTAGAACTCCGGCTCGCTGCCCTTCTCGTCGACGAGGAAGAACGAGAAGTACTCGGGCATCAACGGCCACTTGTTGGCCGAGCGCTCCAAATAGACGATGAAATTGTCGTCGCTGGTATTGATCGAGTAGGTCATCACCGGCAGGCCGCGCGCACCGATCGTCTGCTGCAGCGAGCGGGCGACCATCAGGTCCATGGTCGCACGCCAGTTCAGGTTCTCGCTGAACAGCTTGAAGACCAGGCGCTTGTCCATGCCGGTCGCCGACTTCCACAGTTCCTCGCGGTAGCTGAGGAGCCCGGTGCGCTCGCCGTTCTCGATCACCTCGGCGAAGACGTCCATGTCGGTGGTGAACTGGCGCGATTTGGCGCGGTTGCGCGAGCGCTTGTAGATGCCGAACTCGACGCTGTTGAGGTTGGTGATCCACACGTCGACGACGAAGCGGTGCCAGGGGTCGGCATTGGCCGCCGGCGCCTTTTTGCCCTTGGAATTGCCGGACGAGCGCTCGGCGCGCTCCATCACCTCGGCGCGGGCCTCGCGCGCGGCGTCCGCGGCGGCGGCCTCGGCCTCTCTCAGCGTGGCGGTGGCGGCAGTCATCGGGCCCTCCGGTCGAGCGTCGCATTCGAGTGCGCGGACGCGGGACGGAGTGCGCGAATCAGTGGCGAGGTTAGCATCGGGGCTGGCCGCGGCGTGGTGGGAAGCCAAATTTCCCTGCGGATAAGCGGCTCAGGGATGCCGCGCCCCGAAGATCGCGCTGCCGATGCGGACGTCGGTGGCGCCGAGGCGGATGGCGGCCTCGAAGTCGTCGCTCATGCCCATGCTGAGGCCAGGGAGCTGCAAATCCTTGGCCAGCTTGGCGAGGAAGGCGAAGTGCACCGCAGCCTCCTCGTCGACGGGTGGGATGCACATCAGGCCGACGATCTCGAGGGCGAACTGGTCCCGGCACAGCGCGACGAGGGCCTTTGCCTCGCGCGGCATGACGCCGGCCTTCTGCGGCTCCTCGCCGGTGTTCACCTGGACATAGAGCTCAAGCCGGCGGCCCCGGCGGCGCTGCTCGTCGGCAATAGCGCGGGCGATCTTCTCGCGGTCGATCGAGTGGATTGCGTCGAACAGCGCGACCGCCTCGCCCGCCTTGTTCGATTGCAGTGGGCCGATCAGATGCAGGACGAGGCCCGGCGTCTCGCGCTTCAGCTCCGGCCACTTGGCTTTCGCCTCCTGGACACGATTCTCGCCGAAGTGGCGCTGCCCGGCAGCGATGACGGGGCGGATCGCGTCGGGGCCGAACGTTTTCGAAACCGCGATCAAGCGGACGCAGGCAGGATCTCGCCCCGCCTCGCGTGCGGCCTGCTCGATGCGCCGGAGGACGTCGGCGCGAGCCTCGGCCGGGGCGCTCATGCACTCGCCTTCCGTCTGCGCCCCGGCGCGGCAGCGGGGGGCGCGGGATAAGGCTCGAACGCGTGATCGTCGCGGCCGAGCAGGTCCATGTACTTCCTGTGCACGAACAGCTTGTCGCGGCCGCGCTTCTCCTCCTCGAGCACGCCGATCGCGCAAAGCTGCTTCAAATATTTCGAGGCGGCATGCCGCTCGGCGAGCTGCTTGTCGATCAGGTGGGCGATGCGGACGTAGGGCTGCGCAAACACGGCCTCGATCAGCTCGCGTGAATAGATCGCCGGGGCGTTCCGCCGGACGTGCTCGCCGGTCGCCATCATGAGGTCGCGGATGGCGCGAATGCGGGCGTTGGTCCAAGATGCGGTTTCTTGCACGGCCTGCAGCACATAGAGAATCCATGGCTCCCATTCGCCGCGCGCGGTCACGCCTTGCAGCAGGCGGTAGTAGTCTGCCTTGGTGCGCACGATGTGGCGGCTGAGGTAGAGGGTCGGGATGTCCAAGAGGCCGGCCTGAATCAACGACAGCACATTGAGGATGCGCCCCGTTCGGCCGTTACCGTCGATGAACGGGTGGATCGCCTCGAACTGATAGTGGAGCACGGCCATGCGCACGAGCGGGTCGATATCGTCGTCGGCGTTGGCGTAGCGCTCCCAGTTGGCGAGCAGGGCGGCAAGTCTCGGCTGGCCCTCGGGCGGCGTGTAGATGACCTCGCCGGTGAAGCTGTTCTTGAGCTCGGTGCCGGGCGTTCTGCGCACCTCCATGTCCACGCCCTTGATCGCGCTGCACACCTCGATCGCGGTGCGCACCGTCAACGGTCGGACCTCGAGCGAGGCGACACCGCTGTAGAGCGCGGCGCGGTAGCGCAAGGCCTCCTTGGCGGCCGGATCGCCGGCGTCGTCCGGTTGGCTGGCGGTCAGGAACAGGGCGTCGTTGGTGGTGACGATGTTCTCGATCTCGGAGCTGTCCTTGGCCTCGAGCAATGGGATCGTGTTGACGAGCACCGACTGGTCCGGGATCAGCTCGCCCGCACGGCGCAGCTCGGCGACCGCGGTGCGGGCCGCGACGCAGCGCTTCAGGACCGCCCTGGTCTCGACGTCGGCGGCCGGAGGCAGCTCGGGCAGGTCGTTGTGAGGCTTGCGGGGATCGGGCGCCATGGTGGGGATATATGGTAGAGAACGTAGGTTTTTGTTCCATGTCTGAGTGAACATGGCACCGTTGGCGCCAAGTCGAGATGACTATGGAACCAAAAGTGAGTTTTGTCTACATATGAGCGCCGACATGGTCGCTTTTTGCGGTTTCGTGGACATATTGGGCGAGACATGTCGACGGCGTGCACATATCGGCAGCGACATGTCCACGATTCGCCGTTCCGCGACCATATCGCTCGCCCGCGGACCAAGGGGAGCGCCGAGCCGGACCAACGCACCAGAGCGATTTAGTTCATTCGGCTCCGCCACCGCCCTCCTTCCCCCGTGGGGAGAAGGTGCCCGAAGGGGCGGATGCGGGGCTTTGCCACCACCGCCTGCCTCGGGTGTCGCAAGTCCCTCACCTGGCCTTCTGGCATCCCCTCCCGTCCCGGGAGAGGAAGTGTGCGCCGGTGACGGAGACTTGAATTGCCCGGACCAGCACACCCGGCGAACCACCGCCTCGCTTGACCGGCCCCTGACAACGGGCTCATTAACCGCTCCCGAGTCCAACCCAAAGCGGGATCCAATGGCGAGCGAACGATACAACGCCCCGGCGCGCGAGAGGCACTGGCAGCAGGTCTGGGAGACGGCGGACATCTTCCGCGCCGCCAACGACGCCTCCGGCCCCAAGTGCTACGTGCTCGAGATGTTTCCCTACCCATCCGGGCGCATCCACATGGGGCACGTGCGCAACTACACGATGGGCGACGTGTTCGCCCGCTACAAGCGCGCCAAGGGCTTCAACGTGCTCCACCCGATGGGCTGGGACGCGTTCGGCATGCCGGCCGAGAACGCGGCGATCGAGCGCAAGACGCACCCGGCGAAGTGGACCTACGCCAACATCGAAGCCATGAAGGCGCAGCTCAAGTCGATGGGGCTGTCGCTCGACTGGTCGCGCGAGCTCGCGACCTGCGATCCCTCCTACTACGCACAGCAGCAGAAGCTGTTCCTCGACCTGCTCGCCAAGGGTCTCGCCTACCGCAAGTCGTCGAAGGTCAACTGGGACCCGGTCGACAACACGGTGCTCGCCAACGAGCAGGTGATCGACGGGCGCGGCTGGCGCTCGGGCGCGCTGGTCGAGACGCGCGAGCTGACGCAGTGGTTCTTCAGAATCACGCACTACTCCGACGAGCTGCTGGAGGCGCTTGCGACGCTCGACAAGTGGCCGGAGAAGGTGCGCCTCATGCAGGCCAACTGGATCGGCCGCTCGGAGGGCATGCTGGTGCGCTGGGGGCTCGACAAGCGGTCGGCGCCACAGGGCTCGACCGAGATCGAGGTCTACACGACGCGACCCGACACGCTTTATGGCGCCTCGTTCCTGGCCATCTCGCCCGATCACCCGCTGGCCAAGAAGGCGGCCGAGAAGGATCGCAAGCTCGCCGCCTTCTGCGAGGAGTGCCGGCGTATGGGCACCTCCGTCGCCGAGCTCGAGACGGCGGAGAAGAAGGGATACGACACCGGCATCCGCGCCCGCCATCCGCTCGACAAGGACTGGCTGCTGCCGATCTGGGTCGCCAACTTCGTGCTGATGGATTACGGCACCGGCGCCATCTTCGGCTGCCCGTCCGGAGATCAGCGCGACCTCGACTTCGCGCGCGCCTACGATCTTCCCGTCGTGCCGGTGATCCTGCCGCCGGGCGAGGATGCGGCAACGTTCACCATCGGCACCGAGGCCTACGACGGCGACGGCACGATGATCAACTCCGACTTCCTCGATGGCCTCGACACCAAGGCCGCGTTCGAGGCGGTCGCCACGAAGCTCGAGCAGAAGACACTCGGAGATCGCCCGGTCGGCGCGCGCAAGGTCAACTATCGCCTGCGCGACTGGGGCATCTCGCGCCAGCGCTACTGGGGCTGTCCGATTCCCGTCGTCCACTGCCCGAGCTGCGGCGTGGTGCCGGTGCCGGCAAAGGATCTGCCCGTGCGGCTCCCCGAGGACGCGACGTTCGACAAGCCGGGCAATCCGCTCGACCGGCATCCGACCTGGAAGCACGTCGATTGCCCCACATGCGGCGGCAAGGCGACGCGCGAGACGGACACGATGGATACCTTCGTCGACAGCTCGTGGTACTACGTGCGCTTCACCGCGCCCGATGCGCCGACGCCCGTCGACGCCCGCGCCGCACAGTACTGGCTGCCGGTCGACCAGTACATCGGCGGCATCGAGCACGCGATCCTGCATCTGCTCTACTCGCGCTTCTTCTATCGGGCCATGAGCGATGCCGGCCACGGAGCCAAGAATCTGCGCGAGCCGTTCGCGGCGCTATTCACCCAGGGCATGGTGACCCACGAGACCTACAAGTCGGACGCGGGCGCCTGGCTGCTGCCGAGCGAGGTGCGTCTCGAAGGCGAGGGCGGCGAGCGGCGCGCGGTCGAGATCGCCAGCGGCCGGCCGGCGGCGATCGGCGCCATCGAGAAGATGTCGAAGTCGAAGAAGAACCTGGTCGATCCGGACGACATCATCGCGCAGTGGGGCGCCGACTGCGCGCGCTGGTTCATGCTGTCCGACAGCCCGCCTGAGCGCGACGTGATCTGGACCGAGGCCGGCGTCGCCGGCGCGGGGCGCTTCATCCAGCGGTTGTGGCGGCTGGTCGAGGAGATGGCGGACAAGGCGGCGGCGAAGGGCGCGGCGCGGCCGACGGAATTCGGGGCGGAGGCCGAGGCGCTCAGGCGCACCGCGCACAGGACGCTCGACCAGGTCTCGCGCAACATCGAAACATTGCGCTTCAACGTGGCGGTGGCGCAGATCTACGAGCTCGCCAACGCCATCTCCGGCATGCTCTCAAAGAGCAGTGCCGGGCTCGACTGGGCGCTGCGCGAGGCGACCGAGATCATCGTTCAGGCGATCGGCCCGATGATGCCGCATTTGGCGGAAGAATGCTGGGCGCGGCTCGGTTACAACACCTTGATCGCCAATCAGCCCTGGCCGGCGGCGGAGCCGGGCTTGCTCGTTGACGATAGCGTGACCATTGCCGTACAGGTGAACGGTAAGCGCAGGGACGAGCTGACCATCGCCCGCAGTGCTGGGAATGACGAGATCGAGGCTGCCGTGCTCGAGCTCGAGCCGGTGATCCGGGCACTCGAGGGCCGGCCGGTCAAGAAGATCATCGTCGTGCCGCAGAGGATCGTGAATGTCGTTGCCTGAGGCAGAGCAGGCGAGCGAGGAGCGAGGCCGAGCCGGCCCGAGCCGCCGTAGTGTGCTGGTGGCGCTGGTGTCTGCCGGCCTTGCCGCGCCGTTGCTGGCGGCCTGCGGCGACAGCGGCTTCCGTCCGCTGCACGGCACCGCGTCGATCGGCGCCAACGTCTCCGACAAGATGGCCCATCTGGAGGTCGCGCCGATCCCCGGCCGCGTCGGCCAGCGGGTGCGCAACGAGCTGCTGTTCCAGACCACTGGCGGTCCGAAGGCGGTGCAGCCGACGCACAGACTGGAGATTGCCGTGCGCGAGAGCGTCACGTCGACGCTGGTTCGCACCGACGGCGAGGCGCGCAGCGCGGTCTACAACCTCGATGCCAAGTTCAAGCTGATCCGTATCTCCGACAAGGAGGTCGTGCTGCAGGGCACCAGCTCGGGTCGCGCCGGTTTCGAGCGCTTCAAGTCGATCTTCGCCAACGTGCGCGCCCGCGAGGACGCCGAGAACCGCGCCGCCTCGACCGTCGGCCTCGAGCTGAAGACGCGCCTGCAGGCCTACCTCGCCACCCAGGCCTGACGCCCGCCGCGCAGGCGCTGCGATACGGCTCGATCACGCGCACCAGCGTCGAAACCCGGTCATGGTCGCCCTCAAAGCCCCCCAGGTCGCGAGCTTCGTCAAGCGCCCGAGCAGCGAGGTCTCGGCGCTGCTGATCTACGGTACCGATGCCGGCCTCGTCTCCGAGCGGGCACGTGCGGTTGCGGAGGCCTACGCTGCGCAGTCGACGCCACCGGGCGAGATCATCCGCGTCGACGAGAGCGACCTCGAGACCGACCCCGACCGCCTGTCGGTCGAGCTGATGACGGTCGCCATGTTCGGCGGCCGGCGGATCGTGCGCGTCAGCACCGGCCGGCGCATCAATGCGGCGATGCTGAAGGCGGTCGTCGCCGCGGCGCCGCTGGCCGGGGTGTTGATCGTCGAGGCCGGCAGTCTCAAGGCCGACGACACGCTGCGCACCACATTCGAGAAGTCTCCGCACACTGCGGCGCTGCCGTGCTTTCCCGACGAGGCACAGGGCCTCGCCGATCTCGCCCAAGAGGTGCTGGGTGCGGCGGGGCTCGCGATCACGCCGGAGGCCCGCGAGCTGCTCCTTGCCAGGCTCGGAGCGGACCGGGCGTTGTCACGGGCCGAGCTCGAGAAGCTCGTGCTCTACGCCCAGGGCAAGGAGACGGTCGAGGCCGACGACGTAGAGGCGATCGTCGGCGACAGCTCCGAGCTGGCCATCGACCGAATCCTCGCCGCCGCGGCGATCGGCGATGCGGCGGGCGCGGTTACCGCGCTGTCGCGCGCGATCGCTGCAGGCGAGAGCGCCCAAGGCATCATCCTCGCCAGCCAGCGCCACCTGCAGCGGCTGCACCGGCTGCGCGCCGAGCTGGACCGGGGCCGCTCGTTCGAGGACGCCGTGCGGCACATGCGACCGCCGCTGCACTTCAAGCAGAAGGACGCCCTGTCGCGCCAGTGCCGCACGTGGACCGGCGAGCGCATCGGCCAGGGCCTGGAAGCGGCGGCGCGGGCGGCGCGCGAGGCCCGCCTCGCGGGCGCACTCGAGGAGCCGATCGCCGAGCGCCTCGTCATCAAAATCGCGTTCCTCGCGCGGCAGGGCGCGGCCAAGGGCCGTCCGCGATACTCCTAAGACAGCCGCCCGGACCAATCGCCACTTGCGAGGCGGCACGCCGTGCCTAGAGTGCCGGCTTCGAATTCCCGGGAGGCCATATGACCAATATCCGCTACGACGTCGTCGGTATCGGCAATGCCATCGTCGACATCATCGGCCGTTGCGACGAGGCGTTCCTCGCCCGGCACGGCGCGCCGAAGGGCCACATGCGGCTCGTCGACGAGGCGACCGTATCCGCGCTCTACGCGGCAATGGGCCCGGCGATCGAGATCTCCGGCGGGTCGGCGGCCAACACGATGGTCGGGCTCGCCTCCTTTGGCAGCCGCGGAGCCTTCATCGGCAAGGTCGCCGACGACGAGCTCGGCCGCATCTTCCGCCACGACATCCGCGCGGCGGGGGTCGCCTTCGACAGCCAGCCGGTCGCCAACCGCGCGCCGACCTCGCGCTCGCTGATCCTCGTCACGCCCGACGGCGAGCGGACGATGAACACGTTCCTCGGCATCTCGACCGATCTCGATCACGGCGCGGTGGATGGCGACCTCATTCGCGCCTCGGCAGTCGTCTACCTGGAAGGCTATTTGTTCGATCGCCCGGAGGCGAAGGCGGCATTCTGGCAGGCGGCGCAAATCGCGCGCACAGCGGGGCGGCAGGTTGCACTGACGCTGTCCGATTCTTTCTGCGTCGACCGCCATCGGGCCGAATTTCTCGATCTCATTCGAAATGGCGTCGATATTCTTTTTGCCAATGAAAGCGAGATCACGTCACTCTACGAGACGAGCTTCGAGGAGGCGGCGCGCCGCACCGCCGAGGATACAAGACTTGCCGCGCTCACGCGCAGCGCAAAGGGCTCTATCATCGCCGCGGAGGGGAAATTCCTCGAGATTCCGGTCGATCCGGTCGCGCACGTCGTCGATACTACCGGCGCCGGTGATCTCTACGCTGCGGGATTCCTCCACGGAATTGCCCGCGGGGCGAGCCTCGACACGGCGGGGCGTCTCGGCAGCCTGGCGGCGGCGGAGATCATCGGCCATATCGGGGCGAGGCCAGAAGCCAATCTCGGCGAGCTCGCCAAATCGCGTGGAATAGCAGCGTGAAAAGATCGCCATTTCAGCAGCGAGCAAAGGCGAGCAGCACGTATGCTGCAGAAATGGGAGCGAGATTGCAGGGCGGTCTGCGTTGTACAACCTCGTGCCACGACTTTTATCGGCCACATGCGATTTCGGTGCTTTTGCGCAACAGATGTAGATGCGCGGCAGCGAATTGCGAGCAATAGCAATTTATTTTCCTTGGTTTCCGGCGGCGAATTCAAACACACTTCGAGGAGATCGAATCGCATTTGAGAAGGCCGTATCTATGTCGGAAGTGAAATCCCGCCGTGGCCGCCCGTTGGGGACGGGGATCGATGATCGCGCGCGGCTCGCCACGGTGGCGCAATTGATCGCTGCCAATCCCGATCTGAAGCCGACCACGGCGATCAAGTCTCTCGGCGTCAGCGATCCTTCCGTCATCCGCCGCCTGCGCGACAAGTTCAACATGATGCGCATCGAGCTGATGGCCGAGATCGAGGGAGCGACACTCACCTCCGTCCAGCACGCGCCCCCCACGCGCCGGCCGGAGGCGAGCAGCAGGCCGCGGCCGGCCGCGCATCGCACGGCCGCCATCGAGAGCCGCGGCAACCGCAAGACGGCCCGCATCGCAGCGTCGCGCGAGAGCATGCCGACCGAGCCGGCCGCCGCGCTCGCGGAGGTGGCCGCGGAGCCGCGAGCCGCCTTTTTCGCTCCCTTCGACGCCGGCCGGCTGATCGCGGGGTGGATGAGCCTCGGGCTCAGAGCGGCCAGCGCCGCCGCCAGCGCGCAGCTCGCGCTGCTTGAGCAGAGCAAGGGTTTGCCCCACGTCAGGATCGCGTTGCGCCAGCAGTTGGCGTTCGGCGAGTGGGCGATGGCGCTGGTCGCGCCGTCGCCGTTGCCGAGCCAAACGGTGCATTGATCGCTCGCGCCTTTCGCCTAGAGCACGAGCAACTCGTGGGCCGCCACCCCAGGCGGCCCCTTTTTAGTGCGTGGGCGTCTTCAATTGCGCGTGGCGACTCTCGTTCCGAGAGCCGGCCGCCACGCGCGGCCAGTGGCGAGGTCGGTCGCGACGAGCAGCTGAGGCTCGGTGCATCCGACTCGTCAGTTCGCGAGGCGACTTCCGTTCCGAGAGCCGGCCGCCACGCGCGGCCAGCGACGCGCCTTTTCTCCACATCGTCGGGGAGAGCGGACTCGCCGGTTATCCAATCGCAACGTCATCCCGGCGCGCCAGCGCACGCATGTGCGCGGAGCGGAACAGGCCGGGATCCGGTCACGGCGGTCAATCGCGCGGACAGGAGCGTGGACGGGCCCCGGCCTGCGCCGGGGTGACGGTGTGTGTGGGCGCTTCGATTGCCCGCTACGCACGGCCGGCGGTCGCTTGCTCCCACGGTGCGACGACGCCAGATGCGATGGGATGACAAGCGGCTGTGCTTCGCTGGATAGCAGGATCGGCGGGTCGACGCGTTTGACCCAGAGCGGCTGTCGTGCCGGTGCTCAACACTCGTGTTGCAACGTTGCGGAGCATGACGCCAGCGGCTTGTGCGGCACAACAGCCATGCCTTTGACAGGTCTCGGCAGCGATGTCGGCTGGCCACCCAATACCCGTCCCATTCTCGCGCCGAAGCTGATGAGAACGTCGACTCGTTCCGGCTGGACAGGTTGTCAATTCGCTCCTATATTACACCTTTCGGTTAATTAATAAACTGGTCAAATACAATGAGAGACCCACTCAGCCGCACCTTTGCGGCTCTGGCCGATCCGACCCGGCGCGCCATACTCGCCAGACTGTCCGAGGGCGAAGCCAACGTGTCGGAGCTGGCAGAGCCGTTCCTCGACGAAATGACCCTGCCGGCCATCACCAAGCATCTGAAGGTTCTGGAGGGCGCCGGTCTCGTCAGCAAAGGCCGCAAGGCGCAGTGGCGCCCGTGCCAGTTCAACGGCGAGCCGCTGCGCGAGGCCGTGGACTGGATGGAGCAGCACAGAATCGCGTGGGAAGATCAGCTCGATCGGCTCGGCGCATACCTGAAATCAAAACACAAAGGAGCGCGCCATGGCCGCAAAAAGTAAGTCGAACGTCATCACGCTCACGCGCGTCTATGACGCGCCGCTGCAGTCGGTGTGGGCTGCATGGACCATTCCTGAGGAAGTGGCGCAGTGGTGGGGACCGCGCGGCTTTACGCTGACGACCCACAGCCGTGACCTGCGCACCGGAGGCCACTGGCACTACACCATGCACGGGCCCGACGGCACCGACTACGAGAACACGACGCAGTATCTCGAAGTCGTGTCCTTGCAGCGGATGGTCTACGATCACGGCGGCCACAAGGATCGCCCGCCACTGTTTCGTGTCACCGCGCTCTTCACTGAACGCAACGGTCGCACGCAACTTGACATGAGCATGGCATTCGCGACACCCGAGATCGCGACGGATATGCGCGGCTTCATCAAAAAGGCCGGCGGCGAGTCAACATGGGATCGGCTGGCCGAGTATCTCGGCAAGCGGCTCTCAGGCGCGGAGCAGTTCTTCATCGCCCGCACGTTCGATGCGCCCATCGATCGCGTCTATGAGATGTGGACTGATCCAGAGCATCTCGCGCAGTGGCTACCGCCGACGGGCGCAACAATGCGCTTTCTGCGCGCAGAGCCGCGCGTCGGCGGCACGTCTTTCTACGCGATGACAATGGCGAACGGCGCGGTGATGTACGGTCGCCTCAGCTACCAGGCGCTCGAGAAGCCAAACCTCATCGTCTATGCGCAACAATTCTGCGACGACAAAGAGCACGTGATCACGGCGCCGTTCTTCGCGGACTGGCCGCAAACCATGCTGACAACTGTGGAATTGGTTTCGGAAGCGGCTGAGCGCACGCGCGTGATCTTGCGTTGGGAGCCTCAGGATGCGTCAGCCGCCGCCATCGCCGAGTTCGTTAAGCAGCGCGGCAGCATGACTATGGGTTGGACCGGTTCCTTCGATAAACTTGAGGCCTTGGCGTAGCAATCGCGTCATCATTGGCGGCGGACGGTGCTCACCGAGTACCGACCGTTCGATGCCAGTTGAATAGAAATTGTGTGCAGCGCGGCAAATTCCGAGCGCCTCACGCTCGTGCTGGTCCACACAAAAAGCACACGCTGTCTGATTGTCCGTGTGTTCGTGCGACCGGTTCTGGCCCATCGCCCCAGCTCATCCTTCCGCTTCTAACGGTCGGTATCGAGTGTAGCTTGACAATTCGCCAGGGTCGGCGTCTCGCCCATTGCCGCCCCTTGACCCTCCCGCTTGTGACGGTCGAACGGGGAATCGAGTGGAAAATGCACCGCCCGTGATCCGGGTCACAGCTTCCGCAGCGCGACGGTCTCGACCTGATGGTCCTGGCGCTTGGTGAGGATCAACCGCGCCCGCTGGCGCGTCGGCAGGATGTTCTCCTCGAGGTTCCGCAAGTTGATCGTGCGCCAGATGTTGGTGCCGCGCTCGATCGCCTGCTCGTGCGTCAGCTGCGCATAGCGGTGGAAATATGCCGCCGGATCGCGGAACGCGGTGCTGCGCAGGCGCATGAAGCGCTGCACGTACCAGTGCTCGAGCAGCCGCGGATCGGCATCCATGTAGATCGAGAAATCGAAGAAGTCGGAGACGAACGGCACCGCCTCGCCATCGCGCGGCAAACGTGCCGCTTGCAGCACGTTGAGGCCCTCGACGATGAGAATATCGGGGCGCTCGACGACGAACTTCTGGCCTTCGATGATGTCATAATGGAAATGCGAGTAGACCGGCGCCTCGACCTGCTCGGCGCCGGACTTCACGCTGGCGAGGAAGTTCAACAGCCGCGCGGTGTCGAAGCTCTCGGGGAAGCCCTTGCGGTCCATCAGGCCTTGCGCCTCGAGCTCGGCGTTGGGCAGCAGGAAGCCGTCGGTCGTGATGAGATCGACGCGCGGATGATCGGGCCAGCGGGCGAGCAGGGCGCGCAGGACGCGGGCGGTGGTGCTCTTGCCGACCGCGACCGAGCCGGCGACGCCGATGATGAACGGCACCTTGCGGTCCTTGCGGCCGAGAAAGCGCGAGGTGACTGCGTGCAGCTCCTGCGAGGCGGCGACATAGAGATTGAGCAGGCGCGACATCGGCAGGTAGATCGTCTCCACCTCCTCCATCGACAGCTCCTCGATGAGACCGGACAACTGCTCCAGCTCCCGTGGCACCAGCGTCATCGGCGTGTCGGCACGCAGGCGCGCCCACTCCTCGCGCGAGAACAGGCGATAGGGTGAGAACTCGAGACTCGTACGGTAGGGCGTATCCATCTCCACCCGGCTCGGTATGTCAGCCCTTGCGCGCGGCCTTCTCGGCAAGCCCGGACGTCCCGCCACGCTTTGCCAGCTCACCGAGCACCTCCTCCAGCGGCACGCCGCGGCACTCGAGCAGTACCAGCAGATGATAAATGAGATCGGCCGCTTCGGAGCGGAGTGCGGCGGGATCACTGCCGAGGCCGGCGATCACCGTCTCGACGGCCTCCTCGCCGAGCTTCCTCGCACAGCGCCCGGGACCGGCATCCAGCAGCTGGCGCGTGTAGGACTTGTCGGCCGTTTCGGCTCGGCGGGCTTTGATGGTCGCGGCCAGGCTCAGGAGGACATCGTCTGCCATCTGCAACTTTCCATCGGCATCAACGCGCCGCCGCTGTCATACCGGCGCGCGAACGTTTCGACCTGTCGCGGAGGCCTTCATGCGCGCCGCCATTTCACTTTGTTGCGCGCGACTCTCGTTCCGTGATCCCCGCTTTCGCGGGAAGGCTGCCGCACGCGGCCAGCGGCGGCGTGGGTCGGACGTTTCGCTCGTGGGTATCACATGACGCCGGCCGGTCACTGCGTCAAGCACCGCAAATGGGCATGCTCAAGGACGGGCGCCGCGTGTCGCCCGGCAACTGCCACGATGGTTGGAGACTGGCGGACCGCCGTCAATTGCTGCCGACGAGGCGCAGACGGATGTAATCGAGCTGGTCGAAGTTGCCGTACTTGATGACCAGATTGCCGCTCTCGCCGGAGCCGCGCTTGATCTCGACCTTCAGGCCAAGCGCATCCGACAGCTCCTTCTCGAAGGCGCGGGTGTCGGCATCCTTGTCCTTAGCGCGGCGAATGCCCGTCGAGCCCTCGACGCCGATCGGCCCGGCCTGCACCATGGCCTCGACCTCGCGCACGTTCATGTCCTCGGCGAGGATGCGCTTGGCAAGTCCCTCCGCGTCGTCGCGGCCGATCAGCGCGCGAGCGTGACCCGCCGTCAACTTGCCACTCTCGACCAGCGACTTGACGCCGTCCGGCAGCTTCAACAGGCGCAGTGTGTTGGCGACGTGACTGCGGCTCTTGCCGATGATCTCGGCGACCTGCTCCTGGCCGTAGCCGAAACGCTCGATGAGGTCGCGGTAGCCGGTGGCCTCCTCGATCGCGTTCAAGTCGGCGCGCTGCACGTTCTCGATGATGGCGAGCTCGAGCACCTCCTTGTCGGAGAGATCGCGCACGATCACCGGAACCGTGTGCAGGCCGGCCTTCTGCGCCGCGCGCCAGCGACGCTCGCCAGCGACGATCTCGTAGCCGCCGGGGATCGGGCGCGCGAGGATCGGCTGCACAAGGCCCTTGGAGCGGATCGAATCGGCGAGCTCAGCGAGCTCGTCCTCGCGGAAATCCTTGCGCGGGTTGAGCCTGCCGCCGGCGAGCTGGTCGATCGGCACGAGCCGCTGCTCGCCCTGCGGCGGCAGCGACGACACCGCCGTGGCCGGCTCGCCGATCAACGATGCGAGACCGCGTCCGAGCCGGCCCTTCTGAATTGCGGTATTCATGCGTTTCGCTGCCCCTCGTCGTCGATGTTTCGTGCTGCTCGATGCGGTCTCGAACCGCGCGATCAAGCGGCCTTGTACTGGCGCTCGCGCTCGATGATCTCGGTGGCAAGGCGAATGTAGGCCTGGCTGCCGGCGCAGTCATAGTCGTAGAGCAGGATCGGCTTGCCGTGCGAGGGCGCCTCGGCGACGCGCGTGTTGCGCGGGATCGCTGTGTCGTAGACCTTGGGGCCGAAGAAGGCGCGCACGTTGTCGGCGACCTCGCGCGAGAGCGCGGTGCGGGCGTCGTGCATGGTCAGCACCACGCCCTGGATCTCCAGCGCGGGGTTGAGCGTCGCCTTGATCTGGTCGATCGTGTCCTTGAGCTGCGAGATGCCCTCGAGCGCAAAGAACTCGCACTGCACCGGCACCAGGACCGCATGCGCCGCGGTCATCGCGTTGAGCGTCAGCAGATTGAGCGACGGCGGGCAGTCGACCAGCACGTAGTCGTAGCTCGGTCGATCGGGTCGCGACCGCTGCTCGGCGATCAGCGCGGCGACGGCGTCACGCAGCCGGTAGGGCCGGTTGGCGTCCGACATCAGCTCGCTCTCGAGACCGACGAGATCGGCATTGGCCGGCACCACATGGAGGCCCGGAACCGCCGTCGGAAGCGCGATATCGGCGAGGCTCGCGCGGCCGGCGAGCACGTCGTAGGAGGTCTGCGGGCGACTGTCGATATCGATGCCGAGCCCGGTCGAGGCGTTGCCCTGCGGATCGAGGTCGACCACCAGCACCCGCTCGCCGACTGCCGCCAGCGCGGTGCCCAAATTGATGGCCGTCGTCGTCTTGCCCACACCTCCCTTCTGATTGGAGATCGCGAGCACCCGGAGCCGCCCGGCTCCGCCTACGTTCCCTGCCACCGGATCAACCCTCCGCTCTGGCGCGCAACCGACGAACGACGGCAACGCGGCCGTCCGCATCCGTGGCGCTCGGAGCCAGCTCGACGGAGAACTCCCAACTGCGCCGCGCCGCCGCGACCTCGCGGCCGACCTCGCGCCCCTTGAGAAAGAGACCGACGGTGGCGGAGCCGAACACCGGCGCCGCGAGACGGAACAGCTGCTCGAGCGGCGCCAAAGCGCGCGCCGTGATCACATCGACTGATTCGACCTTACCCTGAGTCGTGATCGATTCGATTCGCGCCGAGAGGATGTCCACAGCCACCGGGGTGGCGGCAAGCCCGGTCTGGCGGACGACCTCGCGCAGAAACGCGGCCTTGCGGGAATCACTTTCGACAAGCGTGACGCGAATCGGTCGCGCGGTCGCGTCCCGGCGATCCGCATTGCCTCGGGCCGCTCCCAATGACGCGAGAGGGTTGGGGACGGACAAGGGGCGTGGCGTGGGTGGCCGCCCATCACCCCAGCCCTCAGCCCGCTCGCGGGGAGAGGGGGGCGTCGGGCGAACATGCTCGAACCGGCCGGCGAGCAGGATCGCCAGAACCAGACCGGGAAAGCCGCCGCCACTGCCGAGATCGAGCCAGCGGGTGGCGGTCGGTGGGGCGAGTGCGAGCAGCTGGGCCGAATCGGCGAAGTGGCGGTGCCAGAGCGCGTCCAACGTGCTTGGCGCGACCAGATTGACGGCCTTCTGCCACTGCTTCAGCAGGTCGGCGTAAATCACTAATCTGTCGATCGTTTCACGTGAAACTCCGAACGCGGCCGCGAACGCCTCCGGGCCATCGATCGCGGGCATTCTGGCCGCGTGCGCCATCATGCGGTTCTGCGATCCACTCGCTTGACGTGGGCCAGCACCAGCAGCAGTGCGGCCGGCGTCATGCCGTCGATCCGTGCGGCCTGAGCCAGCGTCCCCGGGCGATGGCGGGAGAGCTTCTGGCCGAGCTCGGCCGAGAGGCCCGGCAGCCGCGTGAATTCGAAGTCAGACGGGATCCGCACGTCCTCGTCGCGGCGCAGGGCGGCCACGTCCTCGTCCTGCCGGCGCAAATAGGCCGCGTAGCGGCCGTCGGTCTCGAGCTGGCCGGCGATGGTCGTCGGCAGACGGCCAATCTCCGGCCACACGGATTGCAGACGGGCCAAATCAATACCCGGAAAAGCCAGCAACTCGAATGCTGTACGTCGGCGGCCATCGCGGTTGATCGCAATCCCATGGCGGGCGGCCTCGTTGGGCGTCAAGGACAGCGATTCGAGCAGGGCGCGACCCTCGGCGAGGGTTGCGGACTTGGCCACAAAGGCCCTCATACGGTCACCGCCGACGCATCCGAGCTGTAACCCGAGGGGTGTCAGGCGCTGGTCGGCGTTGTCGGCTCGCAGCCGGAGCCGGAACTCGGCGCGCGAGGTGAACATGCGGTAGGGCTCGCTCACGCCGCGGGTGACGAGATCGTCGATCATGACGCCGATGTAGCTGTCGGCCCGCGAGGGTGCCAGCTCTCGGCCCCGCCCGCCGGCCGCGAGCGCGGCGTTGATCCCGGCCACAATGCCTTGGGCTCCGGCCTCCTCGTAGCCGGTGGTGCCGTTGATCTGGCCGGCGAGGAACAGGCCGGGCAGCCGCTTCAGCTCGAGCGTCGCCAGTAGCTCGCGCGGGTCCACATAGTCGTACTCGATGGCGTAGCCGGGCCGCTCGACGACCACTCTTTCGAGCCCCGGTATGGTGCGCAGAAACGCCAGCTGGACGTCTGCGGGCAGCGAGGTAGACACACCGTTCGGGTAGACCATGTCATCGTCGAGGCCCTCGGGCTCCAGAAAGACCTGGTGGGAGGTGCGATCGGCGAAGCGGACCACCTTGTCCTCGATCGAGGGGCAATAGCGCGGGCCGGTGCCGGTGATGGCGCCGGTGTACATCGGGGCGCGGGTCAAGTTGGCGCGGACGATGGCGTGAGTGGCCTCGGTCGTGGCCGTGATTCCGCAAGCTATCTGGGGGTTGGTGATCCGCTCGGTCAGAAACGAGAATGGCACCGGATCGTCGTCGGCGGCCTGCATATCCAGACCAGTCCAGTCGATCGAGCCCGCCGCGAGGCGGGCCGGCGTGCCGGTCTTGAGGCGCCCGAGTTGCAGGCCCAAGGTGTGCAGCCGGCGGGCGAGATCGCGGGACGGCGGGTCGCCAAAACGGCCGGCGGGCTGGCGCCGCTCGCCCATGTGGATCACGCCATTGAGGAAGGTGCCAGTGGTCAGAACCACCGCGCCGGCGTGAATTTTCTCCGCCGCGAGCAGGTGGCCCTCATCTCGGCCCTCTCCCCGCAGTCGGGGCGAAGGAGCCCGCAGCACCACGCCGCAAACCCGGCCGCCCTCGACCCGCAGATCGACGACCTCGCCCTCGATCACGGTAAGGCGGTCCTGGGCCCGAATCGCCTCCTGCATCGCCCGGCGGTAAAGCTTGCGGTCGGCCTGGGTGCGCGGGCCCTGGACCGCCGGGCCCTTGGAGCGATTCAACAGGCGGAACTGGATGCCGGCAGCGTCGGCGACGCGGCCCATCAGGCCGTCGAGGGCATCGATCTCGCGGACGAGATGGCCCTTGCCGAGCCCGCCGATAGCCGGATTGCAGGACATCTCGCCGATGGAGGCGAAGCCGAGGGTGAGCAACGCCGTGCGGGCGCCCATCCGCGCCGCGGCGGCGGCGGCCTCGGTGCCGGCATGGCCACCGCCGACGACGATCACATCGAAGCTGCTCGCGGACATAATCGAAGTGGAGCCCATGGCTAGACTTGGTATTGGCCGGGAAACTACTCGAACGACTCTGGCTGCGTCAAAGAACTCCAGCGTCTCGACTCGCAAAGCTGCGTTTTCACGTGAAACACCCGCTCACTTTCCGATACAGAATCGGCCGAAGATCTGGTCAAGCACATCCTCGACGTCGATGCGGCCGGCGATGCGGCCGAGTGCCTCCGCGGCTTGCCGGAGATCCTCGGCACGCAAAGCCTCCTGCTCGGTCGAGCCCGAGAGGAATCTCTCCAGCGCGGCGAGCGCCTCGCTGACATGACGGCGGTGGCGGGCCTGGGTGATCGCGGGGTCGTCGCCGGGAGCCATCCGCTCGACGGCGACTGCACCCAACCGGGCAATCAGACCCTCGAGGCCGGTGCCGGTGAGGGCCGATACCGCGATCAGGTCGTCCGGTAGCACCGCCGGTCCGCCATCGGCCAGCAGATCGGCCTTGTTCAGCACCGGCAGCACCTTGTCGGCGACGTCGCGCAGCTCCGGCGGCAGCGTCACTCCAGGATTGTGGGCGTCCATCACCCACAGCACCAGATCTGCGTCCTGGACCCGCGCCAGCGTGCGGCGGATGCCTTCGCGCTCGACCGCCGCCTCGGTGTCGCGCAAGCCGGCGGTGTCGGTCACGATGACTGGCAGGCCGGCGAGGTCCAAATGAACCTCGATCGCATCGCGGGTCGTTCCGGCCTCCGTCGACACGATCGCCACGTCACGACGGGCCAGCGCGTTCAGCAGGCTCGACTTGCCGACGTTGGGCGGGCCGGCGAGCACGATGGTGAACCCATGGCGAAGAATCTCGCCGCGATGGCCGTCGTCGAGATGGTGGCGCATGGCGCGGGCGACAGCGTCCACCGCCGAGCGAGCGTCCGCCATTGCCGTGGTCGAAACGTCCTGTTCGTCGGCGAAATCGAGCGAGGCCTCGATCAGCGCGCGGGCCTCGAGCAGAGCCTTGCGCCAGCTCTCGTAGATGCCGGAGAGCGCACCGCCGGCTTGGCGCAGAGCCTGGCGGCGCTGGGCCTCGGTCTCGGCGTCGATCAGATCGGCCAAGCCCTCGATCTCGGCCAAGTCGAGCTTGCCGTTGGCGAACGCGCGGCGCGCGAACTCGCCCGGCTCGGCCATGCGGCAGCCGGGGATTGCCGCCAGGGCGTCGAGCATCGCCTTGACCACCGCCCGGCCGCCATGGACCTGCAGCTCGGCGACGTCCTCGCCGGTGAAGCTGGCTGGCGCCGGAAACCAGATGACGATCCCGCGATCGAGCGCTTCGCCGGTGGTCGGATGCACGATGCGGCGGCCGGCGGCGTAGCGCGGCTTCGGACGCGGTCTGGCCATCACGTTCAGCACGAGGCCGGCGGCCGGTCCGGAGACGCGCAGTATGGCAACGCCGCTGCGGCCCGGCGCGCTCGAGAGCGCGAAGATGGTGGCAACCTCGCTCATGGCGCCTATGCTCCACACGGGCCCACTCGAAACGCCGCGGAGCGAGCATGAGCCGGAATCGCCTTGCCGACGCGACGAGCCCTTACCTGCTCCAGCACAAGGGCAACCCTGTGCACTGGTGGCCGTGGGGTCGTGAAGCTCTGGACGAAGCCAAGCGCACGGGCAAGCCCATTCTGCTGTCGGTGGGCTACGCCGCATGCCACTGGTGCCACGTCATGGCGCACGAGAGCTTCGAGGACCCGGTGACGGCCGCGGTGATGAACGAGCTGTTCGTGAACATCAAAGTCGATCGTGAGGAGCGGCCGGACATTGACGCGATCTACATGGGCGCGCTGCAGCGGCTCGGCGAGCACGGCGGCTGGCCGATGACGATGTTCCTCGACAGCGACGGACGGCCGTTCTGGGGTGGGACCTATTTCCCGCCCGAGGCGCGCTGGGGCAAGCCGGCATTCCGGCACGTGCTCGGCGAGGTGGCGCGCATCTTCCGCGAGGAGCCGGACAAGATGCGTGGCAACGCCGAAGCACTGACGGCGATGCTGGCCGAGGCGCGGGTCCGCGACCGCGCGATCACGATCTCGGATCGGCTGCTCGCGGACGTGACCGGGCGCTTGGCCGGAGTGATCGATCCCGTGCACGGCGGCATCGCCGGAGCGCCGAAGTTTCCGCAATGGAGCTTCTTCTGGCTCTTGTGGCGCGGCGCGATCCGCTACGACAACGCGGCCGCTCGCGAGGCGGTCTCGAATACACTGCGCCACGTCTGCCAGGGCGGCATCTACGATCACCTCGCCGGCGGCTTCGCACGCTATTCGACCGACGAGCGCTGGCTGGTGCCGCATTTCGAGAAGATGCTCTACGACAACGCGCTGCTCGTCGACCTGATGACCGAGGTCTGGCGCGAGACGCACGATCCGTTGCTGGCGGTGCGGATCGAGGAGACGGTCGGCTGGCTGCTTGGCGAGATGGGGACCGACGGCGGCGCCTTCGCCGCATCGCTCGACGCGGACTCGGACGGCGAGGAGGGCAAGTTCTACGTCTGGAGCGCGGCGGAGATCGCGGAGGTGCTCGGCGCGGCCTTTCCCCTCGAGGGCCCGAAATGGCGGGATGGCAGACCGGCTGTCACGGGGTCGGGCCCCGCGGGGCCCCCCCCGCGCCCCCC
>JBFMEX010000035.1:0-12095 GCA_040752215.1 Pseudomonadota bacterium | reverse complement strand
GTCTATGACCTGCTATTCCCGGGCAGCGTCGCCATGCAACAACTGGTGCTGGCGGTGTGGTGGCTGGTGCTGGCGTGGCTGTTCTACTTCTTCCTGCGGCTCGGCTCGCGCACCTCCGGTGCGTCCACCGAGAGCCTGATTCACAAGAGCACGGAGGAGGTCCAGCGCGAGATCGACGCCGAAGGCCGGGCCCACGGAGGCCGCAGCCACGGCGCTGCCGTGCCGATCCCGGTGCCGGCCTGACCGGAGGAGCGCGCCAGTCGAGGAAATGCAATGGGCCCCGCGCGGGGCCCATTGCTTCTGAACGGACACGGCGCGGCCGGCGGGCGAACGCTCAGGCCGCGCGGCGGGAGGCGGCGAGGAGGCGGTCGAACGCCTTCATGGTGCGGCCGTGGGCGGCGTGGTCGCGCATCGACCAGTGCCAGAAGTGGTGCGACAGGTAGAGGCCGTAGAGCTCGAACACCAGCTGAGCGGAGTCGAGGTCGGCCTTGAAGGTCGAAGCCTTGGCCTCGTCGATTGCGCCTTTCAGAACCTCCGACCACTGGTCGAGGATCGCCTTCAGATAGGCGCGGACCTCCTCGGCGAGGCTGTCGGCCTCGGCGCTCGCGTGCACGAACGGGCAGCCACCCCTGAGATAGCGCGCGCGAGACCAGGCGATCCACTTGACGAACAGCTGGCGCACGCGCTCCTCGCCATTGCCCTCCGCGGCGTCACCGACGTCACGCTGGAACATGGCGGCGGCCTGCTCGAGCACGCCGAGCTGCAGGCTCTCCTTGGTGGCGAAATGGGCGAACAGCCCGCTCTTCGGCACCGATAGATCGCGGGCGAGGTCGCCCATCGACAGGGCGTGCAGGCCCTGGGCGCTGGCAACACCGAATCCATGGCTGAGGATCCGCTCGCGGACTGCACTGGCGCTCGTCATTACGTTCCCTCCTTCGCGGGGCTCTTCGACTCAACCCGTGGGCGGCAAATGAGCGGGTGAAATGGGAGATTCTGGGGCGCGGGGAGGCGGAGCTGCCCGATCTGCGCATGGCTGTTGCCGTCACGCGCCGAGAGCCGCGGAATTGCACGCTCGTGGGGCAATGTGGCGATCGAAGGGTCGTCCCGCCGCTCAGCTTTCCTCTTCGACGGGAATGCGGGGCCCCTCGACGTCGCACGCGCGGCAGTCGAGGCTCTGGCCGATCATCGCCGCCCGGCCCTCCGCCGTCAGCACCCAGGGGCGCTCGGCAAACGGCGGGCGGTGACGAACGTGCTGCTCGTGCCCGCACGCGAGCATGGCGACGAAGTGGCCTTCGACGTCCTCGTAGAAACCTGTGATCCGGCGCAGCATGTTGGCAGGCTGGCGGATGGATGCGCGATGCGCAAGCCCGCTCAGGCAGCACGCGCTGTCGCGGCGCTCTCGATCCAGGTCTTGATGCGCTCGATGTCGGGCGGGTCGCCGGAGCGCAGTACGCGCTCGCCGTCGCGGGTGGTGGCGAACTTCAGCACGGCGGCGGAGAGGGTCGTCGGCTCGGCGGATGCGATCGCCTCGACCGAGCGGAAGCCGGCGCCGACGAGTAGCTGCGCGTGGGTGCCCCTCAGTCCCGGCACAGACATGACAAGGCGCGCTTGATCCTGCCAGTCGGCGATTGTCTCGGACGTGATGTGGCGGGCGCCGATGCGCATGGCGGCGTCGCCTGGATCAGCGGCGACGAGGTCGCCGACGGTGGCGAGGCCGATGGCGATCAGCCGCTCGGCGGTCTTGGGCCCGATCGAGGGCGCGGCCTCGATCTGATCGTGGAGCGCGAGGTAGATGCGCCGGCCGCGGTCGGCGTCGGCGGCATGCTGGCGGTGGTGTCGCTCGGATTTGGCTGGACTCGTCACGGCTGCCGACGCGGTGCGCACGGGCTCCTCCGGCGCGGCGGCAGCGACCGGCGCCAACGGTTGCGGCAGCGCAGGTGGCAGCTCGGCGCGACGCGGAGCGGTCGACAGCGCGGCGAGCGCATTGCGCAGCGACAGCTGCTCGCGGCGCGCTTCCTCCTCGGCGGAGGTTGGCGGAGAAGTCGTCGCCGCTGCAGGCATCCGGCGCGGCGCCGGCGGCGAGGTGGCGAGGCCGGCGGCGGCGGCGGGCGTGATGGCGTGCACTCTCGGTCGCTGCGGTGGCGTGGCGCCGGCCGGCAGGCGTTGCTTGCGCGCGGCGGCCCGCACTGCCGCCTTCGGCAGGACGACCTCCTTGGCGTAGAGGTCGCGCACCATCCGATCATCCTCGGGCAGCGTCGCCTCGACCTTGCCGGTCGCCTGGAGCTCGTCGTACATCGCCTCGACGATGCGCCGGTCCTCCGCGTCGGCGAGCTTCTTGGCGATCCACTTCATCGGCACCTTGAGACCGGCGAGCACGGTCTCGACGGTCAACATGACGTCGGGCGGGTTGACCGCGGCCTCGTCGATCGCGCGCTCGAGCAGGCGCGCGAAGCCGCGCGAGGCATAGACGAGCAGCTCGCCCACGAGCCGGCGGGAGACCGAATCGAGCCCGGACGGCGGATCGACCACGCCACGCGTGATGTCGTAGTGCGCGATCAGCTTCTCATAATAGCGGTGCGAGGTGTCGGCACCCTGGCAGACGAGCTCGTGGATCCAGTCGGGACCCGACGGGATCGCCACGTCAAGCAGCGGATTGGCGGCCTCGCCGTCGGCGAGCAGGCCGTCGTAGGCGCGGTTGATGCTCCACTCGACGGCGCGGTGGAGGGCGTTCTCGGCCTCCGACTGACCGGTGTGGAAGGGGTGAATCGGGTCCGTGTAGTAGTGGCTGAGCACGCCCGCGCACCAGGCGACCTGCGGCCAGTCGCCAGAGCGCAGGGTCTCGACCAGCAGCGCGTACCAGCTCGCGACTTTCTCCGGCGCGCCACCCCAGTAGTCGTCATCGGGATGCAGGACGTGGTTCTTGAAGTCCTTGAACTCGTTGTCCGGCGCCTTGGAGCCCTGCATCAACAGCTCGGCGTGCTTCAGGAACAGGCGCTGCCAGCGCTCCGCGTCCATGCACGCGAGGCGGCGCACGCCGTCGAGCGCGAGCTTATGATGGGTGCCATTGGCGTGGGTCGCGTAGATGATGCGAAAGAGGAGGGACATGGGACTGCTGCTCCGGGCCGGGCGCACGGGATCAGCGCGACGCTAGGCGAGTCGTTGCACCGAGCAAACGCGAAGGTTGCGGAATGCGGGGGATTTCCAAGCGAACGGGACGGCAGCGAATCGCCTACCGCCCCTCGCGCCACCAGGCGAGCGTGATCAGGAACAGCAGCGCGGCGAGTGCGGCGAGCCCGGTGAACAGCGGCGTCAGCGTTACGCCGCGGGTGACGAACGCCTCGCGGTCCTTGAGCCCCATCCAGCCCGAGCCGGCGAGCACACGCGCACCCGACATCATGGAGATGCGCGGCAGCTCGATTCCGCTGGTCGGGCTCGCCTTGGTCCAGAACGCGCCACCGCCGGTCGCATCCAGGATCGGCGCGAGCTTCGCGTCGGTCGCCGTCACCTCGCTCATCTCGCGCGCGTCCTCGGTGCCGGCGTGGGCGACGGCGGTGAGCTCGCCCTGCTGGGCCTTGTAGAGCCCGGGCAGGGCGACGTCGACGGTCGTGCGCCAAAGGCCGGAGCCGGCGGGATCGAGCGTCACCTCGCGGGTCTCGCCGCCCGGCGCCTGCAGCCTGACCGGCGGCACGCTCGCCAGCATCGAGCGCCGCTCGAGGGAAAGCTTCAGCCCCTTTGCGTCGGCGATCAGGCGCTCCTCCTCGAGATCCGGCTCCTTCATCAGCCAGTGCGAAAGACGGCGCAAGAGATCGGTGTGCGGGCCGCCGCCGTCGAAGCCGCGCGCCCACAGCCAGGCGTGGTCGGAGGTGAGCAGCGCGACGCGCCCCTTGCCCTTGCGGTCGAGCAGCAGCAGCGGTTGGCTTTCGGCGCCGCTCATCACGGTCCGGCCGCGGTCGGGGCGCACCTCGACCTGACGGAACCAGCGGCCCCATTGCGGCTGCGCGTCGCCGGTGGCCGCGCCGGGCAGGCCGCGCGTGACCGGATGCTTGGCGCCGTCGTCGGTGATGCGGGCCTTGAACGGCGTCTCGATCACGCGTCCTGTCGGCACGGCCGGCAGCACGGGGGCGAGCGGCGTGCGATAGAGGCTGAGGTTGCCGGCATAGTCGTCGCCGGCGGCAACGAGCAGCGCGCCGCCGTGGGTCTCCACGTAGCGCGAGATGTTGTCGTAGTAGAGCATCTGCAGGATGCCGCGGTGCTGGTAGCGGTCGAAGATGATCAGGTCGAAGTCGTTGATCTTCTCCGAGAACAGCTCGCGGGTCGGGAACGCGATCAGGGAGAGCTGGTTGATCGGCGTCCCGTCCTGCTTCTCGGGCGGGCGCAGGATCGTGAAGTGGACGAGGTCGACGGCGGCGTCCGACTTCAGGAGATTGCGCCAGGTGCGCTCGCCGGCGTGCGGCTCGCCGGAGACCAGCAGCACGCGCAAGTTCTCGCGCACGCCTTCCGCCACCACGACGACGCGGTTGTTGGCCGGAGTGAGTTCGCCTTCGGCGGTCTCGAGCTCGGCTTCGAGGATGTTGGTGCCGGCATGCGGGAACGCCATCTCGATCGCGACCGGCTTGCCGACCTCGGTGCGGCGAATCTCATCGGGCTTGCCCTCGCGGCGGATCCTCAGGTTCAACGGACCACTTGCGCGCCCGGCGGATCCGGTCTCGGCGACGCGGAGCTCGATCTCGCGCGATTGCCCGACGATGCCGTAGCGGGATGCCTTGACGATATCGATGCGGCGGTCGAACTCGTTGCGGGTGCCGGTGAGCAGCGCGTGCACCGGAGCGTCGAAGCCGAGCGCGGCGGCGCTCGCCGGAACGTCGTGGACCTGGCCGTCGGTGACGAGTATGACGCCGGCGAGGCGGTCGGGAGGCGCGCTGGAGAGCGCCGCGTTGAGAGCGGAGAACAGCTGCGTGCCGGAGGGCGCGCCGTCGGCGGGACGGGCAGCGGCAACCCATTTCACGTCGAGATTGGGGATCGCGCCGAGCTTGGCCTCGAGGTCGGCGCGGATGGCGCGGGTCTCCTCGGGACGTTTCGCGAGCGTCTGGCTGGCACTCTCGTCGACGACGACGACGGCGATGTTGGCGAGGCTTTCGCGGGTCTCCTCGCGCAGCGTCGGATTGGCGAGCGCGGCAACGAGGGCGGCGAGCGCGAGCGTCCGCAGCGTCGCCCCGCGCGAGCGGCGGAGCAGCAGCACGAGCACCAGCACGGCAGCGAGGAGGGCTGCACTCCAGAAGACCGGAGCGGGCAGCATCGGTGCGAAGTCTATGCCCCAGCTCATGCGCCGATCCTCGCGCGCTCGAGCCCCCCTTCCCCTCGTGGGGAGGGGATGGGGGTGGGGGGAACCCCGGCGGACGTAATGGGGGGCATCCCGGCGTCCGACACGGGGTCAGACCCAGCGGGTCTGACCCCAGGCTCAAGAGTGGTGCATGGGGTCGGACCCGCAGGGTCCGCCCCCGCCGCGGGCGTTCTGCCATCCCCCTCCAGCCTCCCCCACCAGGGGGGAGGGACGGGTCGCGCGAGCAGCGCGCGATTTGTGCACTCCGCCCTCATTGACCGAGCCGCTCCAAGAGCGCCGGCACGTGCACCTGGTCGGCCTTGTAGTTGCCGGTCAGCGCGTGCATGACGATGTTGATGCCGGTGCGGAACGCCATCTCGCGCTGCTGCTCGCCACCCGGGACGACGGGGTAGAGCGAGCGGCCACGCTCGTCGAGCGCCCACGCCGCGGCGAGATCGTTCGACGTGATGAGGATCGAGGTGACGCCGTCGGTATGACGCGCCTTGCGGCTGTCGCCAGCGCCGCCTTCGCCGGTATCGGCCTCGACCCACATCTGGCCGCCGTCCCAGCGGCCGGGAAAGGTGCGCAGCAGGTAGAACGACTTGGTCAGCACGTGCCCTTCCGGCACCGGCTCGAGGCGCGGGATGTCGAGCCGGCCGAGGAGGCGCTGGAGCGCGCCGGTGCCGCTCTGGCCGATGGCGACGCCGGTCGGCAGGCCGCGGCCCTGGTCGCGGGTGTCGAAAATGATCATGCCGCCCTGCTTCATATAGGCATCGATCTTGGTCAGCGTGGCCTCGGGAAGATCGCGCGCCTCCGGCAGCACCGGCCAGTAGAGCACCGGATAGAACGCAATCTCGTCGTTGACGATGTCGACGCCGAGCGGCTCCCCGGGCGAGACCGCGGTGCGCGCCTCGAGCACGCGGCAGAGCCCGGCGAGGCCGATGCGGCTGGTCTGGTCCGCCGCGTCGTTCCCGGTCAGCACGTAGCCGAGCGTGACCTTGCCCGTTGCCTTCTCGGCAGTGGCGACGTCGATCGGCCGCTCCTTGACGGAACCGGCGGGCGCGGTCTCAGCGTGGAGCAGACTTGGCGTGGCGAGAGCGATCGTGGCGAGCCCGATCGCGGCGGCGCGGGCCCCGGGCCTGAGGCGCGCGAGCGACAGCCCGCCCATGCTCAAGCTGATTACGGCGACGACGTCTACAAGCAGCAGCGCGAGCGCGGCGGCGAGCAGCCACGACTTGAGCGGGGTCGAAGGCTGGCTTTCGTAGCCGCGCATGACTGCAGCGGCGGGCAGGTGCGGCAGCGGCGCGAGCGTGCTCTTGTCGTCGAGCACGTTGAGCGCGCGCGGGCTGCCCTCGGGCCCATAGTAGCCCGGCGGATGGGCGAGGCTCGCCACGGTGCGCGCGAGATCGGCGACGGTCACGGCTTCGGCGGTCGGCGGCGGGGGCTTCAGCGTGCCGTAGCCGTCGAGGCTCTGCAGCGGCGTCAGCACACTGGCAATGGCATTAGGCGCGGCGGTGCCGATGGCAGCGGTCGCGCCGCCACCCTCGCGCCGTACCGGCGCCGAGCTGCCGAGCGTCGCCACCCGGCGCAGCATGTCGACGAACAAGCCCGACAGCGGCAGGCTCGACCAGTCGGAATTGGCGGTGACGTGGAATAGCACCATTTGTCCGTCGCCCTTGCGGCGTGCGGTGACGAGCGGGGTGCCGTCCTTCAAACGCGCCCATACGGCGACCTCGGCATCGAGCCGGGCGGGATCGGCGAGCACCTGGCGGTTGACCCGCACGTCCTCGGGTACGGCGAGACCGGCGAACAGGCTCGAGTCCTCGAACGCGGCGAGCGGCTGCGGGGTCGACCACGACAGCGCGCCGCCGAGGGTGCGCCCGCCGAGCCGCAGCGGCACCGGCAGCAGGTCGTCGCCGCCCTTTTCCAGTCGCGGGCCGGCAAAGCGCACCAGCACCCCGCCCTTCTCGACCCACGACTGCACGCGCTCGCGCACCTCCCCCGACAGCGTGCCGATGTCGGCGAGGACGAGGACGGTGGCGCTCTCGGCGAGTGCCGCGGCGACGCCGTCCGCGAGGTTTTGGTCCTTCGGGCGCACCAGCTCGGAGTAGGGCTGAAGCGCGCGCTCGATGTAATAGAGTGGTGCCAGCAGCGGCTGCGCCTGCTCCTGGCTCTCGCCGGACAGCACGGCGACGCGCTGCCATTTGGAGCGCGCGTCGACGAGACTGACGGCGCCGGCGGCGCGCTCGCCAGCGATCTCGAGCCGCGTCACCTGGTTCCTCAGCTCCAGCGGCATGCCGAGCGTGATCTCTGCGGAGGCGGCGCCGGCGGCGAGCTCGAATGGGGCCTCGCCGAGCCGGTCGCCACGCGCCGACAGTGCATGGACCATTCCGCTGCGTGCTGCGCTGCCAGTGGAGAGGATGCGGGCCTCGAGCCGGCCGCCGGCACCGACCGAGGCCTCGAGGCCGATCGGCATCGCGCTTGCGGGATCGGTGACGACCGACAGCGAGCCCGCGGCGGCAATGGCGGCGAGGTCATTGGCGAACGCGGTCGCCTCGCCCGCGTGATCGACGCCGTCGGCGAGCCACACCACGCTTGCCGCGCCGCCGTTGCCGGAGCCGAGTGCGGCGCGCAGACTCGAGAGCGCAGCGGCGCGATCGGGCGCGAACGGCTGCGGCTCGATCGCGGCGGCGGAGTTGCGGGCCGCGCTCGGCGCCTCGAGCCTGGCGGACACAGTGCGGGCGGCGGGAGCGGTCGCGATGACGACGACGGGGCGACCCTCCGCCTCGGCGTGGGCGACGACACGCTCCATCATCAGCCGGCGCTCGGACCAGCGGGAGGCGGCGGTCCAGCCGTTGTCGACGACGAGGGCGACCGGGCCGGTCCCGGCGAGCGCGCGCTCGCGCTCGGGGTTCAACACCGGCTCGGCGAGGGCGAATATGACCAGCGCTGCCGCGACGAGGCGGATCAGCATCAGCCACCACGGAGTCTTGGCCGGTTCTTTGTCACGATTCTCGATGCCGACCAGGATGCGGGTCGGCGGGAAAGCGACCTGCTTCGGCCGTGGCGGCACGGTTCGCAGCAGCCAGTAGATCAGCGGCAGCGTGGCCAGCGCGGCGAGCAGCCACGGATTGAGGAACGCGAGTGCGCCGAGCGACATCAGCGCCTCCCTTCGCCGGCGGCGGCCTGGGCGGGGGACTGCCAGCGGTATCCGCCGGCGCTCAAGCGCATGACGAGCGCGAGCAGTGGCTCGGACGCGGGCCGGTCGGTGTGGTGGACGAGGAACGACCAGCCGAGTCCGGCGGCGAGGCGCTGCAAGGCGTCGCGGTGGCTGGCGAGGCGGGCCTGATACTCGGCGCGCAGGCTCTCGGCACGATCGGCGATCCAGCGCTCGCCGCCCTCGGGAGCGAGGAACTCGGTGCGTCCTTCGTACGGCAGCGTCTCCTCGGCGGGGTCGAGCACCTGCACGATATGGCCGCTGACACCGCTCGCGGCGATCTCCTCGACCCGCTCGGCGATGGTCGCGACAGGATCGAGGAAGTCGCCGATCAGCAGCGCGCCGGAGTAGCGCGACAGGCGCGCGCGCGGCGGCAGGCTGGTGGTGACGACGGGATCGTCGGCGTGGGTGGCGAGCGCCTCGGCGATGCGCGAGGTGGCGCGGCGGCTCGCAGTCGGCTGCGTCAGGCCAAGCAGGGCGACGCGCTCACCGCCACGCACCAGGAGCTCCGCGGCGGCGAGCAGCAGCACCAGCGCGCGGTCGTGCTTCGACTGGGCGGCGAGATGGCTCTTGAATCGCATCGACGGCGACAGGTCGGGCCACAGCCACATGGTGTGGGCCGCCTCCCATTCGCGCTCGCGCACGTAGAGATGATCGGAGCTGGCCGAGCGGCGCCAGTCGATGGTCTGCGCGCTGTCGCCGGCCTGGAACTGGCGGAACTGCCAGAAGGTCTCGCCGGGGCCGGCGCGGCGGCGGCCGTGGATACCGTGGGCGACGGTCTGGGCGATGCGCTCGGCCTCGATCAAGAGCTCGGGCAGGCGGTCGGCGAGCGCGTGCGCCTCGGACTCGAGCGCGAGCACGCGCTTGCCGGCGCCGAGGCGGTCCCCGGCGGCAGGCGAGCCCGTCCTCTCGGCTCCGCTCATGTCGGTCTATCCAATCGCCTCGGCGAGGCGGCCGATGATCGCACTCAAGTCCTCGCCCTCGGCACGGGCGGCGAAGGTCAGCGCCATGCGGTGCTTCAGAACCGGCTCGGCGAGCGCGACCACGTCGTCGACGGAGGGCGCGAGACGGCCGTCGATCAGCGCCTTGGCGCGGACCGCGAGCATCAGCGCCTGGCTGGCGCGCGGGCCGGGACCCCAGGCGACGAGGCGATCGGTGGCCTCGTCGGCGCCGGTGCCGGGGCGCGCCGCGCGTACCAGCTTGAGAATCGCCTCGACCACCTTGTCAGGGACCGGGATCTGGCGCACGAGGCGCTGGGTGGCGATCAGCTGCTCGGCGGTCATGATGGTATCGAGGCGGCGCTCCTCGGTGCCGGTCGTGGCGTAGAGCATGCGCCGCTCGGCGGAAAGGTCCGGATAGCCGACGTCGACCTGGAGCAGGAAGCGGTCGAGCTGGGCCTCCGGCAATGGGTAGGTGCCCTCCTGCTCGAGCGGGTTCTGCGTCGCCAGCACGTGGAACGGCGTCGGCACGTCGTGGCGCTCGCCGGCGACGGTGACGTGGTGCTCCTGCATGGCCTGCAAGAGCGCCGATTGGGTCTTTGGGCTGGCGCGGTTGATCTCGTCGGCCATCAGCAGCTGGGCGAAGATCGGGCCCTTGATGAAGCGGAACGAGCGCCGGCCTCCCTGGGTCTCCTCCAGCACCTCGGTGCCGATGATGTCGGAGGGCATCAGGTCGGGCGTGAACTGGATGCGCTTGGCATCGAGGCCGAGCACCTTGCCGAGCGTGTCGACTAGCAGCGTCTTGGCGAGGCCTGGCACGCCGATCAGCAACGCGTGGCCGCCGGCGAGCAGCGTGACGAGGGAGCGCTCGATCACCACGTCCTGGCCGAAGATCACCGAGGCGGCGGCCTTGTGCGCGCGCTGCACGCGCTCGGCGGCGGCCTCGAGGCGGGGGACGATGGTATCGTCGGTTTGCGTCAGGGTTGTCATCGGCCGACTATAGCCCACTTGCTGCGGTGGCGAACTGTGGTGGCGGGAACATGGTGAGAGTAAGGAGGGCGACGATCAAGGCCACCCTCGTTCGGGTCAAGTGAATGTTATTTAACAAACTGGTACGCGGACGGTCGGCGCGGCGGCAATGGGTGAAAGGGCGATGCACGGACCGAACGACGGAGCCGCCGAAGGCCGGATTTCCGGGCTGGCGGGACTGCTTGCAGCGGCGGAGACCGGCAATCCGCCCGTCGAGAGCTGGGATCCGCCCTATTGCGGGGACATCGGGCTTTCGATCCGCGCCGACGGAGTGTGGCTGTACCGGGGCAGCCCGATCGAGCGGCCGGCGCTGGTCAAGCTGTTCGCGCGCGTGCTGCGCGGTGACGCAGACGGCCGCTACTATCTGGTGACACCTACCGAGCGAGTCGACGTGGCGGTTGCGGACGCGCCATTCCTGGCGGTCGAGATGGAGCGGCAGGGAAGCGGGCGCGCGGCGCGGCTGATTGTGCGCACAAACGTCGACGACGTCGTCGCGGTCGGTCCGGAGCATCCGTTACGGCTCGCACTCGCCGGTGACGGCGGTCTCAAACCCTATGTGCGCGTGCGCGGCCGGCTGGAGGCGCTGGCGACGCGGGCGCTGGCGTTCGAACTCGCCGAGCTGGCGTTGGCGGAGGCCAACCGCCACGGCGGGCCGCCGGGGCTGTGGAGCGATGGCGCGTTCTTCCCGCTGCCGGCGTCGTGAAATCGCGCCCGCCAGCGTCATCATGTCCTGTTCCGCCGGTAACAGCCGCGGCGGGGGCGTTGGCGCACTGTCGCGACTGAAATGAATTGGAGCTGGCGCCGAAGGTGACGCGGTGGCTCCGGTCGCGACAGTGCGCTACATCGCTACATAGGAGGTTGCCATGCGTCTCACACGGACCACGCTCTCGGCTATTGCGCTCCTGCTCGTCGCCGGCGAGCTGCACGCTGCGCCGAGCCCGGCCGGGCTGTGGATCGACCACACCGGACGCGGCGCGGTCGAGATCACGCAATGCGGGGCCTCGCTGTGCGGCAAGATCGTCTGGCTCAAGGATGAGAAGAACGCCAAGGCGTGCGGGATGCAAATCATCGGCAACGTGCGCGCCTCGGGAAAGAGCTGGGGCGGCGGCTGGATCTACAGCCCCGAGCGCAAGTCCAAGTACGATGTCGAGCTGACGCCGATCGGCGACGACAAGCTCAAGGTGTTCGGCTTCGCGGGCATCCGCATGTTCGGCCAGACGATGACCTGGACGCGGGCGCCCGAGGATCTGCCGCGTTGCGGCGAGACGATTGCCGCGCCGGCCGCCAAGACGGCGCCGGGGGCAAAGCCTGCGGTCGGCGAGGACCCCGTGGGGGTCGCCGCCACCGGGCCGGAGCCGGTGCCTGCGGCCGGTGGCACCAAGGCCGCTCCCGCCAACGTCGCCATCAAGCCGGCGCCGAGGCAGGCCGCGCCGGTCCAGACCGCCGAGGCCGAGCCGGAGGATGCCGGCGTTCCGGAGCCGGCCGAGCCGGAAGCGGCGGAGACGCCCAAGAAGGACTGCAAGGTGCGTCTGCCCTACGTGACGCTGACGTTCCCCTGCCCGAAGTAGCCATGGACGGGGTGGGGCCCCCC
>JBFMEX010000034.1:0-53030 GCA_040752215.1 Pseudomonadota bacterium | reverse complement strand
CGCAATGCCACCCTCGCCATCATCCGCCGCCTCGGCCTGCCGATCCGCGAAGCCCGCGAGAACTTCCGCGAAAACCGCGCAGAAACCATCGCCACAGTCACCGGCCGGATTCTTTGAATGGCCCTGGCCGGCCCGGGCCGGCCATCACCTGCCGCCACTCGGCGCCCGCCGCACCCGCGCATCGCGGCTCCTCCATCCGGGCCGAGCGCGGCGCGGTCGCGGCGTGCTCCTGCCGGAGCAGCAGACCGCCCCAATTCGCATCGTAGGGATGGACCAGCGGCGTCGGCCCCTTGTCGTCGACCAGCGATCGCTGCTCGTTGTGCCAGCGGAAGATGCCGCCGGCCAGATTGTAGACGCCCGTCGCCCCGGCCGCCAACAACCCCTCCTGCACCCGGCCCGCCAGCTTCGAGCTGCGCACCCCGACCGAGCAGTAGAGCACCACCTTCTTGCCCTTGGCCGCCTGCCCCAGACGGGACAAGAAGGTCGACGACCAGATGCCGGGATCGACTCGAATCGCTCCGGCGATGTGGCTGACCCGGTGCTCCTCCTCCTCACGCACGTCGAGGATCAGCAGGTCGTCGCCGCGGCCCACGAGCTCGGCGAGCTTCTCCGCCGGCAGCTGCGCGACGTCGGCGTAGCCCGAGCGCACCATCCCCTCGACCTTGGCGAGGTCGCCCGGCTGGTATCCGCCGGGCGTCGACGGCGGCGACCCGGCGGCGAGTGCGATACCGGCACAAGCGGAAATCGCCAGCCAGCGCCGCCTTGGAGAGGGACGCATGCGTCGACGCCGGGAATCGGATTTTGGTTGGCTGGGCACGCAGGTGATCGCGAGTCGGATAGAGCCGGGGCGTATTGTGTGCGCATCGTCACACGTTCGAAGGCGACCCGTCGCCCATTATCTGCCGGGATCGGTGGGGTCGAGCCACAAATGCGTGACCTTCGTCGTTTCGACTATTCACTTGTGCGAACGATGAAACGGCACAACCCGGTTCCGCCACGATGCACGCGGATTCTTCCGGCGACGGGGTAGAGGCGCGGACCACGGGAGGCGTGTGTGGTGCCGGTCGCGTTGCGCGAAGGACTGGCGGCCTGCCGCGACAGCGGCGAGGCGCGGCAACGCCGCTTGATTCGCATCCAGGGATTTCATCCGCGCTTTCGCAAGCAGGTCGAGCTGCTGGCCCGGCGCTCGGCGGCGATCGAGGATCTGGCCGAAAGCTTCCCCGGCCTGCTGTTCGCGCTCGCTACCGATTATGCGACCGCCGCTGCCCGCGACCACGCCATCCGCCTGGTTGAGAGCGGGGCCTCGTTGCGCGAGGCCGCCGCGGCACTCGGCCTGCCCAGATGGCTGAAGCGGCTGCCCGCCGTCGCCTATCGCGAGCCGCTCTCCGACATTCCCGACAGCCGCGGCTTCGTCCAGCGCGCCACGGCGCTGATGCCGGACGGCGCGACCGAATCGCGGGTCTGGCTGTGGGGCCTGCTGTACGGCGCCCGCTATTGCGGCGAGGAGTACGCGCTGTGGGCAGCCGGCTGGCTCGCTCGAAACGCGCCGATCTTCTCTCTGCCCTACGGCGAGGACACGTTCCGCTACCTGACCGCCTGGGCGTGGGCCAGCACCCATCGCGAGAGCGCGCTCGCGCGTCTCATCGGACGTCCATGGACCAGCGGCATCGGGCTGCGCCGCGCGCTCGACGACCTCTCCACCTGGCGCCTGAGGATCGATCTCGATGTCTGCCTGACCGAGCGCCGCGGCAATCGCTGGCTGCCCGCCGGCAGCGCGCTCGGCTTCGAGTTCGTGCCGCTCGACAGCGCCGAAGCATTCATCGAGGAGGCGCGTGCGCTCGACAATTGCCTCGACATCTATGCCGCGAAGCTGCGTCTCAACCGCTCGAGCATCTATTCGATCCGGCGTGGCGGCCAGCGCATCGGGGTGGTCGAGATCGGCCCGCATCCCGAGGACGCGGCGCGGCCGGCGCTGCTCCAGTTGCGCACCCGCCGCAACCGTCGCGCCGATCCGGAGCTGTGGCAGGCGGCCTACACCTGGCTCGGCGCCACGCGTGCCGGTCGCCGGGCGCCGCGCCTCGAGCCGCCGCCATCGTGGTCGCGCGAGGTCGCACGGCACATCTGGCGCGAGTATCTCGATTGGCAGGCGGAGCGCGGCAAGGACAGCCGCATGCAGGCGCTGGTGCTCGGCGAGACCACGGCCGGAAGCAGCGCCGCCGCCGGACGACGAGGCGCCGGCATCGGCCGTCGCCCCGGCCCGTCGCCGCCGCGCGCGCCCGCTTCACTCACCGTCGCGTCGGGCAAGCGCAGCTCCTGACGGGAGCCGACGGAAACAAGAAAGCAGGCGCCGGGACGCCTGCTCGACTCTTCGGCCATATCCGCCGGCCCGTATCGGCCGTCAGCTTACGCCACCTTGCGCTCACGCGCCGGACGGGCCGGCTGCGCCGCGGTTTGCGCGCTCGCCGCTCGCGGCTCGGGGAACGTGATGTAGTCGCGCTCGCGGGGACTCTTGGCCCGGTTGGCGCCGGGCGCCGGCATCGAGGCCATCTGCGCCCACGCGGCCGCCAGGCGCCGCGAACTCTCGGAGTACTGCTCGAAGGCGTTCTGCCAGAAGCGGGACTGCTCCGCGAGCACGTCCTGCGGCGTCCGGCACTGCGCCAGCCGGGACGGGATCTCCAGGTAGGCCTGCGCCCGGCGACTCGCCAGCCCGATCGCCTCGAGCTGCCAGCGGGCGACCCCCTTGTAGAAAGGCTCGAGATTGCGGGCCGAGGTATCGAGCCCCGCGAAGTAGGTCTCGATCATATTCTGGAACGGACCGAGACCGTTCCTTTCGAAAAGCGCTTCTCTGGCCATCTACCCGCGTCTCCCTGGGACTGAGCGCACCCGAATCGGGTCCCTGCCGGATCGTTGCGCACTTACCACAGGGAAGATAGATCGCGCATTGATGCGACGCAATAACGCTTTCGGCGGGTTATCCACGTTCATTTGCGGCTTTGCGCGCGAGCATCCCACCGATGGCGGCCCGCCCTCGCCATCGAGATCGGCATTGGGTCCCGCGCGGCACGCCCTTAGATTGAATACATGTTATTATGCCTCCTTTGATTGAAATTTTCCGATTTTACTTTGTGCCGATTGACACAGATCTGACATTAGCTTTCTAGTACTCAGAGATTAGCCACTTGACGATTGTTGTTCTAGTTTTGTACTTGGTGGCGATGTGTGCGGGTCCCTTTGGCAGTCCCGGCGGTGGCGGACCGCAGGGCTGATCGCATTGGTCGCATTGATGGCGGGAGCGCCCGCCGACCGGGCGCGGGCCGGCGAAGGCGAGGCTGCGGCGTCGGTCGGCTGGCGCGAGGTCTGGACCGGAGTCGACGCGACCGAAAGCACGTGGCTCGCCTACTCCGGCACCACCATCGCGCCATTCGGCGGCATCCATGATCCCGGCCTGCGCTTCCGGTTCGCCGGCGGCTACGGCCAGTACGCCTACTCCGGCCGCCGCCGCGATCTCTCGCAGCCCGAAGGCTGGCGGCTCAGGCACTTCGAGGCCGAGGCCGCCTTCTCCGACGCGCTGTTGGGCTACCTCTGGCGGATCGGTCCGCTCACCGCCAAGGGCTTCGTCGGCGCCGCCGGCATCGGCCATTCCATCACGCCGCTCGATCCCGACAACGCCGTCGACGGCCTCGAATGGGGCGCCAAGGGCGTGGTCGAGCTGTGGCTGAACATCGGCGACGACGCCTGGGCCTCGCTCGATACTTCCTACACGACCGCACACGACACCTATGCCGCCCGCGCCCGGCTCGGCTATCGCATCCTGCCGACACTCTCGATCGGCCTCGAGGCCGGCCTCAACGGCAACGCCATCGGCAGCGAGGGCTTCCTGTCGAGCCGCGTCACCGACGGCCCCTACCAGCCGATCGACTACCAGAACGGCCGCGGCGGCGCGTTCATCCGCTACGAGTGGTACGGCGGCGAGCTGTCGCTGTCGGCCGGTGTGTCCGGCGACATCGCCGAGCCGACCACGCCCTACGCCACCATCAACTGGCTGACCCAGTTCTGATCCCGTGGCGTTGCCTGCTCAAGTCGGAACGAGGATGCGCAGGCGGCGCGCCCCATGTCCTCCTCGCGCAAGGCGGGGGACGCTTCCGGGGCCAAGCGCGCAAGGTCCGACCCCGCCGCGAGCGTCCTGCCATCCCCCCGCTTGGCCTCCCTCACCAGGGGGAGGACGGCGCGCGTTTCACTCAGCCCCCGGGCTGCACGGCTCAGGCCCGCCTCGCGACGACGGCGCGGGGCCGAGTGAAGCGCGAGTCGCCGAGGTCGGGGTGGCCGATCGCTTGACGCCTCGCTCCTGCACGTCGCTCCGTCACCGAGCGGTGCCAGCAGAGCGCGCCATGCTGCCATCGCCGACGGCGCGGGAGGCCATGAAGGTCCTTTCACTCGTGGCGCAGGGCCTCGATGGGGTCGAGGCGGGCGGCGCGGCGCGCAGGCATGAGACCGAACACGATGCCGACCAGGGCCGAGAATCCGAACGCGACCAGGATGATCTCGGGCGTGATCACGAGCGGCACCTCGAGGGCACGCACGGCAAGAGCAGCCAGACCGAGGCCAAGCAGGATGCCGATGACACCACCGAACAAGGAGAGCACTACAGCTTCGACCAGGAACTGGGTCAGCACCTGCCGCTCGAGCGCGCCGATGGCGAGGCGGATGCCGATCTCGCGCGTTCGCTCGGTCACCGAGACGAGCATGATGTTCATGATGCCGATGCCCCCGACCAGCAGGCTGACCGCGGCCACCGCACCAAGCAGCCCGGTCAGCACCGACGTCGTACCGGCCATGGTCGAGGCGATCTGCTTCATGTCGCGGACCGAGAAGTCGTCCTCCTCGCCGCGGCCGATGTTGCGGCGCTCGCGCAGCAGTCGCTCGGCATTGTACTGGACGCGCGCCGTGTCGACGCCGTCCTCTGCGGAGACAAGGATGCGGTTGATTTCGGTCTTGCCGGCTATGCGGCGCTGGAAGGTGCGAAGCGGCATCAGGATCACGTCGTCCTGGTCGGTGCCAAAGCTCGACTGGCCCTTGGATTCGAGAAGGCCGATCACCTCGCACGACATCTTCTTTACGCGGATGCGCTCGCCCCCCGGCGGCTGGCCCCCAAACAGCTTCTGGCGCACGGTTTCGCCGATGATGCAGACGGCGCGGCCACTTCTCAGCTCGCCATCCAGGAATTGGCGGCCGGCCACCACCTGCCAGTCCTGGGCGATGAAGTAATCGTTGTCGGTGCCGGTGACGAGCGTCACTCGGTTCTCGGAGCCGTAGACCGCTGTCACCGATGCTTGCGCGACGGGGGCCACGGCCTTGACACCCGGTAGCTGCTCCTTGAGCGCCAACAGATCGCGGGCCTTGAAGGGCGGCGCATCGGCGCTGGCACGGCCAGGGCCGAACTGGCCGGGCGAGACGAACAACAGGTTGGAGCCGAGCTTGGCGAGGTCCGCCTTCACTTTGACCGTCGTACCGTTGCCGATCGTCACCATGGCGATGACGGAGGCGACACCGATGACGATGCCGAGCACGGTCAGCGACGAGCGCAACGCGTTGCGGGCGATGGTGCGCAGAGCGAGCCTCGCCGTCTGCAGCAGCATCAGGCAGCCCTCAGATTGCGTGTATCGGATTCGATGCGGCCGTCGAGGAAGCGGACGATGCGATCCGCATAGGCAGCAATGTCCGTCTCGTGCGTTACCATCACGACCGTGATCCCCTGCTCGCGGTTGAGGCGCGTCACGAGGTCCATGATCTCCTGACTGGTCTTGGTGTCGAGATTCCCGGTCGGCTCGTCGGCCAGCAGCACCGCGGGATCGGTGACAATGGCGCGGGCGATCGCGACGCGCTGCTGCTGGCCGCCGGACAGCTCCGCCGAGGTGTGGCCCTCGCGCCCAGCGAGACCGACGCGCGCCAGCGCCAGCATTGCCTTGGCATGGCGATCCCCGCTCGGCATTCCGCGGTAGAACAACGGCAGCTCGACATTCTCGGCCGCCGTCGTGCGGGCCAGCAGATTGAAGCCCTGGAAGACGAAGCCGAGAAACGTGCGCCGCAGCAGGGCACGCTGATCGCGCGCGAGATGCCCGACGGGGACGCCGCCGAACAGGTATTCGCCGGAGGTCGGCGCATCGAGGCAGCCGATGATGTTCATCGCCGTCGACTTGCCCGAGCCCGATGGGCCCATGATCGCCACGAACTCGCCGGCCGCGATCGTCAGGTTGACCGCGTCGAGCGCACGCACTTCCGCGACATCCTTGCCGTAGATCTTGGAGACGCCTCTCAACTCGATGAGTGATGCAGCCATTGCCACTTGGCCTAGCTCGCCGCGCCGCGGGCAGCGTCGACGATGACCTTGTCGCCCTCCTGCAGATCGCCGCCGCGGATCTCGGTGACGCGCCCGTCGGTGGCGCCGATCTGGACCGATACCTCGGCGGCCTTGCCGTCGCGCAGCACCCACAGCGGCCGGCTGGTGCCGCCATCGTCCCGCTTGCTCGCCGCACGGAACCGAGGCGGGCCGGGCAAGACGCGCCGCAACAGGCCGTCCTTTCCTTGGCTTCCTTCCTCGACAGAGGGCGAGAACCGAAGCGCTGCATTCGGCACTACGAGAGCGCCCTTCACATGTGCGACGACGACCTCCGCCGTCGCGGTCATTCCGGGGCGCAGCAGCAGCTCCGAGTTGTCGATCGCGAGGATCGCCTTGTAGGTCACCACGCCTTGCACGACCTCGGAAGCGTAGCGCACCTCGCGGATGCGCGCGGGGAAGCGTCGGTCGGGATAGGCATCGACGGCGAACGTCGCGGTCTGATCCACCCTGACCTTGCCGACATCGGCCTCGTCCACATCGATGCGGATCTCCATCTTGGTCAGATCCTCGGCAATCGTGAACAGCACTGGGGCTTGGAAGGAGGAGGCGACCGTCTGCCCAGGATCCACATTGCGCACCAGCACGACGCCGTCGATTGGCGAGCAGATGCAGGCCTTGGCGAGATTGGTCTCGTTGAGACGCAGATCGGCTTCCGCAACGCCGACGTCCGCCTCGCGGCTGGCGAGAGCCGCCACGGCGCGGTCGAAGGCGGCCTTGGCCGCGTCGAGATCGTGCGTCGTGGCGACGTCGCGGGCCTCGAGCGCGCGCTTGCGGGCAAGTTCGCGCTCCTTCTCGACCAGCGTTGCCTTGGCATCGGCCACGTGCGCCTTGGCAGCAGCCAGCTTCGCGCGCGAGCTCTCGACCGTCGCCCTCAGCTTGTCGGTGTCGAGCTCGGCCAGAACCTGACCGGACTTGACCGGCGAGTTGTAGTCGACCTTCACATTTCGGATCATACCGGAGAGCTCGCTCGACACGTCGACCTGATTGGTCGGCTGCACCGAGCCGGTGGCGCTTATCATGACAGTGAGATCGCTGCGGGCCGCCGCCTCGGTAAGGTAGCGCGCGGCCGCACCATCGCCGCCGGCGACGCTATAGACCAGCAACCCCGCGAGCCCGATGGCCGCGGCGCCCAGCGCATAGCGGAGGCGCCGGTCGAGGCGGCTCCAGAGGCCATCGCGGGCCGAGGCCAGCGTCTGCTCGATCCTGCGCGCGAGATCGGTGTCGGGCTTGCTCATGCTGCGAGGCACCTCCCCGGGCGACCGAGCATTCTATGGGGATCAGCATGCGCGACAACGAGAGCGCTACAGTGACGCGCCCGTGCAGCCGACCGCCCCGGAGCCCATCCGCAGCGACCGCAAACCCGCCGCCCTCGTCACGGAAGGCCGGGCGCCCCTGCCCCGCTCTCAATTGAACGCCAGCAGTTTGGCGTTGTCGGTGAGGATGAACATTTTGCCCTGGGCGACGACGGGGGCGATGTAGACCGGGTTGCCGAGGTCGGTCTGGGTCGTCGTGCGCCCGGTGGCGGCGTCGACGCCGACGAGCTGACCCTTGGCGGAGGCGAGCCACAATGTGCCGCCGGCGAGCGTCGGGCCGGACCAGACATTGGCGCCCGAAAGCTGCGTCGTCCATTGCACCTTGCCGTCGGCGCGCGAGATCGCCATCAGCTGGCCGCTGGTGTCGACCACGAACACACTGTCGCCCGCCACCCACGGCGTCTGCGTGCCCGGCACGTTGAGCGACCACAGCCGCTCGCCGGTCTTCGACTGCGTCGCCACCATGCGGCCGGCGTGGCCGACCGCGAACACGGTGCCGCGGTCGATCGCCGGACGGGCGGCGTCGCTCATCGAGGTCAGCTGCGAGGTGGTCCGGGTGCGGGCGAGATTTTCGGACCACACCGGCGAGCCGTCCGAGACTTTGAGCGCGACCAGATCGCCAGAGGGATACGGCACGACCACGACGTCGCCCTCGACCGCCGGACTGACGTTGGTCATCAGGCTCGCCTGCTGCGGCAGGCCGCGCACGGCCCACAGCTCGGTGCCGTCGGCGCCGGAGAGGCAGTAGAAGCGCCCGTCGATGGTGACGACGAACACCCGGTCGCCGGCCGCCGTCGGCGAGGCGCGCACCGGTGTGCCGAGCGCCTTCTCCCAAATCCTCTTGCCCGAGCCCGGATCGAGCGCGACGACGTTGCCGAAGCCGGAGGCGGCATAGAGACGGCCGTTGTCGACGGCGAGGCCGCCGCCGTGGCCACCGCCACCGCTCGAGCCACCGAGCGAGAACAGGCCGCCGTTGCCCATCTCCTTCTCCGGCACCAGCGAGGCGCGCCACACCGCGCCGCCGCCGGAGGTCGAGAACGCGGCCACGTTGGCCGCGGCGTCGAGTGTGTAGACACGACCGCCGTAGACGACCGGGCTCGCGGTCACGCGGCCCTCGGAGCCGGAGCCCTTGCCGGCATCCGCGCTCCAGCTCTGCCGCGCGGCGCTGGCGAAGGCGAGGTGACCGGGGGCGTTGTTGGGATCACCGCCGGGCTGGGTCCAATTCTCGTTCGACTTCTGCGGCGGCAGCGCGATCGGCTTGTCGGCGGCGGCGAGCTCACCCGGGATCTTCTCGGTCGCCTGCATGATCGGCACGCGCTTGCCCGGCAGCGGCGCCTGCTTCTCCTTGAACGGATTCAAGTCGCCGATCTTCGGCAGGCTCGGGCCGTCGGCGCAGCCGGCCAGCGCAACCAGCGCCGAAACCACCAGCGCCGTCCTCCCCGCTCCCAGAATCGACCGACGCCACGTGCCAGACATGCTGGCTCTCCTATTTCTGGGCGGCTCCCGCGTCGGGATCTGCCGCCGCGGCCCCGCCCGCAGTCTTGGCCAACTCCGCGGCAACAATGCGCCCGAGCACCACCTGTACCCGCTCCGAGACACCCGGCGGTGTGCCGCGATCGGCGAGCACCTGCTCGAATGCCCTGCGCGCCACGTCAAGCTTGCCAGCCTTGTAGGCCGCCGTGCCGAGCAGCTCGCGCGCGGAGGCCCGCCACGGGCCCGATTCGTCCGTCAAACGGGTGAGGCGATTCTCGATCTCGGTAAAGTCGGCGTCCCCAACTCTGAGCGCCGCCGCCTGCAGTGAGGCGTAGTCGGCGATCAGCTTGTCCCCAGCGTTCTTGGCCAGCGCCTCGTAGGCAGCGAGCGCGTCCGCCGTCTTGCCGGCCTTGACGGCCGTACCGGCGGCCTGCAGCTGCGCGAGCGCGGCATAGCCGCCGGCCCCGCTCTTGGCGATCTCGGCGAAGGCGGTGGCTGCATCGGCGGTCTTACCTTCAGCGGCGAGCGTGAGCGCCGCCTCGTAGCGCTCGCCGGCCGCCTGGGCGGCGGCGATCCGGCGGCTCTCAAGGAACTTCCAGCCGCCGACACCGACCACGATGGCAACGGCAGCAGCCGCGGCATACGGCGCGTACTGATTCCACAGCTTCTCCAGCTGCTCGCGGCGCAGCTCCTCCTCGACCTGGCGAATCAGCGTGTCGTGATTGTCAGCCATTACCTGTTGCCCGGTCCCCCTGGTGTCGTCGCTCGGCCGCGCTCGATACCCGCACTCGTGCGGCCCGGCCGGCGGGGGCCATTGATAGCCGAGCGCGCCTCGAACGCAAGCGCCGGCCAAGCTCTGCCCATGATGGCGGTTCGGTTCCTACCCAACCACACCCGCAGGGTTTCCCCCCAATCCCTAACCTGCTCCCCGCCAGGGGGAGCGGGGACTGCGCGGCGAAAGTCTCGGCCGTTCAGGCGGAGGATCGCTCCACAGCTCAGCTGCTCGTGGTTTTGGTCTTTTTCGTGGCCCGGGGCTTGTCCGGCGCCCCCGGCGGATGGCCCGCATCGGGCATCATCGCGTAGGTATGCTCGGGCGCCGGGAAGGTGCGGGCCCGGACCTCCTCCGCGTAACCCTTGATCGCGCCCTCGATCGCCGCGCCGATGGCGCCGAACTCGCGCACGAACTTCGGCACCCTGGGCGACAGGCCGAGCATGTCCTCCATCACCAGGATCTGCCCGTCGCAGGCGGCGGAGGCGCCGATGCCGATGGTCGGAATCGCGATCTCGGCGGTGATGCGCGCGGCGAGCGGCTCGGCCATCGCCTCGAGCACAACGGCGAACGCTCCCGCCTCGGCGACGAGGCGGGCGTCCTCGAGGATCGCCGCCCATTGCGCCTCGCGCCGGCCCTGCGCCCTGAAGCCGCCGATGACGTTGATCGCCTGCGGGGTGAGGCCGATGTGCGCCATCACCGGAATGCCGCGCTCGACGAGGAAGCGGATCGTCTCCGCCATGCGCCGGCCGCCCTCGAGCTTCACCGCCCCGCAGTCGGTCTCCTTCATCACCCGCGCCGCGTTGCGGAATGCGACCGACGGGCTCTCCTCATAGGTGCCGAACGGCATGTCGACGACGACCAGCGCGCGCCTGGCGCCGCGCACCACGGCGCGACCGTGCATGATCATCAGCTCGAGCGGAACCGGCACCGTCGTCTCGTAGCCGTGCATCACCATGCCGAGGCTGTCGCCGACCAGCAGGAAGTCGCAATGGCGGTCGGCGATTGCCGCGGTATGCGCGTGATAGCTGGTCAGCGAGACGATGGGCCTCACGCCTTTCAAGGCAGTGATGTCGGGGGCCATCAGGCGTTTCGTCGAAGTGCTCTCAGAGGACATTGGCGTTTCGGCTGCTCTCGGATCTGCCACCCTCGGGCGGCGTGTTGCATCGAGGCCGGACAGGCCTTCGCGCCCGACCTAGCACGCCGCCGTCCCGCTGTCCGCTGGCGGCGCGCTCTGGTTGGCGCACGAATGCGGCACTTGGCTCGCCGCGGAGCAGGTCGAACCGAATTGCAACAGTAGTAGGACGATCGCTCCCGAGTGCGACCGCGATACATTGCGGTTGCCGCTTCGCGGCCTATAACCATAGGTTAGCGGCTTGGGTTTATCCAATTGGACGTTGTCCCCCGCCGTCGTTTTCGAGAAGGTCGATTGTCCATGCGTATTCTCCTTCCGGCCCGCCCTGTCAGCCGCCCCGTCGCCGCTCTATTGCTGCTGACGCTTGTCGCGCTCGTATGGCCGGTGTCGGCTCGGGTTGCCGAGGCACGCGGAACGGGGGAGAAGCAGCCGCGAACGGCGGCCGAGCTGAAGCCGGACGGCCCGCTGCTGATCTCCATCTCGATCGCACGGCAGACGCTCGAGGTCTACGACGGCAACAGGCGCATCGCCGCCTCGCCGATCTCCTCCGGCCAGCGCGGCTTTCCGACGCCGAAGGGCGTGTTCACCATCCTGCAGAAGAACAGGATCCACTTCTCCAATCTCTACGAAAGTGCGCCGATGCCGTTCATGCAGCGCCTGACGTGGTCGGGGGTGGCACTGCACGCCGGCCATCTTCCGGGCTACCCGGCCTCGCACGGATGCATTCGCCTGCCCTACACATTCGCGCGCTCGCTGTTCGGGATCACCCGGGTCGGCGCCCGCGTGGTCGTCACCCACGAGGCGGCGACGCCGGAGCCGATCCGCCACGCGGCGCTGTTGAAACCGCTGCCGCCCGGCGACCCGGCGACCGACGGGGCCACCCCGCGTGAGCGCACCGCCGGTGGGCCCACCCAGGTGTCCTCGCTGCTCGGCGTGACCGCTGCCGCCGCCGCGACCGAGCCGGCGAAGATCCCCGGCCAGCGCACGCGCGCTTCCGTCGCCGCCGAGCGCGCGGCGCAGATCGCGCTGCTCGGACAGGGGCTCGAGGCCACCCGTGGCCGCCACGCCGAAATCGCTGAACGGCTGGCCGCGGCCGACCGCGAGGCGACCGCCGCCCTCGCCGCCCTCGCCGAGGCCAAGAAGGAGCGCGACCAGCTGCTGGCCGCGGCGGCGAGCTGGGAGCGGGCGCGGGAAAGCGCCGAGCGCGAGCTCGAACAGCTGCTGCGCGGGCTCGAGCGCAAGAGCCAGCGCACGCCCGACGGCCTGCTGCCCGATGCGCTGATGGCCAGCGCCGGCGCCAGCGAGGAGCAGATCGAGACGCGCATCATGACGGCGATCGACGAGGCCAACGTGGCCCGCTATGCCGCCACCGACACCGAGCCGGCAATCGCTGAGCGCACCGACGCACTGGCCGAGGCGACGCGTCGGCGCGAAGCCGTGAAGATCGAGCTCGTCAGCGCCCAGCGTGCGATCGTCGAGGCCGAGACCGCGCTTAAGGACGCCAAGCGCGCGGATGCCCGTCGCGACCAGCCGATTACCGTCGTCATCAGTCGCAAGACGGGCAAGCTACACGTCCGCCAGGGCTTCGACGACGTGCTGAACGCCCCCGTTGGCATCGCCGCCGGCGAGCATCCGCTCGGCACCCACGTGCTGCTCGCCACCGGCTACAACGCCGACCAGACCGATCTCGTGTGGAGCGGATTGACGGCGGCGCGAAGCGCGCCACGGACCGCTGCCAGCGATGGCGCGCGCAGCAGCGGACGGCGCGCCACCGCCGAGCCCGTGCCGCCCGCGGACCGCGCTCCGCCGCAGTCGATCGCGGCGGCGCTGGAGCGGATCGAGATCGCACCGGAGGTCCGCGAGCGGCTGGCCGAGCTGGTCAAGCCCGGCTCGACGCTGATCGTCACCGACGAGGGACTCGGCAACGAGACCGGCAAGTTCACCGACCTCATCGTGCAGACGCGGTGATCAACCCGGCAAGCGCGGTGTGCGCTCCTCGGGCGCGTGCTCGATCGCGGCCACATCGCCGATGCGCACCGTGCCCTCGGCGAGCACGCGGCAGGTGACGCCGCCGCGCCAATCGGAATGAAGCGCCTTCAGAAGTCCCGGCCAGGCCTCCTCCATCCGGCGACAGGGCTGGGTCCGACAGGTGACCTCCAGCCGCACCGGCCCGATGCGCAGGATTGCGCCGCGGGCTCGCGGCAGGCGCAGGCCTGCGACCAGCAGGTTGGCGCGGCGCACGGTCCAGGCCAGCGGTGGCGGGCCGTCGGGCCCGGCGAGATCGGCGAGTGCCTCCGCCCACGCCTCGCGCGCTAGCACAGTGACCGCGCGATTGCGGAATTTCACCCCCTTGTGGTCGCCCTCGACGCCACGCGACAGGGTAATCTCGACCGCGTCGATCTCCTCCATCGGCGCCCGGCGCGCCGGCCGGCGGGCGATTGCGATCAGCCGGCCGACCTCGCCCGAGCTCACAGCACCGGCACGCCGATCAGGAGCTGGTGCCCGAAGTGCAGCATGAATGCGTAGAGCGCGATGCCGACGACAACCACCGCGATGTCGCCGCCGAGCCCACCGGTCCTGGCGCCGAGTGGTCCGCGGGCGCCGCGGGCCTTGACCGAGATGCGGTCGACGACGGCATAGGCGAGGAAGCTGCCGAACAGCAGCAGCGAGGCGGCATCGCCATTGGCGAGGAGGTGGGCGAGCGCCCACAGCTTGACCGCCACCAGCATCGGATGCTGCACCACGTCGCGGATGCGCGATGGCACGTATGCGGCGACCAGCAGCACCAAAGAGGGCAGCATCAGCAGCCAGGCAACGTGTCGTGTCCAGGCCGGTGGCACCCACAGCAGCGGGTTCTTGCCCGGCATGACCTGCAGCTTGTGGAAGCCGTAGACGATCATCGCGAAGCCAACGAGCGAGACGACCGAGAAGATCGCCTTCCAGGTCGTCTCGCCGAACCGGTCGGCGAGGCCGTTCCTCAGCTCCGGATTGGTCGGCACCAGATGGATCGCGAAGAACACGACGAGGCCGACGACGAGTATGAGCATGCCCTTCCCTCTCGATGTCCCGCTCGTGACGATCGGCGCGCAAGCCCGACACGAGGTCGGATCATTCCCGTGGTGACGATTTCCTTTGCTGCCGCCTTGCGATCTCTGTACGTTGAAGTGGGGGCGCCTGTCGAGGCTCGGACGCCCTGCTGGACGGGAGCGATCCCAGCCTTGCGGCGGCTGTGGTCGGAAGGGACGTTTGTATGCATATGCGAGCCGACGGCGCGGCCCTCGCGTCGATAGCCGTCTCGTTGCCAAGCCCCGAGGTCTGAACGGTGCGGCGACGCCGCACCGAGCGCGGCTCGATGCCGCGAGCTGCAGACGACCTCGAGCCGACGAGACGAGCATGCCTCACCCTGAAACTCACGAGGCGTTGGGCCCAACCAACGCCATGCGCCCCGAGGTGCCGGTCGAGCGTCAGTCCCTCGCCGCATGCATCGACGCCTTGCAGGCGCCGACCGAGTCCGAGCACGAAAGCAACCTGACACGGCGGCTGGCCGAGGTGCTGAGCAAGCCGGTGAAGCGCGCGAGCGCGACGCTGGCATGGAGGTCGCTGTCGCCGGAGGAGCCGGTGGCCGCGACGGAGATCGTCGCGACCACGGCGGCGAACACGTCAACCCCCGAGCATCGAGATGTGGGCGCCGGTACCCGCGGCATTGGGCGGGGGCACGTGCGCCGGGAGACCGATGCCGAACCAGCCGTGACGGGTGCTGCCAACGAATTCACACCGCCCAACGACGACGGGTCCGCCGAGCCCGACGAGCCTGCGTTGCCGCCACAGGCATCGGCGTGGGTCGAGACGGCGCGCCGTCAGCATGCGCGAGCGATCCTCGCGAGCGCCGCGTCGTGGACGGTCTCGATCAGCGTGTCGTTCGCTATCATCGCCGTGGCCGGCTGGATCCTGCTCGGTCGGCCGACCGGCATCGAGGCGCTCTGGGAGGCGGCACGCGGGATGCTCGACCGCGGGTGAAATCGCAACGCGCCTCACGCAAGCGTCGCTCGTCCCAAAGCCGCAATCCGTTGTCTGTTCCAAACCTGCTCGGCGGACGATACACGGCCAAAGTCTGACGACCAACGGATGTATTTTGGCGCCGCCGCGATCGCCATAGGATGCGCCCCGGCACGAGCCCCCCAACCTGCGCCGGCGGCGCACTCGCTGCCCTCGGACCAGTCAAGAAGCGAGATCGGCAATTGGGCCAGCCGCATCCCCTCGAGGGAGAGCGCGGCTGCCCCGTCAAGGAGTGCCTTCCGTGGACCCAACGCTAATCGACAGAATCAAGCAAGACCCGAAATATGCCGAGCTGGTCGCCAAGCGCTGGACCTTCGCCCGGCTGCTCGCCATCGCCATGCTTGCCATCTACTTCGGCTTCGTGCTGCTCGTCGCGTTCGCCAAGCCGTTTCTCGCGACCCCGATCGGCGGCGGCGTGACGACGATCGGCATCCCGCTCGGCATCTTCGTCATCGTGTCCGCGTTCATCCTGACCGGAATCTACGTCCGCCGCGCCAACGGCGAGTTCGACCAGCTGACAAAAGCAATCGTCGAGGGAGCCAAGAAATGAGCCGCACATTCTGGATCGGGTCGCTCACGGGCGGACTTCTCCTCGCCATGGCCGGAGCGGCCTCGGCCGCCGGCGCCATCGAGGGCGGCGGCAAGCAGGCGTTGAACGTCGAAGCCATCGTCATGTTCGGCGCGTTCGTGCTGTTCACCCTCGGCATCACGAAGTGGGCCGCGTCGCGCACCCGCTCGGCCGCCGACTTCTACACCGCCGGCGGCGGTATCACCGGCTTCCAGAACGGCCTCGCGCTCGCTGGCGACTACATGTCGGCGGCCTCGTTCCTCGGCATCTCGGGCCTCGTGTTCGCGACCGGATTCGACGGGCTGATCTACTCGGTCGGCTGGCTGGTCGGCTGGCCGATCATCCTGTTCCTGACCGCAGAGCGTCTGCGCAATCTCGGCAAGTTCACGTTCGCCGACGTCGCCTCGTTCCGCCTGCAATCGACGCCGATCCGCATGCTGTCGGCAGTCGGCACGCTCACCGTCGTCGCGTTCTACCTGATCGCGCAGATGGTCGGCGCCGGCAAGCTGATCGAGCTCCTGTTCGGCCTCGACTACCTCTACGCGGTGATCCTGGTCGGGTCGCTGATGATCGTCTACGTCGCCTTCGGCGGCATGACCGCCACGACCTGGGTGCAGATCATCAAGGCCTGCCTGCTGCTCGGCGGCGCGACGTTCATGGCGCTCGCCGTGCTGTGGCGCTACGGCTTCTCGACCGAGGGCCTGTTCCAGCACGCAACCGAGGTGCACCCGAAGAAGGGCGCGATCATGGGCCCGGGCGGCCTCGTCTCCGATCCCGTCTCGGCGATCTCGCTCGGCCTCGCGCTGATGTTCGGCACCGCCGGCCTGCCGCACATCCTGATGCGGTTCTTCACCGTCTCCGACGCCAAGGAAGCGCGCAAGTCTGTTTTCTACGCCACGGGCTTCATCGGCTACTTCTACATCCTGACTTTCATCATCGGTTTCGGTGCAATCACCTTCCTGATGAACGACGCCTCGTATTTCAAGCTCGGCGCCGACGGGGGCTACAACAAGATCAATGACCTGCTCGGCGGATCGAACATGGCAGCGATCCACCTCTCGAAGGCGGTCGCGGGCTCGCTGTTCCTCGGCTTCATCTCCGCGGTGGCATTCGCGACCATCCTCGCGGTCGTTGCCGGCCTGACGCTCGCCGGCGCGACGGCGGTCAGCCACGACCTCTACGCATCGGTGATCGCCAAGGGCCGAGCCAACGAGGAGACCGAGGTAAAGATCTCGAAAATGGCCGCGGTCGGCATCGGCATCGTGGCGATCATTCTCGGCTACGTGTTCGAGAGGCAGAACATCGCCTTCATGGTCGGCCTCGCATTCTCGGTCGCCGCGTCGATCAACTTCCCCGTTTTGGCGATGTCGATGTTCTACAAGGACATGACCACCAAGGGGGCGCAGATCGGCGGCTATCTTGGGCTGGTCAGCTCGGTAGCGATGGTGGTGCTCAGCGCCTCGGTCTGGGAGGCCGTGCTCGGGTTCCCGAAGGGCTCGGCGCCGTTCCCCTACTCCAACCCGGCGCTGTTCTCGATGACGATCGCGTTCCTCGGCATCTGGCTCGGCTCCAAGCTGGACAACAGCGCCGAGGCCCAGCAAGAACGCACGGCGTTCGAGGCGCAGCAATTGCGGTCCGAGACCGGCATCGGCATCGCCAAGGCCTCGGCGCACTGAGGCGACGGCGGTCACTGTTGCGTGCGGGGCGGCAGTCGCGATACTGCCGCCCCGTGCCTACATCCTCGTCCACGATCCCCACGCACCGACGAGCCGCCACGTCACCATGCAGGATTTCGACGCCCAGAACCCGCCGTTCGACCGCCTGACACACCAGGAGGCCACCGAGCTCAAGGCCGCGCTCGACGTCGGCTACTACGCGCCGGGCGAGACGATCATCGCCGAAGGAAAACCGGCCGGGCACCTGCACATCATCATCAAGGGCAGGGTCGAGGAGCGCGAGGGCGAGGAGACGGAGGCGGAGCTCGGCCCCAAGGAAAGCTTCGACGCCCGTGCTCTGGTGCACGGCGCAGCAGGCGCGAGCTTCATCGCCGCAGAGGAGACGCTCTGCTACCTCGCACCGAAGGACATCGTACTCGACCTCATCCGGCGCAACCCCGGATTCGCGGCATTCTTCTATCAGGAGCTTTCCCGCAAGCTGACCGGCTACGCGCGTCGGCAGGAGACCGAAGGCGTCGAGCAGGTGCTGCGGGCGCGGGTGAAGGAGGCGCGGCTGCATCCGGCGCCTGTGATCGGCCCCGACGCGACCATCCGCGAGGCGGGCCAGACGATGGCCGACAACGACACCAACGCGCTCCTCGTGCGCGACGGCGAGCGCGTCGGCGTGGTGACCGGCGCCAATCTTTCGAAGGCGGTCGTGCTCAAGGAGATGCCGCTCGACACCAAGGTTGGAGACGTGTGCAAGTTCGAGGTGGTCTCGGTCGACGCCGACGACTTCATCTTCGAGGCGCTGATCAAGATGACGCGCCACAACAAGCGCCGCCTGGTCGTCACCTCGAAGGGCGAATGCATCGGCATGCTCGAGGACATCGACATCCTCGGCCTTGTCGCCGGCAACTCGCAGCTGATCCCCGGGCGCATCGACCGCGCGCACTCGGTCGAGGAGCTGGAGGCGCCGGCGCGCGACATCCAGCTCCAGGTCGAGCGCCTCGAGCGCCAAGGCGTCAAGGTCGAGGTGATCGCCGAGATCACCTCCGATCTCAACCGCGCGCTTTTCTCGCGCCTGTTCGATCTCCTGGCACCACCTTCGATCCGCGAGCGCGGCTGCCTGATGGTGATGGGCTCGGAGGGACGCGGCGAGCAGACGGTGCGCACCGACCAGGACAACGGGCTGTTGCTGGACGGGCCGGTCGAGGCCGACCACCTCGACCGCTTCCGCCGCGACTTTGCCGCCGCGCTCGAACGATTCGGCTTCCCGCCCTGCCCCGGCAACGTGATGGTCTCCAATCCGCAGTGGTCGCAGCCGATCGAGGATTTCCTCGCCCAGCTGCGCGGGTGGATCATGACGCCGGACGAGATGAGCGCGATGAACCTCGGCATCTTCTTCGACGCCGTCGCTGTGGCCGGACGCGGCGAGCTGCTGGCGCGGGCGAAGAAGGAGATGGTGGCGCTGATGCGCGGAGAAACCGCCTATCTCTCCCGCTTCGCGCGCGCGATCGACCAGTTCGAAGGCGCGAGCGCCGGCATGCTGACCTCGATCATGGCCACCGTCGGCGTCGGCTCGGACCTCATCGATATCAAGAAGGCAGGCACGTTCCCGATCGTGCACGGGATCCGCACGCTGGCCATCGACCGCGGCCTCGCCGAGGCCTCGACAGCGGCCCGCATCGACGCCCTCACCCAGAAGGGCGTGCTGAGCGAGGAGCTGGCCGGCGAGCTGAAGAGCGCGCTCTCCTATTTCATGGAGTTGCGCCTTCGCTCGCAGCTCAGGGCGATGAAGGCGGGACGCCGCGAGGAAGAGGCGATCGTCAGGCTCGGCGAGCTGTCAACGCGAGACCGCGACCTGTTGCGCAACTCGCTCAAGGTTGTGAAGCGGTTCCGCGAGATCATCCGCAGCCGGTACCATCTGGCGCTGTTCTGAGCCGGGAGCCGAGAACATGCTGGCCAAGCTCCGCCGCGCGATCGACCGCATCGCCCTCAACGACCGCAGCTACCGGTTCCTGTTTCATCGCCAGGATACCGACGAGGCGATCTCGATCGACTGCGAAACGACCGGTTTCGACCCGTGGGTCGACGACATCGTCTCGCTCGCGGCGATCCCGATCAAGGGCAGCCGCATTCGCACCAGCGAGGCATTCCAGGCGGTGATCCGTCCCGACGCTGCGCTGCGCGCACAATCGATCAAGGTGCACCAGCTGCGCTACAAGGACGTCGAGCACGGCCGGCCGATGCACGAGGTTCTGCCCGAGTTCCTGCACTTCATCGGCAATCGCCCGCTGGTCGGCTACTGGATCGACTTCGACGTGCAGATGCTGAGCAAGCATACGCTCAAGATGCTCAACATCCGGCTGCCCAATCTGCAGATCGACGTGTGCGACCTCTACTACGAGCGCAAGTACGGCAACGCGCCGCCGGGCACGCAGATCGACCTCAGGTATGGGGCGATCATCGAAGACCTCGGCCTGCCTCCGATCCAGAGCCACGACCCGTTCGCCGATGCGCTCGGCGCAGCTGAGATGTACGTGATCCTGAAGGACATGGCCGCGCGCAAGCAGCGCATCCCGCGCCTTTCCAAGGGCCCGGAGCAGGCGTTCGGGTAGGCGCGGCAGCGACCGGCAATCAGACGACGAGCGAGCCGCCGGCGATCATCTGATCGAGATCGAGGTCGTGGAGGCCGTCGATCTGCACCACGTCGAGGAAGCTCGCGCCGCCGTCGAACGAGGTCGATACCACCGTGCCGGCCGCGGTGTCGGTCAAGCGCACCACGTCGTGCACGTCGGCGATAGGCATGCCGGTGAATAGGCCGCTGAAGTCGATCCGGTCGCCGACCGCGAAGTCGACGATGCGGTCGAAGCCGGCGCTGCTGCCGGACGCAGTCACCACGTCCACGCGCGCCCAGGCGAAGGTGTCATTGCCGAGCGAGAAGCCGCCCTTGAACTGGCCACCGACGAGCAGGTCGTTGCCGGCGCCGCCATAGATCACGTCGTTGCCGCCGTCGCCGTAGATCTGGTCGTCACCGTCCTCGCCATAGATCACGTCGTTGCCGCCGCCACCGAAGAAGCCGTCGTTCCCGAGGCCGCCGTACATGGTGTCTGAGCCCGCGCCACCATTGAGCGCGTCGTTACCGGCGCCGCCGTACATGACATCGTTGCTGTCCTCGCCGAACAACTTGTCATTGCCGTCGCCGCCGATCACGGTGTCGTTGCCGCTGCCGGCGTTGATCTGGTCGTTGCCGGCGCCGCCGTCGATCAGGTTGGCACCGGCGCTGCCGACGATCTTGTTGTCGAGCGCGTTGCCGATCGCGTCGATCATGGCCGAGCCGGTCAGCGTCAGGTTCTCGAGATTGGCGCCGAGGGTATAGGCGATCGAGGAATGGACGTGGTCGATGCCGGCGCCGGCCGCCTCGCTCACCGTGTCGCCGACGTGGTCGACGTAATAGGTGTCGTTACCGGCGCCGCCGGTCATCGCGTCGGCGCCCGCGCCGCCGTCGAGGATGTCGTCGCCCGCCGCGCCGAGCAGCGTGTCGGTGCCGGCGCCGCCCTCGAGTCGATCGTTACCCGAGCCGCCCCACAGGTAGTCGTTGCCGTCACCGCCCTCGATCACGTCGTTGCCGGCGTTCGCCATCAGCACGTCGGCGCCGGTCCCGCCACGGATGGTGACGTCGCCGTAGGTCACGCGAGAGGACGTGAGGTCGATGATCTGGCCGCCATTGCCGGCCTGGATGGTCTGGATGTTGTAAAGGCGGGTGGCGTCGACGCCCGGGCTCAGCCCGTCGTCGAGGAACAGCGCGTTCTTGCCGTCGGGCATGACCAGCGTGTTGTTGGTGCCGGTGCCGACGAACACGTCGTAGCTGCGGCCGTAGCCGGCGAGCGAGAAGGTGGTGCCGGGGCCGGGGCTGCCGGCGTCGCCGGTGTTGACGGCCGTGTAGCCGCTGCCCCAGGTCGCATCGACGTTGTAGAGGAAGGTCGTGCCCGAGCCGCCGCCGACCAGCAGGTCGGCGCCCCTGCCACCGCCGAGCGTATCGGCGCCGCCATTGCCGTAGATGGCCTCCTTGGCGTTGCCGCCGATGATCGTCTCGTCCGCCGGCGTGCCGTTGACGATCGTGTAGCCGCTCAGGTTGTATGCCATATCTCGACGCCCCCTCCACACCCGGCCGCGGCGGTCCCAACCGCCCCGACGTTCTCCTGCCCGCCGGCGACAGTAGCCGCGAAGAATTGCGAGACGTTCCCAAGAACCCTTAAAATTGCAGATAGTGCGAGAATGACCGCCCCCCGGGCGCAGACTGTCCGACCGGCATCACCGGCGGGGCCACACTCGCGCGATCGGGCCGGAAAGCTTGACTCGCCGCCCGTTCTTCATGATCTTTCGGCCACCCTCGCGTCGCCGGCCCGGTGCCTGTGATCTTGCTCGGCCCAAGGCCAGCCGCATAGGCCGTGACGACGCGCCAGAGGGAACCGAGGCTATCGAAGGAGAAACGGCCATCCGTCGTCCACTGAGAGGCGCGCCCGAGCGCGAGCAAACCGGCCCCCGCATCAACGACGCGATCAGGGCCCGAGAGGTGCGTCTGATCGACGAGAATGGCCAGAACGTCGGCGTGGTGAGCCGGTTCGACGCCATGGAGCGCGCCACCCAGGCCGGGCTCGACCTCGTGGAGGTGTCGCCCGACGCCGAGCCGCCGGTATGCAAGATCCTCGACTACGGCAAATTCAAATACCAGGAGCAGAAGAAGGCCGCCGAGGCGCGCAAGAACCAGAAGATCGTCGAGATCAAAGAGATCAAGATGCGGCCCTCGATCGACGATCACGACTACGATGTGAAGATGCGCGCCATCAGGCGGTTCTTCGAGGAAGGCGACAAGGTCAAGGTGACGCTGCGCTTCCGCGGCCGCGAGATGGCGCATCAGGAGCTCGGCTACCAGCTTTTACAGAAGGTCAAGGGCGACCTCGTTGAGCTGTCCAAGGTCGAGAGCGAGCCGCGCCTCGAGGGCCGGCAGATGGTGATGGTGCTGGCGCCGAAGTGAGGCGCCGGCGGCCGGCCTGCTACTCCATCGACGAGTGACACAGTTGCCGCGGCGTCCAAGCCGGCGATCGTTCGTGCATGCTCGCCCGCGCCCGTCGGCGATCCCGAATCGAGCCACGAGTTGAGACAAAGTTGTGGTGAATTTTACGTGCCGGAAACCACCGCCCGATTGCTAAGCGGCCGTTAACGGCGCCCCTGCAAGTTCGCTTCACGCACAAACGCTGCGTCAGGGAACAATCGGACAGGAGCGTCATATGGCCCGCAAGAAAGGCTCGTCGAAAAAGGCAATGGCCGAGGTGATCAAGGGCGGCAGCGGGGACGATCTGCTGCTCGGCACCGAGGGCAACGACGCGCTCAAAGGTGGCAATGGCAACGACGAGCTCTACGGCGGCGCCGGCAACGACAAGCTCATGGGCAACGGCGGCCATGATCTGCTCGACAGCGGCGACGGCGACGATACCCTCCTTGGCGGTCGCGGCAACGACGTGCTGATCGGCGGCGACGGCCTCGACATACTCGACGGCGGCGCCGGGGACGACACGCTCGCCGGCGGTACCGGCCCGGACCGGATGACCGGCGGTCGCGGCAGCGACATTTTCGTGCTCGCCGACGGCGACGGCGGCTTCGGCATCTTCGATGGCAGCTGGGACGACGTGATCCTCGACTTCGAGGACGGCGTCGACAAATTCTCGGGCGCGACTTTCGACACGGTCAGCATCGAGGCTGCGGTCGATCCGCTGTGGGGCGCCGGCGCGGTGCTGGCGTTCGGCGACGACGGCGAAAGCGGGGCCACCGGTTGGGTGTTCCTTGCCGGCTTCTCCGCCGCCCAGCTCAGCGTCGACGATTTCGTGGCCTGATCGCCGACGTGATCGGTCGAGCGGCGGAGCGGACAAGCTCCGTTGAGCCACTCGACGGCTTGGATAGCTTGGCGCGCTCCAGCAATGCTCAGATGCGGACGTGCCAGAACTAGGGTCGGATATCTGAGCAGGCTCCCCATTGTCGCCATCAACGCCGACAAGGCTGCTGGCACGTGAGGGAATCAGCAAAGGGCATCGAGACATGGCACGTAAAATCGGCTCAGGCCGCAAGGATAAGATCAAGGGCACGAACGGCAGCGACGTGCTCAATGGCCTCAGTGGCGACGACATCATCACCGGCGAGGCCGGCAATGACCGCCTGATCGGTGGGGCCGGCAAGGATCAGCTGTTCGGCGAGGCCGGCAGCGACCGTCTCGTCGGCGGCAGCCGAGACGATCTTCTCGACGGCGGCGTCGACAACGACCGCCTCAATGGCGGCAGCGGCAATGACACGCTCTTGGGCGGCGACGGCGACGACCGGCTGCACGGCGCCAGCGGCGCCGACACGATGGACGGCGGCGAGGGCAACGACTTCCTGTTTGGCGGCAGCGGCAACGACATCCTCGTCGGCGGCGCGGGAATCGACACGCTCATCGGCGGCGAGGGCGACGACGACATCGAGGGCGGGGCCGGAGCCGACCTGCTGAGCGGCGGCAACGGTGCCGATACCTACCGCTTTCTGGCGGTCGAGGACGCCGACGGCGACGTGGTCGCCGACTTCCTGCAAGGCGCAGACACGTTCGACTTCACCGGCCTCGGGCTGACGTTTGCGGGCAGCGCGTTCACGAGCGTCGCCGGCCAGGTGATCTTCTCCGACGACGGCACGAACACGCTGGTCGAGATCGACACCACCGGCGACGGTGTCGCGGACGTCTCGTTCACGATTGCCGGCGTGCACACGCTGACCGGCGGCGACTTCGTGCTCTGAAGCACGGCGCTTTGACCCCATCGATTGTCATCCTCGGCTCGGCCCGCGAACCATGGCGCCGCTCGCTCAGGTGGCGCGATGCGGCACGGGCGCGGCCACGCGCGGCCTGTCCGCCTTGCAGCTCGATGGATGGTCGGGACAAGTCGGCCATGACATCGGTCGGGGCGAACGCTCTCGAGTGTGATCCTCGGGCTTGTCCCGAGGACCCATGGTGCCGCAAGCTCGACGTCAGAAGAGCGGGCGGCGACATCGTGCACACGTACTGGGTCTACATCCTTGCGAGCAAGACCTACGGTACGCTCTACATCGGCGTTACGAACGATCTGCTGGGGCGCATCGAGGCGCATCGCGCCGGCTCGGGCTCGCGCTTCACGAGCCGGTACGGTGTCGGCCGATTGGTGCATTTCGAGCCGTTCGCCGACATCGAGGCCGCGATCCAGAGGGAGAAGTCGCTCAAGCGATATCGTCGCGAGTGGAAGATCAACCTGATCGAACGCGACAACCCTCAATGGCTCGATCTCTATCCCTCGCTGCTCGCGCTGCCCGGCCATGCCGGCGATCGCGCGAGCGGAGAATTGGGTCCTCGGGACAAGCCCGAGGATGACACGGGGTAGGGTGGGCACAAGGCGGCGAAGAAGGTGGTTCACCTCTGGACCCCTCTCCCCAACCGCCACTCCTCCTCGCGGACGCGGATGTCGGCGAGCATGCGGTCGAGCAGCAGGCAGGTGCGCTTGAACAGCTCGCTGCCCCGGCGGTAGTCGGCGGGGGCGAAGAAGTCGACGCGGCCGGCATTGAAGAGATCAACGCATTTGGCGCGCGATTTGCCCGGCGGGTGGACGGCGATCGCGTGGCCGCCGTTCTTCCTCATCAGCGCCATCGACGGCACGTCGGTGTCGCCGTCGCCGAAGTAGATCATGTTGGAGAACGGAATCGGCCGCGCCTCCTCGGGCATGTGCGAGTTGATGCTTTCGGCCAGATCCTCGATGCCCTTGTTGATGCGGAACAGGTACTGGGTCTTGCCGGTGTCGGTGATGACGCGCTTCGGGTAGGGGAGGTCGTAGGCCTCGAACCAGTACTCGGAGGCGAACACGTTGTGGAAGTGCGGATAGATCGTGGTGCCCTCGACGATTTCCACGAGGCCCGACGAGACGAGATAGTGGCGCAGCGTGACGCCCTGGCTCTCGGAGCGGATCGCCACGTAGTCGCGGATCGCATCGAACCATTCCTCGACACCGGCAAAGAGCTCCACCGACTTGCCCTGGGCGACAAGGTCGCCGCGGTCGATGCGGACGCCCTTCTCCTTGGCCTTCTTGTACATGAGGTGCATGTAGGTGATCAGCGGGTCGGCGCGCTCGGCTTTGGCGATGCGCCCGCACTCGGCCCAGAACGCCGCCGGATCGATGCCGATCTTGGGCAGGAAGGCGTACTCCTGCATCGGCTTCGGCGACAGGGTGCCATCGAAGTCGTAGACCAGCGCGATGGTCTTCTTGGCGTAGCCGCCCTTGCGGGCGCCTTCCGCCCTGGCCTTGCCGGCATGCTTCGCCTTGCGCGTGCTCGCGTCTGTGCGCGCAGCGTTGTCGCTGCTGGTCCGCTGCCTGGAGCCCGATGCGCGCTCGGTCATGCCTGATCCCCTTCGTCGCCGCTCGACTTGTAGCCGCGACGATTTGCCGATTCGGGGGGCGCCGGGAATAGCCGGGCGGCCCCGATCACCCGCTATTGTCAAGGCCGTCCAGCCAGCGGGCAAAGGCCTTGGCCCCCGCGGCTGCCACTGCAGGGCCGTGCGCAGCCGCAGCCGCGCGCAGATCCGCGATGGCAATGGCAGCGGTGTTGAGTTCGACGCTGTGACCGATCAACCACCGCTCGAAGCGGCGTGGATCGGCCTCCATATGGAATTGCAGAGCGAGCACGTTGCGTCCGATGCCGAACGCCTGGTTGGGTGTGATCGACGTTGAGCAGAGCCGCGTCGCCATCGGCGGCAGGTCGAACGTGTCGCCATGCCAATGGAGCACCATATTGCCGGCCGCCGTCAGCGCAGCGAGGCAGGAGCTTTCGCCTTCTGCTGTCAGCGTCACAGGGGCGAACCCGATTTCCTTGGCCGGACCAGGATAGACCTTCTCGCCCGCCGCGCGTGCGATCAGCTGGGCACCGAGGCAGATGCCGAGCAGAGGCCGGCCCGAGGCGAGGCGCCGCCCGACCAGGGCAATCTCGTCGGCGAGAAACGGGTAGGCCGGCTCGTCGTAGACCCCGATCGGGCCGCCGAGCACGACGAGAAGATCCGGCTCCGCGGCGCTGTCGACGGCCAGCGCCTCCACTCCCGACTCCAAGGTCCGTACGGTGTAGCCGCGTTCCCTGAGCACCGGCTCGAATACGCCGAGATCCTCGAAGGCGAGGTGTCGGATAACGAGTGCGTCCACGGCTCAGCCGCACCCGCAGCCGCCACCGCCGCCGCAACCGCCCTTGCCGGCCTTGGCCGAGTCGGCGTGGACGTGCGCGTGGTCGTGGTGATGATGCGCGTGATCGTGGTCGTGGTGGTGATGGTCGTGGCCATGGCCGCCGCCGCAGCAGCCGCCCTCGTGGTCGTGATGATGGTGGTGGGCGTTGGGATCGGTCAGCGCGGCGGCGAGCCGGCGCTCGATGGCGATCGAGGCCTCGCGCGGGCTGTCCACATCCTCGAGCGCGAGCGCCATCACCTCGGCACCAAGGCGGATGTCGTCGACTTGGCCAAGATAATGCCGGCGCAAGCGCCCCTGACGGTCGAAGATCAGCACTGTCGGCGTGCCCTGCACCTCGTAGGACATGAACGTCTTGGGAAGATCGCCCGCGTCGGCGGCGTCGATCGCGACCGGGAACGGCAGCTCGTGCTCCTCGACGAACTCGCGCAGCGCGTCCGGGCCCTGTTTGGCGTGCTCCTCGAACACCGAGTGCAGGCCAATCACCTGCACCTCGCCGTCCTCGAAGCCGGCGGCAATGCGCGCGGCCTGTGGCAGGGCGTGCTTGACCGAGCCCGGGCAGAGCATCTGGAACACGCTCATCACCACCACCTTGCCCTTGAGGCCGGCGAGCGAAAGCTTGTCGTCGGTGTTGAGCCAGCGCGCGACATCGAGCTCGGGCGGCGCTTCGGGATTGAACATCGCCTCTGGTCCTTTCGATCGACTGGTGCCCGGGATCTCGGGCCAACTGAAGCGGCCGGCACCATAGCCCGTTTCGCGAGCCGCCGGCAGTGGCGCGTGATATGGGGTGGGGGAATTGTCGAGGGAAGCCCCGACCAGCTTGACAGCAGGACGATGAACGCGGATTGCCTGCCACCAGCCTTCCACCTGCCAGATACCAGAGGAGCCGATGCCCGCCGCCACGCCGAAGGATGCCCTGATCGCGCTCGTCAAAGAGCGCTCGTTCCAGCAGGGGGCGGAAATGAAGCTCGCCTCGGGGCGCACCTCCAGCTTCTACTTCAATATGAAGCCGACCATGCTGCACCCGGCCGGCGCGCACCTGATTGCGTCGCTCATTCTCGAGCGGATCGATGGACTTGGCGCCGAGCTGGTCGGTGGGCTGGAGATGGGGGCGGTGCCGATCGCCGCGGCGGTGGCCGCTGTCAGCCATGCCCGCGGCACACCAATTCGCGCCTTCTTCGTGCGCAAGCAGGCCAAGGAGCACGGCACGCAGAGCCTGATCGAGGGGCTCGCCAAGGGTGAGACGCTGACCGGGCGCAGGGTAGTGGTGGTGGAGGACGTGACGACGACCGGCGGCTCGGCGATCAAGGCGGCGGAGGCGGTCGCAGTGGCCGGCGGCCATGTGGTGGCGGTCGTGACCATCGTCGATCGCCAGGAGGGTGCCGGGGCGGCGTTCACCGCCGCGGGCCTCGCCTTCCTCCCGCTACTGACGGTCGACGATTTCCGCCGGTAGGCCTTCCGGGGCATGCGGCCCAGACGACACACCGCCCGACAATTCAAATGAATCCACGGCTGGATTGCGTTGAAGTGCATGATAAAAATGTGTTGCCGTCGATCCGAGCCAAATTACCGTTGCGGCACCGAGCCGGGCGCGAACAACGAGCGAAACCAGGGGAGTGAAACATGTCGAGAGCAATGCTGACCACGCCGCTCGTTGCGGCACTGGCGATGGCACTGACGGCAAGCGTCACGCCGGCCCGAGCGGCCGACATCGTCGATACGGCGGCGCAGGCCGGAGGGTTCAGCCAGCTGCTGCACGCGGTGCGGATGGCCGGGCTCGAGGCGACGCTGCGCGGCAAGGGGCCGATGACCTTGTTCGCGCCGAGCGACGAGGCGTTCGGCAAGCTTCCCAGGGGCACACTGTTCAAGCTGCTGGAGCCCGAGCGCAAGGCGCAGCTCGTCGCCCTGGTGAAGGCGCACGTCGCCAGCGGCGACTACCCGGCCGCGCGGCTGGAGAAGCCGAAGGCCAAGGAATATTCGATCCCGACTGCCGGCGGCCCGCTGACCATCAAGCGAGCGAACGGACTGATGGCCGGCGCAGGCAAGGTGGTCAAGGCCGACGTGAAGGCCGACAACGGCATCATCCACGTCATCGATCAGGTGATCGTGCCGGCGGCGGTCGCGGCGGCGCTGGCGAAGCCGCTGCCGAAACCGGCTTCGAGCAAGCCGGCGAAGAAGAAAAAGGGCTGATCTCACGCCAATGGCTCATCGCCTGGCAGGCCGACGAGCCCGGCGCTGATCTCCCAAAGCTGCCGGGCACCGGCATCGCTGAGCGCCAATTGGCTCGGCTGCTCGGCCTTCAGGTCGGTCGTGAAATACTGCCCGCTCACGCCTGCGAGCTCCGCAGCGGTGGCAACGTAGGTCGTCACCTTGGCGCCTTCGCTCTGCGGTCGCATGAACAGGTGGGCGAAGCGGATCAGCAGCTGCAGTGGCCCGGCGAAATCGCCGTCGAGGCCGATGCGGGTGCGGATCTCGCCCGGATGCAGCGCGTTGGCGGTAACACCGGTGCCGGCGAGACGGCGCGCCAGCTCGCGCGCGAACAGCAAGTTGTAGAGCTTGGTGCGCGCGTAGGCCTCGACGAGATCGTAGCTCCGCTCGAACTGGAAATCGTCGAAGCCGAAACTCTTGGCGCCGAAGTGCGCGCGCGAGGCGACGACGACGATGCGCGCCGGCGCCGAGGCGACGAGCCTCGGCAACAAGAGGCGCGTCAGCAGATATGGCGCGAGGTGATTGACTTGGACCATCATGTCGAAGCCGTCGGCCGTCGTGCGCCGGGTCGCGAGCGCGATGCCGGCGTTGTTCAACAGCACGTCGATGCGCGGCTCGGCTCCGAGGCGGCGGGCGAGCGCGCGCACCGAGGCGAGCGATGCGAAGTCGCCGACTGCTGTGTCGATATCGGCCGCGGTTTCCCGGCGGATCGCTTCCCGCGCGGCGGCCAGCCGCTCAGCACTACGGCCGGTCATCACCACGCGCCAGCCGAGCCGGGCGAGCGCCCTCGAGGTCTCGAAGCCGATGCCCGAGTTGCCGCCGGTGACGACGGCGGTGTTGCGTGACGGGGCCATGGCTAACCTCATCGCATATGGCGAAGGCAGCGCAGTCCACCTGACGAGATGCTCAATAGCGAGAGGGCGGTCGCGCGACCACCCTCTCGGATGCCGATCGTTGTTGCCTTGCGGTCGCTCGACTTACTCCGCCGCGGCCCGCATGGCCGGCGCGGAGAGGCGTACGTCCTCATCGACGTGGGCCTCGAACTTGGCGAAATTCCTGGTGAACATCTCGACCAGCGCCGCGGCCTGCTTGTCGTAGGCATTGGCATCGGCCCAGGTATCGCGGGGGGTGAGGATCTTCGCATCGACCCCGGCCAGCGCCAGCGGCACCTGGAAGCCGAACACCGGATCGGTGCGCATCGGCTGACCCTTGAGCTCGCCGGACAGCGCGGCGTTCAGAAGCGCGCGCGTCGCCTTGATCGGCATGCGGCTACCCTCGCCGAACTTGCCGCCGGTCCAGCCGGTGTTGACCAGCCAGCAATCGACGTTGTGCTCGGCGACGAGCTTGCGCAGCAGATTGCCGTAGACCGAGGGATGACGCGGCATGAACGGGGCGCCGAAGCAGGTCGAGAACGTCGCCTGCGGCTCGTTGCCCATGCCCTTCTCGGTGCCGGCCACCTTGGCCGTGTAGCCGGACAGGAAGTGATACATCGCCTGGCTCGGCGTCAGCTTGGCGATCGGCGGCAGCACGCCGAACGCATCGGCCGCCAGCATGACGATGTTCTTTGGGTGACCGGCGCGGCCGGTCTCGCTGGCGTTGGCGATGTAGTCGAGCGGATAGGCCGAACGGGTGTTCTCGGTCAGCCGGCCGTCGTCGAAGTCGACGCGGCGCTCGCGGTCGAGGATCACGTTCTCGAGCACCGCGGCGAAGCGATTCGAGGCGTCCCAGATCTCGGGCTCGGCCTCCTTCGAGAGACGGATCGTCTTGGCGTAGCAGCCGCCCTCGAAATTGAAGATGCCGTGGCGGCTCCAGCCGTGCTCGTCGTCGCCCAGGAGCGTGCGGCGGGGATCGGCGGACAGCGTCGTCTTGCCGGTACCGGAGAGGCCGAAGAACACGGCGGAATCGCCCTTCGGCCCGACGTTGGCCGAGCAGTGCATCGGCATCACGCCCTTGGCCGGCAGCACGTAGTTCAAGTACGAGAACACGCTCTTCTTGGTCTCGCCGGCATACGACGTGCCGCCGATCAGAACGATGCGCCGCGTGAAATCGCAGGCGATGACCGTCTCCGAGCGGGTGCCGTGGTACTCGGGCACAGCGCGGAAGCTCGGCAGGTTGATCACCGTGAACTCGGGCCGGAAATCGGAAAGCTCGATCTCGGTCGGACGGCGCAGCATGTGGCGGATGAACAGCGCATGCCAGGCGTACTCGCACATGACCCGGGTCGGCAGGCGGTGCTCGAGGTCGGCGCCGGCGTAGAGGTCCTGCACGAACAGCTGCTTCTTGCGTGCCAGCTCCATGAAATCGTTATGCAGGCGATCGAACTGCTCGACCGTCATCGACTTGGAGTTGTCCCACCAGACCGCCGGCTCGGTAGTGGCGTCGCGCACGACGTACTTGTCCTGCGCCGAGCGGCCGGTGTGCTGGCCAGTCTCAACCACAAGTGCGCCGGTGGCGGCGAGGCACCCCTCGTTGCGCCGGATAGCGTGCTCGACAAGCTCGGCCGGCGTGTTGTTGCGGTAGTTCGTTTCCACAGTGGCGAAGTAGCGAGATGGCTCGGTGCTCATGGCGATCTTTCGCGGTCCCGTATTGTGCTCAGGGCGGGTAGCGCCGACATCGGCCGGTCCGGAAAACAAATGCCGAGCGCAGCGATAGGTGAATCGCCTCGCGTCGGGCCGGTGCGATCACCCGGCGATGGCGCGCCGCCGGCACGTTCGCAGCAACGATCGATTCCGGCGTAATGGCCTGACTAGGCAAAGCGCATGCCGGGAACAACCTGTCCCAAAGTCGAAACGAAACACCCCATCGAGGGAAGCTTACCTTCCATGCAGGGGCGGCAGCAAGCCGGCTGCTGTACCATCCCCCGGACCATCATGTCCCCCGTGCCCCAGCGGACATGATGGTCTAGTCCGAGCTGCGTGCCGCCCGCGCAAGAGCCGCGAGGGCAACGCGCGCCTCGGCCGGACTGCCGATCGGGGAGTCGAAATCCAGCCGCAATCCCTCGCCGCCGGCAACGAGATCGAGCCCCTCGGGATCGATGCCGGTCATGCGCCAATCGGCCGGCTCGGCACCGAGCAGGCGGGTTGCACAGAGCGCCAGCGTGTCGGCGTGATCGGCGTTCATGTGGGCTAGTATGTCGTCCTCGGCGGCGAGCAGGCCTTCGCGGCCGGCGAGATCGAGCACGACGTCCTCGCGCGCGAGCGAGACGATCCGGCCGAAGCCGCCGACATAGTGCGCGCGCTCGACGACAAGCCGCCAGAACGCGAAATCGGCGAAGCTGGCATAGCCCTCCGCCGCCGGATGGCGGGCGAGAAAGCGCCGGCGCTCGGCGGCGTCGGAGCCGCGATCGAGGCGCACGGCGCGGCCGATCACGCTGACCCGGCCACCGGCGAGCGGATCGCCATCGCCGCCCGAGGCGTCGACGAGCAGGCTGGCGCGGGCGTCGTGCTCCAGGTTCTGGGTGTGCAGCGCGAGCCGCGAGACGAGCAGCAACGGCTCGCCCGCGGCATCCGTCGCCACCGTCACCAGCGAGGCATAGGGGTGCCCGCTCGACCGGTCCAGGGTCGCCAGCGCGCCCTTGAACGCGCTCCTGACGAGGCGGCGCGCCACGCGATCCGGGGCCGCCTCGGCGCCCCTCCTCGGCTCATTCCGTGCCATCCCCGTTCCGGCCATCCGCTTGCCCCGGTGCTGCCGCTATCCTATTCAGATACGGTTCATCATGGTTCCACAATGGTGATCCTGCCACATTTGATACAACGTGGGGTCATAAACGCGGCAGGGTGTGTGGCAGCCGCAGAGGCGACGGACATGAAAGAAAAAAGCACCATCGCGCTGGTCGACGACGAGCGCAACATCCTGACCTCGCTCAGAATGGCGCTGGAGGCCGAAGGCTACAAGGTGCGCACCTATCCCGACGGGCAGGCGGCGTTCGAGGCGTTGAGCGAGGAGCCGGCCGATCTCGGCATTTTCGACATCAAGATGCCGCGTATGGACGGCATGGAGCTGCTCCGCCGCGTCCGCCAGCAGTCCGACATGCCGGTCATCTTCCTGACCTCCAAGGACGAGGAGATCGACGAGCTGTTCGGCCTCAAGATGGGCGCCGACGACTATATCGCCAAGCCCTACTCCCAGCGCCTCGTGGTCGAGCGGGTGCGCGCGATCCTGCGCCGGTTCCAGCCCAAGGACGCGCAGGCGGTGCAGCCGGAGGCGGCGCGCGTGCTCGAGCGCGGCAAGCTGAAGCTCGACCCAGAGCGCCACACCTGCCACTGGGACAACAGGCCGGTGACGCTGACCGTGACCGAGTTCCTGATCCTACAGGCGCTCGCCACCAGGCCCGGCGTGGTCAAGACCCGCGACGCGCTCATGGATGCCGCCTACGACGACCAAGTCTACGTCGACGACCGCACCATCGATAGTCACATCAAGCGCCTGCGCAAGAAGTTCAAGCAGGTCGACGACGACTTCGACGTGATCGAGACGCTGTACGGCGTCGGATACAGGTTCAAGGAGGCCTAAGTCCTGCTTACGCGCGCCGATCCGACGCCCGGGGGAGAGACCGCGCACGTCTCCGAGCGGGTACCTGCGTCGTCGGCCCGTTCGACCCGGCGTGCCCGCAGCGCGGGTCAAAGAGGCGCCAGTGAGAGCTGGCTCGCCTCGCTCGGGCCGCCAATCAAGGCGTGGTACCGTCGCCAGCCTCTGGTGCGCTTCCTGTCCGGCAGCCTGTGGCGCCGCATCCTGGTCTCGAACCTGCTCGGGTTCCTGGTGCTGCTCGCCGGCATCCTCTATCTCAGCCTGTCGAGCGGCTGGCTGATCTCGGCCAAGCGCGAGGCGTTGCACACCCAGGGCAAGATCATCGCCGCGGCGATCTCCGCCGACGCCAAGATCTCGCGCTACGGCATCGAGCTCGATCCCGAGAAGCTGCACGGCGAGGCCAAGCAGGCGCGCCTCGACGGCGATGGGCTCGCCAGTCTCGAGCTGTCGATCCGCCCGGAGCGCATCTCACGGCTCATCAAGCGGCTGATCGAGCCGACCACGGTGCGTGCGCGGGTCTACGACATCGAGGGCAATCTGGTGGTCGATTCGGCCTCGATCCTGTCCAAGGGCGAGATCATCGATCCGCCCAAGGCCGAGGAGCGGGTCAAGACCAAGAACTTCTGGACCCGTCTCACCTACTGGCTGCTCGACAAGGAGCTGCAGGTCTACAAGGAGATCGGGGCGGCCAACGGCAAGTACTACCCGGAAGTGGCCGCGGCCTTGAAGGGCACCGAGACGCCGATGGTGCTGCTCGACGACCGCGGCCTGCAGATGGTGTCGATGGCGATGCCGATCAGCCGCGCGGACAGCATGCTCGGCGCGCTGCTGTTGTCGACCCGGCCGGGCGAGATCGACGACATCCTGGCCGAGGAGCGCTCGTTCATCTGGCCCCTGGCCGGGCTCGGCCTGCTGGCCAGCATCGTCACCTCGTTCCTGCTCGCGCGCACGGTCGCCGGGCCGATGCGCCACCTCTCGCGCACCGCCGAGCTGGTCAGCCACGACATCAACGCGCGACGCGACTTGCCCGACTACTCGGACCGCAAGGACGAGGTCGGGCAGATGGCGGTCGCATTCAAGGCAATGACGGCGGCGCTCTACCGGCGCATCGAGGCGAGCGAGAAGTTCGCCGCCGACGTCGCCCACGAGCTGAAGAACCCGCTGACTGCGGCCCGCTCGACGGCGGAATCGCTGTCGTTTGCCAAGACCGACGCGCAGCGCGACGAGCTCGTCCTGCAGATCCAGAAGGAGATCATGCGGCTCAACCGGCTGGTGACCGACGTGTCGAAGGCCTCGCGTCTCGACGCCGAGCTCGCCCGCCAGCAGACGACCGCGATCGATCTCGGCGAGGTGATGCGGGGCGTGGTGACGATCCTCGCGGACAAGGCCGAGCGGCGCGGCTGCACGCTGGCGCTCGCGCTCGACGAGCGGGCTGGCACGACGCCGCTGATCGTCACCGGCCACGACGGCCGGCTGGCGCAGGTTCTGACCAACTTGGCTGACAATGCGATCTCGTTCTCCGACCAGGGCGAGACCGTCACGCTCGGCGCGCGACGCGTCGCCGGCGACATCCTCGTCACGGTCGAGGATCGCGGCCCCGGCATCGACGAGGACAAGCTCGAGACAATCTTCAGGCGGTTCTACACCTACCGGCCGACCGCGCATGCGAGCCGCGGCGACAACTCCGGCCTCGGGCTCTCGATCTCGCGCGAGATCGTCAATGCACACAAGGGCGAGATCTGGGCCGAGAACATTTATGCCGGCGCCGAGGCCGATGGCGGCGGTGCGCCGCGGCAACGGATCGGCGCACGGTTCGTGGTCAGGCTGCCGGCCTCGGGGCCGGCTCGCGGCTGATCGGGAAGATCCGAGTGGCGCCATGGACGGCGAGCTGATCCACGCCAGCGCGGTTGCAATCGAGGATCGCGTGGCGCTGATCCGAGGGCCTTCGGGATCGGGCAAATCGGACCTCGCCTTGCGCTGCCTCGGCCTCGCCACCTCGCCGCTCGTGCCCGCTCCGTTCCGTCTCGTCGCCGACGACTGCGTGCTGTTGGCCCGGGAGGGCGACGCCCTGATCGCGCGTCCGGCGCCGACGATCGCGGGGCGGCTGGAGGTGCGCGGGGTCGGCATCGTCGCGGTTCCCCATCTGGCGGAGGGCCGGGTGCGGCTGGTGGTCGACCTTTGCCGAGCGAGCGACATCGATCGCTTGCCGGATCCGGCCCCCTTGGCGACGCTCGCCGGCATCGACCTGGCGCTCGTACGGCTCGCGCCGTTCGAGGCCTCGGCCCCGCTCAAGCTGGCTTTGGCGCTCACACGGCTCGGCGGAGCCTGACGGAATCGGTGCCGGCCGTGGGCAGAGACATCCCCGCACACGAGCACGAGCGACAACGGATTTCGCTTGCGCCGCCCCGGAACCCTTGCCAAGTTTCCGCCCCGTGCGCCGCGCCCGGCGCCGGGTGGGGGCTTGCGCGAGCCGACGATCCGACGAGGATGCGGCGCTCGCCGGGCGGGGTGGACGACCAACAGGGGCGACTCGGCTGATGATCGGTCTCGTCATCGTCACTCACGGCGGGCTCTCGGTCGAGTTCCGCGCGGCGTTGGAGCACGTGGTGGGCCCGCAGGCGCAGCTCGAGACAATCTCGATCGGTCCCGAGGACGACATGGCCCAGCGTCGCCAGCAGATCGTCGAGGCGGTGAGGCGGGCGAACTCCGGCGACGGAGTGATCATCCTCACCGACATGTTCGGGGGCACGCCGTCGAACCTCGCCATCTCGGTGATGGACGAGGCCGACGTCGAGGTGATCGCCGGCATCAACCTGCCGATCCTGGTCAAGCTGGCGGCGGTCCGCGGCGAGCTGCCGCGCGATCAGGCGGTGTCGGCGGCGCGCGAGGCGGGGCGCAAGTACATCAAGGTGGCGAGCCAGGAGCTGGCCGGCGGATCGTGATGTCCGCGAGCAGATGCACCCACATGCCAGAGATCCTCGACAGCGAGCGCCCGGAGGCGCTGGTCACGATCCGCAACCGCAAGGGGCTGCATGCGCGCGCCTCGGCCAAGTTCGTCAAGTGTGCTGAGGGGTTCGACGCGCGCATATTCGTCACTCGCGACAACCAGACCGTCGGCGGCACCTCGATCATGGGGCTCATGATGCTGGCAGCCGGGCCCGGCGCCGTGCTCCACATCGCCGCCGAGGGGGCGGAGGGTCCGGAGGCGCTGGAGGCGCTGGTAGCGCTGGTCGAGGGTGGTTTCGGCGAGGAGGCGGTCGCCGACGGGTGAGCGCGCCTCGAGATCGAACGAAAAAGGGCGCCCGAGGACGCCCTTCTCCGGTGCAGGGGAGGCTTTCCGGCTCTACCGCGAGAGGTAGAGCGAGGAGATCTTCAGAGCGATGTCGCGGAACGCCTGCTTCAGCTGCTCGCCGCTCTGGGCACTGTAGTAGTGGCCGGGGCTGGTCGCGCACTGCTGCATGGTCGTGTCCGGGGTCGAGCCCGAGGCGATCTCGAAGCCGACCGTGTAGACGGTGATGCCGGCCGCCTTCATGTTGGTGCACAACGTGCGGGCCTGCGTGGTCGAGCTGCCGTTGGCGGCGGTGCAGCTCAGCTTCGAGCTGCTGTAGCCGTTCGCGTTCCGGTCCGGAGCCGAGGCGCCGGTCGTGGACGAGTTGTTGCAGTACTGCATGTTGTAGTCGCCGTCGGTCATCAGGATCGCGATCTTCTGCGTGTCCGATGTGCCGTAGTTGGCCGGACGGCTGTTGCTCGGCAGCACGCTCGCCCAGTTCGGCGACAGCAGGTACCAAGCCCATGCGGTGCCGAGGTGACCGGCCGTCGTGCCGCTGGCGACGTAGCCGTCGATGGCCGCCTTGAGGCTGGTCTTGTCGTTGCTGAGCGGGATCACGGGATTGGTGATCGAGCATCCGCCCGAGCTGGTGTAGACGGCCGGCAGCTTGTTGGCCCCCGTAGGCGTGGCATCGGTGAAGGCCGCCGCCCCCTGACGCTCGGAGACGCAGCTCGACGTCTTCTTCCAGGTGCGGTTGTAGCCGTCGCGGAAGTTGAAGGTGACGCTCGAGCTCGGCGCCTGCGCGACCGAGGGGCTCAGCGAGCCGGCATCGACCGCGGCCGAGAACGGCGCCAGCGCGACCTTGGAGGTATGCTCGCCTTGGTCTTCCCACACGACGATGTCGATCAGGTCCTTGGCCGCGTCCTTGAGGTCGAGGATCTTCTGGCCACCCATCGAGCCGGTGATGTCGAGCATCATCGAGATTTCGATACTCTGCTCGGCATTGCCTCCGACGGCGAGGACCGCCTTCGAGTACTCGGCGCCCGACAGCTTGACGAGCGGCAGGCGATCGATGCTGGCAAGCGAGAGGAACGGCGTCTTGATGTAGGCATTGCCGGTCGCCGTGAATGCCATCCCGTCGTCGGTCGCCTGGAACGCGATCGTATCGGTTTCCAGCGGAATGCGGGTCTTGGTGTTCTCGGTGTAGAACGCCTCTGCCGCCTGCGTGGCCCCGGCGCTGTTGTCGGCGTCGAGTTGGAGCACGCGAGCGCCCGCCAGCACCGCCGCATCGAGCGCGGCGATGGTCTGGGTACGGGCATGCATCCAGCGGCCGACGTCGACCGCGCCGCCGATGAACAGGAACATGGCGACGGCCAGCAGGCCGAACATGAGCGAGATGTCCCCCGAGGCGTCGCGGGCGAATCCGGCGAGTGAGCGCCGCGACGGCGGCGAGCCATCCGACGAACGATAGGAGAGAAGACGAGCCATGGCGAAACCTCCTGCACACTCCAGGCTATTTTGCCAAAATACACGCGCACTGATTTAACAAAAGTGAATAGCATACGAAATGTAAAACTCAGTGAAGGCTTCATTTATTCTTGTTATGATCTGGATTTGAATAAAATTACTACTTCCACATTCACAAATTATTAGGCAAAAGATCTCGGATGGATTTGGAGTCTCGTCCACAGGGCCCCGGAGGGACTTGCAAGGCGCGCGCCGGCCGCTGGCCGAGCAGAAACGCAACAAGGGGCGCCTTGGGGCGCCCCTTGCCGATGCCCGTCGCGAGGTGCCGCTTACCGCGACAGGTAGAGCGTCGAGATCTGCAAGGCGATGTCGCGGAACGCCTGCCGCAGTTGCTCGCCGTTGGATGCCATATAGAAGGTCTGATCCGAGGAGGCGCACTGCTGAAGTGTGGCAGCAGCGGTCGAGCCCGAGCTGATGTCAAAGCCGATCGTGTAGACCGTGATGCCCTTGGCCTTCATGGCCGTGCAGAGCTGGCGAGCCTGATAGGTCGAGCTGCCGTTGTTGGCGGTACAGCTGCCCTTTTGACTGTTGTTGCCGTTCGAGTACTTGTCGCGGATGCCCGTCGAGCAGTACTGCACGTTGTAGTCGCCATCGGTCATCAGGATCGCGACCTTGCGCAGCTTGGGCAGGCCCTTCGGACCCTTGGTGGTCAGGCCGCTGTAGTCGGCAGGGCGCGAAGCGGGGCCGAGCACGTTGCCCCAGTTGGGCGAAAGCATGTACCACGCCCACGCCGTGCCGAGGTGGCCTGCTGTGGCGCCATTGGCGACGAAGCTGTCGATGGTGCTCTTCAGCATGGCCTTGTTGTTGCTCAGCGGCACGATGACGTTAGTCGGCGTGCACGCGCCGCTCTGCGTGTAGACGCGGCCGACTTTGTGGGCGCCGTTCGGCGCGTCGTCGGTGAACTTCTTGCTGGTGGTGCGCTCGGAGACGCACTCGGGGGTCAGGTTCCAGGTGCGCGTCCAGCCGTTGTTGAAGCCGAACGAGGCGGTCGACGACATGTTGTTGGCGACCTGTGGCGCGATCAGCCCGACATTCACGGCTTCGGCGAACGGCACCAGCGCGACCTTGGAGTAGTTCACCGTCTGGTCGTCCCATATCACGATATCGATCAGATCCTTTGCCGCCGCCTTCATGTCCGCGAGCTTCTGGCCCTTCATCGAGCCCGTCACGTCGAGCATGATCGAGATCTCGACGTCCTGCTCGGCGTTGCCGCCGACCGCGAGCTCGGCCTTGGGATACTCGGCGCCAACCTGGTCGATCAGCGGCAGGCGCTCGACGCTGGCGAGCGACATGAAGGGCGTGCGGATGTAGGCGTTGCCGGATGCCGTTACCGACTTACCATCGTCGGTGACATGGAACGCGATTGTATCGTTCTCCACGGGAATCCGCGTGGCGACGTTCTCGGCGTAGAACTTCATCGCCGATTCCATCGCGCCCGCCGTGTCGGAGCTATCGAGCTGCATGACGCGTGCGCCGGCCAGAACAGCTGCATCCATGGCGGCAAGCGTCTGCGAGCGGGCATGCAACCATCGCCCCATGTCGACAGCGCCGCCCACGAACAACACCATGACGATGGCCATGAGACCGAAGATCATGGCCACGTCGCCCGTCGCGTCCTCGATGAACGACCTCCCGCACATGGTCGAAGCGGTCCCGCCGCGGGTCTCAGTCGCACGTTCCGATGCCGAATCGGAAGAGTACATGACGCGTCTCCTACGCAATAATTCAGTTGATCACAGCGTATTCGCTCGAACCTTCGTAACTGTGAACGTGGGCTGAGTTCGTTTATATTGGAAAAAAATTAGTATTCTTGGACTTTTTGCCTGATTTAGCTATAGTTTTACATTTCCTGTTAGGGTTCTCGTAACCAGTTTGTCTTGGTGGGGGTCACGCGTGGCCGCGCAGGATCGCGCACGACGGATCGTACCGTGGCGCCGCTACCCAGCGCAGGACATAAAGAGTTGCTTATATCTTGTTGCCGCCCCGTGCCGAAGAAGCTATACGGGGCGCCGCGCGCCGGTCTGCCGCGCGCCGAGCCGGGTTCCGGCCAGCGTCCGCCGCGCCACGCATGCAAGATGAGGTGCCGAGTGCCCGTCCCCAACCCGAAGGAACCGCCGATGCCGACCGCCGACTACATCGTCAAGGACATTTCGCTCGCCGAGTGGGGCCGCAAGGAGATCGCGATCGCCGAGACCGAGATGCCCGGCCTGATGGCGACCCGCGAGGAGTACGGGCCGAAGCAGCCGCTGAAGGGCGCCCGCATCGCCGGCTCGCTGCACATGACGATCCAGACCGCGGTGCTGATCGAGACGCTGAAGGCGCTCGGCGCCGACATCCGCTGGGTGTCGTGCAACATCTACTCGACCCAGGACCACGCCGCCGCGGCCATCGCCGCCGCCGGCATTCCGGTGTTCGCCTGGAAGGGCGAGAGCCTGACCGAGTACTGGGACTACACGCGGAAGCTGTTCGAGTGGGGCGACGGCGGCATGCCGAACATGATCCTCGATGACGGCGGCGATGCCACCTTGTACGTCCACCTCGGCGTGCGCGCCGAAAGCGGAGACACGGCCTTCCTCGACAAGCCCGGCTCGGAGGAGGAGGAGATCCTGTTCGCGCTGATCAAGCGGACGCTCAAAGAGAAGCCCAAGGGATGGTTCGGCGAGGTCGCCAAGAGCATCAAGGGCGTCTCGGAGGAGACGACGACCGGCGTGCATCGCCTCTACGAGATGCAGAAGGCCGGCAAGCTGCTGTTCCCGGCGATCAACGTCAACGACAGCGTGACCAAGTCGAAGTTCGACAACCTCTATGGCTGCCGCGAGTCGCTGGTCGACGGCATCCGCCGCGGCACTGACGTGATGATGGCCGGCAAGGTCGCATTCGTGGCCGGCTTCGGCGACGTCGGCAAGGGCTCGGCCGCCTCGCTCAGGAACGCCGGCTGCCGGGTGATGGTCTCCGAGATCGATCCAATCTGCGCGCTGCAAGCGGCGATGGAAGGCTATGAGGTGACGACGATCGAGGATGCCGCGCCGCGCGCCGACATCTTCGTCACCGCGACCGGCAACAAGGACGTCATCACCGTCGACCACATGCGGGCGATGAAGGACCGCGCAATCGTGTGCAACATCGGCCACTTCGACAACGAGATCCAGGTCGCGGGCCTCAAGAACTTCAAGTGGGTCAACATCAAGCCGCAGGTCGACGAGATCGAATTCCCGGGCGGGCGGCGCATCATCCTGTTGTCGGAGGGACGGCTCGTGAACCTCGGCAACGCGATGGGGCATCCCTCGTTCGTGATGTCGGCCTCGTTCACCAACCAGACGCTGGCGCAGATCGAGCTTTACGCCAATCCCGGCAAGTACGAGCGCAAGGTCTACACATTGCCAAAGCACCTCGACGAGAAGGTCGCGCGCCTGCATCTGAAGAAGATCGGCGCCCGGCTGACCGAGCTCCGAGCCGATCAGGCCGCCTACATCGGCGTCGATCCGGCGGGACCGTACAAGGCCGACCACTACCGCTACTGATCATGATCGGCCGGCAGGGCGATACAGTTCGTTCTGCGCCGCACCGCCTTCCTTCTCCCGTCGGGAGAAGAGCTTGCCCCGGACTTGATCCGGTGCCGCGAAGGGGCGGATGAGGGTTCTGGCCCCTGGCGGCGGCATCGCCCGCGGCACGTCCCTCACCCGCCCTTCGGGCACCCTCTCCCGTTCCGGGCGAGGGTGTGCGCCGGCGACCGAGAATTGAATGGCCCCGGATCGGTGGGTGGCGAGGCCCGCCTGCGCTGGCCAATCGGGCGCGGCAGGACCATACTTTCACGGTGATTCGCCCCTCGGAAGCGATGGGTCGTAAGGGCGGCCGAGGCCGCCCTTCGTTTGCGTTGCCAGTGCACCCAGGCGGTCGGCCGATGGCCGGCTCGGAGGCTCGACCGGAACGCGAATGCAGCCCCTTTCCACCAATAGCCGGCCACGGCAGACGCGCCGGGAGCTGGTGCTGCTGCTGATGGCGAGCCTGGCGACGGTCGCCGCGCTGACGTTCGGCGTGGTAAGCCGGCAGGGTGGAGCCGGAGCAAAGATCGACATCGACCAGCTGCTGCTGGCCGCCCTGGTCGCGGGGGCGGCACTGGTAGCCGGGCTGATGGTGTGGCGAACGACGGCGATCGCACGACGCCTGACCCGGCAGGTGCATGCCGAGAGCGCCGAGCTCAGGCGCAACCTCGCCACCGCAGAATCGATCATCAAGGCCGAACCGCAGGTGCTGGTCTACTGGGAGCAGGGCCAGGGCCTCAAGGTGGTGGCGCACACGCTGGCCGACGTCGCCGGCATCCCGAAGGAGCAGACCGACCTGCTGCGGTTCGGGCAGTGGCTGGAGCCGAGATCGGCGGAAAGCCTCAGGGCCAACCTCGACCGCCTGTTCACCGAGGGCCGCCCGTTCAGCATCATCCTCAAGACCCGGTTCGGCGAGCACCTCGATGCAGACGGCCGCGCCGCCGGCGGGCGGGCGGTGCTGCGCCTGCGCGACGTCGCCGGCTACCGGCGCGACCTCTCGCGCATCATCGATCAGCACCAGTGGCTGGCGCGCGACATCCGCTCCGGCCGGGCGCTGCTCAACGCGCTGCCGATTCCTGTCTGGCTCAAGGGCGCCGACGGCCGCATCAGCTGGGTCAACAAGGCCTACGTCACGGCAGTCGAGGCGGCGGGCGAGGACGAGGTGATCGAGCGCCAGATCGAGCTGCTCGAATCGCGCCAGCGCCAAGCGATGACGCGGCGACTGACCCCGGGCGTGCCCTACCGCGACCGACTTGCGCTGGTGGTCGGCGGCGAGAGGAAGCCGCACGACGTGATCGTGCTGCCGCTCGAGGACGCGACCGCCGGCGCAGCGATCGACGTCGCTGCGATCGAGAGTGCCAAGGGCGAGCTCGACCGGCAGGTCGCCGCCTATGACCGCACGCTCGACCGCGTCGCCACGGCGGTCGCCATCTTCGATCGCGAGCAGAAGCTGACCTTCTTCAACGAGGCCTACCTCAAGCTCTGGCAGCTCGATCCGGAATGGCTGGCGGGCAAGCCCTCCGACGGCAGCATCCTCGACCGCCTGCGCGAGCTCGGTCGGCTGCCGGAAACGGTCAGCTATCGCGAGTGGAAGAGCAAGGTGCTGGCCTGCTACCGCAACGGCGCCGGCATCGAGGACTGGTGGCACCTGCCGGACGGGCGCATCCTGCACGTGTTCTCCGAGCAGCGCCCCGACGGCGGGGTGACGCATCTCTACGTCGACGAGAGCGAGCGGTTCGCGCTCGAGAGCAACTATAATGCGCTCATCAGCGTGCAGCGCGAGACGCTGGACAGCCTGCAGGAAGGCGTCGTCGTGTTCGGCACCGACGGGCGGATCAAGCTGCACAACCGCGCCTTCGCGCAGATCTGGAAGCTGCAGCGCGAATCCCTGGCGCGCACGCCGCCGCACATCGACGAGCTGATCGCCCTCGTCAGGGTGCTCTACGACGAGCCGCGCACATGGCGGCGGCTGTCGCGCGCGGTGACCGCATTCTCCGACGAGCGGGACGCGATCGAAGGGCAGATGGTGCGGCCCGACCACAGCGTCATCGACTTCGCCGCAACGCCGCTTCCGGACGGCGGCACGCTGATCACGTTCGTCGACGTGACCGATTCCAAGCGCTACGAGCGCGCCCTCCTGGAGCGCAACGAGGCACTGGTCGCCGCCGACCGGCTGAAGAACCAGTTCATCGGCCACGTGTCCTATGAGCTGAGAACTCCGCTGACCAACATCATCGGCTTCACCGAGATGCTGGCCAGCGGCATCGCCGGGCCGCTCGTCGGTCGCCAGCACGAGTACGTCGCCGACATCGGCTCGTCGTCGCGAACCCTGCTCGCGATCATCGACGACATCCTCGACATCGCGACCATCGACGCCGGGGCGCTCGAGCTGAAGCTCGTGCCGGTCGGTATCCGGACGGTGATCGACGCCGCGGTGGCCGGCGTTGCCGAGCGCGCCGAGCAGGCCGGGATCACGCTCGACCTTGCGGTCGCGGACGATGCCAGATCGTTCGTCGCCGACGAGCATCGCGTACGCCAGGTGCTGTACAATCTGCTCGCCAACGCGGTCGGCTTCTCGCGCCCGCGCGGGGTCGTCAGGCTGAGCTGCTGGCGCGAGGCGGGTAGCATCGCCTTCGAGGTCGAGGACCAGGGCGTCGGCATTCCGCTCGATCAGCAGAAGCGCCTGTTCCAGCGCTTCGAGAGCCGCAGCCAGGGCTCCAATCACCGCGGCGCGGGGCTCGGCCTGTCGATCGCCAAGAGCTTGGTCGAGGCCCATGGCGGCACGCTCGAGATCACCTCGGTGCCGGGCCAGGGCACGCGCGCAATGGTGCGATTTCCCGAGCGGGGCATCGGCGCCGGTGAGCCGAGCGACGACACGGAAGGACGGGTCGCCTGAGCGCCCGGTGCATGACCTCCCGAGGCTTTGACAACCGCCCCGTTTCGCGCCACGGATCACCCCGGCAGGGGGCGCGAGGGACGACGGGGCCGGATGTGATCACCAGGGTTCTCGAGAGTCTCGACGAGGACGGCATGCGCCGGCTCGCGGAGGAGATCGCGTTCTGGCTCCGGCCCGGCGATCTCGTCGCGCTCGCGGGCGACCTCGGCGCCGGCAAGACCACGCTCGCGCGCGCGCTCGTCACCAGCCTCTCCGGCGGGCGGCTCCAGGAGATCCCGAGCCCAACGTTCACGCTGGTGCAGACCTACGAGACCGAGCGGATGCCGGTCGCTCATCTCGATCTCTATAGGCTCGCCGATCCGGCGGAGATCGAAGAGCTGGGTCTCGGCGATGCGCTGGCGCGCGGGGTTGCGCTAGTCGAGTGGCCCGAGCGCGCGCCGGAGGCGGTGACCGGGAGCCATCTCGCCGTGCACCTCGCGGAATCGGCGGGTAGCGGTGACAGACGCACGGTCACGCTCACTGGCCATGGCGACTGGGCGCCGCGTCTCGCGCGACTGATGGCGCTGCATCGGCTGGTCGCGGATGCCGGCTGGCGCGGCGGCGGCATCTCGCTCGGCTATCTGCAAGGCGATGCCTCGCCACGGCGCTACGCCCGCCTGATCGCGCGCGATGGGCGGAGCGCGGTCGTGATGGACTGGCCGGCGCAGCCCGACGGCCCGCCGATCCACAACGGACTGCCCTACAGCCGCATCGCCCACCTCGCCGAGGGCGTACGCCCGTTCGTCGCCATCGCTGCCGCGCTCTCGCGAGCCGGCATCGCCACGCCGCGCGTGCTGGCCCACGACCTCGACCAGGGATTGCTGTTGATTGAGGATCTCGGCGACGGCGTATTCGGGGCGGCACTCGCCGCTGGAGCGAGCCAGGCCCAGCTGTGGCGCGCCGCCGTCGACGTGCTGCTCGCGTTGCGGCGCGCGCCGGTGCCGGACGCCTTGCCGCTGCCCGATGGCACGAGCCACCGCCTTCCCGACTACGACGCTGCGGCGCTCTCCATCGAGACCGAGCTGCTGCCCGACTGGCTGTGGCCGGCGATGACCGGCGCGCCGGCGGATGCCGACGCCCGGAATGCCTTCACGGCTGTGTGGGCGCCCATCCTCGCCGCGCTCGCCAGCATGCGCGAGGGGTGGGTGCTGCGCGACTTTCATTCGCCGAACCTGATCTGGCGGCCCGGACAACAAGGGCTCGCGCGCGTTGGCGTGATCGACTTCCAGGACGCGCTCGCCGGGCCCGCCGCCTATGATCTCGTGTCGCTGCTGCAGGACGCGCGCCTCGACGTGCCGGAGGCACTGGCGGCGGAGCTGCTCAACTATTATTGCGCCGAGACGGCGCGGGCCGAGCCCGGCTTCGACGAGGCGCAATTCCGCTTCGCCTATGCGGCGCTCGGCGCTCAGCGCAACACCAAGATCCTCGGCATCTTCGCGCGACTCGCGATCCGCGACCGCAAGCCCGGCTATCTCGCGCACCTGCCGCGCATCTGGCGCTATCTCGAGCGCGACCTCGCCCATCCGCGGCTCGCCGCATTACGCGAGTTCTACGCGCGCGCCTTCCCGCCCGAGGCGAGAGCGCGACAGCCGGCCGTTCCCACCGCCGACAGCGGGAGCCGCTCATGAGCCCTATCACGACTGCATTCGTGCTTGCCGCCGGGCTCGGCACGCGCATGCGGCCGCTGACGGATCGCGTGCCGAAGCCGCTCGTGCCGCTTGCCGGCCGGGCGCTGATCGACCACGTGCTGGACCGGCTGGCGGCGGCGGGCATCACGCGCGCGGTCGTCAACGTGCACTTCATGGCGGACGCTATCGAGCGCCATCTCGCCGGCCGTCGCACACCGCAAATCGTCATCTCGGACGAGCGCGAGGCGCTGCTCGACACGGGCGGTGGCGTGGTCAAGGCGCTGGCCACGCTCGGCGCCGGGCCGTTCCTGGTGCACAACTCGGACTCGGTGTGGATCGAGCGGCGCGCATCGAACCTCGCGCGGCTGATGGACGCCTTCGACGAGGAGCGCATGGACAGCCTGCTCTTGCTCGCGGAGCGCAAGGCGAGCCTCGGCTACGACGGCCGCGGCGATTTCTCGCTCGATCACGAGCATCGCCTCGCACGCCGGCCGAAGGACGCCGAAACCGACCTCGTGTTCACGGGCGTCTCGATCCTCCATCCGCGGCTGCTGTCGGACGCGCCGGCGGGCGCGTTCTCGCTCAACATGGTGTGGGATCGCGCGATCGCCGAGCGGCGGCTCTATGGAGTCGTGCTCGACGGCGAATGGATGCACGTCGGCGCGCCCGAGGCGGTCGCCGCGGCAGAGCGGCGGCTGGCCGAGGAGGCACGGCATGGCTGATCGCGCATGCATCTACACCGTGCCGCCGGGGCGCAGCTTCCTCGACGAGCTGGCGCGCGCCGTTCTCGCCGGCGACCTCTCGGCGACCGGTGGCCGCGCGCCCGATGCGCTTGCGCTCACCGACTATACGATCCTGCTGCCGACTCGGCGCGCAACACGCGCGCTGAACGATGCGTTCCTGGCCCGCGCTCGCCGGCCGGCGATGCTGCTGCCGGCGATGCGGCCGATCGCCGAGGCCGACGAGGACCTCGGCATCCTTTCGAGCCTTGCCGGTGGCGGGAGCGCGCCCGCGGGCAGCGCCGAGGTGCCGCCGGCGATCGGCAGCCTCGAGCGCCGCCTGGTGCTGACGCAGCTCGTCATGCGCTGGCTCGCGGCCGAGGGCGAGGCGGCGAAGCGGAGCTCCGACACGCCCCACCTCGGGCCCGATCCGACCGCACTCGGCCGCGACACGCCGGCCAAGGCGTCCGGACTCGCCGCCGAGTTGGCGCGGCTGATGGATATGATCGAGACCGAGGGCGTGAGCCTTGGCCGCCTCGAGGAGCTGGTGCCCGACACGTTCAGCGCACACTGGCGGAAGACGATCGACTTTCTGAAAATCCTGACCGAGCTGTGGCCGGCCTATCTCGCCGCCGGCGAGTTGCTGAGCCCGGCCGACCGGCGCAACCGGCTGATCCTCGCCGAGGCGGCCCGGCTCGCCGCGCATCCGCCAGCGGGCCCGGTGATCGTGGCCGGCGTCACCGGCTCGATCCCCGCCACCGCCGAGCTGATGCGCCAGGTGCTGCGTCTCGAGCACGCCGCCATCCTGCTGCCCGGTCTCGACCTCGACCTCGACGAGGCGAGCTGGCAAGCGATCGCACCGACCGATCCGACCGCCGAGCGCCATCCCGAGCATCCCCAGTACGGCCTCAAGGTCCTGCTCGACCGGCTCGGCGTCCGCCGCGCGGACGTCGGCGTGCTCACAGAAGCGCCGCCGACCACCGCCGAGAACGCCCGCGCACGGCTCGTCAGCGAGGCGATGCGTCCCGCGGGAACGACCGGGCTGTGGCGCGGCTTCGCCGAGACCGCCGACCGCGCCGCGATCGCCGCCGGCCTCGACGGCCTGACGCTGCTCGCCGCGCCGAGCGCCGAGGACGAGGCCGAGGCGGTGGCGCTGATCCTGCGCGAGGCGCTGGAGACGCCGGGACGCACGGCGGCACTGGTCTCGCCAGACCGGCGGCTCGCGCGCCGCGTCGCGGTGCGGCTCGAGGCGTGGGGTATCCGTGTCGACGATTCTGCCGGCCGGCCGTTCCCGAAGACGGTGCCGGGCGCGTTCCTCGACCTCGTCATCGAGGCGATCCAGCACGAATTTGAGCCGGCGCGGCTGATGGCCCTATTGCGCCATCCGCTGACCCGGCTCGGCCTGACGCCGTTCGAGGTCCGGCGTACGGCGCGCTACCTCGAGCTGGCCGCGTTCCGCACGACCTATCTCGACCGCGGGCTCGACGGCGTCGCCACGGCGCTCGCCCGCGCCGAGCGGGAGGTGCGCGAGGAGAAATCCCGCCGTGATCGCGCGGTCGGCCGGCTGTGGCCCGAGGACTGGGAGGCGGCGCGCGATCTCGTCGAACGGCTGGCGCACGCCTACGAGCCGCTGCTCGCGATCTTCGCCGAGGCCGAACCGATCCCGCTCGCGCGGCTCGCCAAGGCGCACGCCGACGCGGCGGAGCGCATTGCCGCCCTGCCTGCGGCCGAGGCGCTGCCCGAGGGCAGCTCCCCGCTCTATCAGGGCGAGGCCGGCGAGGAGGCTGCGATGCTGCTCGCCGCTCTGATGGACAGGAGCATGCCGGCGCCGGCGATCATGGCCGGCGATTACGCTGACTTCTACCGCAGCCTGGTCGCGACCGAGAACGTCCGCCCGCGCGTGCCGGCGCACCCGCGGCTTGCGATCTGGGGGCCGTTCGAGGCGCGCCTGCAGCGGCCCGACGTGGTCGTGCTCGGCTCGCTCAACGAGGCAACATGGCCGGAGACGGTCGATCCCGGCCCGTGGCTCAACCGGCCGATGCGCCGCGCGCTCGCGCTCCCCTCGCCGGAGGAGAAGCTCGGCCACGCAGCGCACGACTTCACCTCGCTGCTCGGCGCGAGACGCGTCTATCTCACCCGGGCCGAGAAGGTCGCCGGCGTGCCGACCGTCCCCTCGCGCTGGCTGATGCGTCTCGACGCGCTGCTCGACGGCCTCGGGCTCGGCGGCGCGCTGGAGCGCGATCGCTCGTGGCTTGCGTGGGCACGTGCGCGCGACCAGATCGTCGCACCGATCCGCATCAAGCCGCCTTCGCCGAGACCACCGGTCGCGCTGCGCCCGCGGACGCTCAGCGTGTCGGCGATCGAAAGTTGGATCGCGAGCCCGTATGCGATCTTCGCCCGCCACATCCTGATGCTCGAGGCGCTGCCGCCGCTCGGCCAGTCGCCCGACGCCGCCTTGAAAGGCATGCTGACGCACGAGATCATGAAGCGGTTCGCCAACCGCTTCCCCGAGGCGCTGCCGCACGACTGCGCGCGCGATCTCGGCGCGATCATCGCCGAGGTGCTGGCGCCCTTCGCGACGAGCCCGCGCGTGGCCGCGTTCTGGCGGCCGCGGCTCGAGCGCTTCGCGCGCTGGCTCGCCGACACCGAGCCGGCGCGGCGATCGGATGTCGCGCGGGTCGTCGCCGAGGTCGCCGGCCGGCGCGAGATCGACGCCCCGGCGGGCGCATTCGTGCTGACCGCGCGCGCCGACCGGATCGACGTCACCGGCGGAAGCCTCGTCATCACCGACTACAAGACGGGGCAGCTGCCATCCGACACCGCCGTCACCCGGCTGCTCGCGCCCCAGCTGCCGCTCGAGGCGGCGATCGCGGCAAGCGGCGGGTTCGAAGGTCTCGGCGCCAGCGTCGTGTCGGCGCTGCGCTACATCCGCGCCAGCGGCGGCGAGCCGCCCGGCGAGGAGCGCATGGTCGCGGCCGACGATGTCGGGCTGCTGGCCGCGGCGGCGCTCGACAACTTGACGCGGCTGGTCGCCGAGTTCGACGCCGAGGCGACGCCCTATACGGCATTGCGACGCGCCGGATTCGACTATCGCTTCGACGACTATGCCGGGCTCGCGCGCGTCGCCGAGTGGTACGGGCAGGGCGGCGAGGAGGGCTCATGAGCGGAAAGAGCCTCGCCGATGCGATTGCAAAGGCGCTCGAGCGGACGAGCCGCGCACAGTCGGACGCCGCCGATCCCACCTCCTCGGCGTGGGTCAGCGCCAACGCCGGAACGGGCAAGACGCACGTGCTGACGATGCGCGTGCTGCGCCTCTTGCTCGCGGGCACGCCGCCCGAGCGCATCCTCTGCCTCACCTACACCAAGGCCGCGGCAGCGGTGATGTCGACGCGCGTGTTCGACACGCTCGGCGAATGGGTGACGCTGCCGGCGGAGGACCTCGACGCGCGGCTCGCAAAGCTGCTCGGGCGCCCGGCGCTGGCGGCCGAGCAGGCGCTCGCGCGCACGCTCTTCACGCGCGCGATCGAGACGCCGGGCGGGCTCAAGGTGCAGACGATCCACGCTTTCTGCGAGCGCCTTCTGCAGCGCTTCCCGCTCGAGGCCGACGTGCCGCCGGGCTTCACCATCCTCGACGACGCGATGGCCGACGAGTTGCGCCGCGAGGCAATCGACCACGTGCTCGCGCGGGCGACCGGTGCCGGCGACTCGGCGCTCGGCGGCGCCCTGCTGACGGCCGTCACCCACGCCGTCGACCAGCGCTTCGACGAAGTCTTGACGGCCGCACTCGGCAAGCGCGAATGGCTGGAAGCGGCAACCCGCATCGATCTCGGCAAGAGCGACGACGAGCTCGCCGGCGCGGCGCGCGTGGTGCGCGGCGCGCTCGGGCTCTCCGACGATGCGAGCCGGGCGGCGGTCGAGGCGCAGCTTGCGCGTGCGATCAGCGCGCAGGACGTCGCGCGAGGCGCAGAGCTGCTGGCGCGCAGCTCCAAGGAGACGGATCGCAAGACCGCCGAGGCGCTCGACGCCGCGCGGCGCGCCAACTCCACCGAGGCGCGGATCGAGGCACTGCGCCGGGCATTGCTCACCAAGGAGGACCAGCCGCGCACCGACCGCTCGTTCATCACCAAGGCGATGCGGGCCGAGGACCCAGGCCTCACGGAGCGCCTCGGTGCGGCGCGCGAGACGTTCGCGCGCGGCATTGCCGAGCGGCGCTCCATCGATGCCGCCGAGGCAACGACCGCGCTGCTCCGGCTCGCGAGCGCCGTCATGCAGCGCTACACGCTGGTGAAGGCGCGCCGCGCCGCACTCGACTTCGACGATCTCATCGCCAAGACCGCATCGCTGCTCAATCCGGCGCGTCACGAGGCGCCGAGCAGCGCCGCGCAATGGGTGCTCTACAAGCTCGACGGAGGGCTCGATCACATCCTCGTCGACGAGAGTCAGGACACGAGCCCGGCGCAGTGGCGCATCATAGAGGCGCTGGCGGCCGAGTTTTACTCCGGCGGCAGCGCGCGCGAATTGCTGCGCACGCTGTTCGCGGTCGGTGACGAGAAGCAGTCGATCTACAGCTTCCAGGGCGCCGCGCCGGAAGAGTTCGCGGCCAAGGGGCGGCTGTTCGAGGCCGCCGCAGCGGAAGCCGGCCTCAGCTTCCGCACGGTGCCGCTAGATCTCTCATTCCGTACCGTCACGCCGGTGCTCGACGCTGTCGACCGGGTGTTCGCGAGCCCAGCGCGCACGCCGGGCCTGACGAGCGATGCGAGGCCGATCCGCCATGCGGCGCGACGCCTCGGACAGGCGGGGCTCGTCGAGATCTGGCCGACGGAGGCACCGCTCGACCAGGATGCTGCCGACGCGTGGCGGCCGCTCGCGGAGCGGAGCGATCCCTCTCCCGTCGCCCGGCTCGCAGAGCGCATCGCCGACACTATATCCGGCTGGCTGACCGGCGGCGAGCGGCTCGCCAGCGAGGACCGGCCGATCACCGCCGGCGACATCCTGATCCTGCTGCGCCGCCGCCGCCCGTTCGCGCCCGTCATGCTGGCCGCGCTCAAGGCGCGCGGCATCGCGGTCGCCGGAGCCGACCGCATGCGTCTGACCGAGCAGCCGGCGGTGGCCGACCTGATCGCGCTCGGCGACTTCCTGACGCTGCCGGAGGACGATCTCGCGCTGGCGACGGTGCTGAAGAGCCCTCTGTTCGGTCTCGACGACGACGACCTGCTCGCCATCGCGCACGCTCGCAAGGGTACGCTTTGGTCGGCGCTGATCGGCGCGCGCGACCGGGACGGGCGGTTTCGCGCCGCGCAGGAGACGCTGAAGCGCTGGCGCGCGAAGGCCGACTACGCCCCGCCGTTCGAGTTCCTGTCCGGGCTCGTCGACCGCGAGGGCATGCGTGCGCCGCTGTTGCAGCGACTCGGCGCGGAGGCGGCCGACGCAATCGACGAGCTGCTCGGCCTCGCCATGAGCTATGACGAGGGCGCGCCGCCGTCGCTGACCGGATTTCTCGCCTGGCTGCGCGAGAGCGAGCGTGAGGTGAAGCGCGACATGGAGCACGGCCGCAACGAGGTCCGGATCATGACCGTGCACGGCGCCAAGGGACTCGAGGCGCCGATCGTGATTCTGCCCGACACCTGCTCGGTGCCGACGGGAAATGGCCAGCGCGCCAATCTGCTCGAGATCGCCGATGCGCGCCGGCCGCTCGGCGTGCCGCCGCCGTTCGTATGGTCGATCAAGGGCGCGAGCCGGCTCGAGACGATGGCCGCCGCCTCGGCCGCCGCCCTGGCGCGGGAGAAGGAGGAGTACAACCGCCTGCTTTACGTCGCCATGACGCGCGCCCGCGACCGGCTCTACGTCGCCGGCTACGAAGGCAAGAAGGGGCGCGCGGCCGGTTGTTGGTACGATCTCGTCAAAGAGGGGCTGACGGAGGGCCTCACCGAGCGCGTCGAGCCCGACGGCCGGCGCATCCTGACCAGCGCCGCGCCGCAGGAGGCGGAGCCGGAGACGCCGCGCGCCGCGGCCAAGGAGGCGCTGGCGCCCGCGCC